>NZ_CP060201.1:3341666-4010000 GCF_013407925.2 Pseudomonas protegens | reverse complement strand
GAGACATATAATTCGCCGTCAACACCTATTTTCTGCTTTATTCGGATTTAAGCGTGATGCGCGCAAACGCCTTCTTGCCTGCCTGGCACACATGCGTCGCGCCCAATGCATATATATAGGAGCGATCAACAACTTCGCCATCCACGCGCACACCACCAGAACCGAGAAGGTCACGCGCCACTGCGGCGTTCTTAACCAGCCCGGCCTTATTAAGGACAGCAGCAATCGGCATATCCTCAGCAGCGGTCAGCTCGATCTCCGGCAGATCCTCAGGCAGCTCGCCATCTTTCATCCGATTGCCCGCAGCGCGATGCGCACTTGCAGCCGCCTCTTCACCATGGAAGCGCGCAACGATTTCCTCAGCCAGCTTAATCTTGATATCACGCGGATTCGCACCCGCCTCGACATCAGCGCGCAACGCATCGATCTCTTCCATAGAGCGGAAGCTGAGCAGCTCAAAATAGCGCCACATCAATGCATCAGGAATGGAAACCAGTTTGCCGTACATAACCCCCGGCGCCTCCTGGATACCTACATAGTTACCCAAGGACTTGGACATCTTTTTGACCCCATCCAACCCCTCAAGCAACGGCATGGTCAGAATGCACTGCGCCTCTTGACCATAACCGCGCTGCAGTTCACGCCCCATCAACAGGTTGAACTTCTGGTCGGTACCGCCCAGCTCGACATCAGCACGCAGCGCAACCGAGTCATAGCCCTGGACAAGCGGATACAAAAACTCATGGATAGCAATCGGCTGATTAGTTGAATAGCGCTTGTCGAAGTCATCGCGCTCAAGCATCCGCGCAACGGTGTATTGGGAAGTCAGACGAATAAAGTCCGCCGGCCCCATCTTGTCCATCCACGTCGAGTTGAAAGCCACCTCAGTCTTGGCTGGATCAAGAATCTTGAAGACCTGGCTTTTATAGGTCTCGGCATTTTCCAGAACCTGCTCGCGAGTCAGCGGCGGACGAGTGGCACTCTTACCGCTCGGATCACCGATCATCCCGGTAAAGTCGCCAATCAGGAAGATCACTTGGTGACCCAGATCCTGGAACTGACGCAGCTTGTTGATAAGCACGGTATGCCCAAGGTGCAAATCCGGCGCAGTCGGATCGAAGCCGGCCTTGATACGCAGCGGCACGCCACGCTTGAGCTTCTCGATCAACTCGGACTCGACCAACAACTCTTCCGCACCACGCTTGATCAGCGCTAGCTGCTCTTCAACCGACTTCATAACAGACCCGCAAGGCTCAGATTCAAAAGGGAACCAACCATACAAGATCACGGACTAATTACAAGTTTTGCCCGGCATACGGGAGCATTCAGAGAACAGAGTGTCCGTGCGCTTGCGTCACAGATGATTTGGTTATATTTTATACAGTTATTTCATCTTCATCATGTCATTCATCTTTTCCATTTCATCTTTTCAAAGTCAAATTACCTATGACCACCGAACCGTCTAAAGCGCCACCGCTTTATCCGAAGAGCCACCTGCTCGCCGCAAGCGGCATAGCAGCCCTTCTAAGTCTGGCTCTACTGGTATTCCCTTCCAGTGATGTTGAAGCCAAAAAAACCACATTGAGCCTTGATCTGGAAAGCCCGATCGAGCAACTCACACAAGATCAAGACGCTGCATCCACGGAACAAGCCACAACTGAAGCAGTAGCCTCACCTTTCGCACAGATCGAAAACACCTCAGAAGACACCACGGAAACCGCAGAAAACACGCCTGCGCCTGCCGTCGCGGAAGAAGCAAAAGCCCCGGGTCATAGAGAAGTCACAGTCACCAAGGGCGACACCCTGTCAACTCTGTTCGAAAAGGTTGGCCTGCCCGTTACCTCGGTGCACGAAATACTGGCCAGCGACAAGCAAGCCAAGCAGTTCTCCCAGCTCAAACATGGCCAGAAACTGGAGTTCGAACTGACTCCAGACGGCCAACTGAACAACCTGCACACCAAAGTCAGCGACCTGGAAACCATCACGCTGACCAAAGGCCCCAAAGGCTTTACCTTCAACCGAGTGATCACCAAGCCAGTAGTGCGCTCAGCCTACGTTCACGGCGTGATCAACAGTTCGCTTTCACAGTCCGCCGCCCGCGCCGGCCTGTCCCATAGCCTGACCATGGATATGGCGAGCATTTTCGGCTACGACATCGACTTCGCTCAGGACATTCGCCAGGGTGACGAGTTTGACGTGATCTACGAACAGAAAGTCGCCAACGGCAAAGTGGTCGGGACCGGCAATATCCTCTCCGCGCGCTTCACCAACCGTGGCAAAACCTACACCGCAGTGCGCTACACCAACAAACAAGGCTCAAGCAGCTACTACACCGCAGACGGCAACAGCATGCGCAAGGCGTTTATCCGTACGCCAGTGGACTTTGCCCGCATCAGCTCACGCTTCTCCATGGGGCGTAAACATCCGATCCTGAACAAGATCCGCGCTCACAAGGGCGTCGACTATGCCGCTCCACGGGGCACCCCCATCAAAGCGGCCGGCGACGGCAAGGTCCTGCTCGCAGGTCGCCGCGGCGGTTACGGCAACACCGTGATCATCCAGCACGGCAATACCTACCGCACGCTGTACGGCCACATGCAAGGCTTCGCCAAAGGCGTCAAGACCGGCGGCTCGGTGAAGCAGGGTCAGGTCATTGGCTATATCGGCACCACAGGCCTGTCCACCGGCCCACACTTGCATTACGAGTTTCAGGTCAACGGCGTCCACGTAGACCCGCTGGGCCAGAAGCTGCCAATGGCCGATCCGATTGCCAAGGCTGAACGTGCTCGCTTCCTCCAGCAGAGCCAGCCTCTGATGGCTCGAATGGAGCAGGAAAAGGCCACGATGCTGGCCTCGAGCAAGCGCTGAATCATGGCGCTCTATATAGGAGTCATGTCCGGAACCAGCCTGGATGGCCTGGACATCGCCCTGATCGAGCAGGATCCGGCGATCAGATTGATCGCCACCCACTACATCCCCATGCCAGAAACCCTGCGCGCCGAGCTGTTGAGCTTGTGCGCCAGCGGCCCTGACGAGATTGCCCGCTCCGCCATCGCCCAGCAGCAGTGGGTCAAGCTGGCGGCCCAGGGCATTCATAGCCTTCTGCAACAGCAACAACTGCAGGCTCAGGACATTCGCGCCATCGGCAGTCACGGTCAGACAGTACGTCATGAACCGAGCCGTGGTTTTACTGTGCAGATCGGCAATCCAGCACTACTCGCCGAACTCACCGGCATCAGCGTCGTCAGTGACTTTCGCAGTCGCGATGTAGCCGCCGGCGGCCAAGGTGCACCACTGGTCCCGGCCTTCCACGAAGCCCTGTTTGAGCGACGCCCAGGAAGCCGCGCGGTTCTGAACATTGGTGGCTTCAGCAACCTGAGCCTGATCGAGACAGACAAGCCGGTGACCGGCTTCGATTGCGGCCCAGGCAATGTGCTGCTCGATGCCTGGATACAGGATCAACGCGCAGAAACCTTTGACCGCAACGGTCAGTGGGCCGCCAGCGGCCAACTCGACCAGGCCTTGTTGACAACCCTGCTCAGCGACCCGTTCTTCGCCACCCTGGGGCCGAAGAGCACTGGGCGCGAGGTATTCAATCTACAGTGGCTGCAACGGCAGCTGGCGCAGCACCCTCCGCTTCCCGCCGAAGATGTGCAAGCCACTCTGCTGGAACTGACCGCCCTGACCATCGTTCAGTCGCTGCAAGCGGCACAAAGCGACACCCAGGAGCTTCTGGTCTGTGGCGGTGGCGCCCACAACAGCGCCCTGATGCAGCGCCTCGCGGCACTACTGCCCGAGACTCGGGTCAGCAGCACCGCTGCCTATGGCGTGGACCCCGACTGGGTCGAAGCCATGGCCTTCGCCTGGCTGGCCCATTGCTGCATGGAAGGCATTGCCGCCAACCGCCCCAGCGTTACCGGCGCCCGCGGCCTGCGCATACTGGGCGCCATCTACCCTGCTTGAACAGCAGACAGCAAAACGCCGCAGGATCGTCAGACCCTGCGGCGCTAGTCGAACGGCTTTGAGTGACCGATCAGATCGAAAACGATGACCCGCAACCACAGGTAGTGGTGGCATTGGGGTTTTTGATCACGAAACGCGAACCTTCCAGACCTTCCTGATAGTCCACCTCGGCACCGGCCAGGTACTGGAAACTCATGGGGTCCACGACCAGGCTCACACCCTCGCGCTCAACGATGGTGTCATCCTCGGCCACTTCCTCATCAAAAGTGAAACCGTACTGAAACCCCGAACAACCGCCGCCCGTAACGAATACGCGCAGCTTCAAGCGATCATTACCCTCTTCGTCGACCAGGGTCTTCACCTTGTGCGCTGCACCTTGAGTGAATTGCAAAGCCGTGGGGGTGAAGGATTCAACGCTCATGCTGACTATCTCCCGGCGTTAAGCCGCCATACTGCGTAATGACGCGCATTATCCGCTTCTCCTAGAAAAGCGGTCAACTATTGTTACGGTATATCAATAGTCGTACAGCTACCCGCATAACGCAGAAAGGCCCGTCAGACGGGCCTTTCTGTTCAACGCTAAAACGGCCCTAAGGCAGCATGCCCGCGTGAGACAGACCCAGACGCTCATCCAGGCCAAAGAGAATGTTGAGGTTTTGCACCGCCTGGCCAGAAGCGCCCTTGACCAGGTTGTCGATGACCGACAGCACCACCACCAGATCACCGTCCTGCGGACGATGCACGGCGATCCGACACACGTTGGCGCCACGCACGCTGCGGGTTTCAGGATGACTGCCCGCGGGCATCACATCGACAAAAGGCTCATTGGCATAACGCTTCTCGAACAACGCCTGCAAATCAACCGAACGGTCCACCACGGTCGAGTAGAGCGTCGAGTGAATACCACGAATCATCGGGGTCAAATGCGGAACGAAGGTCAGACCCACATCCTTGCCCGCCGCCCGCCGCAAGCCCTGGCGGATTTCCGGCAAGTGACGATGCCCTTTGACCGCGTAGGCCTTCATGCTTTCAGAGGTTTCCGAATACAACGAACCCACGCTGGCACCGCGGCCGGCACCACTGACACCTGACTTGCAGTCGGCGATCAGACGGGACGCATCAGCAAGACCCGCTTCCAGCAGCGGCAGGAAGCCCAGCTGGGTGGCGGTTGGATAGCAGCCCGGAACAGCGATCAGCCGAGCCTGCTTGATCTGCTCGCGATTGACTTCAGGCAACCCGTAGACCGCCTCCTCCAGCAGTTCGGGAGCGCCGTGGGGCTGGCCGTACCACTTGGCCCACTCATCGGCGTCCTGCAGACGGAAGTCCGCCGACAGGTCGATGACCTTGGTTCCCGCCGCCAGCAATTCCCCGGCCAGGGCATGGGCCACCCCGTGAGGCGTGGCGAAGAACACCACATCGCAGGCCCCCAGGGTCGCGATGTCCGGCACGCTAAAGGCCAGTCCGTCATAGTGACCGCGCAGGTTGGGGTACATGTCGGCGACGGCCAGGCCGGCTTCGGATCGCGAAGTGATGACCTCCACTCGCGCTTGCGGATGCTGTGCCAACAGACGCAGCAGTTCGACACCGGTGTAACCCGTGCCGCCGACGATACCGACCTTGACCATAAACCTGCCCTCAACGAACCCACTGGAAAGCTGCCGATAATAGGGGCGGCGCGCCCCTGCGACAACCGTCAAGGTGACGTGCGGCCGCTCTACCCTCTACTATCCTCGCAACCGTGAATCTGGGAATAACTAAAAATGCTCTATCTATGGCTCAAAGCCTTTCATATCGTCAGCGTGGTCTGCTGGTTTGCCGGCCTGTTCTACCTGCCACGCCTGTTCGTCTATCACGCCCAAAGCGAAGACAACGTCAGCCGCGAACGCTTCTGCCTGATGGAGCGCAAGCTGTACCGCTTCATCATGGGCCCGGCGATGATCGCGACGCTGATCTTCGGCATCTGGCTGATCAGCCTCAACCCCAGCGCCTACTTCGGCCAGGGTGGCTGGATGCACGCCAAGCTGACCCTGGTGGTGATCCTGATCGGTTATCACCACATGTGCGGCGCGCAAGTGAAGCGCTTCGCCCGTGGCGAGAACACCCGCAGCCATGTCTTTTATCGCTGGTTCAATGAAGTACCGGTTCTGCTATTGCTGGCTATCGTAATTTTGGTCGTTGTCAGGCCGTTCTAACACTGACTAGTCACTTCCCTGGGGGTACTCCAATGTCACTGCCCGTTCTGCTCGAGCAACACCTGCGCCTGCCTCTGGTGGCGGCGCCGATGTTCCTGATCTCCAACCCTGAACTGGTCCTGGCCTGTTGTCGCAATGGCTTGGTCGGCAGCTTCCCGGCCCTGAACCAGCGCGAAAGCAGTGGCTTCAAGGCCTGGCTCGAAGAGATCGAGACGGGGCTGGGCACATTGGAGAACCCTGCCCCCTACGCAGTGAACCTGATCGTGCACAACAGCAATCCGCGCCTGCAGGCCGATCTGCAGATCTGCATCGAGCACAAAGTGCCGATCGTCATCACCAGCCTGGGAGCGGTCAAGGAAGTCGTGGACGCCGTACACAGCTACGGCGGCCTGGTGTTTCATGACGTGACCACGCGCCGGCACGCGGAGAAAGCCGCAGAAGCCGGAGTCGATGGCCTGATCGCGGTCGCCGCGGGCGCCGGCGGGCACGCGGGCACCTGGAGCCCCTTCGCCCTCATTGCCGAAATCCGCCAGTTCTTCGACAAGACCCTGCTGCTGGCCGGCTGCCTGAACCGCGGCCACGAGATTCTCGCCGCTCAATTGCTCGGTGCCGACCTGGCGTATCTGGGCACGCGCTTTATCGGCACTCGCGAAAGTCACGCGCCGGACGCCTACAAGGAGATGCTGCTCAGTTCCCGCGCTGCGGACATCGTGCACACCGCCGCCGTGTCCGGGGTGCCCGCCAGCTTCATGCGCCAAAGCCTGGAAAATGCCGGTTTCGACCTGGCAGCCCTGCAAGGCAAGGGCGACATCAACTTCGGTTCCAAGCTCAAGCCCATCAGCGACGAGGCCAAGGCCTGGAAAACCGTATGGTCTGCCGGCCAAGGCGTAGGCGAAATCGATGACCTGCCCAGCATCGATCAATTGATCGCCCGCCTGGACAGCGAATACCGGGCCGCCCAGGCACGCGCCGCGCAGCTGGGCAATCGCTGGCCGCGTTAACCCGTTCTCATTGTTTTTTGGCCAGCGGGGGGGCGCTGGCCTTAAACTAGCCGCCTTTTATGTAAGCCTTCTTTTCAAGAGACAGGGATGCCCCCATGAGCGAAACCCGCTACAAGATTGTTTTCGACGGCACGCTGCTGCCCGGCGTCGAGAAGTCCACCGCCCAACTGAACCTGGCCGAACTGTTCAAAAGCGATGCTGCCGCAGTGGAGCGTCTGTTCAGCGGTCAACGGGTAGAACTCAAACGCGATCTGACTCAGGCGGACGCCCAGCGTTACCTGGAAGCCCTGAAAAACGCCGGGATCGATGCCCGTATCGAAGCTGAACACGCCCTGGATCTGAACCTCGACGCGGTCACCCATGCCCCGAGCCCGGCCCCGCTCAGCGAGTCGCCCTACGCGCCGCCACAAGCCACGGTCGGCGAAGCTCTGCCGCAATACGCCACGCTCAATGTCTTCAGCTTCGAGGGCCGCATCGGCCGCCTGCGCTACCTGGCCTGGACCCTGGTCCTGACGGTCGCGATGCTGGCCGTGATCGGAGTCGGTGCGTTCTTCGGCATCCTTTCCGCCGCAGTGCTCAACTCCTCGCTTCTCACCGGACTGGGGATCATCGGCGGCATCGTGGTGTTCATCGGTTTCATCGTCGTCAGCATCCAGATCAGCGTGCAGCGCCTGCATGACCTGGGCTGGTCCGGATGGCTATGGTTGCTGAACTTCGTGCCGATCGTCGGCAGCATCTTCCCCCTGGTGCTGATGGTCAGTCCGGGCAGTAACGTCGCCAACCGCTACGGCGCCCCGCCACCGCCCAATACCACCGCAGTCAAAGTCCTGTCGTGGATGTGGGTGGTGCTGATCGTGGCGCTGATCGTTGCCATGGTGGCCGGCGGCCTGAGCTCGCTGGAAGATCGCTACAGCGAGACCAGCTACAGCGAAAGCGCCGACTCCGCCAGCGTTGACGAGGACGCAGAACCCGCCGACAGCGCCGCGGCCCCTGTAGAATCCGAGCAAGAATAAACGCGTCCGAGCCTGCGACCCTTCCTGTCGCAGGCAGCCGGCCGTTGCGATGGAGAAATGCATGACCCGTTACGCTCTGATCACCGGTGCTTCCAGCGGCATAGGCCTGGCCCTGGCCGAAGCACTGGCCCGGCGTGGGCGCAACCTGCTTCTGGTGGCCCGCCAGCGTGATCAGCTGGAAAGCATCGCCCTGGAGCTGACCCAGCGCTTTGGTGTCGAAGTGTTGTTTCGCGCCTGCGACCTGGGCGAGCCCCTGCGCCTGTCCGGCTTCCTGCTGGAGCTGGAAGAAGGCGAGCGCCAGATCGACCTGCTGGTCAATTGCGCTGGCATCGGCACTTGCGGCCCCTTCCTGGCCCAGGACTGGATGACCGAACAGGACCTGATCGAGGTCAACATCCTGGCCCTGACCCGCCTGTGTCATGCCCTGGGTAACAGCATGGCGCTGCTGGGCGGCGGGCAGATTCTCAACGTCGCCTCGGTAGCCGCCTTCTATCCCGGCCCGTGGATGAGCACCTATTACGCCAGCAAGGCCTATGTCCTGCACTTTTCCGAGGGCCTGCGCGAAGAACTGAAAAAATGCGCAGTCAAAGTCTCGGTGCTGTGCCCCGGTCCGACTCGCACGGGCTTTTTCCGCACGGCACAAATGGATACTCAAAAGCTCAACGACAGCAAACTGCTCATGAGCCCCGAGGAAGTGGCCCTGTACGCGGTCCGCGCGCTGGAGAAGAACCGCGCCATCATCATTCCCGGCCGGCTCAATCGCTGGATGGCGTTCAGCAGCCGCCTGGGCTCGCGCTGGCTGACCCGCAAGATCGTCGGTTACGTCAATCGGGCCTATTGCCCACGTTAGATGCCGGGGCTGGGCGCACAGGATGAGCCTGAGTACACTCAGCCCGGACCAACCCAATGGAGAAACAGCTGTGGATACTCTGTTCACCAAGATCATCAACAGAGAAATACCCGCGAAGATCATCTACGAGGACGACCAGGTTCTGGCCTTCCACGACATCGCCCCGCAAGCGCCGGTGCACTTCCTGGTGATTCCGAAAAAGCCCATCCGCACCCTCAACGATCTCACCGAGGACGACAAGGCGCTGGCCGGACACATTTTGTTCACCGCCCAGCGACTGGCCAAGGAACAAGGCTGTGAAGACGGCTTCCGAGTGGTGATGAACTGCAATGAGCTGGGCGGCCAGACCGTCTACCACATTCACATGCATGTGCTGGGTCAACGTCAGATGAACTGGCCTCCGGGCTGATTGCCCCGCCCACGCCCGTGCACGGCGCCCTCTCGTCCGGTCTGCGACGAGGGTGCGCTGATCCAGCGCAGTTTTAGCCCCATCGATTGGAGTAAACTGGCCGCCGAGATTCCCTCCGGAGATAAGCATGACTACCCAACGTCACTACTCGCCGATCGACCGCCTGCTGCTGCAAGCCGATATGGCCATGCGCACGCTGCTGCCTTTCAGTGGCCAACCTTATCGCCCGTCGCCGGCCATCGTGCAGCCGGAAGCGCAGATGAGTGACGAGGACACCCGGCACGTCGCCGGTCTGATGCGCATCAACCACACCGGGGAAGTCTGTGCCCAGGCGCTGTATCAGGGCCAGGCGCTGACCGCCAAGCTGCCTCAGGTACGCCAGGCCATGGAACATGCCGCCGAAGAAGAAATCGATCACCTGGCCTGGTGCGAGCAACGCATCCGTCAGTTGGGCAGCCATCCCAGCGTCCTCAATCCGTTGTTCTACGGTCTGTCGTTCGGCATCGGCGCGGCGGCCGGCCTGATCAGCGACAAGGTCAGCCTGGGCTTCGTCGCCGCCACCGAAGATCAGGTTTGCAAGCACCTGAACGAGCACCTGGAACAACTCCCGGCCGAGGACGAAAAGTCCCGAGCCATTCTCGAGCAGATGCGCATCGACGAAGAACACCACGCCGAAACCGCCCTTGAAGCCGGCGGCTTTCGCTTCCCGGCACCGGTCAAGTTCGGCATGAGCCTGTTGGCCAAGGTCATGACCAAGAGCACCTACCGGATCTGACGCCGCTACTGCCGCCGACAAAAAAGGGCGCTCCATGAGCGCCCTTTGCTTTGCCCGAAGCAATCGTCGCCAATCAGCCGAGCTCGACGATTTCGTAATCGTGAGTGATGGCCACACCGGCGGCGCCGAGCATGATCGAGGCCGAGCAGTATTTCTCCGCCGACAGTTCGATGGCGCGCTTGACCTGGGCTTCTTTCAAGCCCCGCCCCTTGACCACGAAGTGCATGTGAATCTTGGTGAAGACCTTGGGATCCTCGGTCGCGCGCTCGGCGTCGAGGAAGGCCTCACAGCTTTCCACGGCCTGACGTGACTTCTTCAGGATGCTGACCACGTCGAAGTTGCTGCAACCGCCCACGCCCAGCAGGAGCATTTCCATGGGGCGAACACCCAGATTACGTCCACCGGCTTCTGGTGGGCCGTCCATCACCACGACATGACCGCTGCCCGACTCACCGAGGAACATGGCTTCGCCAGCCCATTGGATGCGTGCCTTCATCGCCAAGACTCCACTGCTAAAAAAGGGTCGCCAGCTTAGCACAGGGTCTGGCCAGGGCCGCGCCTTGCTCGCTCTAGGCCTATTACCGATCCTTAATCAGAAAAATCTTAAATCCGCTTAAGATGTGTCTGTTAAGCTGACGCCAAATGAATGGCGCATCGCCAGCGTGAAACAGCTTCGCTTTTCACCCCATAACAAACACCTCAGACCGTGCAGTCTTTTCGGGATACAACCATGGTTGCTATTGCCCCTACCCCCAAGATCAAAAATCTCGACAAGCTGCTGATGCACTGTCAACGCCGCCGGTATCAGGCCAAGAGCAACATCATCTGCGCCGGCGATGCGTCAGACAGCCTGTACTTCATCATCAAGGGTTCGGTGACCATCCTCATCGAAGACGACGACGGCCGGGAGATGATCATTGCCTACCTCAACGCCGGGGACTTCTTCGGCGAGCTGGGGCTGTTCGAAGAAGCCGGGCAGGAGCAGCAACGCAGCGCCTGGGTGCGCGCCAAGGTGGAATGCGAAGTGGCGGAAATCAGCTATGCCAAGTTCCGCGAACTGTCGCAGATCGATCCGGACATTCTCTATGTACTGAGCGGGCAGATCGCCCAGCGCCTGCGCAACACCACGCGCAAGGTCGGCGATCTGGCGTTCTTCGATGTGACCGGACGGGTCGCCCGCTGCTTGCTGGAGCTGTGCAAGCAACCGGATGCCATGACCCATCCGGACGGCATGCAGATCAAGATCACCCGCCAGGAGATCGGTCGGATCGTCGGCTGTTCACGGGAAATGGTCGGTCGCGTCCTCAAGGATCTGGAAGAACGCAATCTGGTTCACGTCAAAGGCAAGACCATGGTGGTGTTCGGCACCCGCTAGCCGGGCAGGAAGCCCTGGAGCATCTCTCGGTAGAGACTGTCCAGCCGGCCGATGGCATCGGGAGCGGCAAAAGCCTCATGCAAGGCGATATGGCTCTCGGCCCGGCAACGCTGTTCCAGGCCGCAGGCCTGATTGAAGGTATTGACCGCCCCCACCATCGAGGCGCGCTCGTTATCCAGCAACAAGGCTCCATGCACCAGCCCGACCGGCCGCTGCCCGCCCTTGCTCTGGCGCCAGCGCTGGGCGGTGCCGACCAGCTTGCGACCGTCCAGATTGACGTTGAACCGCCCATCGCAGAACGCTCCGTCCACCTCCCCCAATGACGGCTTGCCCCCCAGCTCGGTGAGCAGGTCGCAAATCGGCTGGCACAACCGTCGATAGGCGGTTTCGATCCGCCCCTGATCCCCCTCGCTACGCGGCGGCGCATAGACCAGCGCAATGTTCACCGTGGCCGCCGACTGCGGCACCGGCTCACCGCCGGTTTCCCGCAGCAGCACCGGCCAGCCATTGGCGGCCGACGCCTGGCAAGCCTGCTCGAACCCGGGCAGGCGACTCAGGCGCCGCGGCATTACCAGCGCGCGGTCACTGGGCTGCCAGAACAGCAGGCCAAACTCCTGCTCGCCAGCGCACACCAGCGCCAGCAGATCCTGCTCGGCCTGCAGGCCGGCTTCGACGGTCAAGGCAAGGGGTTGAGTCATGACAGGGCAAGTCCTTGGCAGTAGATATGAAAAAGCCGGCATCGCCGGCTTGTTCAGTGTTTCAGGTTCAGTCCAGGGTCGAACCGCTGACCGGAAGGCCGCGCTCGGGGAAGAACAGACGTTGCAGTTCGCTGCCCGGGCTCTCGGCGCGCATGAACGCCTCGCCCACCAGGAACGAATAGACGTTGCTGATTTCCATCAGCTCAACATCGGCGCGATTGAGAATGCCGCTCTCGGTAATCACCAGGCGGTCGCGGGGAATCCGCGGCAGCAGGTCGAGGGTGGTTTCCAGATCGACATCGAACGTGTGCAGGTTGCGGTTGTTGATCCCCACCAACGGCGTGTCGAGGGTTTTCAGTGCCCGCTCCAGTTCGTCGCCATCGTGCACTTCCACCAGCACATCCAGGCCAACGCCCTTGGCCACCGCGGCCAGTTCAGCCATTCGCGCGTCATCCAGCGCGGCGACGATCAGCAGCACACAGTCGGCCCCCAAGGCGCGGGCTTCGACGATCTGATAGGGATCGATCATGAAATCCTTGCGGATAACCGGCAACTTGCTGGCCGCCCGAGCCTGCTGCAGGTAAGCATCGGCCCCCTGGAAAAAGTCGACGTCGGTGAGCACCGACAGGCAGGTCGCGCCGCCCTTCTCATAGCTCTTGGCGATGTCGGCCGGAACGAAGTTCTCGCGGATCACACCTTTGCTGGGTGAGGCCTTCTTGATCTCGGCGATCACCGCCGGTTGCTTGAGCTTGACCTGCTCCTGCAGAGCCCTGGCGAAACCGCGCGGGGCATCGGCGGCTCGCGCCAGCGTTTCCAGCTCGGCCAGGCTGACGCGCGCGCTACGCTCGGCAACCTCCTGCACCTTGCGGGCGAGGATCTTTTCCAGAACAGTCGGCACACTCATCCTTCATTCTCCTGCTTGAACACCGCGGTAAAGGCGCCCAGTTCCTCAAGCTTTTCCCGGGCCAGGCCCGTGTGCAAGGCATCGTGAGCCAGGGCCACGCCCTCTTTAAGGCTGCTGGCATGATCGGCGGCATACAGCGCCGCACCGGCATTGAGCACAATCATTTCGGCGGCCTTCTGGCCATGCTCGGTCTTGCGTCGTCCCAGGGCATCGCGAATCAGTTCCAGGGACGCCGCCGGGCTTTCCACCACCAGGCCAAACAGGCTCTGGCTCTTCATGCCCAGGTCTTCGGGCTGCACCCAGTACTCGGTGATCTGGTCATTCTTCAGCTCAGCCACATAGGTCGGCGCGGCCAGGCTGAACTCGTCCAGGCCATCCTGGGAATGCACCACCAGCACATGCTTGCTGCCCAGTCGTTGCAAAACCTCTGCCAACGGCCGGCACAACGCCTGGGTGAACACGCCCACCACCTGATGTTTCACGCCGGCCGGATTCGTAAGCGGGCCAAGCATGTTGAACAGGGTGCGCAGACCAAGGTCGCGACGCGGGCCGGCGGCATATTTCATGGCGCCGTGATGAGACTGGGCAAACATGAAGCCGATGCCGACATTGTCGATGCAGCGCGCCACCTGGACCGGAGTCAGGTTCAGGTAGACCCCGGCCGACTCCAGCAGGTCGGCGCTGCCGCTCTTGCCGGACACCGCGCGATTGCCATGCTTGGCGACCGTGCAGCCGGCTGCCGCGACCACGAAAGAAGAAGCCGTGGAAACGTTGAAGATGTTCGCACCGTCACCGCCGGTGCCCACCACATCCACGACACCGTCGAGGGTCTTGAGCTCGACCTTGTCGGCCAACTCGCGCATCACCGACACTGCGCCGACGATTTCGTCGATGCTCTCGCTTTTCATGCGCATGGCCATCATGAAAGCGCCAATCTGCGCATCGGTGCATTGACCGGTCATGATCTCGCGCATCACATCGCGCATCTCGTCGGTGCTCAGGTCCAGATGGCCGACAATACGGCTCAGGGCAGTCTTGATATCCATGAAAAGTCCTTAGCGCGTGCCGCCGCTCTGTTTGAGGAAGTTGGCGAACAGCTCGTGGCCCTGCTCGGTGAGAATAGACTCGGGGTGAAATTGCACACCCTCGATATTCAGCGTCTTGTGGCGCAGCCCCATGATCTCGTCGACGGAACCGTCTTCCAGTTGGGTCCAGGCGGTGACTTCAAGGCAGTCGGGCAGGCTGTCCCGCTTGACCACCAGCGAGTGGTAGCGGGTCACCGTCAGCGGCAGGTTCAGGCCGCTGAATACCCCCAGGTCACGATGGAACACCGGGCTGGTCTTGCCGTGCATCACTTGCCGGGCACGCACCACCTGGCCGCCAAAGGCCTGGCCGATGGACTGGTGCCCCAGGCACACGCCGAGAATCGGCAGCTTGCCGGCAAAATACTTGATCGCCTCGATGGACACACCGGCTTCGGTTGGCGTGCAAGGGCCGGGCGAAACCACGATGCGTTCAGGCTTGAGCGCCTCGATTTCCGCCACGGTCAGCTCGTCGTTGCGCACCACCTTCACCTCGGCCCCCAACTCGCCCAGGTACTGGACGACGTTATAGGTGAAGGAGTCGTAGTTATCGATCATCAGCAACATAGTGGAAACTCCTCAAACCTTGGATGCGGGGGTTTGTTCAGCCAGTGCCACGGCACGGAACATTGCGCGACGCTTGTTCAGCGTCTCTTCCCACTCCAGGGACGGCACCGAGTCGGCAACAATCCCGCCGCCGGCCTGTACATGCAGCTCACCGTTCTTGATCACTGCGGTGCGAATGGCAATCGCGGTGTCCATGTTGCCGTTCCAGGCGAAGTAACCCACGGCGCCGCCGTAGACGCCGCGCTTGACCGGTTCCAGCTCGTCGATGATTTCCATGGCGCGGATCTTCGGTGCCCCGGACAAAGTCCCCGCTGGCAGGATCGCCCGCAGGGCATCCATCGCTGTCAGCCCGGCCTTCAATTGACCGGTGACGTTGGAAACGATGTGCATCACGTTGGAATAACGCTCGATGACCATCTTCTCGGTGAGCTTCACGCTGCCGATTTCGGACACCCGACCGGTATCGTTGCGCCCCAGGTCGATCAGCATCAGGTGCTCGGCGATCTCCTTGGCATCCGACAGCAGGTCCTGCTCCAGGGCCAGGTCGGCTTCCTCGGTGGCGCCTCGCGGACGGGTGCCGGCGATCGGCCGCACGGTAATCAGATTGTCCTCGACCCGCACCAGCACCTCCGGCGAACTGCCCACTACGTGGAAGTCACCGAAGTTGAAGAAGTACATGTAGGGCGTCGGGTTGAAGCAGCGCAGCGCCCGGTACAGATCGATGGGCGCGGCTGAAAAATCGATGGACATGCGCTGGGACGGCACCACCTGCATGCAGTCACCGGCCAGGATGTACTCCTTGATGGTGTCCACCGCCCGCTCATAGTCGCCCTGGGTGAAGCTGGAGCGGAACACCGGTTCCGCCGCCGACTGCTTGCTGAAATCCAGCCCGGGGCGTGGGGTGATCGGCTGGCGCAGCTGTGCCAGCAATTCCTGCAAACGCGCCTGGCCGGCTTCGAAGGCATTGTCCTGGCTCGGATCGGCCAGCACGATGGCGTGCATCTTGCCCGCCAGGTTGTCGAACACCACCACCGCATCGGAAACCATCAGCAGGATATCCGGCACGCCGATCGGATCCGGGTTCGGACATTGGCCCAGGCGCGGCTCGACATAACGCACGCAGTCATAGCCGAAATACCCTACCAGGCCGCCGTTGAAACGCGGCAGGCCGGCGATGGTCGGCACGTTGTAGCGAGCCTTGAATTCCTCGACGAAGGCCAGCGGATCAGCCACTTCATGGCTTTCGATCTCGACGCCGTCATGGGTCACGCTGACCCGGTGCCCATGCACGCGCAACACGGTGCGGCACGGCAGGCCGATGATCGAATAGCGCCCCCACTTCTCGCCGCCCTGCACCGACTCCAGCAAGTAGGAGTTGGGCTGATCGGCCAGTTTCAGGTAGATCGACAGCGGCGTGTCGAAGTCGGCAAGGGTTTCGCAGGCCAGCGGGATACGGTTGTAACCGGCTGCGGCCAAACGCAGGAATTCTTCGCGAATCATGGGATGCCTCGTGGCTTGAGGGTCTAACAGTCAGGTATGCAAACACGCCGGCAGGGCCGGCCAGACAAAAATCAGGCGCGCCAACGCCAACGGGCCAAGGCCTTGATGACTTTCATCCAGAGTTTGCGAGTGACCACCACGATGGAGTTTCCAGAAGGGGATGGAACAGCGTCGGGCAACGTTATCTCAGCGGCAGGTTCTAAGCAACCGGGGATCAGCGCCCGCAGGTTATCGATCACCAGCGCCGGCGATTCCTCGGCAATCGGCCGACCATGGTTATAGCCGTAGCTCAGCGCCACGCACTTGACCCCCGCAGCCTTAGCCGCCAGCACGTCACTGCGCGAGTCGCCGACGAACAGTGATTGCGAGGCCGGCACGCTGGCCATCTTCATCACGAAGAACAGCGCCGCCGGATCGGGTTTCTTTTGCGGCAGGGTGTCGCCGCCGATGATCCAGCGGAAATACCGGCCGATCCTCATCTGATCCAGCAAGGGGGCAACGAAACGCTCGGGCTTGTTGGTGATCAGGGCCATTTCCACGCCCTGCTTGTGCAGCCACTTGAGGGTTTCACGCACGCCGGGATAGACCACGGTCAGTTCATGACTGTCTTCATAGGCCGCATTGAACAGCTCAAGGGCGTGCTCGGCCTCGACGTCGTCGACACCCTCGGCATCCAGGCTGTTGGCCAGGGCCCGACGCACCAGCATCGGCGCACCATTGCCGACCCACTCGCGCACCGCGTCGATACCTGCAGGCTTGCGCCCCAGCTTGAGCAGCATCTGATCCACGGCGGCCGCGAGGTCCGGCACCGAATCGACCAGAGTGCCATCCAGGTCGAACATCACCAGCCGCGGCAGACGCCCCGGGAACAACTGCTCAAATGCGCTCATGAGCGCGCCAGCGCCAGTTCGGCGCGCATCTTCTCGATGACTTCACGGTAGTCCGGCGCATTGAAGATCGCCGAACCGGCAACAAAGGTGTCAGCGCCGGCGGCGGCGATCTCACGGATGTTGCCGACGTTCACCCCGCCGTCGATTTCCAGGCGGATATCGCGGCCAGAGGCATCGATCAGGGCCCGCGCCTCACGCAGCTTGTCGAGGGTCCCAGGAATGAACTTCTGCCCGCCAAAGCCCGGGTTGACGCTCATCAACAGCACCATGTCGACCTTGTCCATCACGTACTTGAGCACGTCAAGCGGAGTCGCCGGGTTGAACACCAGACCCGCCTTGCAACCGCCTTCGCGGATCATCTGCAGGGAGCGATCCACATGCAGCGTGGCTTCCGGGTGAAAGGTGATGTAGGTCGCACCCGCCTCGATGAAGTCGCCGATGATGCGGTCCACCGGAGTCACCATCAGGTGTGCATCGATCGGCGCGGTGATCCCGTACTTGCGCAGCGCGGAGCAGACCATCGGGCCGATGGTCAGGTTCGGCACATAGTGGTTGTCCATGACGTCGAAGTGGACGATATCGGCACCGGCGGCCAGGACATTGTCCACTTCCTCGCCCAGACGGGCGAAGTCGGCGGAGAGAATCGACGGAGCAATAGCGAAGGGCTGCATGACGCACCTTTTTTGAGCAGAATCACGATGGCGCGCATTGTATACCTCATGCTTTGGGGCGCACACCGTAACCGCGATGTTCAGTAAGCCGCGCGATAGATCTTCTCGATATCGGCGGGGCTCAGTTTGCGCGGATTGTTGCGCATCAGACGCTCGATCCCCGCGGCCTCCACGGCCATGGCGGGAATCGCCTCCTCAGGCACGCCAAAGCTGCGCAAGCCACTGGGAATCTCCACCGCGGCGCACAAGGCCGTCATCGCGTCCACCGCTCGATCGGCGGCTTCGCTGGCACTCAAGTGCGCGGTCCGTACCCCCATGGCTTCGGCGATATCCTGCATACGCTCGACGCAGGCCATCTTGTTCCAGGTCATGACATAGGGCAGCAGCAAGGCATTGCTGACCCCGTGGGACATATGGAAACGCCCCCCCAGGGGATAGGCCAGCGCATGCACCGCCCCGACCCCGGCATTGCCGAAGGCCATGCCCGCCATCAGGCTGGCGGTGGCCATATCCTCCCGGGCTTGCAGGTTGGCCGGGTTGGCATAGGCCTTGGGCAGCGCCTTGACGATCAACTGGATGGCCCCTATGGCCAGGGCATCGGTGATCGCCGAGGCATTGAGCGACAGATAGGCTTCAATCGCGTGCACCAGGGCGTCGACGCCACTGGCGGCGGTCACGCTGCGCGGGCAAGTCAGGGTCATCTGCGGACTGACCAGGGCCACGTCCGGCAGCAGGTAGTCGCTGACAATGCCCTTCTTCAGTTGCGCGGCCCGGTCGGACAGTATCGCCACGTTGGTGACTTCCGAACCGGTGCCGGCGGTGGTGGGAATGGCGATCAGCGGCGGCCCCTTGCGCGGCACCTGGTCGATGCCAAACAGGTCTTCCAGGGCGCCGTGATAGCCGGCATAGGCCGCGACACTCTTGGCAATGTCGATGGCGCTGCCGCCCCCCAGCCCGATCAGCCCGTCATGCCCGCCTTCGCGGTAAACCTGCATGCAGTCCTCGACGATGGCGATTTCCGGATCGGGCAGCACCCGATCGAAGATCTCGTAATCGCGCTCCCCCAGATGGGCCAGCGCCAGCGCCACCGTGCCCGACTTGAGCAGCGCGGCATCCGTGACGATCAGGGGGTTGTCGACATCCAGGCGGGTCAGCTCAGCCGCCAGTTGCTCGATGGCGGTACTGCCGGTGAGCAGCTTATGAGCGATCTTGAAAGAGGAAATACTCATGTGCGCAGCCTCTTATATAGAAGGGGGAAGCTGGCACAAGCGTAGACGCGGATGATCGGTTGTCGCCTATTCAGCGGACGAATGCCCCGCCGCCCCTCGCCCGGGGCACCGTCAGTGGCCCGGGCGAAAGAAGCGAGCGCTTTAGACCTGGGCGGTACGCAGCTTCTCGCTGCGTCCGCGCAGCCATTCCAGGGTCAGCAGCAGAATCACCGAAAAGGCGATCAGCAACGTCGCCGCGGCGGCAATGGTCGGGCTGAGGTTTTCCCGAATGCCGCTGAACATCTGCCGTGGCAGGGTCGCTTGCTCGGGACCGGCGAGGAACAGGGTCACCACCACCTCGTCGAACGAGGTGGCAAAGGCGAACAGCGCGCCACTGATGACCCCGGGCGCGATCAGCGGCAAGGTCACCCGGCGGAACGTGGTCAAGGGCGAGGCCCCAAGGCTGGCCGCGGCGCGCACCAGGTTATGGTTGAAGCCCTGCAGGGTCGCCGACACGGTGATGATCACGAAAGGCACCCCAAGCACCGCATGCACGATGATCAGCGAGAAGAAACTGTTGCCCATGCCCAGCGGAGCGAAGAACAGATAGCTGGCGACACCGATGATCACCACCGGCACCACCATCGGCGAAATCACCAGGGCCATCACCAGCGACTTGCCGGGAAAGTCGCCGCGGGTCAGGCCGATGGCCGCCAGGGTGCCGAAGACCATGGCCAGCAAGGTCGCGGCCGGGGCCACGATGATGCTGTTCTTCAAGGCCCGCATCCATTCGGCTGAAGCGAAGAAGTCCTGATACCAGTGCAGCGAGAAACCCTGCAATGGGTACACCAGAAAACTCCCCGAGTTGAACGACAGCGGAATGATCACCAGCACCGGCAACACCAGGAACAACAGGATCAAGCCGCAGAGAATCCGCAAGCTGTAGAACCAGACCCGTTCGACGGGGGACATGTAGGGGCTCAGCATTTCGATTCTCTCCTTAGCTCAGGCGCAGGCGGCTGGCGCCCACCAGCCAGCTGTAAATCAGATAGAGCACGACGGTTGCCAGCAACAGCAAGCCGCCCAGGGCCGTGGCCATGCCCCAGTTGATGCTGGTGTTGGTGTAGAAGGCGACGAAGTAACTGACCATCTGATCGTTCGGGCTGCCCAGCAAGGCCGGGGTGATGTAGTAGCCGATGGCCAGAATGAACACCAGCAGACAGCCGGCGCCGACCCCGGCGTAGGTCTGCGGGAAGTACACGCGCCAGAAGCTGGCGAACGGGTGGCAACCCAGGGAGATCGCCGCACGCATGTAGGTGGGCGAAATGCCCTTCATCACGCTGTAGATCGGCAGGATCATGAACGGCAGCAGGATGTGCACCATGGAGATGTAGACCCCGGTGCGGTTGAACACCAGCTCCAGGGGCTTGTCGATCACCCCCATGGCCAGCAGTGCGCTGTTGATCAGGCCGCCCGATTGCAGCAGCACGATCCAGGCCGCGACCCGCACCAGGATCGAAGTCCAGAACGGCAGCAACACCAGAATCATCAAGAGGTTGCTCTTGCGCGCCGGCAGATTGGCCAGCAGGTACGCCAGGGGATAGGCCAGGGCCAGGCAGATGGCGGTGATCACCAGGCCCATCCAGAAGGTCCGGGCGAAGATGTCCAGGTAGATGGCCTGGTCCGGGGTGGCCGGGGCCAGTTCGCCCAGGTCATCGATGCGATGGTCCACCGCCGCCAGCAGGTAGTACGGGGTCAGGCTGCTGGTGTTGCGGCGGATCGCCTGCCAGTAGGCCGGGTCGCCCCAGCGCTCGTCCAGGCTTTCCATGGCTTCTTTATAGGATTGGGGCTCGGCCTTGAACGGCAAGGCGCGGGCGGTCTTGGTCAGCAGGCTGCGGTAGCCGGCCAGTTCCATGTTCAGGCGCTTGGACAGATCGCCCAGGGTCTGATTCTTGCGGGCGTCCGCCAGGTCTTCGCTCAAGGCCTTGTAGGCCCCTTCGGCAGGCAGGCCACGACCGTCCCAGGCGCTCACGGCCGCCACCGTGCGCGGCATGCCGCCGACCACTTCCGGGTTGCCGACGCTCTTGTACAGCAGCGCCACGATCGGTACCAGGAACACCAGCAACAGAAACAGCACCAGGGGCGCGATCAGCGCCTGGGCCTTCCAGCGGTTGACCCGCTCGGCGCGGGCCAGCCGCTGCTTCAAGGTCGGGCCGGTGACCGCGTTCAGGGGAACGGTGATGGTCATGACAAACTCCGCGAATCGATCTTTCGAATACAAACCACCGGGCGGCAGGAGCGGGCTTGGCCGCGCATCGAAGGCCGTGCTTCAACATCAAGGTCGATGCTGATGACGCCTTCGCGAGCAAGCTCGCTCCTACAACATCTGGAGATGGTTACTTGGCTGCCCAGGCGTTGAAGCGCTGTTCCAGCTGCTCGCCGTTGTCAGCCCAGAAGCTGACGTCGATCTGCACCTGGTTGGCGATGTTTTCCGGGGTGGTCGGCATGTCCTTGAGGATGTCCTTGGCCAGCAGCGGCACGGCCTGGGTGTTGGCAGGACCGTAGGCGATGTTTTCCGAATAGGTTTTCTGCTGCTGCGGCTGGACCGAGTAGGCGATGAATTTCTTCGCCGCTTCGGCGCGAGCCTTGTCCAGGCCTTTTGGAATGGCCCAGGCGTCGAAGTCGTAGATGCCGCCGTTCCACACCACTTTCAGGTTGCTTTCCTTCTGCACCGCGGCGATCCGGCCGTTGTAGGCCGAGCTCATGACCACGTCGCCGGAAGCCAGGTACTGCGGCGGCTGGGCGCCGGCTTCCCACCACTGGATGTAAGGCTTGAGCTCATCGAGCTTCTTGAAGGCGCGATCCTGACCGTCCTTGCCGGCCAGCACCTTGTACACGTCCTTGGGCGCGACGCCGTCAGCCATCAGGGCGAATTCCAGGGTGTACTTGGCGCCCTTGCGCAGGCCACGCTTGCCCGGGAACTGCTTGACGTCCCAGAAATCAGCCCAACTGCTCGGAGCGGTTTTCAGCTTGTCGGCGTTGTAGGCCAGTACCGTGGACCAGACGAAGAAGCCCACACCGCACGGTTGGATAGCGCCCTTGACGTAGTCTTCGCTCTTGCCGAACAGGGCCGGGTCGAGTTGCTCGAACATGTCCTCGTCGCAACCGCGGGACAGTTCCGGAGACTCGACTTCCACCAGGTCCCAGGACACGCTCTTGGTGTCGACCATGGCCTTGATCTTGGCCATCTCGCCGTTGTACTCGCCGGCCACGATCTTGCCATTGCCCGCCGCTTCCCAAGGGGCATAGAACGCCTTGACCTGTGCCGCCTTGTTCGCCCCGCCAAAGGACACCACGGTCAGGTCCGGGCCCGCCGCCATGGCGTGCGCCGCACCCATCATGCCCAATGCCAGGGCGGTGAATTTCAGGGATCTCAACATTTATTGTGTTCTCCACGTGCTGGTTGGTGTTGCAGGGGGGCGATCAGTTCGCCTCTAGAAGCGGGTCAAGCGCGCGAACGTGCTCGACTTGCCAGCCAAGCGGCACCACGTCACCCACCGCCAGCGCAGGATCGAGCTCGGCAATCGGCTGTTTCACGAAGAAGTCGCTCTTGCCGCAGACTTCCAGGCGCACCCGGACGTGGTCGCCCAGATAGATGAATTCCGCCACCCTCCCGGAGAAGCGGTTGGCGCAGCTTTCGCTGGAGCCGTTGAGGCTCACGCGCTCCGGCCGGATGGACAGGGTCACAGGCTCGCCGACGCGGCCGACGTTCACCGCCAGCGCTTCGACTTTCTCGCCACGCCCCAGCTCCACCACGCAGCGCTCGCCGTTATGGCTGTGCAGGCGGCCGTTGAGACGGTTGTTCTCGCCAATGAAGTTGGCGACGAAGGTGTTCTTCGGCTCTTCGTAGAGGGTGCGCGGCGGCGCGATCTGCTGGATCTCGCCCTGGTGGAACACCGCCACCCGGTCGGACATGGTCAGGGCTTCGCCCTGATCGTGAGTCACGTAGACCACGGTCACGCCCAGGCGCTGGTGCAGGTGCTTGATCTCCATCTGCATGTGCTCGCGCAACTGCTTGTCGAGGGCGCCGAGGGGTTCGTCCATCAGCACCAGTTGCGGCTCGAACACCAGGGCGCGGGCCAGGGCCACCCGCTGTTGCTGGCCGCCGGACAGTTGCGCCGGGTAGCGCTGGGCGAAGGCGTCGAGCTGGACCATGCTCAGCACGCGCTTGACCCGCTCGCTGATGTCGGTCTTGCCCAGGCCACGCACCGACAGCGGAAAGCCGAGGTTCTCGGCCACGGTCATGTGCGGGAACAGGGCGTAGTTCTGGAACACCATGCCGATGTCGCGCTTGTGCGGTGGCACATTGTTGATGGCACGCCCGGCCAGCTGGATCTCACCGGCGGTCGGCGTCTCGAAACCGGCCAGCATCATCAGGCTGGTGGTCTTGCCGGAACCGGACGGCCCCAGCAGGGTGAGGAACTCGCCTTTGCGAATTTCCAGGTTGAGGTCTTTGACGATCAGGTTCTCGCCGTCGTAGCTCTTCTGCACACCACGAAAACTGACCAGAACATCGTTGGCCCCAGCGCTTGAAACGACCTCGCTCATACCCACACCTTTTGTTTTAGACGGCTGTGGAACAAGCCTAGTGGAGCGCGTGGGTCAGGCAAATCGGGGCTCAGGAGAGATTCGCCTCAGCCGCCTGGAAGGTTACCTGTAGGGATTGCCCTACAAGGATGGCGGGATTGGATAAGGGCGGTGGTCAGCGGCGAGCTGCAAGCGGCAAGAAACGGCAAAAGCCCGACAGCGGGGATGTCGTAAATGGATAAGTGCCCTCCCCGGGAGGTGGAGAGGGCACTGCAGAAGGTGTCAGAGCAACTTGTGCTCCATGGCGTACTTCACCAGCTCGGCCAGGGACGTGACGTTGAGTTTTTGCATCAGCCGCGCCTTGTGGGTGCTGATGGTCTTGCTGCTCAGCGCCAGTTGCTGGGCGATGTCGTTGACATTGGCCCCTTGCGCCAGGCGTTCGAAGACCGAGAACTCCCGCTCGGACAGCAGCGAATGCAAAGGCCGGGCATCGGTCAGGCCGACTTCGAAGACCATGCGGTCCGCCAGGTCCGGATCGATGTAGCGCCCACCCGAGGCCACCTTGCGAATCGCGGTCAGCAGCAGCGACGGGTCGCTGTCCTTGGTGGCGTAGCCGGCAGCGCCGATCTTCAGCGCCCGGGCGGCCATCTGCGCCTCATCGTGCATCGACAGCACCAGAATCGCTGGCGGGTTGTGCAGCGCGCGAATCCGCGGAATCGCCTCCAGACCGTTCACCCCGGGCATGGAGATGTCCAGCAGCACCACTTCGCAGCTCACCTGGCGCAGGGTTTCCAGCAGTTGCTCGCCGTTGCTCGCCTCCCCCACCACCGTGAGATCCTTGGCCAGCCCGATCAGCTGCTTGATGCCCTCTCGGACAATGGTGTGGTCTTCGGCTACCAGTACACGGATCACGCGCTTCTCCTCATTATTCTTCTGGATCCAGGGGCACCCGGACGCTCAAGGTGGTGCCTTCGCCCTGCTCGCTGTGCAGCACCAGGCTGCCGCCCATGATCAACACCCGCTCGCGCATGCCCACCAGGCCAAAGGAGGTCGGGCGCGCTGAGGCGGTGTCGAAGCCCAGACCGTCATCGCTGATGCTCATGCACAGTTCCGCGCCTTCCAGGGTCAGGGACAGCTCCACAGTATGCGCCTGGGCATGACGCATGACATTGGTCAGGGCCTCCTGGAGGATGCGGAACAGGCCAATGGCCTTGGCGTCACTCAAGCGTGGCAGGTTGTCCGGCACCTGCACCAGGCAAGGAATCTGGGTGCGCGCCTCGAAACGCCGGGCCTGCCATTCGATGGCCGAGGCAATGCCCGCATCGAGGATCGGCGGCCGCAGCGCCGTGGCCACGTCCCGCACCAGTTGGAACAGCTGGGCAATCAGGCGCTTCATGCTGTTGAGGCGCTCATGCAGGCCCGGGTCGAGCTGGGCATAGGCCAGCTCGCACATGGAGGTTTCCAGTTTGAGCACGGTGAGCATCTGCCCCAGCTCGTCATGCACTTCCCGGGCAATGCGGGCCTTTTCTTCCTCGCGCACGCTCTCCAGGTGCGCCGACAGCTCGCGCAATTGCTCCCGGGAGCTGGCCAGTTCCAACTCGATGCGCTTGCTTTCGCTGATGTCCCAGACAATGCCGTCCCAGACGAAGGCGCCGTCGTCTAGACGCCGGGTAATGGCCTTGATCTCGGCCCAGCGCTGCTGACCCTGACGGGTCAGGATGCGGCCCTGCCAGGACCAGTCGCTGTCGGTATCCAGGGCCTGGTCCTGGGTCTGGTGGTAACTGGCCTTGTCATCCGGGTGCACCAGGCTGCGCAAGCCGGTGTCCCGGTGGGCCAGTACCGCCGGCGGGTAGCCCACCAGGGTTTCGCTGCCTTCGCTGATGTAGGCAAAGTCGATCTGCCCGGTGACCGGCGCCCGCTCCAGGCGAAATACCAGGCCCGGAACGTTGGCGGCGATGCCCTGCAGACGCGCCTCACTTTCACGCAGGGCCGCCAGGGCCCGACGGCGCTCGGTGACGTCGTTGAGATAGACCACCAGGTATTCGCTGTCGCGAAAGCGCAGGAAGCTCAATGACACGTCCGCCGGCAGGATGCTGCCATCCGCGCGCACGCACTCCGTCTCGAAGCTTTGCGCGCCGTCTTCGCTGGCCCGGGCGCGTTTCCACAGGTTGAGCCAGCGGTCCATGTGCAGGTTGGGTTCGAAATCGATCAGCGGCCGGTCGATCACCCCGCCCGACGGATAACCCAGCATCTCCTCGGCGGCGCGATTGGCGTAGCGCACATGGCTGTCCCAGTTGACCCAGAGAATGCCCACGGTGCTCTGGTCGATGGAAAACTGCGTCAGGCGCAGGGCCTCTTCGCTGGCGGCGCGCAGGGCGATGTCCTCGCGAGCCGCCAACAGGCGCTGCTCCAGTCCTCGTTGCTGACGGCGCTGCCAGAAAACGATCGCCAGGCTGGCCAGCAGCAGGATCACCAGCAGCAGGCTGAGGTTCTGCCAGACGCCGGGGGACTGCCCCAGCCGCGGGTACTTGGGCTGCAGCCAGCGACTGTGAAGTTGTTCCAGGTCCTTGGCCGGGATCGCATGCAAGGCTCTTTCGACGATGCTGGCCAGCTCCGGCCAGTCGCGCCGGGTCGCCACCCGCAACAGCTGCGGCAGGCCAATGTCGCCCACCACCGCCAGCCCGGAGAACTCCGCCTCCGCCGACAAGCGGCTGAGCTGGGCCTCGTCCACTACCGCATAACGGGCCTGCTGGCTGAGCAGCAACTGCAGGGCCTGGCGCTCCAGGGGCACCCCTTGCAGGTTCAGATTGGGATAGGTCTGACGCAGATAGTCGGCCACCGCGCTGGGCATCCGCACGGCGACCCGGGCCTGGCTGTCGAGCTTTTCCAGTTCTACCGCGCCGGCCCCCTTGCGCTCCCCCACCACCAGTTGCGGCACACGCATGTAAGGGTCGCTGAACAGCCACAGGCGCAGGCCAGCAGGCGTCTGGGTCAGGCCCGGAGCCATGTCCACTTCGCCGTCACGCAGGGCTCTTTCCAGTTGCGCCTGATCGGGAAAGTTGCGCCAGCTGAGCTCGATCTGCAGCGCCTGGGCCAGCGCCTGCATCAGTTCGACGTTGGCTCCGGACAAACGCTGCAAGCGCCGGTCGTACTGCGCGAAAGGCGCCTGCAGCACCAGCCCCACGCGCAACTCCGGATGCTGCTCAAGCCATTGCCGCTGCTCCTGACTCAAGGCCGCCATGGGCCCATGGGGCGTCGGCGCCGCCCAGCCTATCAAGGGAAGGCCGACACAGCCGATAAGCAAAAGGCAGCGAAAAAGCATCATCTGAAGTCTCACACCCTGACAAATACTGACCAACCCATTAGGCTGCCGGAATTACTTCTGGCCTGGAATATCCGATGCCCCTTGTCCACCGCTCGGCACTGCCTGCATTGTGCCTGTCGCTGATCCTGCCCTGGACCTTTTCTGCGCAAGCCGCCGATCCGGCTCCGGAAACCAAGGCCCCCGAGGAACAACCGGCTCAACGCCAACCCCTGCCCGAGCGCAGCCAGGAAGATGCCAGCGCCCTGGCACGTCAGTTGCCAGCCCAGGAACAACAGCAACTGCAAGCCGGCGGCGACACCTTCCTGGCCCTGTGGAAGCCAGCCAACGCCAGCGACCCCAAGGGCGTGGTGATTATCCTCCCCGGCGCCGGTGAAACAGCTGACTGGCCGCAAGCCGTGGCGCCACTGCGCAACAAACTGCCGGACACCGACTGGGGCAGCCTGAGCCTGACCCTGCCGGACATGCTCAGCGAAGCCGCCCAGGCGCGGGTGGTCGAGGCGGCTCCGGCGCCCACCGACAAGAGCAACACCGCCAAGGATGCCAGCACTGAAGCCAAGCCCATCGAGCAGGTGGCCGGCGGCGAAGCCGAGGTGGCCGATCGCGTGGTCGCGGAAAGTACCGAGGAACAGGTCAAGGCCGATGCCGAGCGTATCTTTACCCGGATCGACGCGGCCCTGGCCTTCGCCGAACAACAGAATGCGCGCAGCATCGTGCTTCTGGGGCATGGCACGGGCGCCTACTGGGCCGCCCGCTACCTGAGCGAGAAGCAGCCCTCGCAAGTGCAGAAGCTGGTGATGGTGGCCGCTCAAGCGCCGGCCAATGGCAAACCGCAACTGGCGGAACTGACACCCACCCTGAAACTGGCCACCGCGGACTTTTTCTACACCGACAAGAGCGCCGCCCAGAAAGCCGCCCTGGAGCGACTGCAAGCCAGCAAGCGCCTGAAGCACTCGAACTTCAGCCAGATCCCGCTCAAGGCCCTGCCCGGCAATGCTGCCGCCCAGCAAGAGCAATTGTTCCGCCGGGTCCGCGGCTGGCTGAACCCACAACAGACCGACAGCTGAAGGCACCGGCCGCCATCGCCCAAGTGACGACGGCGGCGCGGCCCAGGCTTATCGATCTCAGCGAAAATCCCGGCGCTGGCGGATCAGGGCATAGGCGCTGTGCAGTTCCCGAGTCTTTTCCGTGGCCTCACGTATCTGCTCCGTACTGGCGCCACTGCCGGCAATCTTGTCCGGGTGATGGCGGCTGAGCAGTCGTCGATAGGCGCGCTTGATCTGCGATGGCTCGCTGGTGGCGGCGACACCCAGCAAGCGTAGTGCCTCCTGATAGGTCAGCGGCGTTTCGGCCAGCGCGCGTCTTGCCGGACCATACTCCTGTGCCAGGGCCTGGATCTGCTCCGACGTCCAGCCCAGCCACTTGCCCCAGAGCTGGATCAGTTCACGCTCGGCCGGCCCTACCCGGCCATCGGCCCAGACCATGCGCCAACAGGCGCGCAACACCCCTTCCGCGGCGTGGGGCTGGGCTCTGAGGCGCCGCAGATAACCGTGCAGACGGTCATTGCCCGACTTGCCCCGATTGAAAGCCGCTATGGCCCTGCGCTGCGCCGCATCATTCATGTCCAGCGAGCGCATTTCCTGGCGTGCCTGCTGAATGTGCCCGTCCACCACTCGCCCGTCACTTTTCGCCAGGCGCCCCAACAGCACGAACAACAGTTCATCGTTGCGCAACGCAGAGGGTCCACCCAGACGCTCACGCACATGTGCCCAGCTGTGCAGTTGCAGACGCCGGTCCAGCGCCTGCCCCAACAATGCCCCAAGCATGGCCCCCGGAATGCTGGCAATTGCAAAACCCGCTCCGGCTCCGATCAGAGTCCCTGGCCACCACATATCAGCGACTCGCTTGCAGCAGGCGTTCGACCTGCGCCAGGCGCTCGACCGTACCGACGTCGATCCACCGTCCCTGCATGTGCTCGCCGCTGACCTGGTCCCGGGCCATGGCGGCGCGCAGCAGTGGCGCGAGCTTGGAAGGACCGGCCACGCAGCCTTGGAACAAGTCCGGATGCAGGACCGAGATGCCGCTGAAGGTCAGGGCCGCCACCCCAGGGCGAGCGTCGTGCAACCTCCCGTCCTCCAGGCAGAAATCGCCACCGCTGGGGTGATGCGCCGGGTTGTCCACCATCACCAGGTGGGCGAGCCCGGTCAGGGGGCGGCGTAATGTGGCGAAGTCGTAATCGGTCCAGATATCGCCATTGACCACCAGGAACGGTTGCTCGCCCAGCAATGGCAGGGCCTGGAAGATCCCGCCCGCGGTTTCCAGCGGCTCGCCTTCAGCCGAGTAGCGGATGTTCAGGCCCCAGCGCTGGCCATCGCCCAGAGCATCCTCGATCTGCTGACCGAGCCAGGCGTGGTTGATGACGATGTCGCGAAAGCCCGCCTGTGCCAGAGCCCGCAGGTGGTATTCGATCAGAGGAACGCCGGCCACCGGCAACAGTGGCTTGGGGGTGGTCAGGGTCAGGGGGCGCATGCGCTCGCCCTTGCCGGCCGCCAGAATCATCGCCTTCATGCCTCGCTCCCCGCGGGCTGGCGCAGACTGCACAGCAACTGTTCAAGTTCGGCCAGCTCGGGGCGACGGGCCAGCACCGCTTCTATATAGGCAAAGAAACGCGGCACATCCGCCAGGTAACGCGGCTTGCCGTCGCGATGGCAGATCCGCGAGAAGATCCCGATCACCTTGAGGTGACGCTGCACGCCCATCAGGTCACTGGCGCGCAGAAAGTCTGCAAAATCGTCCTGTACCGGAATTCCCAGCGCCCGGGCACGATTCCAATAGTCGTTGAGCCAGCCGCGGACCCGAGGCTCCGGCCAGCTGAGGAAGGCATCCTTGAACAGGCACGTGACGTCATAGGTCACGGGACCGTAGACCGCATCCTGAAAATCCAGAACGCCGGGGTTCGGTTCACTGAGCATCAGGTTGCGAGGCATGTAGTCGCGGTGCACCAGCACCTTGGGCTGCGCCAGCGCGCTGTCGATCAACAGATCGCTGACCCGCAGCCACTGCTCACGTTGCTGCGCGCTGAAGGTGATCCCCAGTTCACGCCCGACGTACCACTCCGGAAACAGCTCGAGCTCACGGCGCAGGAGAGCCACATCGTAGCTGGGCAGCGGCGCGTCCATCGGCAGTTGCTGAAACGCCAGCAACGCCTGCAATGCGTCGTCAAACAGCGCGTCGGCGTTGTGCTCGTCGATCACGTCGAGATAGGTCTTGTTGCCCAGGTCATTGAGCAGCAGGAAGCCGCGAGCCAGATCCTGTGCATAAATTTTCGGCACGTTGATGCCTGAAGTCGCCAGCAAATGGGCGACATCCACGAAGGGTTGGCAATTTTCCTGGGGGGGCGGGGCATCCATGACCACAAAGCTGCGGTGCGCGCCCTGCCAACGGAAATAACGGCGGAAACTCGCGTCGCTACTGGCCGCGGTCAATGTCGCCGGGGGCACTTCGCCCCAGCCTTGCTCTGCGTAAACAATCGCCAACTGCTCATCGAGCCAAACTTTCAGGTGTTGCAAGCGTACATCTTGGTCAGGCATTACAAGGGTCTCCGACGGCGCTAGCCGTCAAGCGGGTCATGCTTTATTATCCAGCATCTTTTTCAGACCATCGAGAGGCGTGCGGCCCACACCGCGGGCAGATGGCACGCAGGAAGCCCGGACTAATAAGATGGCATTGAAATCCCCCGCGTTTCGTAAAAAATTCCCGTTGCTGGTTACCGGCGGTTTGCTGGCCCTGCAACCTCTAGCCACTTCCTTCGTGGTCGCCGCGGAACAGTATGACTGCTCAGTCTCTGCTTCGGGTGGCTGGGCCTGTGCGCCGAAAGCCAGCGCAGCCCAACTGCCTCCACGGCCGATTCATGACGCCAACTCGGTCAGTTCCAGCAATGCCACCGACAGCGGCGCAGCGGATCAGGCTGCCGGCGACAAGCCCGTGCTGGTCACTGAAGCCAAAGGCCGTGGATTGAAGTCCCGCAGTGCGGACTACAGCCACCTCGACTGGGTGCCGCGTGAGAAGCTCACCGCCGCTCAATTGGCCGAGACCGGTCCTTACTGCTCTGGTTCCTATATCGAACCGATTCGTCCTGGCATGAATGACAAGACGAATAAAAGTGACGCCCCGACCTTTATCGGCGCCAAGGCCTCGCGTTATCAGCAGGAAGAACAAGTGGCGACCCTGGCCGGCGACGTGGTCATGCGCCAGGGCAGCATGCAGGTCGAGGCCGACGAGGCCAACCTGTACCAGGCCGAGAACCGCGGCGAGCTGAGCGGCAACGTGCGCATTCGCGACAACGGCACGCTGATGGTCGGCGACCACGCCGACGTGCAGCTCGACACCGGTGAAGCCAAGGTCGACAACGCCGAATACGTGATGCACAAGTCGCGGGTGCGGGGCAGCGCGCTGTACGCCAAGCGTGCGGAAAACGCCATCATCCGCCTCAAGGATGGTACGTACACCACCTGCGAACCGAACAGCAACGCCTGGCAGCTCAAGGGCAACAACATCACCTTGAACCCGGCCACCGGCTTCGGCACCGCGACCAACGTGACCTTGCGGGTCAAAGATATTCCGGTGCTCTACACCCCGTATATCTACTTCCCGATCGACGACCGTCGTCAGTCCGGCTTCCTGCCGCCGAGCATCAGTACCGGCAGCGACACCGGTTTCATGCTGGTCACGCCGTACTACTTCAACCTGGCGCCGAACTACGACGCCACGTTGTACCCACGCTACATGACCAAGCGCGGCTTGTTGATGGAAGGCGAATTCCGTTACCTGACCAAAAGCAGCGAAGGTCAGTTCGGCGCGGCCTACCTCAACGACGACGATACCGATCGCAGCAAGCAGACCGATTACGAAAAAACCCGGTACATGCTCAACTGGCAGCACAAGGGCGGGCTTGATTCGCGTCTGATGACCGAAGTCGACTACACCAAGATCAGCGATCCTTATTACTTCCAGGATCTGCAGACCGATCAGATTGGTGTGAAGTCCACCGACTATGTTAACCAGCAAGGCGTCGTGACCTATCGTGGCGACGACTACACCGCGCGCCTGAACGTGCAGGCGTACGAGCTGGCGAGCGTGTCCAACATCACTCCGTACAACCGACTACCGCAGATTACCTTCAACGGTGCTCTGCCGTACCATCCGCAAGGTTTGGATTTCACCTATGAAACCGAGCTGGTGAGGTTTGAGCGGGATCTGCTCAATGGTAACTACACAGACAAAGATGGTGGCCCGTTCAACTCGAACGGCACAGTGGGCACCCCACGTCTTGATACCAACGTTGCTGGTCTGGCACGCTCCAACGGCGACCGCCTGAACCTCAAACCCGGTGTCAGCCTGCCGCTGAACTGGAGTTATGGCTACCTGACACCATCCCTCAAGTACATGTACACCCAATACAATCTTGATCTGGATGCGCAAGGCAAAGGCGACTTGGTCAGCAATAGAAATAACGCCTCGGCATTGGGCGAGTCCTACAAGAGCTCGCAGAACCGTGGCGTTCCAATCGCCAGTGTCGACGGCGGCCTTTACTTCGACCGTGACACCCAATGGTTTGGCAAGAACTACCGCCAGACCCTGGAACCGCGCGCGTTCTACCTCTATGTCCCCGAGGAAGATCAGAAGGACATCCCGGTGTTCGATACCGGCGAATACACCTTTAACTACGCGTCGCTGTTCCGCGACAACCGCTTCTCCGGTTCGGACCGCGTCGGTGACGAGAACAAGTTGTCCCTGGGTGTAACCAGCCGCTGGATCGAGGACAACGGCTTCCAGCGTCAACGCATCAGCGTCGGCCAGGCTCTTTACTTCAAGGATCGTACGGTCCAGCTACCGGGCCTTGATTACCGCACCCGCGCCGACGCCACGTCCAACGTCTCGCCTTACGCGCTTGAATACGAATATCGCTTCAACCGCGATTGGCGTACCACCGCCGAGTACAACTGGGACCCGGACAGCCACAGCCCGCGTTCCGGTAGTGCGATGTTCCACTACCAGCCTGAAGACAACCCGAACAAGGTGGTCAACGCCGGCTATCGCTATCGCAACGACCAGATCCGCTATGACCAGAACAGCGGCACCTGGAAAATGGGGGGCGACTACGGCACTCCGGGCCAGCCTGGCTACGTGAAGGACTACTACAAGATCCAGCAGCATGACTTCTCGGTGATCTGGCCGATCGTGCCGCAATGGAACGCCATCAGCCGTTGGCAGTACGACTACAACCGTAACCGCACGCTCGAGGCCTTCGGTGGTTTCGAATACGACAACTGCTGCTGGAAACTGCGCCTGATCAGCCGTTACTGGGTCAAGTATGACGAGTTCAGTCAGAACGCTCCGGAGAACGAGAAAGGCGACCGCGGCATCTTCCTCCAAATTGTTCTGAAGGGTCTCGGTGGCGTCATGGGCACCAAAGTAGAGAGCTTCCTCGACAAAGGCATCCAAGGTTATCGTGAACGTGAAGACCAAGCTTTCTGATTGTCTGCGCCCGCTGATGCTGGGCGCGCTGTTCCTGAGTACCGCGGCCAGCGCCGCGGTGCAGTCCATCGACAAAGTGGTGGCCATCGTCGATAACGACGTGGTCATGCAGAGCCAGTTGGACCAGCGGGTTCACGAAGTCCAGCAAACCATCGCCAAGCGTGGCGGTGGCGTACCGCCTACCAGCGTTCTGGAACAGCAAGTTCTGGAACGCCTGATCGTTGAAAACCTGCAATTGCAGATTGGCGAACGTTCCGGCATCCGCATCACCGATGAAGAGCTGAACCAGGCCATCGGCACCATTGCCCAGCGCAACAGCATGAGCATCGAGCAGTTCCGTGCCGCCCTGGCTCACGACGGCCTGTCTTATGAAGACGCTCGTGATCAGGTGCGCCGCGAGATGATCATCAGCCGCGTGCGTCAACGCCGTGTGGCCGAACGCATTCAGGTATCGGAGCAGGAAGTGAAGAACTTCCTGGCCTCGGACCTGGGCAAGATGCAGCTCTCCGAAGAACTGCACCTGGCCAATATCCTGATCCCGACCCCGGAAAGCGCCAACTCCGAAGCGATTCAGAGCGCCGCTCGCCAGGCCATGGACGTGTACCAGCAACTCAAGCAAGGTGCGGACTTCGCCCAACTGGCGATTGCCCGCTCCGGCAGCGACAACGCCCTGGAAGGCGGCGACATGGGCTGGCGTAAAGCCGCTCAACTGCCCCCTCCTTTCGATCGTGAACTGAGCGCAATGGCCGTGGGCGATATCACCCAGCCCGCGCGCACCCCTGGCGGTTTCATCATCCTCAAGCTGCTGGACAAGCGCGGCGGCGGCAATCAGGTGCGTGATGAAGTGCATGTACGCCACATCCTGATCAAGCCGAGCGAAATTCGCAGCGAAGAAGAAACCAAGCGCCTGGCGCAGAAGCTCTACGAGCGCATCGAAGCCGGCGAAGACTTCGCCGAACTGGCGAAAAGCTACTCGGAAGACCCAGGCTCGGCGCTCAACGGCGGCGATCTCAACTGGATCGACCCGAACGCCCTGGTGCCGGAATTCCGCGAAGTGATGGCCAAGACCCCACAAGGTCAGCTGTCCAAGCCGTTCAAGAGCCCTTATGGCTGGCATGTACTGGAAGTCCTTGGCCGTCGCGCCACCGACAGCACCAGTCAGGCCCGCGAGCAACAAGCCATGACCGTCCTGCGCAACCGCAAGTACGACGAAGAGCTGCAGACCTGGTTGCGGCAGATCCGTGACGAGGCCTACGTCGAAATCAAGCTGCCTGGCGCTGAACAGGCGGCACAGTGAAACCCAGACGTTTCGCTCTGACACCCGGCGAACCGGCGGGTATAGGTCCTGATCTATGCCTGCTGCTCGCCTCGCAACCCCAGCCCCATCCCCTGATTGCCATCACCAGCCGCGACCTGCTCCTTGAGCGGGCCGCGCAGCTGGGCGTGGCAGTCAATCTGCTGCCGGTGACCCTGGAGCAACTGCCGACCGACCCCGCCCCCGCGGACAGCCTGTATGTCTGGGACACCCCCCTGGGCAAACCGGTGATCAGCGGCCAGCTGGACCAGGCCAATGCCGCCTTCGTCCTGGAAACCCTGACCCGCGCTGGCCAGGGCTGCCTGGACGGGCACTTCGCCGGCATGATCACGGCCCCCGTGCACAAGGGTGTGATCAACGATTCCGGGATCGCCTTTTCCGGACATACCGAATTTCTCGCGGACCTGACTCACACCGAGCAGGTGGTGATGATGCTGGCCACCCGTGGCCTGCGCGTGGCCCTGGTGACCACCCACCTGCCCTTGCGGGAGATTGCCGACGCCATCACCGTCGAACGCCTGGAACGGGTCACACGGATCCTGCATGCCGACCTGCAGCACAAGTTCGGCATCCCCCGGCCACGCATTCTGGTGTGCGGGCTCAACCCCCATGCCGGGGAAGGCGGACACCTGGGCCGCGAAGAAATCGACATCATCGAACCCACCCTAGAGCGCCTGCGCAAAGAAGGCATGGACCTGCGCGGTCCATTGCCAGCCGACACTCTGTTTACCCCCAAATATCTGGAGCACTGCGATGCAGTGCTGGCGATGTACCACGACCAAGGCTTGCCCGTGCTGAAATACAAAGGCTTCGGCGCGGCCGTCAATGTGACGCTCGGCCTGCCGATCATCCGCACCTCCGTCGACCATGGCACCGCCCTGGATCTGGCCGGCAGCGGCAAGATCGACACCGGCAGCCTGCAGGTCGCCCTGGAAACCGCCTACCAGATGGCCGAGAACCGTTTATGAGCGAGCAATACCAACACCGGGCGCGCAAGCGCTTCGGTCAGAACTTCCTGCACGACGCCGGCGTTATCGACCGTATCCTGCGTGCTATCCACGCCAAACCCGAAGACCGCATGCTGGAAATCGGCCCGGGCCAGGGCGCCCTGACCGAAGGCCTGCTGGGCAGCGGCGCGCAGCTGGACGTGGTGGAGCTGGACAAGGACCTGATCCCGATCCTCAACCAGCAGTTCGCCGGCAAGAGCAACTTCAACCTGCACCAGGGCGATGCCCTGAAGTTCGACTTCAACACCCTGGGCGCGGCGCCAAGCAGCCTGCGGGTGGTCGGCAACCTGCCCTACAACATCTCCACTCCGCTGATCTTCCACCTGCTGCAGAACGCCGGGCTGATCCGCGACATGCACTTCATGCTGCAAAAGGAAGTGGTCGAGCGCCTGGCCGCCGGTCCCGGCGGCGGTGACTGGGGCCGCCTGTCGATCATGGTCCAGTATCACTGCCGCGTTGAGCATCTGTTCAACGTTGGCCCCGGCGCCTTCAATCCGCCACCGAAAGTCGATTCGGCCATCGTGCGCCTGGTGCCCCACGCGGTACTGCCACACCCGGCCAAGGATCACCGACTGCTGGAACGCATCGTGCGCGAAGCCTTCAACCAGCGCCGCAAGACCCTGCGCAATACCCTCAAGGCCCTTCTCAGCAGCGCCGAAATCGAAGCCGCCGGCGTCGATGGCAGCCTGCGCCCCGAGCAATTGGACCTGGCGGCTTTCGTGCGCCTGGCCGACCAACTGGCCGACCAGCCCAAGCCTGCCGCCGACTGAGCCTGACCTCTGCCCGATATCGGGTAGGACGCCGGACGGGATGTCTGGTTTACTACCCGGTACTTGACCTAGACTGACCCCCATCAGCTTTGTCCCGCGCCCCGCTTTGCTTTAAAGGCCTCTTGCATGTCCGATCCTCGTTATCAGGTCGATGTCAGCGTCGTCACCCGCTTTCTGGCAGACCAATCGCAACCCGAGCAGAACCGCTTCGCCTTCGCCTACACCATCACCGTTCATAACAATGGCTCACTCCCGGCCAAGCTGCTGTCTCGGCACTGGGTGATCACCGACGGCGACGGTCATGTGGAAGAAGTACGCGGCGCCGGCGTGGTTGGCCAGCAACCGCTGATCGCCGCCGGCCAAAGCCACACCTACAGCAGCGGCACCGTGATGACCACCCGGGTCGGCAACATGCAGGGCAGTTACCAGATGCTCGCCGAGGACGGCAAACAGTTCGACGCCATCATCGCGCCCTTCCGCCTGGCGGTCCCCGGAGCCCTGCACTGATGGCAACTTACGCTGTCGGCGACCTGCAAGGCTGCCTGGAGCCGCTGCAGTGCCTGCTTGAACAAGTCGCCTTCGACCCGGCCCGGGATCGCCTGTGGCTGGTGGGCGACCTGGTCAACCGTGGTCCGCAGTCACTGGAAACCCTGCGCTACCTGTACTCGATCCGCGACTCGCTGGTCTGCGTGCTGGGCAATCATGACCTGCACCTGCTGGCCGCCTGGCGCAACATCGAGCGCTTGAAAAAGTCCGATACCTTGCGCGAGATCCTTGAGGCCCCCGACTGCGAAGAGCTGCTGCAGTGGTTGCGCCAGCAAAAACTGATGCACTACGACGAAGCCCGCCATGTGGCCCTGGTGCATGCTGGCATTGCTCCCCAGTGGTCGCTGAAAAAAGCCCTCAAGTGCGCCGCCGAGGTGGAAGAAGCGCTTCGCGACGACAACCGCTTCGAACCCTTTCTGGACGGCATGTACGGCAACGATCCGGCGAAATGGGACAGCGACCTCAAGGGCGTGACCCGCCTGCGGGTCATCACCAACTATTTCACCCGCATGCGCTTCTGCACCAGCGAGGGCAAGCTCGACCTCAAGAGCAAGGAAGGACTGGATACCGCCCCAGCCGGCTATGCCCCCTGGTTCAGTCACAAAGAGCGCAAGACCCGGGACCTGAAGATCATCTTCGGCCACTGGGCGGCCCTGGAAGGCCAGAGCAACGAGCCCGGCATTTTCGCCCTCGACAGCGGCTGTGTCTGGGGCGGGGCCATGACCCTGCTGAATGTCGACAGCGGCGTGCGCCTGACCTGTGATTGCGATGCCCAGGGACACCCCGCACACCCCTCCTCCACCCCCTTGCCCGTCTCGGCACAGCGCTAATCGGCGCTGACTATCAAGCTCCAGGAGCCCGCCATGAGCGAATTCAAACGCATCCCTCCAGAACAGGCCCAGGCCCTGCGCGAACAAGGTGCTGTGGTAGTGGATATCCGCGACCCGCAAACCTATGCCCTGAGCCATATCAGCGGCTCGCAGCATCTGGATAATCACTCCATTTCCGAGTTCATTCGCGGCGCCGACCTGGACGCCCCGCTGGTGGTGGTCTGCTATCACGGAAACTCCAGCCAGAGCGCCGCCGCGTATCTGGTGAGCCAGGGCTTCTCCGACGTTTACAGCCTCGATGGCGGCTTCGAACTGTGGCGCAGCACCTACCCGACGGAAATCGCCCAGGGCACCGCCGAATAATTTTTTTCCCGAGCTCCAGCCCGCGTACTACGTGGGCTGACGCGCCACCGGACGAACGGTAGTGCGCAACTAATTCCCCATCTCGCCTTGACCTCCCGGATTCCGAACTATCCTTAGCCTCAGGCCATCCAAATCAGGGGAGAGCCGGTACACCGGCGAGCGGGTCATCGGTACTAGCTTTCAAGGTCGATAGCTTTGGAAGTGTTCTGGGGGGTAAACAGCAGCTGGAAACTCAGCTGCATGCCAGCACTTGACTGACTGATCCGACGCCGGCTCCACGTATCGAGCGAGGTGACGTCATGAGTATTTTTAGCCACTTCCAACAGCGCTTCGAATCCACACGCCAGGAAGAATTCTCACTGCAGGAATACCTGGAGCTGTGCAAGAAAGATCGAAGCGCCTATGCATCCGCCGCCGAACGCCTGCTATTGGCCATCGGCGAGCCAGAACTGCTGGACACTTCGACCAATTCGAGGCTGTCACGAATCTTTTCCAACAAGGTGATCCGGCGTTATCCGGCCTTTGAAGACTTCCATGGCATGGAAGAGTGCATCGACCAGATCGTCTCCTACTTCCGACACGCCGCTCAGGGCCTGGAAGAGAAGAAGCAGATCCTCTACCTCCTGGGCCCGGTGGGCGGTGGTAAGTCGTCCCTGGCCGAAAAGCTCAAGCAACTGATCGAGAAAGTGCCCTTCTACGCCATCAAGGGCTCCCCGGTCTTCGAATCGCCACTGGGGCTGTTCAACGCCACGGAAGATGGCGCGATTCTCGAAGAAGATTTCGGCATTCCCCGGCGCTATCTCAACACCATCATGTCGCCCTGGGCCACCAAGCGCCTGGCGGAGTTTGGCGGTGACATCAGCCAGTTCCGGGTGGTGAAACTGTACCCGTCGATTCTCAACCAGATCGCCGTGGCCAAGACCGAGCCCGGGGACGAGAACAACCAGGACATCTCGGCGTTGGTCGGCAAGGTGGATATCCGCAAGCTGGAAGAATTCCCGCAGAACGATGCCGACGCCTACAGCTACTCCGGGGCGCTGTGCCGGGCCAACCAGGGCCTGATGGAATTCGTCGAGATGTTCAAAGCGCCTATCAAGGTGCTGCACCCACTGCTGACCGCCACTCAGGAAGGCAACTACAACAGCACCGAGGGGCTGGGGGCGATCCCCTTCACCGGTATCCTGCTGGCCCACTCCAACGAATCGGAATGGCACACCTTCCGCAACAACAAGAACAACGAAGCCTTCATCGACCGTATCTACATCGTCAAGGTGCCTTACTGCCTGCGTGTCAGCGATGAGGTGAAGATCTACGACAAACTGCTGTTCAACAGCTCCCTGGCCAAGGCCCATTGCGCCCCCGACACCCTGAAGATGCTGGCGCAGTTCACCGTGCTGTCGCGCCTCAAGGAGCCGGAGAACTCCAATATCTACTCGAAGATGCGGGTCTATGACGGTGAAAACCTCAAGGACACCGATCCCAAGGCCAAGTCGATCCAGGAATACCGCGACAGCGCCGGCGTCGATGAAGGGATGAACGGCCTGTCGACCCGGTTCGCCTTCAAGATCCTGTCGAAAGTCTTCAACTTCGACCCCCATGAGGTGGCGGCCAACCCGGTGCACCTGCTGTATGTGCTGGAACAGCAGATCGAGCAGGAACAGTTCCAGGCGGAAACCCGCGAGCGTTACCTGCGCTTCCTCAAGGAATACCTGGCGCCGCGCTATATCGAGTTCATCGGCAAGGAGATTCAGACCGCTTACCTGGAGTCCTACAGCGAGTACGGCCAGAACATCTTCGACCGCTATGTGCTCTACGCAGACTTCTGGATTCAGGATCAGGAATACCGCGATCCGGAAACCGGCGAGATTCTCAATCGCGTGGCCCTCAACGAGGAGCTGGAGAAGATCGAAAAACCGGCCGGCATCAGCAACCCGAAAGATTTCCGCAACGAGATCGTCAACTTCGTCCTGCGCGCCCGGGCCAACAACAACGGCAAGAACCCCACCTGGCTCAGCTACGAAAAACTGCGGGTGGTCATCGAGAAGAAAATGTTCTCCAACACCGAGGACCTGCTGCCGGTCATCAGCTTCAACGCCAAGGCCAGCAAGGAGGATCAACAGAAACACAACGACTTCGTCACACGAATGGTCGAGCGCGGCTACACCGACAAACAGGTTCGGCTGCTGTCCGAATGGTATCTGCGGGTCAGAAAGTCGCAGTAAAGCAGCTGCAAGCTTCTAGCTGAGAGCTGCAAGAGCAACGTGGCTGAACCCCGATCCCGGGATCTGACGGCGCGTTCACTTGTGGCTTTAGGCTTACGACTTGAAGCTCCCCGGAGGGGCCTATGAGCTATGTGATCGACCGACGTCTCAATGGCAAGAACAAGAGCACGGTGAACCGCCAGCGCTTCCTGCGGCGTTACCGTGACCATATTAAAAAGGCTGTCGAAGAGGCCGTCAGCCGCCGCTCCATCACCGACATGGAGCACGGCGAACAAATCAGCATTCCCGGGCGGGATATCGACGAACCGGTGCTGCACCACGGCCGCGGCGGCAAGCAGACCGTGGTCCATCCCGGCAACAAGGAATTTACCGCCGGCGAACATATCGCCAGGCCGCAGGGCGGCGGCGGTGGCGCAGGCCGCGGCAAGGCCGGCAACTCCGGCGAGGGCATGGACGAATTCGTCTTCCAGATCACCCAGGAAGAATTCCTCGAGTTCATGTTCGAGGATCTGGAACTGCCCAACCTGGTCAAACGCAACCTGACCGGCACCGACACCTTCAAGACCGTAAGAGCGGGGATCAGCAACGAAGGCAATCCGTCGCGGATCAACATCATCCGCACCCTGCGCTCGGCCCACGCCCGACGCATTGCCCTATCCGGCAGCAGTCGGGCCAAGCTGCGGGAGGTGAAGGAAGAACTGGAGCGCCTGAAACGAGAAGAACCAGACAACTTCGGCGATATTCAGGAACTTGAAGCAGAAATCGAACGCCTCAGCGCGCGCATTCATCGCGTGCCATTTCTCGACACCTTCGATCTCAAGTACAACCTGCTGGTGAAACAGCCCAACCCCAGTTCCAAGGCGGTGATGTTCTGCCTGATGGACGTCTCCGGCTCCATGACCCAGGCCACCAAGGATATTGCCAAACGCTTCTTCATCCTTTTGTACCTGTTCCTCAAGCGTAACTACGACAAGATCGACGTGGTCTTCATCCGCCACCACACCAGCGCTCGCGAAGTGGACGAGGAAGAGTTCTTCTATTCCCGGGAAACCGGCGGGACCATTGTCTCCAGCGCGCTGAAGCTGATGCAGGAGATCATGGCCGAGCGCTATCCAAGCAACGAATGGAACATCTACGCCGCACAAGCCTCCGACGGCGACAACTGGAACGATGACTCGCCCATCTGCCGCGATATCCTGATCAACCAGATCATGCCTTTCGTCCAGTACTACACCTACGTGGAGATCACGCCGCGAGAGCATCAGGCCCTGTGGTTCGAATACGAACGTATCGCCGAAGCCTTCTCCGACACGTTCGCCCAGCAACAATTGGTTTCGGCCGGCGATATCTATCCGGTCTTCCGTGAACTCTTCCAGCGCAGGTTAGTGACATGACCGCCAGAGAGCAGAAACGCCAACCCATCTCCACCGGCTCGGAATGGACGTTCGAGCTGATCCAGGCCTACGACCGCGAAATCAGCCGTATCGCGGCCCGCTATGCCCTGGATACCTACCCCAACCAGATCGAAGTGATCACCGCCGAGCAGATGATGGATGCTTATGCCTCGGTGGGCATGCCTTTGGGTTATCACCATTGGTCCTACGGCAAGCACTTTCTCAGCACCGAAAAGTCCTACAGCCGCGGGCAGATGGGACTGGCCTACGAGATCGTGATCAATTCAGACCCATGCATCGCCTACCTGATGGAGGAGAACACCATCTGCATGCAGGCCCTGGTGGTCGCTCATGCCTGCTATGGCCACAACAGCTTCTTCAAGGGCAACTACCTGTTCCGCACCTGGACCGACGCCAGCTCGATCATCGACTATCTGGTGTTCGCCAAGCAGTACATCATGCAATGCGAGGAGCGCCATGGCATCGATGCCGTGGAGGACCTGCTGGATTCCTGCCATGCCCTGATGAACTACGGCGTCGACCGCTACAAGCGGCCTTACCCGATCTCCGCCGAGGAAGAACGGCGCCGGCAGAAGGACCGGGAAGAGCACCTGCAGAAACAGATCAACGACCTGTGGCGCACCATTCCCAAAGGCGCGGACAAATACAGCGACAAGGACAATGCTCGCTTCCCCGCCGAGCCCCAGGAAAACATCCTGTACTTCATTGAAAAGCACGCGCCCTTGCTGGAGCCCTGGCAGCGGGAAATCGTGCGCATCGTGCGCAAGATCGCCCAGTACTTCTACCCGCAGCGCCAGACCCAGGTCATGAACGAGGGCTGGGCGACCTTCTGGCACTACACCCTGATGAATGATCTGTATGACGAAGGCCTGGTGACCGACGGCTTCATGATGGAATTCCTCGCCTCCCATACCAGCGTGGTCTACCAGCCGGGCTTCGACAGTCCTTACTACAGCGGCATCAACCCCTACGCCCTGGGCTTTGCCATGTACCGGGACATCCGCCGCATTTGCGAGGAGCCCACGGAAGAGGACCGCCGCTGGTTCCCGGAACTGGCCGGCACCGACTGGCTGTCGAGCATCAAGTTCGCCATGAGCAGCTTCAAGGACGAGAGCTTCATCCTGCAGTACCTGTCGCCCAAGGTGATCCGCGACCTCAAGCTGTTCAGCATCATGGATGACGACCAGAAGGACGACCTGCTGGTGCCGGCGATCCACGACGAAAGCGGCTATCGGATCATCCGCGAAACCCTGGCCGCGCAATACAACCTGGGCAACCGCGAACCCAACGTGCAGATCTGGAGCATCGACCGCCGCGGCGACCGCTCACTGACCCTGCGCCACCAGCAACACGATCGCAAACCCCTTGGCGACTCCACCGACGAGGTACTCAAGCACCTGCACCGCCTCTGGGGCTTCGACATTCACCTGGAAACCCTGCAGGGCGATCAAGTGGTGAAAACCCATCACGTCCCGCCAAGGGGCGATCACAACGAAAACGACTACGGTCGGCTCGACCTGGCAGTCATCCACCTCTAAGCCCAACAACAGTCCTCCGTCAGCGCGGCACAAGCGTTATTCTGTCGCGCTAACGGAGGTTTTTTATGCGGATTTACAAAGTCGGCGGCGCAGTGCGCGATCGCTTGCTGGGCAGGCCGGTCACCGATATCGACTGGGTGGTCGTAGGCGCCAGCGCAGAAGACATGATCGCCCAGGGCTTTCGCCCGGTTGGCGCCGATTTCCCGGTGTTCCTGCACCCCAAGAATGGCGAGGAATACGCCCTGGCCCGAACCGAGCGCAAGAGCGGACGCGGTTACGGCGGGTTTACCTTTCACGCCAGCCCGGAAGTCACCCTGGAAGAAGACCTAATTCGCCGCGACCTGACGATCAACGCCATGGCCGAGGATGACCAGGGTGTGGTGACCGATCCCTATAACGGCCAGAGGGATCTTCAAGAGCGGCTGTTACGTCATGTTTCCCCGGCATTCGCCGAAGATCCTCTTCGAGTGCTGCGAGTGGCGCGATTTGCCGCACGCTATGCCAGCCTGGGTTTCAGGGTGGCCGCAGAGACGCTCGAACTGATGCGTGAGCTCAGTGAGTCAGGCGAGCTGCAGGCCCTCACGGCGGAGCGCAGCTGGAAAGAGATTTCCCGGGCCCTGATGGAGCAGCAGCCCCAGGTCTTCATCCAGGTACTGCGGGACTGCGGCGCCCTGGCAGTGCTGATGCCCGAGGTCGACGCCCTGTTCGGCGTTCCCCAGCCGGCAGCGCACCATCCGGAGATAGACACCGGCCTGCATACCCTCAGCGTTCTGCAGCAGGCGGCGCTGCATCAACAGCCCCTCTCGGTACGCTGGGCCTGCCTGCTGCATGACCTGGGCAAGGGCGTGACTCCCGAGCAAGAGTGGCCACGGCACATCGGCCACGAACACAAGGGACTGGAGCTGATCAAGGCCGTCAACGAGCGGTTCAAGGCGCCTCGGGAATGCCAGGAACTGGCATTGCTGGTCGGCCAGTACCACACCCACGCCCACAAGGCGCAGGAACTGAAGGCCTCGACACTGCTGGAGCTGCTACAAAGTTTCGACGTGTTCCGTCGCCCGCAACGCTTTGAAGAGTTCATTGGCGCTTGCGAAATGGATGCCCGCGGGCGGTTGGGATTGGAGTCGCGACCTTACCCACAAGCCGACTATCTACGCGGCGCGGCCAATGTAGCCCGGGCCGTGGCGGTCCAGCCGCTGCTTGAGCAAGGCTTCAAAGGCCCGGCGCTGGGCGAGGCGTTGAGACTGGAAAGACTGAAAGCGCTCAAGGCCTACAAGGAACTGCCCAAACCTTGAGCCCCTCGCGGGCAAGGCCCAGGCCTTGCCCACCTCAGGAGCCATCGGCTGGGGACTAGAGCCCCGGAGGCGTCAGTTGCCGGCCCTGCCACTCGAATGCAACCGGCGCCAGCACCTGATCGATCTGCGCCTCACGCCAAAGCGCCGCCAGGCTCTTGCCGGCCAGCGGATGCACCCGCTCAGGGGCCATCAGCGACAACGGCCAAAGCACAAAGGCATTCTTCAGGATCTCGGCGCGAGGCAGGATCAGGCCATCGAAATTGCCGGTCAGATCGCCGTACAGCAGCACATCGATGTCCAGCGGCAAGCCTTTGCGATCCGGAGCGTAGCGGCCATTGTCCGCCTCGATGAACTTCAAGCGCCGATCCAGTTCGGTCAACGGCAGATCGGTGTAACCCGACACCACCAGATTGAAGAACGGGCCGCTCTTGATCCCCACCGGCTGGCTTTCGAACACCGCCGAGCAACGCATATCCACCAGGAAGCCAGCCAGGGCATCAAGCCCGGCGCACAGGTGGACTTCACGCTCGATATTGCTACCAAGCCCCAGAAACACCTGAGTCAGCGACATCCGCGCTCGATCTCCACGCCCACACCCGTGGCAGCCGGAACGGCGCCCGGCTTGGTCAGTTTCAAATGCAGCCAAGGGATGTGGAATTCGCTCATCAGCACTTCGGCAAGACGCTCGGCAAAGGTTTCCACCAACTGGTACTGGGCCTGCTCGGCAAACGCCTGGATCCGCGTGGAAACGCTGGCGTAATCCAGTGCCAGCGTCAGATCATCCCCGGCGGCGGCCGGGCGATTATCCCAGGCAAAGCTCAGATCAAGACGCAGACACTGTCGGATGCCACGCTCCCAGTCGTAGGCTCCAATTACGGTGTCCACTTCCAGTCCTTCGATAAACACTCTGTCCAAGCACTCTTCTCCGCAGCACGACAAGGGCGCAATGCGCCGTTAGAATCAGGGCTTCCTCGCCCGGAATAGTTAGCATGTTTTGGTTACTGGCGATTCTCGCCTACCTGCTTGGCTCTCTGTCCTTCGCCATTTTGCTCAGCCGCCTGACGGGCAATCCCGATCCGCGAATGAGTGGCTCGGGTAATGCCGGCGCCACCAACATGCTGCGCCTGGCCGGCAAGAAACTCGCCGTCCTGACCCTGCTGGGGGATCTCTGCAAGGGCCTGGTGCCCGTACTGATCGCGCACCTTGCGGGGCTCTCGCTGCAACAACAGGCCTGGATCGGACTCTACGCCGTCCTTGGCCACCTGTTCCCTCTGTATTTCCGCTTTCGCGGCGGCAAAGGTGTCGCCACCGCCGCCGGCATGCTGCTGGGGCTCTATCCTCCAGCCGCCTTGCTGGCCGTCGCCGCCTGGGCGCTGACCTTCTACCTCACCCGCACCAGCTCGCTGGCCGCCTTGATCGCCACGCCCCTGACCCTGCCGCTGCTGGCCTGGCAGGAGCCCGAGGCGCTGCTGCCGATGAGCGTGCTGACGCTGCTGATCGTCTGGCGCCATCGCGGCAATCTACGCGACCTGTTTGCCGGCCGCGAACGGCATTTCTGAGCCCTCGACGATCAAAAGACTCAAGCTGACGCCGCCACGCGCGCTCTAAAGGGCCGACAACTGCTCCATCGGCCAGCGCGCCTGCACAGTGATCGCCAGGCCTTCCTGCTGCCCAGCCTGCAAACGCTGACAGCCGGCAAAGGCGATCATCGCGCCGTTATCGGTGCAGAACTGCGGGCGAGCATAGAACACATTGCCGTTCATCTCCGCGAGCATCTTTTCCAGAGCCTCGCGCAAGGACTTGTTGGCGCTCACGCCCCCGGCGATCACCAAGCGCTTGAGGCCGGTCTGCTTCAGGGCGCGCTTGCACTTGATGGTCAAAGTCTCCACCACTGCCTGCTGGAACGCGAGGGAGATGTCGCAACGGGTTTGCTCACCGTCGTCTCCAGCGCTGACGCATTGCTGCCAGGTGTTCAGGGCGAAGGTCTTCAAGCCGCTGAAACTGAAATCGAGACCAGGGCGATCGGTCATCGGCCGCGGGAAGACAAACCGTCCCGGTACGCCTTGAGTGGCCAGACGAGCAATTTCCGGCCCACCGGGATAATTCAGGCCGATCATCTTCGCGGTCTTGTCGAACGCTTCGCCTGCCGCATCATCCAGCGTCTCGCCCAGCAGCTCGTATTGGCCGATGCCATCGACCCGAACCAGCTGGGTATGACCGCCGGACACCAACAAGGCGACGAACGGAAATTCCGGTGGTTGCTCTTCCAGCATGGGCGCCAGCAGATGACCTTCCATGTGATGCACACCCAGGGCCGGAATACCCCAGGCAAATGCCAGCGCCTGGGCACAGGAAGCCCCGACCAGCAGGGCGCCGACCAAGCCGGGACCGGCCGTATAGGCGATGGCATCGATCTCGGTGGGCACACAGTCGGCCTCAGCCAGAACCTGACGGATCAGCGGCAGCATGCGCTTGACGTGATCACGGGAAGCCAGCTCCGGCACCACGCCGCCGTAGACGCGGTGCAGGTCGATCTGGCTGAACAGCGCATCGGCCAAAAGACCGCGCTCGCTGTCGTAAAGCGCGACGCCGGTTTCGTCGCAGGAGGTTTCTAATCCCAGTACTAGCATGGGTTTGCGCCTTGTAGAGGCTGAATTCGAAGGCGCGCATAATAGTCGCCACTCCCGCGCCCGACCAGCGGTTTTCGATCAGAGGCTTTGCATTCCGAGCGTTGAGGGGTTAACATCCGCAACCCTTAAAAACCGACGACCTCAGCCGCGATTTTTGCGACGAGAACGTTGACCCCGGTAATGAATGAAGGTAGCTCTGGATGCCAGCCGTCAAAGTTAAAGAGAACGAACCCTTCGACGTAGCTCTGCGTCGTTTCAAGCGCTCCTGCGAAAAAGCCGGTGTTCTGGCTGAAGTTCGTAGCCGCGAATTTTACGAGAAGCCGACTTCCGAGCGTAAGCGCAAAGCAGCTGCTGCTGTTAAGCGTCACGCCAAGAAAGTTCAGCGCGAACAGCGCCGCGCCGTACGTCTGTACTAATACACAGACGTTCGCTGCAAGCTTCTGCCAAGCCCGGCCCTCAGCCGGGCTAATGGCATTTGCGGAATACGCTTGATGCTTCACCGTCAAAGCCGCCCATGCGACCCAGACGAATCTGCTTCACCACGTCAGACCTGGCTCTTGCCAGCGGTGCACGTCTTTTCTGACGAGCCTTCCAAGGCTACTGACGAGCACACCCTTACTGATTCCTACAGACGATCAGCCCAAGGCGCACTTCTCCAGCGCCCGCTTAATGAGCTATCCGAGGCCACTCAAAGGCCACTGTCGGACTCAGCGCAACACCTTCAAATAGTCGAATACTGATTGAAACTAACGTCAGTGGACGTTCGGCAGATACACTTCCCGACTGCGATCACGCCGAAAACCCGAACCGAGCCGCGCCACTTTCACGCCTCGCCGCCTCCGGTCTTTCGACAGCGTCGCCAGGGCTATTTTTCCGCGCAGTGATGACGAGAACGCCATGGCCGGGCTTATTCCCCAGAGCTTTATTGACGACCTTCTGAACCGCACCGACATCGTCGATGTCGTCAGCTCGCGCCTGCAAATCAAGAAAGCCGGCAAGAACTACACCGCCTGCTGCCCGTTCCACAAGGAAAAGACCCCTTCCTTCAGCGTCAGCCCCGACAAGCAGTTCTACTACTGCTTCGGCTGTGGCGCGGGCGGCAACGCCCTCGGCTTCATCATGGACCACGACAACCTGGACTTCCCCCAGGCCGTCGAGGAACTGGCGAAAGCCGCCGGAATGGAGATCCCCCGCGAGGAAAGCAGTCGCGGCCAGCGCAAACCCCGACAGCCCACGGACTCTCCGCTCTACGCGCTACTGACCGCCGCTGCCGACTACTATCGCCAGGCCCTGAAAAGCCACCCGGCACGCAAGGCAGCGGTGGACTACCTCAAGGGACGCGGCCTCACCGGTGAGATCGCCCGCGACTTCGGCCTGGGCTTCGCCCCGCCCGGCTGGGACAACCTGTTCAAGCACTTGAGCAGCGACACCCTGCAGCAAAAAGCCATGATCGACGCCGGCCTGCTGATCGAGAACGCCGAGACCGGCAAGCGCTATGACCGCTTTCGCGACCGGGTGATGTTCCCGATCCGCGACACCCGCGGCCGGATCATCGCCTTTGGCGGCCGGGTGCTAGGGGATGACAAACCCAAGTACCTGAACTCCCCGGAAACCCCGGTGTTTCACAAGGGGCAGGAACTCTACGGCCTGTACGAGGCCCGCAAGAACAACCGCAACCTCGACGAAATCATCGTCGTCGAGGGCTACATGGACGTGATTGCCCTGGCCCAGCAAGGCCTGCGCAATGCCGTCGCGACCCTGGGCACCGCCACCAGCGAGGAACACCTCAAGCGCCTGTTCCGCATCGTGCCCAACGTGCTGTTCTGCTTCGACGGCGACCAGGCCGGACGCAAGGCCGCCTGGCGCGCCCTGGAAGCCACCCTCAGTTGCCTGCAGGACGGACGCCGCGCACGCTTCCTGTTCCTTCCGGAAGGCGAAGACCCGGATACCCTGGTGCGCTCCGAAGGCACCGACGCTTTCCGCGCCCGGATCAATCAGCACGCGCAGCCGCTGGCGGATTACTTTTTCCAGCAACTGATCGACGAAGCAGACCCGCGCTCCCTGGAAGGCAAGGCGCATCTGGCCACGCTGGCTGCGCCGCTGATCGAAAAAATCCCCGGGGCCAACCTGCGCACCCTGATGCGCCAGCGCCTCAGCGAGATCACCGGCCTGACCAGCGAAACCGTCACGCAACTGGTCCACAACGCCGCGCCAGAAGCGCCGCCAGCCTACGACGCCGGCATTGATTACGACGCAATGCCGGATTACGCCGACTACCATGAGCCCCACCAGGAGGCCTACGTCCCTCAACAGGAGTGGACGCCGAAGAAAAATGGCGGCGGCAAGAAATGGGACAACAAACCCTGGGACAAGAACGGCAAGGGCAAGCGCCAGGGCGATCGCGACCAACCCAGGGGCCAGCGGGTTCCTGCGCCGGTGGAGCCTCCGACACTGGCGGCCCTGCGCACCTTGCTGCATCACCCGCAGCTGGCAGAAAAAGTTGAAGATGCCGGGCACTTTGCCGATGACGACAACATCAATACACAGTTGCTGGTCGCTCTGATCGAAGCCGTGCAGAAAAATCCTAAGCTACGCTCTATTCATCAGTTGATGGCGCGCTGGCACGGCACTCAGCAGGGCCACCTGCTGACTGCACTGGCAGAAAAAGAGTGGTTGATCGACGGAGATAACCTTGAACAACAGTTTTTCGACACCATTAATAGCTTGTCCGCTCGCCAACGCGAGCGTGTTTTAGACCAACTTCTCAGGAAATCGCGTCAAAGCGAGCTCAGCAGCGAAGAGAAAATTCAGCTGGTTGAGCTTTTAAAACGCAATGTTCCCGCATCGAACCCGACCTCAACTGGCGCGTGAGGTCATAGCTCGGGTATAATCCTCGGCTTGTTTTTTGCCCGCCAAGACCTTCAGTGGATAGGGTGTTATGTCCGGAAAAGCGCAACAGCAGTCTCGCCTCAAAGAGTTGATCAGCCGTGGACGTGAGCAGGGTTACCTGACTTACGCGGAGGTCAACGACCACCTGCCGGAGGATATTTCAGATCCGGAACAGGTGGAAGACATCATCCGCATGATCAACGACATGGGGATCAACGTATTCGAGAGTGCTCCGGATGCGGATGCCCTTTTGTTGGCCGAAGCCGACACCGACGAAGCAGCAGCTGAAGAAGCCGCCGCAGCGTTGGCGGCTGTGGAAACCGACATTGGTCGCACTACCGACCCAGTGCGCATGTACATGCGCGAAATGGGCACGGTAGAGCTGCTCACACGTGAAGGCGAAATCGAAATCGCCAAGCGTATCGAAGAGGGCATCCGTGAAGTGATGGGCGCAATCGCGCACTTCCCTGGCACGGTGGATCACATCCTCGCCGAATACACTCGCGTCACCACCGAAGGTGGCCGCCTGTCTGACGTTCTCAGCGGGTACATCGATCCGGACGACGGCATTACGCCGCCTGCCGCCGAAGTGCCGCCGCCTGTCGACACCAAGACCGCGAAAGCGGACGACGACAGCGACGACGAAGAAGCTGAAGCGACCGAAGACGAAGAAGAAGCCGAAAGCGGTCCCGATCCTGTTATCGCCGCACAGCGCTTTGGCGCCGTCGCCGATCAGATGGAGATCACCCGCAAGGCGCTGAAGAAGCACGGCCGCGAGAACAAGCAAGCCATCGCCGAAATGCTGGCCCTGGCCGAATTGTTCATGCCGATCAAACTGGTTCCGAAGCAATTCGAAGGCCTGGTTGAACGTGTACGCAGTGCCCTGGATCGCCTGCGTCAGCAAGAACGCGCCATCATGCAGCTCTGCGTGCGTGATGCCCGCATGCCGCGTGCCGACTTCCTGCGCCAGTTCCCGGGCAACGAAGTGGATGAAAGCTGGACCGACGCCCTGGCCAAAGGCAAGACCAAATACGCCGAAGCCATTGCCCGCCTGCAGCCGGACATCATCCGTTGCCAGCAGAAGCTGACCGCTCTTGAAGTCGAGACCGGCTTGAAGATCGCCGAGATCAAGGACATCAACCGTCGCATGTCGATCGGTGAGGCCAAGGCCCGCCGCGCGAAGAAAGAGATGGTTGAGGCCAACCTGCGTCTGGTGATCTCCATCGCCAAGAAGTACACCAACCGTGGCCTGCAGTTCCTCGATCTGATCCAGGAAGGCAACATCGGCTTGATGAAAGCGGTGGACAAGTTCGAATACCGTCGCGGCTACAAGTTCTCGACCTATGCCACCTGGTGGATCCGTCAGGCGATCACTCGCTCGATCGCCGACCAGGCCCGCACCATCCGTATTCCGGTGCACATGATCGAGACGATCAACAAGCTCAACCGCATTTCCCGGCAGATGTTGCAGGAAATGGGTCGTGAACCGACCCCGGAAGAGCTGGGCGAACGCATGGAAATGCCTGAGGACAAGATCCGCAAGGTATTGAAGATCGCCAAAGAGCCGATCTCCATGGAAACCCCAATCGGTGATGACGAAGACTCCCATCTGGGCGACTTCATCGAAGACTCGACCATGCAGTCGCCAATCGATGTGGCCACCGTTGAGAGCCTGAAAGAAGCGACCCGCGAAGTACTCTCCGGCCTCACTGCCCGTGAAGCCAAGGTCCTGCGCATGCGCTTCGGCATCGACATGAATACCGACCACACCCTCGAGGAGGTTGGTAAGCAGTTCGACGTGACCCGTGAACGGATTCGTCAGATCGAAGCCAAGGCGCTGCGCAAGCTGCGCCACCCGACGCGAAGCGAGCATCTGCGCTCCTTCCTCGACGAGTAAGCCCAAGACCCCCAGCCCAGCTGGGGGTTTTGCTTTTTGCAGGTCCTCACTCTCCCTCGCTGCCTAGCCCGTCTACACTCGAAACATTCCCCGTGCCATAACGAGACGGTTATGCCCAGACTGTCGGCCATGCTACTGCTGGCGCTGCTTACCTGGACGGCAACGGCTGGCGCACTGACGCTCACCGATGAAGAACGTGGCTGGCTCAAGGCTCACCCGCAACTGCGCCTGGGGGTGGATGCTTCATGGCCGCCGTTCGAATATCGAGACGAAGAGGGTCGCTACCAGGGCCTTGCAGCGGACTACATCCACCTGATCCAGGAACGCCTGTCAGTGAGCCTGACGCCCATCGAGCCCGCCAGCTGGACCGAAGTGCTCGAAGATGCCAAGCAAGGCAAGCTGGACCTGCTGCCCGGGATCATGTCGACCCCGGAACGCCAAAGCTACATGGCGTTCACCCGCCCCTACCTTGATTTTCCCATCGTCATCCTGGCCCACAGCGGCGGCGCCCAGCCGCGCAGCCTTCAGGACCTTTACGGCCTGAAAGTGGCCGTGGTGGAAAACTACGCCCCCCACGAACTGCTGCGCACCCATCACCCGGACCTGAACCTGGTCGCCCTGCCCAATATCAGTTCCGCACTGCAGGCCCTGGCCACCGATGAAGTGGATGCCGTGGTCGGTGATCTGGCCTCCAGTGTCTGGAGCCTGCGCCAGCTCAAGCTCGAGGGCCTGTATGTCAGCGGCGAAACACCTTATCGCTACCAGCTGGCGATGGGCGTCCCGCGGGACAGCAAGATCCTGGTGGGCATTCTCGACAAGGTCCTGGCCGACCTCAGCCCCGATGAAATCAGCGCGATTCAACAACACTGGGTCGGCAGCGTGCTCGACCACCGGACCTTCTGGTCCGACGTGCTGCTCTACGGGCTGCCCGGGCTTCTCTTGCTGGTCACCGTGCTGGCGGTGGTGATCCGTATCAACCGCCGCCTGAGTTCAGAAATCTCCCGCAGGGTGGCCCTGGAACAGGAACTGCGCAGCAGCGAATACCACTATCGCAGCCTGGTGGAGAGCCTGTCGGCCATCGCCTGGGAAGCACGCGTCAGCGACTTCACCTACAGCTACGTCTCGCCCCACGCCGAAGCGCTACTGGGCTATCCCCTGGCGCACTGGCTGGTTCCCGGGTTCTGGCGCAACATCATCCACCCCGCCGACCTGACCCGGGCCCAGGCGTTCTGCGACCACGAAGTCCAGGCCGGGCGCGACCACAGCCTCGACTACCGGGTGATCACCGCCGACGGCCGCTGTCTCTGGGTACGCGACATCGTCAGCCTGATCGAGCACGGCCAGGAACCGGTGATGCGCGGGCTGATGATCGACATCAGCGAAGCCAAGCACACCGAAGAAGCGCTACGCCTGTCCGAGCAGAAGTTCGCTTCGGTGTTCCAGCAGTGTCCGGACATCCTGGTCATCGCACGCCTGTCCGACGGCTGCCTGCTGGAGGTCAACAAGGCCTTCGAGGAACAGATCGGCCTGAGTGCCGAAACGGTCATCGGCCAGACCGCCACCGAGCTGAACATCTGGGGCATTCCTGGGGTCGGTCCCAGCCTCTTGCAGCGTTTGCAGGCCGGCAGCATCCGCAACCTGGAGATGCCCTTTCGCCGCCACAGTGGCCAGTTGTTCACCGGGCTGATCTCCGCCGAACCCTTTGACCTCGACACCACCCCGGCGCTGGTGGTGGTGGTGCGCGACATCAGCCAGCTCAAGGAAACCCAGCAGCAACTGCAAACCTCCGAAGAGAAATTCGCCAAAGCGTTCCACGCCTCCCCGGACGGACTGCTGCTGAGCCGCCAGCGCGATGGCCTGCTGATCGAGGTCAACGAGGGTTTCAGCCGCATCACCGGTTTCAATAGCGCCGTGTCACTGGACCGCTCGACCCTGGAGCTGGGGATCTGGGTCAACCTCAACGAACGCAAACAGATGCTCGACCTGCTGCAACGCGACGGGTTTGTCCGTGACTTCCGTTGCCACATCCGCCGCAACGATGGCCAGATCCGCCTTTGCGAGTTGTCCAGCCGGCCGCTGCCCATCGGCGATGAAGACTGCATGCTGACCATCGCCCGGGACATTACCGATCGCCAGCAAATGCAGGAAAAACTGCAACAGGCCGCCACGGTGTTTGAAAGCACCGCCGAGGGCGTGATGATCACCGATACCCAGCAGCGCATCAGTGCGGTCAATCGGGCCTTCAGCGAAATCACCGGCTACAGCGAAAGTGAAACCCTGGGCCAGACCCCGCGCCTGCTGGCATCGGGACTGCACGACAGCGCCTTCTACGCCGCGATGTGGCATCAACTGACCCTGGAAGGCCACTGGCAAGGCGAGATCTCCAACCGTCGCAAGAACGGCGAGCTCTACCCCAACTGGCTGACCATCAACGCCGTGCGCAACAAGGAACGGCAGATCACCCATTTCGTCGCGGTGTTCGCCGATATCTCCAGCCTCAAGCACGCCCAGGCACGGCTCGACTACCAGGCCCACCATGACCCCCTGACCGGCCTGCCCAATCGCACACTGTTCGAAAGCCGCCTGCTGGCCGCGCTCAACGGCCAGCAGGACAGCGGCGGCCAGGGCGCGGTGCTGTTCCTCGATCTGGATCGCTTCAAGCACATCAACGACAGCCTCGGCCACCCGGTGGGCGACCTGCTGCTCAAGGGCATCGCCGTGCGCCTCAAGGAACAGCTACGCGACATCGACACCGTGGCTCGCCTGGGCGGGGACGAATTCATCATCCTGCTGCCCGGGCTGCACCAGGCCAGCGATGCCGACCACATCGCCACCAAGTTGCTGAACTGCTTCACCGCGCCGTTCCAGGCCGGTGAACACGAGTTCTTCATCAGCGCCAGCATCGGCACCAGCCTCTACCCCAAGGACGGTTGCGACGTCGCCACCCTGATCAAGAACGCCGACGCCGCCATGTACCGTTCCAAGGCCAAGGGCCGCAACCGCGTCGAACGCTACACCCGCGACCTGACCGCCCAGGCCAGCGAGCGGGTGGCCCTGGAACACGAGCTGCGCCGGGCCATCGAGCGCGATGAGCTGTCGTTGTTCTTCCAACCCAAGATCAGCCTCAGCAACCAGGAACTGGTGGGCGCCGAAGCGCTGATCCGCTGGCACCACCCCACCTTCGGCGATGTCCCGCCCGAGCACTTCATTCCCCTGGCCGAAGAAAACGGCATGATCCTGCTGATCGGCGACTGGGTCCTGGAACAGGCCTGCCAGCACCTGCATGCCTGGAACCGGCACTACGAGCACTTCGGACCGCTGTCGGTGAACCTGGCCGGCGCTCAGCTGCGCCAGCCCAATCTCTTGGGCCGCATCGAACAGCTGCTGCGCGACTACGACCTGCAACCCGGATTGCTGCAGCTGGAGATCACCGAGAACTTCATCATGAGCCAGGCCGAAGAAGCCCTGGAGGTGCTGCACCAGCTCAAGCGCCTGGGGGTGCAACTGGCCATCGACGACTTCGGCACCGGCTATTCGTCCCTGAGCTACCTCAAGCGCCTGCCCCTGGATTTCCTCAAGATCGACCAATCCTTCGTTCGCGGCCTGCCGGACGACCCCCATGACGTGGCGATTGTCCGCGCCATCATCGCCCTGGGTCGCAGCATGCAATTCACCGTGATCGCCGAAGGGGTGGAAAACCACGACCAGCAGAGCTTCCTCGCCCAGGAAGGCTGCGAGCAGATCCAGGGCTACATCGTCAGCCTGCCGCTGGAGGCCGAGGAGTTCTGCGAGACCTTCCTGCAGATCCGGGTTTCCGATTTTTCGGATAGCACAGCCGAGAAACCATCGCTATAATCCGCGGCCTACTGAGGGCCTATAGCTCAGTTGGTTAGAGCAGAGGACTCATAATCCTTTGGTCCACGGTTCAAGTCCGTGTGGGCCCACCATCTTCAAAGCCGCGCCATGTTGCGGCTTTTTTGTGCCCGCAGGTTTTGCCCGGCAACCGGGTGGGCCCCGCTTCACACGGCCTGTTTCAGGCCCACTCAAAGTCGCAACGCCTGACGCGCGACCATGAAAAAGCCGCGCATTGCGCGGCTCTTTCAGGCTGTCGAAACGCTGCTTCTACTTGGGCAGCGCGTAGGCGATCACATAGTCGCCGCGATCCGGCGACTGCCGCGCACCGCCTGCGGTGAGCAGGATGTACTGGCGGCCCGTCTTGGGCGAGACATAGGTCATCGGGCCCGACTGGCTACCCACGGGCAGGCGCGCTTTCCAGACTTCATTACCGTTGCCGGTATCGAACGCCCGCAGGTAGAAGTCCTGGGTGCCGGCGAAGAACAGCAGGCCGGACTGGGTCGCCAGGGACGCGCCCAGAGTCGGCATGCCAATCGGGATTGGCAGGTGCATGCGAATCCCCAGCGGGCCGGTGTCCTGCACGGTGCCCACCGGCACCTGCCACATCAATTTGCGGGTCTTCAGGTCGATGGCCGACATCGTGCCGAACGGCGGTTTCTGACAAGGAATACCGGCCGCCGAGAGGAAGCGCTGACGCATGGCACCGAACGGCGTGCCGTCCTGGGGCACCACGCCCATTTCGATGCCGCTGGCACCGGCGCCAATCTGATCCCGGGGGATCATGTAGTTGGCCAGGCCCAGGCGCATGTCGTTGACGAACATGTAGTGGCTGGTCGGATCCACCGACACGCTGCCCCAGTTCATGCCACCCAGGGAGCCGGGGAACTGCAGTGCGTGATCCAGGCCAGGCGGGGTGTACACGCCCTCATGGCGCATGCCCTTGAACTGGATGCGGCACATCAGCTGATCAAACGGGGTCGCGCCCCACATGTCGGACTCGGTCAACGTCTGGTTGCCGATCGACGGCATTTCCACCGAGAACGGCTGGGTTGGCGAATAACGCTCACCCGGGACATTGCCCTGAGGCACCGGACGCTCTTCGACCCGGGCAATCGGCTTGCCGGTCTCGCGGTAGAGCAGGAAGATCTCGCCCTGTTTGGTGACCTGGGCCAACGCCGGTTGCACGCCGCCCTTGTCGTCCGGAATGTCATACAGCAGCGGCTGTGCCGGCAGGTCGAAATCCCAGAGGTCGTGGTGGGTGGTCTGGAAGTGCCAGCGCACCTGACCGGTCTTCACGTCGAGGGCGACAACCGAGGAGCTCCACTGGTCATCGAACTCGCTGCGCTGACCGCCGAAGAAATCCGGCGTGGCGTTGCCGGTGGGCAGGTACACCAGGCCCAGCTTGGCGTCATAGGACATCGCCGACCAGACGTTCGGGGTGCCACGGGTATAGGTTTGCCCCGCGGGTGGACGCTTGGTGGTGGCCGGATTGCCCGGGTCCCAGGCCCACATCAGTTCACCACTGCGCACATCGAAGGCGCGCACCACGCCCGGCGGTTCGCCCGTGGAGAAGTTATCCGCCACCCGGCCGCCGACGATAACCACGGTGCCCGCCACCAGGGGCGTCGAAGTCTGCTGGTAATAGCCCGGCTTGATCTCGCCCATGTCGGTTTTCAGATCGACCGTGCCCTGGTGGCCGAAGTCTTCACAGGGCTTGCCGGTTTCAGCATCGAGCGCAATCAGGCGGGCATCGCCGGTCGGCAGGAACAGGCGCCTGGTGCACGCCGCAGGGGCGGCGGCAGGCGTCGAGGACTGGCTGACCGGGGCCGCCGAGGCGTCGAAATAGCCCAAGCCACGGCAGCGCTGCCAGTTGGGCGCGTAGCCTTGCGGGTCGAACTTCCAGCGTTCGGCGCCGGTGTCGGCGTCCAGGGCGAACACCTTGCCGTAGGCGGTGCAGGTGTAGACGGTATCGCCGATCTGCAGCGGGGTGTTCTGGTCTTCGGCGCCAGCGCCGTTGCTTTCGGGCAGGTCGCCGGTGCGGAAGGTCCAGGCCACTTGCAGTTGGCCGATGTTGCCCTTGTTGATCTGGTCCAGGGCGGCAAAGCGGTTGCCCGCCGTGGTGTTGCCCCAGTGGGCCCAGTCTTTCTGTTCAGTGCCCGGCGCCACGGGCTGGATCGCCGGCACCTTGTCCGCCTTGACCAGGTGGGTCGGCACGAACATGTAGGCCAGGGTCGCCACGACGCCAACCCCCAGCAGCCCCGCCAGCCCATAGGCCCCACGCCCGGGGCGGGCACCGGAGGCACGCACCAGGGTCGGGTAGATCAGTGCCACCACCAGGCCGATCACGGCAAAAGTCAGCACCCGCGAAACCAGCGGCCAGTATTCCAGGCCCGCATCCCAGACCGCCCAGATCGCGGTCAGCACCAGGACCACGCCGTACAGCCTTGCGCCACGGGGATCCGCCCGGGCGATCAGCACGCCGGACACCAGCATCGCCAGGCCCATCAACAGGAAATAGGCGCTGCCTCCCAGGCTCAGGAGATAGCCACCGCCCCCCGCCAGGCCGAGCCCGATCAGGGCAATCAGAATGCCCAGCCCCGCCAGGAGCCATCGGCTGCCGGTGGCAGCCCCCGTGTTTTTCATGTCAAACCTCTGCCATCTGTAAAACCAGACGGCGAGAATGTACTAACCAGTTACTTATGACAACTTGTCGCAGGCTATTTGTTTCAAAAAAAGTCCCGATCGCCAAAGATCGGCCCCCGATCCGAACAGACAATCGGCAGCAGCAGCCAGGGTTTGCCCGAGGCTGTAACATGCTCGCTCCCTCGATAGCCGTGCTGGAGCCCCCCTTGTCCGATAGCCGCCCTCCTGTTCTTGATGAAGTCGACCGTCAGCTGATCGCCGCCCTGCAGATCAATGCCCGCGAAAGCGTGGCCATGCTCGCCCGGCAGTTGGGGATCGCCCGCACCACCGTGACTTCGCGCCTGGCGCGCCTGGAAAAGACCCGGGTCATCACCGGCTATGGCGTGCGCCTGGGCCAGAGGGTGGTCGACGGCGGCTTGCAGGCGTATGTGGGGATCAAGGTCCAGCCGCGCTCCGGCAAGGAAGTATTGCGCCGCTTGAGTGGCATGGCTCAGGTCCAGCAACTGTGCGCGGTGAGCGGGGAGTTCGATTACGTGGCCTGGCTGCGCACCGACTCGCCGGAACAGCTGGACCAGTTGCTGGACCAGATCGGCAGCGTCGACGGCGTGGAAAAGACCACCACCTCGATCATCCTCAGCAGCAAGATCGATCGCGGGCATGCGCTCTGAAGCAGCGCAGTCGAAGTGTTCCATCGTCAATCTGAATCATCTATTCGTCAGATTGATAAATAACAATGCATAACGACGACAGTTTGCGTCTTATTTACGTGTTTCTCCCTCTCTAGAATGGCTGCCATCTTTTCCTATACTCAGCGCTCTGCTGAGCCGCCCGCCAAGGTCAGCCATGAACAAGAACAATCGCCATCCTGCAGACGGTAAAAAGCCGATCACCATCTTCGGCCCGGATTTCCCTTTCGCCTTCGACGACTGGATCGAGCATCCCGCCGGCCTGGGCAGCATCCCCCAAGCCCAGCACGGCACCGAAGTGGCCATCGTCGGCGCCGGTATTGCCGGGCTGGTGGCTGCCTATGAGTTGATGAAGCTGGGCCTCAAGCCGGTGGTCTATGAAGCGTCGAAAATGGGTGGCCGCCTGCGCTCCCAGGCCTTCGAAGGCGCCGAAGGAATCATCGCCGAGCTGGGCGGCATGCGCTTTCCGGTGTCGTCCACGGCCTTCTATCACTACGTCGACAAGCTCGGCCTTGAGACCAAGCCCTTCCCCAACCCGCTGACCCCGGCGTCGGGCAGCACGGTCATCGATCTGGAAGGCCAGACCCACTACGCCCAGAAACTCGCCGACCTGCCGGCCTTGTTCCAGGAAGTCGCCGACGCCTGGGCCGACGCCCTGGAGGACGGCTCGCGCTTCAGCGAGATCCAGCAAGCCATTCGCGATCGCGACGTGCCGCGCCTCAAGGAGTTGTGGAACACCCTGGTGCCGCTGTGGGACGACCGCACCTTCTACGACTTCGTCGCCACCTCCAAGGCCTTTGCCAAACTGTCGTTCCACCATCGTGAGGTGTTCGGCCAGGTGGGTTTCGGCACCGGCGGCTGGGACTCGGATTTCCCCAACTCGATGCTGGAAATCTTCCGCGTGGTGATGACCAACTGCGACGATCACCAGCACCTGGTGGTCGGCGGCGTCGAGCAGGTGCCCCTGGGCATCTGGCGCCACGTGCCGGAGCGTTGCGCCCACTGGCCGGCTGGCACCAGCCTCAGCTCGCTGCACCATGGCGCGCCACGCACCGGAGTCAAGCGCATTGCCCGGGCCGCCGACGGCCGCTTCAGCGTCACCGACAACTGGGGCGATACCCGGGAATACGCGGCGGTACTGACCACCTGCCAGAGCTGGCTGCTGACCACCCAGATCGAATGCGAGGAATCGCTGTTCTCGCAAAAGATGTGGATGGCCCTGGACCGTACCCGCTACATGCAGTCGTCGAAGACCTTCGTCATGGTCGACCGGCCATTCTGGAAGGACAAGGACCCGGAAACCGGCCGCGACCTGATGAGCATGACCCTCACCGACCGCCTGACCCGTGGCACCTACCTGTTCGACAACGGCGACGACAAGCCGGGGGTGATCTGCCTGTCCTACTCGTGGATGAGCGACGCCCTGAAGATGCTCCCGCAACCGGTGGAAAAACGCGTGAAGCTGGCACTGGACGCGTTGAAGAAGATCTACCCCAAGGTGGATATCGCCAGCCGCATCATCGGCGATCCGATCACCGTGTCCTGGGAAGCCGATCCGCACTTCCTCGGTGCCTTCAAGGGCGCGCTGCCGGGCCACTACCGCTACAACCAGCGCATGTATGCGCACTTCATGCAGGACGACATGCCGGCCGAGCAGCGCGGCATCTTCATTGCGGGTGACGATGTGTCCTGGACCCCGGCCTGGGTCGAGGGCGCGGTGCAGACCTCGCTCAACGCCGTGTGGGGAATCATGAAGCACTTCGGCGGCGCCACCCATCCCGAGAACCCGGGACCGGGCGACGTGTTCCATGAGATCGGGCCGATTGCCCTGGCCGATTGAGCAACGGGCCACGCCAGGCGGCAAGCTCCGGGCGGGGGCTTATCGCCGCCCGCGCCAGCCGCTACAGTGGCCGGCCAGCCAGTCAGAGGAGTGAAGACCATGCATGTCGCCTTGTACCAGTGCCCGCCCGCGCCACTGGATGTGGCCGGTAATCTGCAACGCCTGCACCGGGTGGCCATGGAGGCCACGGATGCCGATCTGCTGGTGCTGCCGGAGATGTTTCTCAGCGGCTACAACATCGGCCTCGAGGCGGTCAGCGCCCTGGCCGAGGCCCAGGATGGCCCTTCGGCCCAGCGTATCGCCGCCATCGCCCAGGCGGCGGGTACGGCAATCCTCTACGGCTACCCGGAACGCGGCAGCGACGGCCAGATCTACAACGCCGTGCAGTTGATCGACGCCCAGGGCCAGCGCCTGTGCAACTACCGCAAGACCCACCTGTTCGGTGACCTCGATCACTCGATGTTCAGCGCCGGTGCGGACGACTTCCCGCTGGTGGAGCTCAACGGCTGGAAGCTGGGCTTCCTGATCTGCTACGACATCGAATTCCCGGAGAATGCCCGACGCCTGGCCCTGGCCGGCGCCGAGCTGATCCTGGTGCCGACGGCGAACATGATTCCCTACGACTTCGTCGCCGATGTGACGATTCGCGCCCGGGCCTTCGAGAACCAGTGCTACGTGGCCTACGCCAACTACTGTGGCCGGGAAGAGCAGATCCGCTATTGCGGGCAAAGCTCGATCGCCGCCCCCGACGGCAGCCGGATCGCCCTGGCCGGGCTGGACGAGGCCCTGATCATCGGCACCCTGGACCGCCAATTGATGAACGAATCCCAGGCACTGAACCGCTACCTGGCCGATCGTCGCCCCGAGCTGTACGACGACCTGAGCAAGCGCTGATCCGCCCATATCCGCTAGCATGGGCGCTTCTCTGTTCTGGAAGTGCTCATGCCCGCGCTGAACCACCCCCTGCCCCCCTTGCAAACCCTGACCAACGGCCTGCGGGTGTCCCTGCGTCATGCCCCGCACCTGAAACGTTGCGCCGCCGCACTGCGGGTCTGCGCCGGCAGCCACGATGCGCCAGCGGCCTGGCCGGGGCTGGCGCATTTTCTGGAGCACCTGCTGTTTCTCGGCACCGAGCGCTTTCCCGCCGGACAGGGGCTGATGGCCTATGTGCGGGGCCAGGGCGGACAGCTCAATGCCAAGACCTGTGAACGCGCGACTGAGTTCTTTTTCGAGCTGCCGCCCAGCGCCTTGGCCGGTGGCCTGGAGCGACTGTGCGACATGCTCGCCCATCCGCGGCTGGACCTTGAAGACCAGCGCCGGGAGCGGGAGGTGCTGCACGCCGAATTTATCGCCTGGTCCCGGGATGGGGCGGCGCAGCGTCAGTTCGCGCTGTTCGACGGGCTGTGCGCCGCTCATCCGCTGCGGGCCTTCCATGCTGGCAACCGTTACAGCCTGAACCTGGCCAGCCGCGGTTTCCAGCAAGCGTTGCAGCAGTTTCATCGCGCGTTCTACCAGGCCGGACAAATGACCCTGAGCCTGGTCGGCCCCCAGCCCCTGGAAGAACTCCGCGCCCTGGCCGAACGCTACGGCGCGACTCTGGCCCAGGGCCAGCATCTTGAGCAGCACCGACCTCCCGCGCTGTTGCCGAGTGGCAGCCACCGTTATCAACAGCTCGAGGCGCAACGCCTGGACCTGCTGTTCGCCTTCGAACAACTGCCCGAGGGCGCAGCACCTGCGCTGGATTTTCTCTGTACCTGGCTGCAGTCGGCCAAGCCGGGAGGCCTGCTTGCCGAGCTCCAGCAGCGCCAGCTGGCCCAGAGCCTGCAGGCGCAGACGCTGTATGAGTTTGCCGGACAAGCCTTGCTGCACCTGCAGGTGAACCTCAACACAACGGCCGCGACGGCCACGGCCCAGGTCGACGAGCTGCTCGGGGACTGGCTGGGCTTCTTCAGGGCCCAGGACGATTGGCCCGAGCTGCGGGAGGAATATGCCTTGCTGCAACAACGTCCATTGCAGGTCGCCCGTGCTCTGGCACTGGCCCAGCGGGACAGCCGGCAGACCGTCGGAGAGCTGGATGCCCAAGGACTCGTGGCGCTCAAGGCCGTGCTCGCGCAGTTGCAGCCCCAGGTTGTGGATAACTTCAGCAGCGAATGGCGCCTGCCAGCGGCCAACCCGTTCCTGCGCAACCCCGTCGAGGCGCCGCGGGCGGGACTGATTCGGGGCCAGACCAGCGCACACCGCGGGCTGCGCAGCTTCGCCCAGGATCGCTCGCGAAGCCGCCGAGAAACCTCGGCACTGCAGCTGAGCCAGGCCCTGCCCGCAGAGGGTCATGAAGGAGCGCTGATGCTGCGTTGGCGCCTGGCCTCGCCCGCTCCGGCCGGCGTGCACGAACGGCTGCTGCACAGCCTCGCGCCCCTGCGCAGCGACGCCGCCCAGGCCGGCGTGCAAGTGAGCTTCACCCGCGCGGGCGAAGACTGGTTGCTGTCCCTCAGCGGCCTGCTGCAACCCCTGCCCGCGGTGCTGCAACAAGCCCTGAAACAACTGAGCCAGCCCGCCGACGCGTTCTGGCAGGACAACCCAGCCGCCCAGGACGAGGCACAGTCAATGCCCATCCGCCGCTTGCTCAAAGCCTTCAGCGAGCAGCCACGAGCCAGCGACGCCGGCACCGCACCCGCAGCGGATCTGCAAGCACTGTGGACCGACGCCCGCTGGGATGGCCTGGCCCTGGGGTTGCCCACAAGCCTGCAAGAGGCCCTCGGTCGAGTGCTGCAGCGGATTCCGGGCACCGCGGATACCGGGCTCTGCCAGCCGCCGGCCCCCGAGACCGGGCGCCGCTGGTGGAGTCTGCCCGGGGACGCCGGCGAACAGGCGCTGTTGCTGTTCTGCCCGACGCCCGGGGCCCAACTGGCCGATGAAGCGGCCTGGCGCCTGCTGGGCCAGCTCTGCCAGACGCCCTTCTATCAGCGCCTGCGGGTGGAGTTGCAGTTGGGCTATGCGGTGTTCAGCGCCGTGCGCCAGCGCAACGGCCAGACCGGCCTGCTGTTCGGCGTGCAATCTCCCAGCGCGACGCTCAGCGACATACTTCAGCACCTGGAACAGTTCCTCCAGCAGTTGCCGGAGCATCTGCAAACCCTCGGCGAACCGCTCTGGCACGAGCAGCGACAGGCGCTGGCTCAACAGTTCCAAGCCTCGCTCCTGCCCCTGGAGCAAGCCGCTGAACTGCTCTGGCAGGCGAAACTGGCCGGCCATCCGTCGGATTACCTGACGCAACTGCACGCCAGCATCCTGGCCCTCACCCCCGACACCGTCATTCAGGCCGCCAGGGCCCTGCAGGCGGCGACCGGCGGCTGGACAGTACTGGCCAACGGGCCCTGCCCGGGAGCCCCTTGGCAAGCGGCACAATGATCATTACCGGCACTGCAATGAGCTTTCTTCAGAATTGCAGGCAACCTTTTGCGGGAATTTAGTAAGATAGCCCCCTAAGCATCTGAACATCTCCCACCGGAGGTGGACTATATGTATAGGCAGTACCCGTCCCACCCACCTCAAAGGAGCATTTTTATGACCTGGTCCAAACCTGCTTACACCGACCTGCGTATCGGCTTCGAAGTCACCATGTACTTCGCCAGCCGCTGATTTCTGCCTCTGGCCGAAACACGCAGCGCAACGCCTCGGCCCGTCCGGGGCGTTTTTATTTTCAGTTGCCCACCTTGTTCACGTCGTCACCCCGGGAGTGTCCATGTTTGTCCAGATTCTAGGTTCCGCCGCCGGCGGTGGTTTTCCGCAGTGGAACTGCAACTGCGTGAACTGCGCGGGGTTTCGCGACGGCAGCCTGCGAGCCCAGGCCCGCACCCAATCGTCCATCGCGATTTCCGATGACGGGGTGAACTGGGTACTGTGCAACGCCTCGCCGGACATCCGCGCCCAACTGCAGAGCTTCGCCCCCATGCAACCGGGTCGCGCCCTGCGCGATACCGGGATTGGCGCCATCGTCCTCATGGACAGCCAGATCGATCACACCACCGGCCTGCTCAGCCTGCGCGAAGGCTGCCCGCATCAGGTCTGGTGCACCGACATGGTCCATGAAGACCTGAGCACCGGTTTCCCGCTGTTCAAGATGCTCAGCCACTGGAACGGCGGCCTGAACTGGAACCGCATCGAGCTGGACCAGAGCTTCAGCATCCCCGCCTGCCCCAACCTGCGTTTCACCCCCCTGCCCCTGCGCAGCGCGGCGCCGCCCTATTCGCCACACCGTTTCGACCCGCACCCGGGGGACAACATCGGCCTGATCGTCGAAGACCTGCGCAGCGGCGGCAAACTCTTCTATGCCCCGGGCCTGGGCAAAGTCGATGCGCCACTGCTGGAGATCATGGCCGCCAGCGACGTGCTGCTGGTGGACGGCACCCTGTGGGAAGACGATGAAATGCAACGCCGTGGCGTCGGCACCCGCACCGGCCGGGAAATGGGCCACCTGGCGCAGAACGGCCCTGGCGGCATGCTCGAAGTGCTGGAACAACTGCCCCGCCAGCGCAAGGTGCTGATCCACATCAACAACACCAACCCGATCCTCGACGAAGACTCCGCCGAACGTGCCGAACTGGTACGTCGAAAGGTGGAAGTGGCTTACGACGGAATGAGTATTGAGCTGTAGGCCCGATCGCCGACAAGCTCGCTTTGCGTAGGAGCGGGCTTGCCCGCCAAAGGACAGCCCCCCGGAGAACACACATGACCGACACCCCCCTGTCCCCTGCCGAGTTCGAGCAGGCACTGCGCGCCAAGGGCGCCTATTACCACATCCATCACCCCTACCACGTGGCGATGTATGAAGGCCGGGCAAGCCGCGAACAGATCCAGGGCTGGGTCGCCAACCGCTTCTACTACCAGGTGAACATCCCCATGAAGGATGCGGCGATCCTCGCCAACTGCCCGGACCGGGAAGTTCGCCGCGAGTGGATCCAGCGCCTGCTGGACCACGACGGCGCCCCCGGCGAAGACGGCGGCATCGAAGCCTGGTTGCGCCTGGGTCAGGCCGTGGGCCTGGACCCGGACCAGCTGCGTTCACAAGAACTGGTATTGCCCGGCGTGCGCTTCGCCGTGGACGCCTACGTCAACTTCGCCCGCCGCGCCAGTTGGCAGGAAGCCGCCAGCAGCTCGCTGACCGAATTGTTCGCCCCGCAGATCCACCAGTCGCGCCTGGACAGCTGGCCCCAGCATTACCCGTGGATCGACCCGACCGGCTACGAGTATTTCCGCACCCGCCTGGGTCAGGCCCGGCGCGATGTGGAACACGGCCTGGCCATCACCCTGCAGCACTACACCACCCGTGCCGGCCAGGAACGCATGCTGGAAATTCTCCAGTTCAAACTGGACATCCTTTGGAGCATGCTCGACGCCATGAGCATGGCCTATGAACTGAACCGCCCGCCTTATCACAGCGTTACCGATCAGCGGGTCTGGCATAAAGGGATCCCTCTATGAGTTTCGACCGCAGCAAAACCCCACGCTGGCGCCCCGGCTACCGCTTCCAGTACGAACCGGCGCAAAAGGGCCACGTGCTGCTGTACCCGGAAGGCATGATCAAGCTCAACGACAGTGCCGCGTTGATCGGCGGCCTGATCGACGGCGAGCGTGACGTGGCGGCGATCATCCAGGAGCTTCAGGTGCAGTTCCCCGGAGTGGCCGAGCTCGGTGACGATATCGAGCAGTTCATGGAGGTCGCCCGTGCCCAGCACTGGATCGAACTCGGCTGAAACCGCCGTGCCCGACAAACCGCCAGTCGGCCTGCCACTGTGGTTGCTGGCCGAGCTGACTTACCGTTGCCCGCTGCAATGCCCCTACTGCTCCAATCCCCTGGATTTCGCCGAGCAGGGCCAGGAGCTGAGCACCGAGCAATGGATCAAGGTGTTTCGCGAAGCGCGGGAGATGGGCGCCGCGCAATTGGGCTTTTCCGGCGGTGAACCGCTGGTGCGCCAGGACCTCGCCGAACTGATCGGCGAAGCGCGCCAGCTGGGCTTCTACACCAACCTGATCACCTCCGGCATCGGCCTCACCGAGCAGAAGATCAGCGACTTCAAGAAAGCCGGCCTGGACCATATCCAGATCAGCTTCCAGGCCAGCGACGAGCAGGTGAATAACCTGCTGGCCGGCTCGAAGAAAGCCTTCGCGCAGAAGCTGGAGATGGCTCGCGCGGTCAAGGCCCACGGTTACCCGATGGTGCTGAACTTCGTCACCCACCGGCACAACATCGACAGAATCGACCGCATCATCGAGATGTGCATCGCCCTGGAAGCCGACTTCGTCGAGCTCGCCACCTGCCAGTTCTACGGTTGGGCCCAGCTCAACCGCGTCGGCCTGCTGCCGACCAAGGAGCAACTGCTGCGCGCCGAACGCATCACCAACGAATACCGCGCCAAGCTGGAAGCCCAAGGGCATCCCTGCAAGCTGATTTTCGTCACTCCGGACTACTACGAAGAACGCCCCAAGGCCTGCATGAACGGCTGGGGCAGTATCTTCCTCACCGTCACTCCGGATGGCACCGCCCTGCCCTGCCACGGCGCGCGGCAGATGCCGGTGCAGTTCCCCAATGTGCGCGACCACAGCATGCAGCACATCTGGTACGACTCCTTCGGTTTCAACCGCTACCGCGGCTACGACTGGATGCCCGAGCCGTGCCGCTCCTGCGACGAGAAGGAAAAGGACTTCGGCGGCTGCCGCTGCCAGGCCTTCATGCTCACGGGGGATGCCAGCAATGCCGACCCGGTGTGCAGCAAATCGGAACACCACGGGATGATTCTCAAGGCCCGCGAAGAATCCGAAACCGCCACCCAAACCATTGAGCAACTGGCCTTTCGCAATGAACGAAACTCACGCCTCATCGCCAAGGGTTGAGCCCTTCAGCGCCAACCAGGCCACCGCCGCCGGAACCGATTTCGCCGAGCTGCAACTCACGCCCCACGGCCTGTTCTGGAATGAATACCGCCCCACAGACGCCAGTTGCCGGATCTGGCATTGGCAGCAAGGCCAGGCCCGTTGCCTGACGCCAGCGGGCTTCAGCGCCCGCAGCCGGGTCTACGAATATGGCGGCGGCGCCTTCTGCGTCAGCGGCGAACACCTGGTGTTCGTCAATGACGCGGACCAGCAACTGTATCGCCAGCCCCTGGCGGGCGGCGCGCCAGAAGCCCTGACCCAGGGCGACTGCCGCTACGGAGATCTGCAAGCTCACGCCGATCAGATTCTGGCGGTGGAAGAGTGCGCCAACGAGCACCGGCTGGTGGCCATCGACCTGCACGACGGGCGTCGGCAACTGCTCGCCGCCGGGGCCGACTTCTATGCCGCTCCGACCTTGAGCGCCAACGGCCAACGCCTGGCCTGGATCGAATGGGATCGCCCCCATCAGCCCTGGACCTGCACTCGCCTGATGCTCGCCGAACGTCGCGGCAACCGCACCTGGGGTGAACCGCGCTGCGTGGCCGGAGACGGCGAGCCGGAGTCCCTGCAGCAACCGCGCTTCGATCAACACAACCAGCTCTATTGCCTCACCGATCGCCAGGGTTTCTGGCAACCCTGGGCCGAGTCCGGCAGCGGCTTGCGCCCGTTGCCCTGTGCCGCGGCCGATCACGCTCCAGCGCCCTGGCAGCTGGGCTGCAGCACCTGGATGCCCCTGGGCGGTGACGCCTGGTTCGGCAGCTGGACCGAGAACGGCTTCGGCCGGCTCGGCCTGCGCCACGCCGACGGTGCGCAACAGGACTTCAGTGGCGACTACAGTCGCTTTCGCGGCCTGACGCTGGATCAGCGCTACCTGTATTGCATCGCCGCCTCCCCCGTCAGCCCCTCGGCCGTGATTGCCATCGAGCGTGAAACCCGACAGGTACAGGTCCTGGCCGGAGGCATGGCGCCGTTGCCGGCGGAACGCATCAGCCGCCCGCGAACCCTGTGCTATCCCAGCGGCGACGGCCAGGCCCACGGTTTCTTCTACCCGGCCATGAACGGGGTCAACCGACCGCCGCTGGTGGTGTTCATCCACGGAGGCCCGACCTCCGCCTGCTATCCGATACTCGATCCGCGCATCCAGTTCTGGACCCAGCGCGGCTTCGCCGTGGCCGATCTGAACTACCGGGGCAGCAGCGGCTATGGCCGGGCCTATCGCCAGGCCCTGCACCTGCGCTGGGGCGAAGTGGATGTGGAAGATGCCTGCGCGGTGGTGTCCTACCTGGACCAGCAAGGGCTGATCGATCCACGGCAGGCGTTCATCCGGGGCGGCAGTGCGGGGGGCTACACCACCCTCTGCGCCCTGGCGTTCGCCAAGGTGTTCTGTGCCGGCGCCAGCCTGTACGGCGTCAGCGATCCGATTGCCCTGACCCGCGCCACTCACAAGTTCGAAGGTGACTATCTGGACTGGCTGATCGGCGATCCGCAGCAGGACCAGCAGCGTTATCTGGCTCGCACGCCGCTGCTGCACGCTGGCGATATCCGTGTCCCGGTGGTGTTTTTCCAGGGCGAACTGGACGCCGTGGTGGTGCCGCAACAAACCCGCGACATGCTCAAGGCCCTCAAGGACCAGGGCATTGCCGCCGAGGCGCACTACTACCCGGATGAGCGCCACGGCTTTCGCAAGGCGGACAATCAGGCCCACGCCCTGGAACAGGAATGGCGCTTCTATCAGAAGGTGCTGCAAGCGCAGCCTTGAACAAGGCCCCGCCCGTGCCAACGGAACGGGCGGGCCGGAGCATCAGCGTTTGGCGATGATGTAGACCGCGTGAACGATACCGGGGATGTATCCACACAGGGTCAGCAGGATGTTCAGCCAGAAAGCGCCGCCAAAGCCCACTTGCAGAAACACCCCCAGGGGCGGCAAGAGAATGGCGAAGATGATGCGGATCAAGTCCATAGGGCAGCTCCTGTTGGAAATCGGCTCGGTTGAGCCTTGCCTGCAATCGACCCCGGCCACCGGCCAGGGTTCAGAACAATCGCCGCCCGGCCCGGAGGGCGCATTCGTTCCGAGCCGGCAATCGACCGGAGGTTCAAGGGCCACACCGGGCGGTGAAAAGTACCCAGGCAAAAAAACGCCCCGTGCGAAAAATCGGACACGGGGCGATGCGTTATACCGCGAGACGGTTCAGGAATTCAGTCAACGTAAGGTCGCCAGCGCGCGGCAGCCAACCTCGGTGAATCGCGCAGGATCGGTCTGAATATCAGACCACCACCCCCTTGCGGCATTGCAGTTGCGCGGTGCGCACCCGGGAGAACGCCCGGGCCAGGCGCAGCAGCATTTCATCGATATTGCCCTTGCTGACACTCAGGGCCGGAGTGAAGCGCAGACAGTCCGCTTGCGGGGCACTGAGCAACAGACCTTCGTGCAACGCCGCCTTGACCACCGCCTCAGCCGACGCGTCGGCCAGGCTCATGCCCCAGAGCAGTCCATGCCCGCGCACCTCGCCTTGTGCATAACGGTTCGCCAGACGGGTCAGCCCCTGCCCCAGGTACTGTCCATGGGTGCGCACCTGCTGCAGAAAACCGTGTTCCTGCAGGCTGTCCAACACCGCCAGGCCGGCCGAGGTCATCAGCGCATTGCCGTGATGCGTGCCGTCCAGTTCCCCCGGTTCGAAACAGCAGGCCTTGCCCCGCGCCAGCAGCGCCGCCAGCGGCACGCCGCCGCCCAGGCCCTTGCCCAAGGCGATGATGTCGGCGCGCACGCCATACAACTGTTCGGCCAGCAGCGTGCCGCAGCGGCCGATACCGGTCTGCACCTCATCGAGAATCAACAGGATGCCCAGCTCACGACACAGCCGCTCGACCCCCTTGAGGTAGTGTTCAGTGGCTGGAATGACCCCGGCCTCGCCCTGGATCGGCTCTAGCAGGATGGCCACGGTTTGCGCATCCACTGCCGCATGCAAAGCCGGCAGGTCATTGAACGGCACCTGGCTGAAGCCCGGCAGTTGCGGCTCGAAGCGATTGCCCGAGGCGCCATGCCCGGCCGCCGACAGCGCGGCAAAACCACGACCATGGCAACTGCGACTGGCGGTGATGATGCCGGCCGCGCCGCCGCGGTGCAGTTGCCCCCATTTGCGTGCCAGCTTGATCGCGGCCTCGCAGGCCTCGCTGCCGCTGCTCAACAGGTAGGCCTGGTCGCTGCCGGTGCTGCGGCACAGGCGATCGGCCAGCTTGAGCATGCCGCGGTTGTAGAAACCCGAACCGGGGTTGATCAGCGACTGGGCCTGAGCGGCCAGGGCATTGACCACGGCCGAGGGGCTATGACCCAGGCTGTTGGCGGCGGCAGCCTGGGTGAAGTCAAGGTAGGTGCGGTCCTGGCTGTCCCATAGCCAGGAACCCTGGCCACGGACGAACACCGGCTGGGGGCGTTGCACGCTGGGCATCAGGCACTCACTGGCACAGCCATCGTCCGCGGCAGCCAGGCACGGCTCGACGGCCAGATCCTCCAGACTGGGCGGGGTACGGCGCAGATTGAACAGATTCATGCCCGCAAGCCCTCCAGGGGCAGCCCCAACAGGCGCGCGGACCAGTCCTCGACCCGGCCGGTGCGCAGGCGCTTGATGGCGATATCGCGCCAGCGCGAGGACAGCGCGGGGCAATCAATCAGGGTTTTCAGACCGGCAGGCTCCAGGGGCTCCAGGAAAAAGCTGCGCAGGGCCCAGGCCACGGTCAGGCCGGGATAGCTGCGCTGGATCAGTTCGAAGGGTTCGTCCGCCTGGACGACGCCGGGTTTGAGCACCCGGTAGAACCAGCCACAACGGCCATTGTCCTGGGCTTGCCGAGGCAGGTTGACCAGCCCCCAGCGCTGGCTCAGGCGGTAGCAGGGTGAACGGGGCTGACTGACCTGCAACAACGCACCGCCCCAGCGGAACAGGTCCCCCAGGCACACCTGCTCTTCGGTCAGGCCGCGGCTCGAGAGATTTTCGCCAAAGGCCGGGGCCGACCAATCGAACTGTGGATAACGTTTGCGCCAATGGGCGTAATGCTCGGCGGGATAGTGATGCAGGGCCCGTTCAGGACCGGTATGAAAGCGCGGATCACCCTGTTCATCGCTGCCCAGGCCTTGTGGCCATAACCAGAGACGGTTTGCAACCGGGTGCTTGTCGGTATCGATGACCAGACCCTGGCCGAGATTTTTTGCCTTGCCTATGTAAACACCATCGACGTAAACGGTATTCATCGTGCTTCTTGGCCCTGTAAGCCTTGTGAATAGGCGCTAGACTAGGCGCCTCGCGGGCTTCGGGCCATTTCGATTTTTAAGCTTTTTCGATAAGAAATACTTATGGATTTTAAGCAACTGCGTTATTTCGTCGCGGTGTATGAAGAAGGCCACGTGGGCCGTGCTGCCGAGCGCCTGTCGATCTCGCAACCGGCACTGTCCCAGCAGATCCGCCAACTGGAGCAGAACCTCGACGTCAGCCTGTTTGAACGCAGCAGCAAGCGCCTCTTGCCGACCCTGGCCGCCCACACCCTCTACAATCACGCCCTGCCCCTGCTCGACGGCCTGCAACAGGCTCGCGAAGCCTTGCGCAACTTCAAGGGCCAGGCCCTGCGCACCCTGGCTATCGGCGTACTGCAAACGGTGCACACCAGCCTGGTGCCGCAGATGCTCGAACGGGTGCGCAAGGCCCAGCCCCATCTGGTGGTGCAGATCTACGAGCTGACGGGCCTGGAGATCGAACGGCGCTTGCTCAATGGCTCGCTGGATATCGGCATCAGCTACCTGCCACCACGCCAGCCGGGCTTGCATGGCGTTCCGCTCTATGAAGACGAACTGACACTGGTCATCCCCGCGCAGCACCCTTTGCGCGAATTCAAGAAGGTGTCCATGAGTCAGGCGGCGGAACTGCCGATGTTGCTGCTGGGAGAGGAGTTTCAGGTGCGTCAGATCTGGCAGGCACAACTGGCCAATCTGGGACGGCGCCCGCAGGTGCAGGCGGAGCTGAACAATATGGCCGGCATCCTCGACAGCCTGCCCCACACCCAATTGGCCACCGTGCTGCCGGGGCGTTCGCAACAGCAGCACAGCAACAGCGAACTGCTGTGGAAGCCCTTGAGCGAACCCAGGGTGCCGTTGAGAGTCGGATTGGTCTGTCGCGATCTGCAGCGTCAACAAGGCACGCTGGAATTGCTGCGCACCTTGCTGGAAGACTCGATGAGTGCCCACGACGGACGCCTGGGCGCTGCTGTGGTGCCGGATATCCTGGGCTGAATTCGCCGGAACAAAAAGCCGGGCAAAAGAAAACCCCGCCGAAGCGGGGTTTTGCAGACTGTTTCCCTGACATCCTTTTCACTCCACCATCCTGGCGGAATCCTACGTGTCCGTGTTGTTGCTTTGCGCTTCCTGCGCGACGTCCATGTGAAGTAGATTAGCCTCCGCCGTCATCTACCGATATGGACGATCAGCAGCACGTTATGTAAGAGATTACTTACAAAGCCCCTTGCCAGTTAAAACTGCTCAGCCGGCAACAGGAACAGCGATTCGCTGCCCGCTTTCACCGAGGCGGTCAGGGAGTGAATACGCGGCAGCAGACGTGCGAAGTAGAAGCGCGCGGTCCCCAGTTTGCTGGCATAGAACTCCTCTTCCTGCTCTTTGCCCAGCGCCGCCTTGGCCATCAACGCCCACATGTAGGCGTAAGCCGTGTAGCCAAACACCTGCAGGTATTCCACTGACGCCGCGCCGATTTCGTTCGGGTTGCTGATCGCTCGATCCAGCAGCCAGGCGGTCAGTTCATCCAGGTTGTCCAGGGCCGCATTCAACGGCCGGGTGAACTCTGCCAGTTGCCCATCGGCCGTTGCTGTGAAATGGCGAATTTCATCGGCGAACAGGCGGTAGAACGCCCCGCCGCTGCCCACGATCTTGCGCCCCACCAGGTCCAGGGCCTGGATGCCATTGGTGCCTTCGTAGATCTGGGTGATCCGCACATCGCGCACCAGTTGTTCCTGGCCCCATTCGCGAATGTAGCCGTGCCCGCCAAAAATCTGCTGGCCATGCACCGTGGTTTCCAGACCCAGGTCGGTCAGGAACGCCTTGGCCACGGGGGTCAGTAAGGCCACCAGGCTTTCCGCGCGCTTGCGGGTTTCGGCGTCTTCGCTGAACTTGGCGGTATCCAGTTGCATCGCCACGTAGGTGGAGAAGGCTCGACCGCCTTCGTTGGCGGCCTTCATGGTCAGCAGCATGCGCCGCACGTCCGGATGCACGATGATCGGATCGGCGACCTTGTCCTTGGCTTGCGGGCCGGTAGGCGCACGGCTCTGCAGGCGGTCACGGGCGTACTCAACAGCGTTCTGATAGGAGCGCTCACCGGTGGCCAGCCCCTGGATACCCACCCCCAGGCGCTCGTAGTTCATCATGGTGAACATCGCCGCCAGGCCCTTGTTCGGCTCGCCCACCAGGTAACCGATGGCCTGGTCGAAGTTCATCACGCAGGTGGCCGAAGCCTGGATGCCCATCTTGTGCTCGATGGAGCCGCAGCTCACCGGGTTGCGCTCGCCCAGGCTGCCATCGGCGTTGACCAGGAACTTGGGCACCAGGAACAGGGAAATCCCCTTGGGACCGGCCGGCGCGTCCGGCAGCTTGGCCAGCACCAGATGGATGATGTTTTCCGTGAGGTCGTGTTCACCGCCGGTGATGAAGATCTTGGTCCCGCTGATGGCGTAGGAACCGTCGGCCCGAGGTTCGGCCTTGGTGCGGATGATGCCCAGATCGGTGCCGGCATGGGGCTCGGTCAGGCACATGGAACCGGCCCAGACACCGGCGTACATGTTCGGCAGGTAAGTGGCTTTCAGCTCTTCGCTGGCGTGGGCATGAATCGACAGGCAGGCGCCCGCCGTAAGCATCGGGTACAGGCCAAAGGCCAGGCTCGCGGAGTTGACCATTTCCTCGACCTGGGCAGACACCGCCTTGGGCATGCCCATGCCGCCGAACTCGGGATCACCCCCCACGCCGACCCAACCGCCCTCGGCGTAGGTCTGATAAGCCTGGGTGAATCCTTGGGGAGTGGTGACCACGGTGTCGTTCCAGTGACAGCCTTCCTCGTCGCCAGCGCGACTCAGCGGAGCGATGCTGCGGGCGGTAACCTTGCCCGCTTCTTCCAGAATCGCCTCGACAGTCTCGGCATCCACTGTCTCAGCCAATGCCGGTAACTGGGCCCAGAGTTTGGCGACCTCGAAAACTTCATTGAGGACGAAGCGCATATCGCGCAGGGGCGCTTTGTAGTCAGCCATGGCAAACCTCGCAGGATCTAAACAAGCGGACCGCATCGGGCCCATTGACGAAAAGCCGAGTGTAACCGAACAACTTTTGCGACACATAGGGTCAACTAGTGACTTTATTGTTATTTTTAGTCACAGCCATACCCAGGCAAGACAAAGCCCGCACGCAGCGGGCTTCATCCGGGCATCGCGGCTATTTACAGAGCGAACCAGCGCGCCGGGAGTTGCATCAGGCAATCACTGCCGGCTTCGATCGCCGCCAGATGCGCGGCGGTACGCGGCAACAAGCGCTTGAAGTAGAACTCACAGGTCGCCAGCTTGGCGCCGGCAAAATCGCTGTCCCCCTGGCCGGCATCGAGCTGTTGCTGAGCCGCCAGGGCCATGCGCAGCCAGAGGTAGGCCAGGACGATGTAACCGCTGTACATCAGGTAATCCAGGGCCGCGGCCCCCACTTCGTCCGGGTTCTTCAGCGCGGCCATGCCGACCCTGGTGGTCAACTCGCCCCACTGACGGTTCAAGCCATCCAGTTGCGCGATGTAGGCCTTGAGCTGGGGATGCTCGGCATGTGCCCCACAGAACTTGTGCACGATCCTGGTAAACCCCAGCAACAGCTTGCCCTGGCTGCCCAGCACCTTGCGGCCCAGCAAGTCCAGAGCCTGGATGCCGTTGGTGCCCTCGTAGATCAGGGCGATACGACAATCGCGCACCAGTTGCTCCATGCCCCACTCACGAATGTAGCCGTGACCGCCAAACACCTGCATGCCGTGGTTGGTCACCTCAAGGCCGGTCTCAGTCATAAAGGCCTTGCAGATCGGGGTCAGGAACGCCAGGAGGTTCTCGGCGTCCTGGCGCTGGGCCGGATCGGCGCCCAGGTGGGCCACGTCCAGCAACTGGGCAGTGAAATAGGCCAGGGCACGGTTGCCCTCGTTGAGGGCTTTCATGGTCAACAGCATGCGCCGTACATCCGGGTGGACGATGATCGGATCCGCCGCCTTGTCCGGGGACTTGGGCCCGCTCAGGGAGCGCATCTGCAAACGATCGTTGGCGTAGCGGACCGCGCCCTGGAAGCTGGCTTCCCCTAGGCACAAGCCCTGCATCCCGGTGCCCAGGCGCGCATGGTTCATCATGGTGAACATGCAATTGAGGCCCTTGTTGGCCTCGCCGATCAGAAAGCCCCTGGCGCCGTCAAAGTTCAATACGCACGTGGCCGAGGCCTTGATCCCCATCTTGTGCTCGATGGAGCCGCAACTCACTGCATTGCGCTCGCCGGCCTCACCTGCCGCATCCGGCAGGAACTTGGGCACGATGAACAGGGAAATGCCCTTGGTCCCGGCCGGTGCGTCCGGCAGTTTGGCCAGCACCAGATGGATGATGTTGTCACTCATGTCGTGCTCGCCGGCGGAGATGAAAATCTTGCTCCCCGACACCGCATAGCTGCCGTCGGCCTGGGGCACCGCACGGGTTTTGATGAGGCCCAGGTCCGTACCGCAATGGGCTTCGGTCAGGCACATGGTGCCGGTCCATTGCCCGGCGGTGAGCTTGCGCAGGTACAGCTGCTTCTGTTCAGGGCTGCCATGGGCATGAATCGCCGACATGGCGCCATGGGTCAGTCCCGGGTACATGCCCCAGGAGGTGTTGCTGGACCCCACCATTTCGCTGATGACCAGTCCCAGGGACTGGGGCAGTCCCTGACCGCCATAGGCCGGATCGGCGGCCAGGCCATGCCAGCCGCCTTCGACGTATTGCGCGAAGGCCTGCTTGAAGCCCTTGGGAGTGGTCACTACGCCATTGGCAAAATGACAGCCTTCCTCGTCACCCGAGCAATTCAGCGGGGCCAGGACGTTCTCGCAGAACTTCGCCCCTTCCTCAAGAATCGCGCTGACCATGTCCGGGCTGGCATCGCTGGCCCCCAGCGCGGCGTAACCGGCATGAAAGTCAAAGACGTGATCGATCAGAAAGCGCATGTCACGCAGGGGAGCTTGATACTCGGGCATGGTGGTTTCTCCGGCAGCAGATCGCTCCAACCTACTGCCGTCGCCCTCAGCCTGCCAATGACTGTGCAGACGCTGAATGCGCCATCATCACTCAACCCGCAGCAGCGTCCATGCGCACCGCACCGCGACGGTTCTGCCCGAACGCCATGACGCAGTTGCGCCCCGCGCCCTTGGCGCTATAGAGCGCCTGGTCGGCGGCCTTGAGCACTTCCTCGGGGGTCCGGTGCTCCATCAGCCGCTCGGCGACGCCGATACTGATGGTCACCGAAACACTGGATGCTCCCGCAGCGCCACGGCGCTGGCGCCCCTGTTGGTCATCCTGGGGACGGTTGTCCTGGTTGCGCAGCTGAATGTTATAGGTGGCGATGATCTCGCGAATCATCTCCAGGTGCGGCATGCACTCATCCAGGGTCTTGCCGGCGAACACCACGGCGAACTCTTCCCCGCCATAGCGATAGGCCCGCCCGCCGCCGGTGACTTTCGACAATTTGCTGGCCACCAGACGCAGCACCTGGTCGCCCACATCGTGACCGTGGGTGTCGTTGAATTTCTTGAAGTGGTCGACGTCGGTCATGGCCAGCACATAGTTGCGGCCCAGGCGCTGCATCCGCTCATTGAGGGCCCGGCGCCCAGGCAGCCCCGTAAGTTCATCGCGAAAGGCCATCTGGTAGGCCTCATGGGCCACCGCCGCGGCGATCATCAGCATCACCTGGCTGCACATGATGTTCAGGGTGAACGGCAGGATGAAGGTCTTGGGCAGCATCCAGAACAGCCCCAGCAGCCCCACCAACTGCGCGGCGTGCAGCGGTCGCGGACTGCGCCAGTACTGGATCGCCAACAACAGGAAGGCGGCGAAGAACACCGGATACGACAACTGGATCAGGCTCATCCAGCTGCCGTGCAAAGCCGGCCAGCGAATCTCCGCCAGCCAGTTCAGCAAGGCCTGCGGGTAACTCTGCTCCAGGCCCAGGGCCACGCTGCCAAACGCCAGCAGCACGGCAAAGCGCGCCACCATGTCCTGAAACAGATGGGTGCGCTCCTGCCAGGCGGCGAACAGGCCAAACAACAAGGGCAACAGCAGACAGCACAGATGAAACACCACCGCCGCATCTTCGCGGACCCGGCCGTTATCCCGATAGAAGTCGGTCTGGGTATCCAGCAGGAAATAGGCGATGTACACCGTGACCATCAGGAACAGTTCGCGCTGACGACGATACACCGCGCAATAGGCCCCGCCGAGCAACAGCACCAGGGTCGGCAGCACGTTGAACAGCGAAGTGAAGAAGACGTTGAGGTCCTTGACGTAGGCGGCCGCCAGCCCCGCAAGCAAAAGCAGTAAAGACGGTAGAAAGTGACTGAAACGTACAGCGGAAGAACGCGGCAAGGGTAAAACTCCGACCCGGCTGATCAATAGATGGCATTGTGCCTTCATTTACTGAAGTTGAGCACACTTGCTGTGACAGGCATCACATTGCCATCTCTTTAACGGCAGGAAATCGCTTCTGCTTAGCGATTTAGTCGGGAATTTTCATGAAGATGCTACGGGCACAAAAAAGCCGCTCGACCCGAAGGGCGAGCGGCTTGGCAAGAGCGTTCAGTCAGGCTCAGTAAGCCAGGCCGAAGTCCTCTTCCTTCATGTCCATCAGGTTGTTGGCGCCCGACAGCATGCTGGCAACGTGAGTGCGGGTACGCGGCAGGATGCGCTGGAAGTAGAAGCGCGCAGTCTGCAGCTTGGCGGTGTAGAACGCCTCTTCGGTGGTGCCGGCTGCCAGCTTTTCAGCCGCCAGGCGCGCCATGTCGGCCCAGAAGTAGGCCAGGCAGGCGTAACCGGAGTACATCAGGTAGTCCACCGAAGCAGCACCGACTTCTTCACGGTCCTTCATCGCGGCCATGCCCACTTTCATGGTCAGCTCGCCCCACTCTTTGTTCAGTGCCGCCAGCGGTGCAACGAATTCCTGCACCGCCTCGTTGCCTTCATTGCTCTGGCAGAACTTGTGGACGATCTTGGTGAAGCCCTTGAGCGCCTCGCCCTGAGTCATCAGCACTTTACGGCCCAGCAGGTCCAGCGCCTGGATACCGGTGGTGCCTTCGTACAGCATCGAAATCCGGCTGTCGCGAACGTTCTGTTCCATGCCCCACTCGGCGATGAAACCGTGGCCACCGTAGATCTGCACACCGTGGTTGGCGGATTCGAAGCCGACTTCGGTCATGAATGCCTTGGCGATCGGAGTCATGAAAGCCAGCAGCGCATCGGCTTTCTTCTTCTCTTCTTCATCCACGCCGTACTTGACGATGTCCACCTGCTTGGCGGTGAAGTAGACCATCGCCCGGTTGCCCTCGGCGAAGGCTTTCATGGTCAGCAGCATGCGACGCACATCAGGGTGCACGATGATCGGGTCGGCGGCCTTGTCCGGCGCTTTCGGGCCAGTCAGGGAGCGCATTTGCAGACGGTCGCGAGCGTATTTCAGGCCACCCTGGAAGCCGATCTCGGCGTGGGCCAGGCCCTGCAGAGCGGTGCCCAGACGCGCGGTATTCATAAAGGTGAACATGCAGTTCAGGCCTTTGTTCGCCGGGCCGATCAGGAAGCCGGTGGCCGCGTCGAAGTTCATCACGCAGGTGGCGTTACCGTGGATGCCCATCTTGTGTTCCAGGGAACCGCAGTTGACCGCGTTGCGCTGGCCGACACTGCCGTCGGCGTTAGGCAGGAACTTGGGCACGATGAACAGCGAAATGCCTTTGGTGCCGGCCGGTGCGTCCGGCAGGCGAGCCAGGACGATATGGACGATGTTGTCGGCCATGTCGTGTTCACCGGCGGAGATGAAGATCTTGGTACCGGTGACCTTGTAGGAACCATCAGCCTGGGGTTCGGCCTTGGTCCGCAGCATGCCCAGATCGGTGCCGCAATGCGGCTCGGTCAGGCACATGGTGCCGGTCCATTCGCCCGACACCAGCTTGGTCAGGTAAGCCTCTTGCTGCTCAGGGGTGCCGTGCTCGGAAATGGTGTTCATTGCGCCATGGGACAGGCCTGGGTACATGCCCCACGACCAGTTGGCTTCGCCGACCATTTCGCTGATCGCCAGGCCCAGGGATTCAGGCAGACCCTGACCACCGTGCGCGACGTCATGAGCCAGGCTTGGCCAGCCGCCTTCAACGAACTGCTTGTAGGCTTCCTTGAAGCCGGTCGGGGTCTTAACGCCGGATTCACTCCAGGTGCAACCTTCCAGGTCGCCCACACGGTTCAGCGGAGCCAGCACCTGCTCACAAAACTTCGCACCTTCCTCGAGAATGGCGTCAACCATGTCCGGAGTGGCGTCCTGGCAAGCCGGGAGGCTCTGATAGTGCGCCTCATAGCCGAGCAGTTCGTCACGAACGAAGCGAATATCACGCAAGGGGGCCTTGTAGTCAGGCATAGCGATAAACCTCTGCTGATGTAACCGGGAATGAACAACCGCGTTGATTTTTTATAGCGGTCAAACAGGTGTTTGAAACATACGTTTAGGCCCAAATCTTGTCAAGCGTCGCTCCGATGCCTTTCGTCATCGAAACAAAATGCACGCGCAGGCCAATACCCACAGCCATACCGTGAAGTGTAGGAGCCGGTTCACCGGCGATCAGTTACACAAGGAAATGAAGAAGAGGAACGACAGACAGGAAAGGCATGAGCAACAGCCCGCCTCCCCTTCAGGAAAGCGGGCTGTTGCGCAAAGTGATCAAGCGTAGGTGTCGATCAGGGTACCGAGCGCCTCATCAGAGGCCTTGGCAACCTTGACTCCCAGCTCCACCTGGATCTTGCCCATGGACATATCGACCATGCTGCTGGCCAGGTCCGACGCCTGGCTGCGATCCACGCCGTTCAGGCGATTGACCTGATCCGCAGGCGCCCGGCTGTCGGAAGAGCGCTCAACGGCGCTGCTGGCGATCTGGCTGGAACCTTGATCGACACGATTCTGTCCGGCCTGAATGGCATTCAGTCCGGCGTAGAAAGCGCTGTTCCCGGAAATTTCCATGGAAGGACTCGACCTTGAAAATGAGTGACGGGTGTCATTGAAGCAGACGCGTCAAGAAAACACCCGTCAAAAACACTAATGGCAATATGCCTCTTCATAGGCAAAATCTAGTCCAGCAGATCCAGTTGCAGGTGCTCGGCCACCGCTTCGGCACTGGCTGGCTTGAGTCGCGGCACTCGGCCAAGGCACGGCGCGGGCAAGCGTTCGGCCAACGTCGCCAGGTTTTCTTCCAGACGAGAGGTCTTCGGCTCGATGATATTGGCCACCCAGCCCGCCAGTTGCAGACCATCCTGGGCAATCGCCTCAGCGCTCAGCAAGGCGTGATTGATGCAACCCAGGCGCACGCCCACCACCAGAATCACCGGCAATCCCAGGGCCATGGCCAGGTCCGACAGATTGTCCTGATCGGCCAGGGGCACCCGCCAGCCCCCGGCCCCTTCAATCAGGGTGAAGTCCGCGCCCTTGGCCAGAAGCTCACGCATCGGCATCAGCAGCGATTGCACGGTCAATGCCACGCCCGCCTCCCGCGCCGCCAGATGGGGCGCGATGGCCGGCTCGAAGGCGAACGGATTGACCTCGGCATAGCTCAATGGCAACGACGACTGGGCCAGCAACGCCAGGGCATCGGCATTGCGCAGGCCCTTGGGGCCCAACTCGCACCCGGAAGCCACCGGCTTGCCCGCCGCCGTGCTCAACCCGGCCAAACGCGCCGCATGCAGCAACCCGGCAGCGATGGTGGTCTTGCCCACATCGGTGTCGGTTCCGGTAATGAAATAGGCAGCACTCATAGCGGTTTCTCCAACACGGCATAGACCACCTGATAAGTCGCCGGCAGCCCCCTGGGCTGACGAAAACCTTCATAAGCCTCAATCAGCCCGGCAATGCGCGCCCGTCCGGTGAGGCCGCCCGGGCGACCGGGATTCAGATTGTGCGCGCCCAAGGCCTTCAACTCATGGGTCAGGCTGCGCACATCCGGGTAATACAACACATGGGGGCTCTTCTCCAGGCTGCGCACCTGCAGGCCGCTGGCCTCACACAACTGACGATAGCGTTCGAACTCACGGAAACGATTGACGTGCACCTGCCCATCGACCCGCCCCCAGCTCTCGCGCAACTCGTGCAAGGTGCCGACACACAAACTGGCAAAGGCCAGTACGCCATCCGGTTGCAGCACCCGCCGGGCCTCGCTGAGCACCGCCGAAAAATCCGCGCACCATTGCACCGCCAGACTGGAAAAAATCAGCCCGCAACTGCCGTTCTGCAAGGGCAGGCGCTCGGCGTCGCCGGCGATGAAATGCTCGGCTCCGCCCAGTGGCCGCGCGTGCTTGAGCATGCCCTCGGCAATGTCCAGGGCCAGCCCCTGACTGCGCGCAAAACGTTGCCCCAGCACACGACTGAAATGCCCGGTGCCGCAGCCCAAATCCAACCAGCGCGTCGGTGCATGCCGTTCAGGCAAGCGACTCAACAACTGCTGGCCGACCGCCCGCTGCAACTCGGCAACACTGTCGTAACTGGCCGCGGCGCGGGAAAAGGACGCCGCCACCTGACGCTTGTCAGGCAGGCCGGCGGGCAAGACAGCAACAGACAGATCAGTCATCACCGGACTCATGCAAGAAAGCCTGGATCGCCCCCGCCACTCCGTGGGGATCTTCCAGAAGAAAACCGTGGCTGGCCTGCTCGATCAGGCCAACTTCTATATCCGGCAACAAGGCCAGCAACTCGGCGGCCGCCTCGGCGGGCACCAGGGCATCCAGCCCGGCGAACAGGTGCAACTGCGGGCCGCGAAAAGCCAGCAAGGCTTCGCGCGTATCCAATTGCGCCAACAGCTCCAGGCCCGCCATCAGCACCGGTCCCGGCGTGGTCGGCGCCCCGCCCAGCAGCATCCGCGACAAGCCGCGGGGATCGACCGAGCCCTGGGCACACAGCAGGGAAAAGCGCTTGAGGGTGGTGCGCGGATCCGCGGCGCAGCCCGCCAGGAAACCGTCAAACGTCTCACCGGCCATGGCACTGGACCATTGCTCGTGAGCGACAAAACTGGGGTTGCTGGCCAGGGTCAACAAGCCGCAGCAGCGCTCGCCGCGTCGGGCCGCCAGCTCCGTGGCAAGCATGCCGCCCAGGGACCAGCCCCCCAGCCAGGCGTCATCCGGCAGCGCATCGTCGAGTTCGTCCAGCCATGCCTGCGGATCGCTGGAAGTCAGCTCCGGCAGGGGTTCGATCTCCACCCGCAAGTGTTCATCCAGCCCCTGCAACGCGGCAGCCAAGGGTTCCAGGGGGGACACGCCCAACCCCCAGCCCGGCAACAGAATCAGTCGATCACGCATGGCCCGGCCTCGTTTGCAGTTCACTGAAACAATCCGCCAACGCGCTTAACAATAGCTGGACCTGCGCCTCGCTGTGGGCCGCGGACAAGGTCACCCGCAGCCGCGCACTGCCGGCCGGCACAGTCGGTGGACGGATGGCGCTAACCATGATTCCCCGCAAACGGAGCATCCGTGACAACGCCACGGCCCGGGCACTGTCGCCCACCATGATCGGCTGGATCGGGGTGAAGCTGTCCATCAGCTCCAGGCCAATCTGCTCGGCCCCGAGCCGGAACTGGCGGATCAGATTCGCCAGGTGCTCGCGCCGCCAGTGCTCGCTGCGCAGCAACTCCAGGCTCTTGCGCGTGGCGCAGGCCAGCGCCGGCGGCTGACTGGTGGTGTAGATATAAGGCCGGGCGAACTGGATCAGGGTTTCGATCAGCTCCTCGCTACCGGCGACAAAGGCCCCGGCGGTGCCGAACGCCTTGCCCAGGGTGCCCACCAGCACGGGCACCTCATCCAGACCCAGGCCGAAGTGTTCCACCAGCCCGGCACCGTTGGCCCCCAGCGGCCCGAAGCCATGGGCGTCATCCACCATCAGCCAGGCACCGCGGGCCTTGGTTTCCCGGGCCAGGGCCGGCAGGTCGGCGACATCGCCGTCCATGCTGAACACCCCGTCGGTGACCACCAGGGTATTGCCGGTGGCCTTTTCCAGGCGCTTGGCCAGGCTGGCGGCATCGTTATGCAGATAGCGGTTGAAGCGGGCTCCCGAAAGCAGCCCGGCGTCCAGCAGCGAGGCATGGTTGAGCCGATCCTCCAGCACCGTATCGCCCTGCCCGACCAGGGCCGTGACCGCCCCCAGGTTGGCCATGTAGCCGGTGCTGAACAGCAACGCCCGCGGGCGCCCCGTAAGGTCCGCCAGGGCTTCTTCCAACTCATGGTGAGGCGTGCTGTGGCCGATCACCAGATGGGACGCACCGCCGCCCACGCCCCAGCGGCTGGCGCCGGCGCGCCAGGCTTCGATCACTTGTGGGTGATTGGCCAGCCCCAGGTAGTCGTTGTTGCAAAAGGCCAGCAACGGCTGGCCGTCCACCATCACTTGCGGCCCCTGGGGGCTGTCCAGCAGCGGACGCTGGCGATAGAGATGTTCGGCACGGCGGGCAGCGAGGCGCGCGGCGAGATCAAAAGACATGCAGGCCTCGATATTGGCTCACAGACACATTAGCCGCAGGAGCGGGCTTGCCCGCGAAACAGACGACGCGAAACCCGGCGGGCTTGCGCAGTTCGCGGGATCCGCCGGCAAGCCGGCTCCTACCGCACAGGCTCAGACGGCGGCGTTGTAGAACTGCTCGCTGTTTTTCTGCTCCACCAGGGCCTGCTCGATCGCGGCCTGATGCACTTCGTCGGCATGCTCTTCCCGGGCTTCGGGCTGGATGCCCAGACGGGCGAACAGTTGCATGTCCTTGTCGGCCTGGGGGTTGGCGGTGGTCAGCAGCTTGTCACCATAGAAAATCGAGTTGGCGCCGGCGAAGAAGGCCAGGGCCTGCATCTGCTCGTTCATCGCCTCGCGACCGGCGGACAGGCGCACGTGGGATTGCGGCATGAGGATCCGCGCCACCGCGAGCATGCGGATGAAATCGAACGGGTCCACGTCCTCGGCGTTTTCCAGCGGGGTGCCGGCCACCTTGACCAGCATGTTGATCGGCACCGACTCCGGATGCTCCGGCAGGTTGGCCAGCTGGATCAGCAGACCGGCGCGGTCGTCCAGGGATTCGCCCATGCCGAGAATGCCGCCGGAGCAGATCTTCATCCCGGCGTCACGCACATAGGCCAGGGTCTGCAGGCGCTCGCTGTAGGTGCGGGTGGTGATGATGCTGCCGTAGAACTCCGGCGAGGTATCCAGGTTGTGGTTGTAGTAGTCCAGGCCGGCCTTGGCCAGGGCTTCGGTCTGCTCCTGATCCAGGCGCCCCAGGGTCATGCAGGTTTCCAGGCCCATGGCTTTCACGCCTTTGACCATCTCCAGCACATAGGGCATGTCCTTGGCCGACGGGTGCTTCCAGGCGGCGCCCATGCAGAAGCGCGTAGAGCCGATGGCCTTGGCCCGAGCGGCCTCCTCCAGCACCTTCTGCACTTCCAGGAGTTTTTCCTTTTCCAGGCCGGTGTTGTAGTGACCGGACTGCGGACAATATTTGCAATCTTCCGGGCAGGCGCCGGTCTTGATCGACAGCAGCGTGGACACCTGGACCCGATTGGCGTCGAAATGCGCGCGGTGCACCGTCTGCGCCTGGAACAGCAAGTCATTGAACGGCTGGACGAACAGGGCTTTGACTTCAGCCAAAGTCCAGTCATGACGCAGGGTAGCGGTGCTGCTGGCGCTCATGGGCGATTCCTTGATTATGCTTGGCAAGCGGCGCTGGACAGGGACGGTCCGCGGCCGCGACACGGATGTCCGGCATATTTAAGGAAGCGCCATGCACTGTCAACCCGAATACAAAGGACCGGTTTACATCTGGTCAAAAAACAAACAAACCTGTTTATTGTGCGATGAACCCAGCGATTCGCTCCTGGCCCTGTGCAGCGCCTGCCAGGATGAGCTGCCCTGGCTTGGCGCCCAATGTTCGGTCTGCGCCCTGCCCCTGCCCGCCGACGGCCTGACCTGTGGCCAGTGCCTGCAACGCCCTCCGGCCTTTCAACGGGTCATCGTGCCCTGGCGCTACGACTTTCCGCTGGACAGCCTGATCAGCCGTTTCAAGCATCAGCAGCAATGGCCTTTGGGTCGCCTGATGGCCGAACTTTTCGCTCAATTCCTGCATTTTCGCTTCGATGAGGGCCTGCCCCGGCCCGACTGCCTGCTACCGGTGCCGCTGTCGCGCCGCCGCCTGCGCCAGCGCGGATTCAATCAGGCCGACATGCTCGCCCGATGGCTGGGACACCCCCTGCACCTGAGCGTGGAGCCTGATCTGCTGCGGCGCACCCAGGACACCCCGGCACAGCAGGGCCTGAATGCCCGGGCCCGGCGACGCAACCTGCGCCAGGCATTCGCCCTCACCGCCAACGCTTCAGTGGCGGGCCGGCACCTGGCCCTGGTGGACGACGTCCTCACTACCGGGGCCACCGCCCAGGCCCTGGCACAGGTGCTGATGGACGCTGGCGCCCGCCAGGTGGATGTCTATTGTCTGGCCCGCACGCCCGCGGCCGAACACCGCGACTGACTTGACTCTCATCGCTCAAGTCGCAAACTCCCTGTCCACCGTCAGTGCCCGAAGCCGCCCCGCCATGTCCCTGCCCACTCTGTTGACTCAGCACATCGTCCGCCGCCCGCAGCGCATCGCCCTGCTCCAGCACATTGCCGAACAGGGCTCCATCACCCGCGCGGCAAAAAGCGCCGGCCTGAGCTACAAGGCCGCCTGGGACGCCATCGACGAGCTGAACAACCTGGCCGCCAGCCCGCTGGTCGAGCGCAGCGTCGGCGGCAAGGGCGGCGGCGGTGCCAGGCTGACGCTCGAAGGCCAGCGCGTGCTACGCCTTTATCAACGCCTGCAGGCCCTGCAAGCCCAGGTCCTGGAAGCCGCGGAAGAGGCCAGCGACCTCGACCTGCTGGGACGCCTGATGCTGCGCACCAGCGCCCGCAACCAGTTGCACGGCAAGGTCCAGGCCATTGCCCCCCAAGGCTGCAACGACCTGATCAGCCTGGCTCTGGCCGAGGGCCTGATCCTCAAGGCGCAAATCACCCACGACAGCACCCAGCGCCTGGAGCTGGCCCCCGGCACCGAGGTGGTGGCGCTGATCAAGGCCGGCTGGCTGGAGCTGCACCCCATCGGCGCTCCGGCAACAACTGGACACAATTGCCTGAGCGGCGCCATCGAGCAGATTCTCGACGCCGAAGATGGCCCCTGCGAAGTCAGAGTCGTGCTGCCCAATGGCCAGACCCTCTGCGCCCTGGCCGAGCCCCGCCGGCTCAAAGACCTCGGGCTTGGCGAAACCCAGGCCGTCCAGGTGCACTTCTCCCCCGCCCAGGTCCTGCTCGGCACCCCGCTCTAAGGCGGATCCGGCGACTTGCGACTGCAACCTGTTCGTCATAGAGGCTCACTAAGGTGGCTGCAAAAACCTTCAGGGAGCCTGATATGAGCCTGCTATTGGAAGAAGACCAACCCACCGACCTGGAACAGATGGTCGGCCTCAGCCGCCGCGGTTTCATCGGTGCCGGGGCCCTGTGCGGCGCCGCGCTGTTTCTCGGTGGCGGACTGCTCGGCCGCAGCGCCCTGGCCGCCGGTGTCAGCGCCGGCACCAGCCAACTGCTGGGCTTTACCGGCATCGCCGCCGCCACCAGCGATAGCATCACCCTGCCACCGGGCTACAAATCCTCGGTGCTGATCAGCTGGGGCCAGCCGCTGGCCAAGAACGGACCGGCCTTCGACCCCAGCGGCAATGGCACCGCCCAGGCCCAGGAAGTGCAGTTCGGCGACAACAACGACGGCATGAGCCTGTTCGCCTTCCCGGACGACAAGCACCGGGCGCTGATGGCGATCAACAACGAATACACCAACTACCGCTACCTCTATCCCCACGGCGGCCAGCCGCAATCCGCCGAAGACGTGCGCAAGGCCCAGGCCAGCGAAGGCGTGTCGGTGATCGAGGTGCAGCACAAGCACGGCCAATGGCAGTTCGTCCAGGGCTCGCGCTACAACCGGCGCATCCACGGCAACACGCCGATCCGCCTCAGCGGTCCCGCCGCCGGCCACGACCTGCTCAAGACCGCGGCCGACCCCAAGGGCAAGCACGTCCTCGGCACCTTCCAGAACTGCGCCAACGGCAAGACGCCCTGGGGCACCTACCTGACCTGCGAAGAGAACTTCACCGACTGTTTCGGCAGCAGCAACCCCGAGCAGAAGTTCGACGCCGCGCAGAAGCGCTACGGCGCCGTGGTGGCCAGCAAGGACATCAACTGGCACTTGCACGATCCGCGTTTCGACCTGGCGAAGAACCCCAACGAGCTCAACCGCCACGGCTGGGTGGTGGAAATCGACCCCTTCGACCCGCAATCGACCCCGGTCAAGCGCACCGCCCTGGGCCGCTTCAAGCATGAAAATGCCGCCCTGGCGCAAACCCGCGACGGCCGCGCCGTGGTCTACATGGGCGACGACGAGCGTGGCGAGTTCATCTACAAGTTCATCAGCCGCGACAAGATCAACCAGCGCAACCCCAAGGCCAACCGCGACCTGCTGGACCACGGCACCCTGTACGTGGCGCGCTTCGATGCCGGTGATGGCAATCCGGACCGGCCCAAGGGCCAGGGCCAGTGGATCGAGCTGACCCACGGCAAGAACGGCATCGACGCCAGCAGCGGTTTTGCCGACCAGGCCCAGGTGCTGATCCAGGCGCGCCTGGCCGCCAGCGTGGTCCAGGCCACCCGCATGGACCGCCCGGAATGGATTGTGGTCAGCCCCAAGGACGGCCAGGTCTATTGCACCCTGACCAACAACGTCAAACGCGGCGAAGACGGCCAGCCAGTGGGCGGACCCAACCCGCGGGAGAAGAACGTCTACGGGCAGATCCTGCGCTGGCGCACCGGCAATGACGATCATGGCGCCATGAACTTCTCCTGGGACCTGTTCGTGGTCGCCGGCAACCCGAGCGTACACGCCGGCCAGCCCAAGGGCGGCTCGTCCAACATCACCCCAGAGAACATGTTCAACAGCCCCGACGGCCTGGGTTTCGACCAGGCCGGACGCCTGTGGATCCTCACCGACGGCGACTACAGCAACAGCGGCGATTTCGCCGGCATGGGCAACAACCAGATGCTCTGCGCCGACCCGGACAGCGGCGAGATCCGCCGCTTCATGGTCGGGCCGGTAGGTTGCGAGGTCACCGGGATCGCCTTCGCCCCGGACCAGAAGACCCTGTTCGTCGGCATCCAGCACCCCGGGGAAAACGGCGGCTCGACCTTCCCCGAGCACCTGCCCAACGGCAAGCCGCGCTCCTCGGTAATGGCCATTACCCGGGAAGACGGCGGCGTCATCGGCGCCTGATCCTTGCGCTGTGCCCACCGGCTCCTCCCTTCGTAGGAGCCGGCTCGCCGGCGAACCACCAGCAAACCCTCCCCCACTGGCTCCCCGTCTGCGTTACCATGCCTGGCCGGACGCGGCAGCCTGCTGCGAGCAGGAGTAAGCATGTCGCACCCGTTTGAAACACTGACCCCCGACCTGGTTCTGGACGCCGTTGAAAGCATCGGTTTTCTCAGCGACGCCCGCGTGTTGGCGCTCAACAGCTACGAAAACCGCGTCTATCAGGTGGGTATCGACGAAAGCGAGCCACTGATCGCCAAGTTCTACCGGCCCCAGCGCTGGACCAACGAAGCCATTCTCGAAGAGCACCGCTTCACCTTCGAACTGGCCGAGTGCGAGGTGCCGGTGGTGGCGCCGATCATCCACGACGGCGCCAGCCTGTTCGAACACGCCGGTTTCCGCTTCGCCCTGTTTCCCCGCCGCGGCGGAAGGGCACCGGAACCGGGCAACCTGGACCAGCTCTATCGCCTCGGCCAGTTGCTCGGGCGCCTGCACGCGGTGGGCGCGACCCGCCCCTTCGAGCACCGCGAAGCCCTGGGGGTGCAGAACTTCGGCCACGAGTCCCTGGCCACCCTGCTGCAAGGCAACTTCATTCCCAAGAGCCTGCTGCCGGCCTACGAGTCCGTGGCCCGGGACCTGCTCAAGCGGGTGGAAGACGTCTACCAGAACACCCCGCACCAGAACATCCGCATGCACGGCGATTGCCACCCGGGCAACATGATGTGCCGCGACGAGATGTTCCACATCGTCGACCTGGATGACTGCCGCATGGGGCCTGCCGTGCAGGACCTGTGGATGATGCTCGCCGGCGATCGCCAGGACTGCCTCGGCCAGCTCTCGGAACTGATGGACGGCTACAGCGAGTTCCACGATTTCGACCCGCGGGAGCTGGCCCTGATCGAACCGCTGCGGGCCCTGCGCCTGATGCACTACAGCGCCTGGCTGGCGCGGCGCTGGGACGACCCGGCGTTCCCCCACAGCTTTCCCTGGTTCGGCAGCGAGCGTTACTGGGGCGAACAGGTCCTGGCCCTGCGCGAGCAACTGGCCGCCCTCAACGAAGAACCCCTCAGGCTGTTCTGACCCTGCCTGCAGGAGCTGGCTTGCCAGCGAAGGGGCCCATGAGATCGCCTTCGCCGGCAAGCCGGCTCCTACAAGAATCCGCCTTGATACAACGCCAACTGTAGGAGCTGGCTCGCCAGCGAAGAGGCCCGTAAGTTTGCCATTGCCCACAAGCCCTCCTCCAAAGAAACGGGCGGTGCAAAAGTCAGGACAGGTCTAGACAAATCTCCTTACAATCGCGGCTTTGTTAGCTGCCTAAGCAAGGACTTTGCATGCAAGCCGCCAACCCGCGTCGCGGGTACATCCTGGGCCTGACCGCCTACATCATCTGGGGTCTGTTTCCGCTCTATTTCAAAGCCATCGCCAGCGTTCCCGCGGTGGAAATCATCATCCACCGGGTACTCTGGTCGGCGCTGTTCGGCGCCCTGTTGCTGATGGTGTGGAAACATCCGGGCTGGTGGCGCGAGCTGCGGGACAACCCCAAGCGCCTGGCGATCCTGGCCCTGAGCGGCACCCTGATCGCCGGCAACTGGCTGACCTATGTCTGGGCGGTGAACAACGGACGCATGCTCGAAGCCAGCCTGGGCTACTACATCAACCCCCTGGTCAATGTGCTGCTGGGCATGCTGATTCTCGGCGAACGCCTGCGGCGCCTGCAGTGGCTGGCGGTGATCCTCGCGGCGCTGGGGGTGGCCCAGCAAGTGTGGCAAGTGGGCAGCCTGCCCTGGGTGTCGCTGATCCTGGCGCTGAGCTTCGGCTTCTATGGGCTGATCCGTAAACAGGCGCCGGTCAAGGCCCTGCCCGGGCTGGTGGTGGAAACCTGGATGCTGGTGCCCATCGCCCTGGGCTGGCTCCTGCTGCACCCCGATGCCAGCAGCGCCCATGCCGAATTCTGGAGCAGCTCCCAAGCCTGGTGGCTGGTGGCCGCAGGTCCAGTCACGCTGATTCCCCTGGTGTGCTTCAACGCCGCCGCCCGCGACCTGCCCTACACCACCCTGGGCTTCCTGCAGTATCTGGCGCCGACCCTGGTGCTGCTGCAGGCGGTGCTGCTGTTTGACGAACACCTGTCCTCCAGCACCCTGCTGGCCTTCATGTTCATCTGGGCGGGACTGGCGGTGTACAGCGTCGATGCCTGGCTGAGCCTGCGCGGCCGCCGCTGATCAAAAAACGCCCAACATTCTGCAGGCCATGCCAGTCGTGGCCTGCAGCGGTTCTTCCCAAGGTTATCCACAACCTGATCCCCGCCCTTTGTGCACAAGCCCTTGAAACTGCTGGTTTTTTGATCAGAGCGCGCTAAGCCACGGCGCTGTTGGGCTGGCGCCGGGTCTCTACAGGTTATCCACAGGCGCATGCACGGATTACTGGGATAACCTGCGGGACGGGGTTCAGACCTCGCTGCGCAGCACCAACTCCACCATCAGGTCGTCGGCCAGGGTTTCCAGGCGCGACTGCAATACCTCCAGGGACAAGGTCAGGGGCACCGCCAGAATCGCCTCGGCATGAAACAGCGGCTCGCTGCTCATGGGCGCCGGACGCACCTCGGTCACCAGCCGTTCGAGATTGACCCCCTGCTCCGCCAGCAAGCGCGTGATGTCGCGAACGATCCCCGGGCGATCGTTGCCCACCAGCTCCATGGCGATGGGTTTCCAGGTGCAGGACTGCTCGATGCCACTTTCGGCGATCAACACCCGAATGCCCTGGGCCGACAGCCCCTGCAAGGCATCCACCAGCTCATCGTAGGCCTCGGCCGGGACCCCGACCCGCAGGATGCCGGCAAACTGCCCGGCCATGCGCGACAGGCGACTTTCCAGCCAGTTGCCGCCATGTTCGGCGATGCACTGGGCGATCCGCTCGACCTGTCCGGCCTTGTCCGGGGCGAATACCGTGAGAACGAGATGGTCCATGGCGCAGCCCTCTTTTCATGATGAAAGAGCAATTATAGGCAGCCTCATTCCCCGCGCCTTCCAGCCCATATCGCAGCAGCTTGTGTAGGAGCTGGCTTGCCAGCGAAAGTGCCCGCAAGGCCGACGCAAACCCCGAAGGCCCATTCGCCGGCAAGCCGGCTCCGACGCGGGCGCGCAGGGCAAAACACAAATCGTGTACAACTTTTTGTATTTATATGGAACAATCCACCGGCCTTTTGAGAACACCGCGTTTCCCAGCGTGACCGCACTGCATTCTTAAGTCGCGGAACGACGAATTTAGTCTAATTTTCACAACCGCAATTCATCATGTAGTATGCCGCAGCGCGCACTACATAACGTTGGAACGATGTCCGCCAAGGCCTGACTGCAACCCCTGCAACCCCCCATCAGCAAGGCTCTGCCGTTGATTGGAAGCACCCAGCCGCCCGCAATGGCATGTACTGGTGAACAGGGTTGTGCTTTAAATGGCCGCCGGCTTCATTGTTAATTTGAAGAGCTGAAAAGCGAAATAGCTGAGCAGAGTGAGGCAAGCAATGACTGAACACGTTCAAGTCGGTGGCCTGCAGGTCGCCAGAGTCCTGTTCGACTTCGTGAACAACGAAGCCATTCCCGGTACCGGCCTCACCGCCGACGCGTTCTGGGCCGGTGCCGACAAGGTCATTCACGACCTGGCACCGAAGAACAAAGCCCTACTCGCCAAACGCGACGATTTCCAGGCGCGCATCGATGCCTGGCACCAGTCCCGCGCCGGCCAGGCACACGATGCCGTGGCTTATAAAGCCTTCCTGCAAGACATTGGTTACCTGCTGCCAGAAGCGGCGGATTTCCAGGCCACGACGCAAAACGTCGATGAAGAAATCGCCCACATGGCCGGCCCGCAGCTGGTGGTGCCGGTGATGAATGCACGCTTCGCCCTCAACGCCTCCAACGCCCGCTGGGGCTCGCTGTACGACGCGCTGTACGGCACCGACGCCATCAGCGAAGCCGATGGCGCGGAAAAGGGCAAAGGCTACAACAAGGTCCGCGGGGACAAGGTCATCGCCTTCGCCCGCGCCTTCCTCGATGAGTCAGCGCCGCTGACCGCCGGCTCCCACGTCGACTCGGTGAGCTACAAGATTGTCGGCGGCAAGCTGGTGGTCGGCCTCAAGGGCGGCAGCAACAGCGGCCTGCGCGACGACGCGCAACTGATCGGCTACCAGGGCGATGCCGCGGCCCCGACCGCGATCCTGCTCAAGCACCACGGCCTGCACTTCGAGATCCAGATCGACGCCGCAAGCCCAATCGGCCAAACCGACGCCGCCGGGGTCAAGGACCTGCTGATGGAAGCGGCCCTGACCACCATCATGGACTGCGAAGACTCGGTTGCCGCCGTCGATGCCGATGACAAGGTGGTGATCTACCGCAACTGGCTCGGCCTGATGAAGGGCGACCTCGCGGAAGAAGTGAGCAAGGGTGGCAAGTCCTTCACCCGCACCATGAACGCCGACCGCGAATACACTGGCGCCAACGGCGAGCCGGTGAAGCTGCACGGCCGCTCGCTGCTGTTCGTGCGTAACGTCGGTCACCTGATGACCATCGACGCGATCCTCGACAAGCACGGCAACGAAGTGCCGGAAGGCATCCTCGACGGCCTGGTCACCAGCCTCGCGGCGATCCACAACCTCAACGGCAACACCTCGCGCAAGAACAGCCGCACCGGCTCGGTGTACATCGTCAAGCCGAAGATGCACGGCCCTGAAGAAGCGGCGTTCACCAACGAACTGTTCGGCCGCATCGAAGAGGTGCTGAGCCTGCCGCGCAACATCCTGAAAGTCGGGATCATGGACGAGGAGCGCCGCACCACGGTCAACCTCAAGGCCTGCATCAAGGCCGCCAGCGAGCGCGTGGTGTTCATCAACACCGGCTTCCTCGACCGCACCGGCGACGAGATCCACACCTCCATGGAAGCCGGCGCCATGGTGCGCAAGGCCGACATGAAGGCCGAGAAATGGATCGGCGCCTACGAGAACTGGAACGTCGATATCGGCCTGTCCACCGGCCTGCAAGGCCGCGCGCAGATCGGCAAGGGCATGTGGGCCATGCCGGACCTGATGGCCGCCATGCTCGAACAGAAGATCGCCCACCCGCTGGCCGGTGCCAACACCGCCTGGGTGCCGTCGCCAACCGCCGCCGCGCTGCACGTGCTGCACTACCACAAGGTCGACGTGTTCGCCCGCCAGGCCGAACTGGCCAAGCGTGCCCGCGCTTCGGTGGACGACATCCTGACCATCCCGCTGGCGGTCAACCCGAACTGGACGCCGGAGCAGATCAAGAACGAACTGGACAACAACGCCCAGGGCATTCTCGGTTACGTGGTGCGCTGGATCGACCAGGGCGTGGGTTGCTCCAAGGTGCCGGACATCAATGATGTCGGCCTGATGGAAGACCGCGCCACCCTGCGCATCTCCAGCCAGCACATCGCCAACTGGCTGCGCCACGGCGTGGTGACCCAGGAGCAGGTGCTGGAAAGCCTCAAGCGCATGGCTCCGGTGGTTGACCGGCAGAACGCCGGCGACCCGCTGTACCGCCCGCTGGCGCCGGACTTCGACAGCAACATCGCCTTCCAGGCCGCCCTGGAACTGGTGATCGAAGGCACCAAGCAGCCTAACGGCTACACCGAGCCGGTCCTGCACCGTCGGCGTCGCGAGTTCAAGGCCAAGAACGGCCTGTAACAACGCCTGGCCCCACCCATGAAAAAGCCCCGGTCCAGTGGACCGGGGCTTTTTTGTTCCCTGCCGCAAGAGCCTTCTAGCGCACCACTCCCAGCTCATGCTTGACCAGGGCCAGCAGCTGGCGGGTGTCGATCGGCTTGAGCAGGAAATCCACCACGCTCAGGTGCATGGCGGCAATCGCATCGCGCACATCGGCGTCGCCGGAAATGATGATGATCGGCAACGCCGCCCGCTCCGATTCACGCACCTGGCGAATCAGCTCCAGGCCGTTGCAGGGCGCCATGCGCAGATCGGTGATCAGCAGGCCGATGGACTTGTTCGATTCGAGCAGTTCGAGGGCGGCCTTGCCGCTGGCCGCGGTCATGCAGCGAATGCCATCCAGCCCGAGAATTTCCGCAAGCAGCTCCCGGGCATCCTTGTCGTCATCGGCGATGAGCACACGCTGAGCGGGCAGGTCCGGCTCGAGCATCACCTCGCTCAGAGCCTCGCGCTCGGCGTCACTCAAAATATCGTGGTCGGGCATACATTTCTCTACATGAACCAATCAATCCCCTAGCACAGTGGTCAGACATCGCTAAGCGGGCTTCCAATGTGCACTTCGTCGGAAAAATTGCCAAGTGCTCCGATCAGAGCTTTTTTGCATGGATGACCGCAGGCTCAAAGCCAAATGCCCAGGAACGCGAGCGCTACCTAGACTTACGTCCAATGGGCACTCCCGCCCCAGGCGCCGACCATTGCCGTGATCCGACCACAACAACTCCAAGAAGACTGCGGTAATCGTTATGAGTAAAGCGGACGCCTTCACCCAGGCCGGCAAGACCGCGGTGTTGCAGAACATCCAGGGCACCGTGCAGTTCCTGCAGCGCTTCCCGCCCTTCAACCAGATGGAAAACCTCCACCTGGCCTACCTAGTGGAACAGTGCCAGCTGCGCTTCTATGGCCCGGGCGAGAGCATCATCAAGCCGGCCGACGGTCCGGTTGAGCACTTCTACATCGTCAAGCAGGGCCGGGTGGTGGGCGAACGCACCCACGCCGCCAAGGGCAGCACCGAAACCACCTTCGAAATCACCACCGGCGAGTGCTTTCCCCTCGCCGCCTTGCTCGGAGAACGGGCGACCCGCACCGAGCATCGGGCCGCCGAAGACACCTTCTGCCTGCAACTGAACAAAAGCGCCTTCATCAAGCTGTTCGCCCTGTCTGCGGAGTTCCGCGATTTCGCCCTGCGCGGGGTCAGCAGCCTGCTGGATCAGGTCAATCAGCAGGTCAAGCAGAAGGCCGTGGAAACCCTCGGCACCCAATACTCGCTGAACACCCGCCTCGGCGAACTGGCCATGCGTCATCCAGTAGCCTGCAGCCCGCAGACACCATTGCGCGAAGCCGTGGCACTGATGCACGAGCAGCAAGTGGGCAGCATCGTGGTGGTGGACGAACACAAGGCGCCCCTGGGGATCTTCACCCTGCGCGACCTGCGCCAGGTGGTGGCCGACGGCAGCCAGGACCTCAACCAGCCCATCGAACGGCACATGACCCAGGCACCGTTCTTCCTCAGCCCGGACCACAGCGCCTTCGACGCCGCCATCGCCATGACCGAGCGCCATATCGCCCACGTCTGCCTGGTGAAGGACCAGCGCCTGTGCGGCGTGGTGTCCGAGCGCGACCTGTTTTCCCTGCAACGGGTCGATCTGGTGCACCTGGCCCGGACCATCCGCAACGCGCCCCGGGTCGAACACCTGGTGGCGCTGCGCGGCGAGATCGGCCAGCTGGTGGAACGCATGCTGGCCCACGGCGCCTCCTCGACCCAGATCACCCACATCATCACCCTGCTCAACGATCACACCGTGTGCCGGGTGATCGAACTGACCCTGGCCGACAAGGGCGACCCCGGCGTGCCTTTCAGCTGGCTGTGTTTCGGCAGCGAAGGCCGGCGCGAACAGACCCTGCACACCGACCAGGACAACGGCATCCTGTTCGAAGCCAGGGACGCCGCCCACGCCGCGGAAATTCGCGGCCAGCTGCTGCCCATTGCCCAGCAGATCAACCAGAGCCTGGCCCAGTGCGGCTTCACCCTGTGCAAGGGCAACATCATGGCCGGCAACCCCGAGCTGTGCCTGTCCCGCGCCGAATGGGCCCGGCGCTTTGCCGCCTTCATCCGCGAGGCGACCCCGGAAAACCTCCTGGGTTCGAGCATCTATTTCGACCTGCGGGTGGTCTGGGGCGATGAACAGGGCGCCGAGCAACTGCGCCGGGGCATCCTCGACCAGGTCGCGGACAACCGCCTGTTCCAACGCATGATGGCGGAAAACGCCCTGCGCCAGCGCCCGCCCGTGGGGCGCTTTCGCGAGTTCGTCCTGGCCCGCAAGAACGGTGAAAAAGCCACCCTGGACCTCAAGGTCCAGGGCCTGACGCCCTTCGTCGACGGCGCCCGGCTACTGGCCCTGGCCAACGGCATCGGCGCCATCAACACCCTGGAGCGCCTGCGCCAGCTGGTGTCCAAACAAGTCATCGAGCCTCTGGACGGCGCGGCCTATGAAGAGGCCTACCACTTCATCCAGCAGACCCGCATGCAGCAGCACCAGCGCCAGACCCGGGAAAACCAGCCCTATTCCAACCGCGTCGACCCCGACAGCCTGAACCACCTGGACCGGCGCATCCTGCGCGAGTCCCTGCGCCAGGCCCAGCGCCTGCAAAGCAGTCTGGCCCTGCGGTACCAGCTATGAGCCTGTTTGCCTGGTTCCGTCCCGCGGTCAGCGTCCTGACCGCCGAGCAGCAACACCGTCGCGACCGCCTGCCCGCCTTCACCGAACTGGGTGACGGCAGCCTGCGGGAACAGCGCTGGGTGGTAGTGGACCTGGAAACCACCGGCCTCAATCTCAACCGCGATCAGGTGCTGTCCATCGGCGCGGTGGTGATCGAAGACGGCGCCATCGACTTCAGCCAGCAATTCGAGCGCACCCTGCAACGCGCGGGACACAAACTCAGCCCCAGCGTGCTGATCCATGGCCTGGGCCCCAGCGCCATCGCCGCCGGCTGCGACCCGGTGGAGGCCCTGCTGGACTTCATGGAGTTCGTCGGCGACAGCCCGCTGCTGGCCTTTCATGCGCCCTTCGACCAGCACATGCTCGGCCGGGCCCTGAAGGACAGCCTGGGCTATCGCCTGCAGCACCGCTTCCTCGACGTCGCGGACATGGCGCCCATGCTCTGCCCCCAGGCCCCGATCCGCGAAGCCGGGCTGGATGACTGGGTCGACTGGTTCAAGCTGCAAGTCGCGGAGCGTCACCACGCAGCAGCCGACGCCCTGGCCACCGCGGAACTGGCGCTGATCCTGTTCAACCGCGCCCGCCAGCAGCAGATCCACAGCCCGCTGAACCTGCAGCAGCGCCTCAGCCAGTGGAGACGCCGGCAGCAGGCCCCTTCGTTCTGATCCATCGCAACGGCGCAAATACCTGTGGCGAGGGAGCTTGCTCCCGCTCGGCCGCGCAGCGGCCGTAAAACCTGAACCCCGGTTCCACCTGACACAGAGCCTTGGGCGTGCGGCGCACGCCAGCGAGAGCAAGCTCCCTCGCCACAACGGGCTTTCTCTGCCGACAAAGCTCTTCAGCACCCGCCACCCTCAGCAACAAGGCAGCCGACCGACGTCGATTGCGCCACTGTTTGGCCTCTGCGACAATCGCGAATAATTCTCGTTAATTTAAACTTTTCGATGGGTGACCCCGGTTGTCGTCAGTCCAAAGCCCTCGCAATGAGCTAGTTGGTGCGTTGTATCGCGACCATCGCGGCTGGCTCCTGGCCTGGTTGCGGCGCAACGTGGCCTGCAGCCAGCGGGCCGAGGACCTGAGCCAGGACACCTTCGTCCGCCTGCTGGGTCGCGACGAGCTCAAGGCCCCCCGCGAGCCCAGGGCCTTTCTGCTGGCCATCGCCAAGGGCCTGCTGTTCGATCATTTCCGCCGCGCCGCCCTGGAACAGGCCTACCTCAACGAACTGATGCTGATCCCCGAAAGCGAGCAACCCTCGCCGGAGCAACAGCAACTGATCCTCGAAGACCTCAAGGCCATCGACCGCCTGCTGGGCAAACTCTCAAGCAAGGCGCGCATGGCCTTCCTCTATAACCGCCTCGATGGCCTGAGCCACGCCGAGATCGCCGCACGCCTCGGCGTCTCGGTGCCGCGGGTGCGCCAGTACCTGGCCCAGGGCATCCGCCAGTGCTACATCGCCCTGTACGGGGAGCCGCTATGACCCCCATCAGTTCCAAACCGGTGTCGGCCCGGGTGCTGGACGCCGCCATCGCCTGGCAACTGTCGCTGGATGGCGACGCCAGCGCGGTGGAGCGCGAAGAGTTCGCCAAATGGCATGCCGCCCACGAAGAACACGCCCGCGCCTGGCGCCAGCTGGGCATGCTCGACCAGCGCTTCAGCGTCGCCTCGGGGCCAGCGCGCAACGCCTTGCTGCAATCGCGCGAAGGCCTGCGCCGGCGGGTGCGCAAGCTGGGGCGTGGGGTCGCCAGTGTGGTGCTGGTGGCCGGGCTGGGGCTGTTGGCCGGGGAGCGTTACCTGCCGGTGGATTACTGGCTGGCCGACCAGCGCACCGCCACCGGCGAGCAGCGCACCCTGCACCTGAGCGACGGCACGCGGATCGACCTCAACACCCACAGTGCGCTGGATGTGCGCTTCGATGACCAGCAGCGGCGGATCGTGCTGCAGGAAGGCGAAATCCTCATCGAGACCGGGCACAACGACAGTCGCCCGTTCATCGTCGAAACCCGCGACGGGCGGATGCGCGCCCTGGGCACGCGGTTCCTGGTCCAGCGCGAGGACCAGGGCACCCGCCTCGGGGTGCTGCAATCGGCGGTGGCGGCGCGACCGCAAGCCGCTCAGGACGAACAGGTGTTCCAGCAAGGCCAGCAGGTGCTGATGCGCCGCGCCGGCCTGGACCCTTTGCCGAGCCTGACCCCGGGGGCCGATGCCTGGACCCGGGGCATGCTGGTGGTGGACAACATCCGCCTCGGCGACCTGATCGCCGAACTGGGTCGTTATCGCCATGGTCACCTGGGCGTCGCCCCGGAAGTGGCCGACCTGCGCATTACCGGAAGCTTTCCGTTGCAGGACACCGACCTCGCGCTCAATGCCCTGCTGCCGACCCTGCCGGTGCAGATCGAGCGGCACACCGACTGGTGGGTAACCGTGACGGCCAAGGCCGACGCCAAACGCTGAGATCGGTGTCGCGACCTTCGCCGGCAAGCTGGCTCCTACACCGATCCCGTAGGCGCTGGCTTGCCAGCGAAGCGCCCGCCATCCATCTGAATCCAGATTTTTTTCAATCTGCCCTATCACTTTTCCAATCTCGTCCGGCACCTAGGCAATTGCGAAACATTTCCATTCAGGAGCCGCCCTATGTCCCGCTCGCTAGACACCCTGTTACGCCCCAGCCTGCTGGCTGTTGCCATCGCCTTCTGCGCCCCGCTGGCCAGCCAGGGCCTGATGGCCGCCGAGCAAGCGTCCAGCGTGCGCGCCTACGACCTGCCGGCCGCGCCCCTGGCCAGCACCCTGAACCAGATCGCCAGCCAGGCCGGCCTGGCCCTGAGCCTTGATCCGTCCCTGGCGGCGGGCAAGACCTCGGCCCCGGTCAAGGGCCAGTTCGATGCCCCAGGCGCCCTGCGTGAGGCCCTGCGCGGCACCGGTTTGCAGTTGCAACACAGCAGCGCCGGCAGCTACAGCCTGGTGGCAAGCACCGACGCCGTGGTCGCCCTGCCGGAAACCAACATCACCGGCCAGAGCAGCTATGAAACGGCGTGGGGACCAGTCGAGGGCTACATGGCCAAGCGCACTGCCGTCGGCACCAAGACCGATACCGAACTACGTGAAGTGCCTCGCTCCATCTCCGTCGCTACCCGTGAACAGATGAGCGACCGTGCGGTACAGAACCTCGACGATGCCGTGCGCTACATGCCCGGTGTCACCGCCAGCAGCTACGGCAGCGACAGCCGCGCCGAGTGGCTGAAGGTGCGGGGCTTCGAACCCACCCAGTTCCTCGATGGCCTGCCCCTGCCAAAGGGCACCTACACCATGCCCAAGCTGGAAACCTGGGACCTGGAGCGTGTAGCCCTGCTCCGCGGCCCGGCGTCTTCGGTCTACGGCCAGACGCCACCCGGGGGCTTGCTGGACATGGTCAGCCGCCGCCCGGAAGACAGCAGCAGCCACGAAGTGCAATTGCAGATCGGCAGCTACCAGCGCAAGCAGATCAGCTTCGACAGCACTGGCCCCATCGATGACGAAGGGCGTTTCCTGTATCGCGTCAGTGGCGTGGTCCGCGACAGCAACACCGCCATCGAGCACAACCAGGACAAGCGTTACAACCTGGCCCCCAGCCTGACCTGGAACATTGACGAAGACACCAAGCTGACCTTCCTCAGCCAGTTCAACCGTGACGATACCGGCATCACCAGCCAGTTCCTGCCGTTGCAGGGCACCAAACTGGCGAGCCCGGCGGGCGAGATCAAGTACCACAAGAACCTCGGCGATCCGAGCTGGGAATACTACGACAAGACCTACTACGCACTGGGTTACGCCTTCGAGCACCGCCTGGATGACGTCTGGCAGTTCCGCCAGAACCTGCGCTACACCAAGAGCGACCTGTCGTTCCAGGGCATCACCGCCGGTGGCAGCTACTGGCCCAACAAGCCCGACCAGGCGGTGAGTGCCGACGGCACCGTGCGCCGTGGCGCCAACATCGTCAACGAGGACATCAGCCAGTTCGCCGTGGACAACAACTTCCAGGCCGACTTCGACACCGGCGAGCTCAAGCACACCCTGTTGCTGGGCCTGGACTACCAGCGCGTCAACACCAACTACAAGTGGCTGTACGGTGAAGCGCCCACCAGCAACATCATCAACCCGGTCTACGGTCAGGATTTCAGCAAAGTCGCCTACTTTGCATACAACGACTACAACCAGAAGCGCCAGGGCACCGGGCTCTACGTCCAGGACCAGATGGCCCTGGACAACTGGCGCCTGACCCTGGGCGGGCGCCAGGACTGGCTGCACACCGAATCCCGGTTCTACAACCTCGCCAACAAGCCCCACGATGAGCGCAACGACCAGGCCTTCACCGGCAACGCGGCCCTCAGCTACGTCTTCGACTCCGGCTTTACCCCCTACATTTCCTACGCCGAATCCTTCCAGGCCGAGCCCGGCGGTAACGCCAAAGGCCAGGCCTTCGAGCCCAGCACCGGCAAGCAGTACGAACTGGGCCTCAAGTATCAGCCTCCGGGCAGCGACATGCTGTTCACTGCCGCGGTATACGACCTGACCCGGCAGAACATCGTCCTCACCGACAGCCTGGGCGTCAGCCGCCCACTGGGTGAGGCCAAGGTCCGCGGCTTCGAGCTGGAAGCGGTGGGCAACGTCAATGAGAACCTCAAGCTGACGGCCGCCTATACCTATGCCAACAGCAAGATGACCAAGGTCGGCGACCCTCAGGACAAGAACCGCCCACTGCCATTGACCCCGGAAAACCAGGCTTCGATCTGGGCCGACTACACCTGGCACAACGGCTTGCTGGACGGCTTCGGCGTAGGCTTCGGCGCCCGCTATATCGGCGAGACCAACAACGTACCGGCAGGCAACCTGGCCTATGTCGCGCGCAAATCCGACGGCGACACGGCGTCCTACACCGTGTATGACGCCGCGGTGCACTACGATCTCGGCCGCCTGGACAGCTCGCTCAAGGGCGCCAGCGTAGCCCTCAACGCCAACAACGTGTTCGACAAGGAATACATGTCGACCTGCGACGGCACCTACTGCTACTACGGCGACCGCCGCAACGTCATGGCCAGCGTCAATTACAAATTCTAAGAAGGGAAAACCCTCGCCGAAGGGCCGCCTGAACCGCGGCCCTTTTGCCAATGGAGCCTCGATGAAAAGCACGACCATCCGCCGCTGGTCCTTGATCCACACCTGGTCCAGCCTGATCTGCACGGTGTTCCTGATGATGCTGGCGCTCACCGGCCTGCCGCTGATCTTCCACCACGAGATCGACCACCTGCTGGGGGACGCGCCACAGCTGCGGGAAATGCCCGCCGACACCCCGCACCTGGACCTGCAACAGCTGGTCCAGGCCGCCGAAGCCCACCGCCCGGGGGAAGTCATGCAGTACTTCGGCTGGGACGAAGACGAGCCCAACGGTGTGATGGCGATCATGGCCAAGACCGCCGGCACCGAACCCAATTCGTCCCACACCTTCATGCTCGACGCCCGCACCGGCGAAGCCGTGGCCATGCCCTCGGCCAATGGCGGGCTGATGATGGTCATGCTGCGCCTGCATGTGGATATGTTCGCCGGGCTCCCGGGCAAACTGCTGCTGGCCTTCATGGGCCTGCTGTTTGTGCTGGCGATCGTCTCCGGCACGGTGCTGTACCTGCCGTTCATGCGCCGCCTGAAGTTCGCCACGGTGCGCCAGGACAAATCCAGCCGCCTGCGCTGGCTCGACCTGCACAACCTGATTGGCGTGGTCACCCTGACCTGGGCCCTGGTGGTGGGGGTGACCGGGGTCATCAGCGCCTGCGCCGACCTGATCATCGCCGCCTGGCGCAACGACAGCCTCAGCGCCATGGTCGCGCCCTACCGCGACGCCCCGCCGCTGACCTCGCTGGCTCCCGCCAGCCGCCTGCTGGAGATCGCCCGGGAAGCCGCCCCGGGCATGCAACCGGACTTCATCGCCTTCCCCGGCACGCGCTTTTCCAGCGAGCACCACTACGCGGTGTTCCTCAAGGGCGGCAGCCACCTGACCTCGCACCTGCTGACCCCGGTGCTGATCGACGCCAGCAGCCTGCAGGTCACCGCCGTCGGCGAACGGCCCTGGTACATGGACGCCATGGGCATGTCCCAGCCGCTGCATTTCGGTGACTACGGCGGTCTGCCGATGAAGCTGCTGTGGGCGGCGCTGGATGTGCTGACCATGATTGTCCTGGGCAGCGGCCTGTACCTGTGGACCGTCCGCCGCCGGGCCGGCAAGCCGACCCGGGAGGGGCGCCGATGAAGCCGCGGCAAGCCAGTTTCTGGAAGGTCTTCGGCGCGCCCCTGGCGCTTGGCCTGCTCTGCGCCGCCGGGTTGTTCGCCGCGCTGCTGGGGGACGGCGTCTGGGACAGCCTGAGCTGGCTGGGCCTGGGCCTACCGACGCTGATCGCCCTGCGCGGCCTGTTGCGGCGCCAGCCGCCGGCCTGAGCCCGGCACCGGAAAGCCGCGCCACAGGTACATCGAAAGCCCGAGGCCGATCAGCATCACCGGAATGAACACGCGGTTTTCCTGAAACGCCTCGATGGCCACCAGCACGCTGAACAAGGCCAGCCCCAGTAACGGCACATAGCTGGCCGCCAGGCTCCAGCGCCACAGCTGAGTCACCGGGTCGGGGCCGCGCAGGCGCAGCAGCACGCAGACCAGGCCCGGCAGGGCCAGCGCCGGCAACGCCCAGTACCAGGCGATGTAGGCGAACGCCATGATCAGCTCCGGCTCACCCTCGCCCTTGCGGCGGAACTCGTACTGCAGGGCCAGGTACACCGCCAGCGCGCCCAGCAAGGTCAGGGCCAGGCTGTACAACCCGTGCAGAAGATAGGACCTGCGCATTCATCACTCCTTGTCGCTACTGTCGCTCGCCCCTGTGGCCCATGCCACCGGCTGCGCTAAGATCCCCGGGCTGCGAGACTTCCACCCGCGAGGAATATTCATGTCCACCCCAAGCATGACGCTGTTCCACAACCCGGCATCACCTTACGTGCGCAAAGTCATGGTGCTGCTGCATGAAACCGGGCAATTGAACCGGGTCGCCCTGCACGGCTGCCAACTGACCCCGGTCAGCCCGGACGCCGCCCTGAACCAGGACAACCCCCTGGGCAAGATTCCCGCCCTGCGCCTGGCCGACGGTCAGGTGCTGTACGACAGCCGGGTGATCCTCGATTACCTGGACCAGCAACACGTCGGCAACCCGCTGATCCCCCGGGACGGCTCGGCCCGTTGGCGGCGCCTGACCCTCGCGGCCCTGGCCGACGGGATCATGGACGCCTCGGTGCTGGTGCGCTACGAACTGGCCCTGCGCGCCCCGGAAAAACACTGGGAGCAGTGGCTCGACGGCCAGCGCGACAAGATCCGCCGCGCCCTGGCGGTGCTGGAAGCCGAGGCGATTGCCGAACTGGCCAGCCACTTCGACGTGGCCGCCATCAGCGTCGCCTGCGCCCTGGGTTACCTGGACTTCCGCCACCCCGATCTGGAGTGGCGCCAGGACCAGCCGCAACTGGCCGCCTGGTACTTGGAGGTCAGCCAGCGGCCATCGATGCTGGCGACCCGGCCGCCGGTCTAATCGGTCAGGCGCTCCGGCCTGTTCGCCGGCAAGCCGGCTCCTGCCGCACGGGGAGCGGCCTGCTGGCGCACCCGCCACCACGCCTCCGGTGGAAACAACTGACCAATCCGCTGCGTCAGGCACTCGCGCTGACGCTGGTCCTCACGCAAACCCAGCGACCTACTCATGGACGGCCTCCAGGTCGAACTGCAGGGGCGCCGGTTGCTTGCGCTGGCCCAGGCCATACCAGTCCAGCTTGCGGGTCAGCACCATGAACACGCCCAGCAAGCCGAACAGCAACAGCGAGCCCATCAGCAGCGCATAGTCCTCGGCGCTGAGCAGGCCATACAGCAAGCCGTACAAGGCCGCCAGCGAGAGCGCGAACACCGCGCCATTGCGCCAGCTGTGCAGCACATGGCTGACATAGAAGCCGATCAGGCCGACACAGGCCGCCGCCGACACGCCATAGGCCAGCTCGAACCCCAGGTGTTCCGACAGCGACAGCAGCAACAGGTAGAAGAACGCCAGCGCCACGCCCACCAGGCCGTACTGGATCGGGTGCACCGACAGGCTCTTGAGCACCTCGAAGAGAAAGAACCCGGCAAAGGTCAGGCCGATGAACAGCAGCGCGTATTTGATCGCCCGGTCGCTCTTCAGGTACTGGTCCACCGGGTCGATGAAGCTCACGCCAAAGCTGCGGCTGTTGAAGTCCTGGCATTGGCTGCTGTAGGCGCAGCGCTCCATGGCCTGCTCCAGGTTGGTGGAGAAGAACGAGGTCTGCCAGATCGCCGAAAAGCCCTGCTCGGTGACTTCACGCTGCACCGGCAGATAGTTGCCGACAAAGCTCGGATGGGGCCAGTTGGCCGTCAGCAGCACCTTGCTGGTCTTGCCTACCGGCAACACCTGAAGTTGCCCGGTGCCCTGCAGGCGCAGGTCGAAGGCGAAGTCCAGGCGGGTGCTCTTCTTCAGATCCAGGGGCGGCAGCAGTACGTGCACGCCTTCGTCCAGCCAGCTGACAAAGGTGCCCGGGGCAAAGTCCAGGGTCTGGCCATTGAGCTGCAGTTGCAGGGCGTTTTCGATACCGCGGATATCGCTGATGCCCACCGCCAGGAACGGCTGGTCAAACTGGTAATCAGCGAAGTCCTCCTTGATGCCGTACTGCTCGGGCACGGCGAAATGGCCGCTGAGGTGGTTGTCGGCGTGGAACAGCCGCGCCTCATAGATCCCCCGGGCGCGCAGCTCGGTCTGGGCCTTGCTGTCCAGCTCGAAATGCTCCGGCAGGAAGAACAGCCGCCCCTGTTGCTCGCTGGTTTCCTGGTAGCGCTTCTTGGTCTTGTCGTCGGTTTTCCAGGTGCGCACGGTCTTGCGGTAGTCCACCACCATTACCGGGCCGCTGATCTGCTGCTGGGTACTGGAGCTGCGGGCGATGTCTTCGAGCACGCCATCGCGCAGGCTCTGGCGCTCGCTGATCAGGCCGCTGATCATCAGCAGCGGTATCAGCAACAGCAGGATCAACAGGCCAATGGCCCCGAGTTTGAAGGTCAGGTTACGGTTCATGAGGCTCTCCCAATTGCAATGAGAGAGAGTCTGGAACGCGGCCATGGGGGTTTTATGGGGGCAATGTGGAGACTCTGTGGAGAATCTCCGTTCAGGGCAGACGCAAAGTCACCTGCACCCCGCCCGGGACGTTTTCGATGTGCATCTGGCCGCCATGCAGCTGCACCACCTCTTCGACGAAATTCAGCCCCAGGCCGGTGCTCTTGCGCCCGCTGTCCGGGCGCGGCAGCGAGTAGAAACGCTCGCACAGGCGCGGCAGGGCGTAGTCCGGAATCGGCTCGCCCTGGTTGAACAGCACCAGCTCCACGCCCTCCTCCACAGCGTGCGCGCTGCAACGCAGCAGGCCGCCCACGGGGCTGAAGTCCAGGGCGTTGGTCAGCAGGTTGCCCAGGGCCTGGCGCAGCAGGAACGGCTCGCCGGACCAGGCCAGGTCCGCCGGCACCCGCAGTTCCACCTGCAGTTGCTTGCCTTCGATACGCCCGTGCTGGCTGTTCAGCAGCTCCTTGCACAACGGCGCCAGGGGTACATTCACCCGCTCTTCCAGGCCTTGGCGCTGTTCCACTTGTGCCAGGTTCAACAGGCGCTCGATCAACTGCTGCATGCGCGCGCTTTCGCTGTCGATATTGCCGACGAAGCGCTGGCGCTGCTCCAGGGGCATCTCGCTCTGCAACAGCTCCGCCGCCCCACGAATCGCCGCCAGCGGGCTCTTCAGTTCGTGGGTCAGGGTGTGCACGTAGCGCTCGACATAGGCCTTGCCTTCGAGCTGGGTGCGCATGTGTTCCACCGCCGTCGCCAGTTGCTCCAGCTCGCCACCGCGATAGTGCGGCAGCTCGGCACGGCGCCCTTCACTGACCGCCAGGGCGTAGGCGGTCATGCGTCGCAGCGCCGCGCTCAGCCACCAGGACAGCAAGGCACCAAACAGCAGGCCCATGGCGATCAGCCCGGCGCCGTACCACAGCAGGCGGCGTTCGGTGCGGTCGACATAGGGCTGCAGGGAACTGTTGGGCTTGGCCACGGTGACCACGCCGATGATCTGGCCGTTGTCGCGGATCGGCGCGCCCACGTGCATCACCGAGGAGTTGGGATCGTCGGCCAGCGAGCGCGACGAACGCGCGCCATATTGGCCGCGCAGGGTCAGGTACACGTCGTTCCAGCGCGAATAATCCTGGCCCACCGCCAGGCCGCTGGAGTCCAGGACCACGATGCCCTTGGCGTCGGTGACGTAGATGCGGTGGTTGACCTGATTCTTCGGCAGGCCCCAGATGGTCGCCGCCGGTTGCCGCTCGCCATAGGCGCGCAGCAGCTGCGGCCAGCGGTTCTCGCTGAGGGTGCCGGCCTTGAAATCGTCCCGCAGGATCTCCGCCAGCAGGTTGGCGGTGTCCACCAGGGTTTCCTCGGTGGACTGGCGCACGCCGGGGCGGATTTCCTTCATCACCGTGCTCAGCACGAAATAGCCGGTCAGGCTGATGAACAGCAAATAGACCAGGAAGATGCGGATGCCCAGGGTCATCAGGCGTGGCTCGGGCTGTAGCTGTAGCCCAGGCCGCGATGGGTCTGGATCGGCTCGGCCTCGGCCGCCACCAGGCGCAGCTTGGCCCGCAGGCTTTTGATGTGGCTGTCGATATTGCGCTCGTAGCCCACATCCGCCACCACCCCCAGGGCGTCCAGCAACTGCTCGCGGCTGAACACTCGCTCGGGCTGCTCCAGCAGGCATTGCAACAGGCGAAATTCGTGGCGGGTCAGGCTCAGGGGCTGAGCCCGGTAGCTGATCTGCACCCGCTCCGGGTCGATGACAAACAGCGCCGGGGCCACCTCGGGAGCCGCTCGCGGAGCCATGCGCTTGAGGATCGCCTTGACCCGCGCCGCCACTTCCCGCGGGCTGAAGGGCTTGACCACATAATCGTCGGCGCCGATCTCCAGGCCCACCACCCGGTCGATCTCACCGTCCCGGGCGCTGAGGAACATCACCGGCACTTCGCTGAAGCGCCGCAGCTGCTTGCAGGTTTCGAAGCCGCTGATATCCGGCAGGCCGATATCGAGGATGATCAGGTCCGCCGGAGTCGCCTGCTGATAGTCCAGGGCCGCACGCCCCAGGCTCAGCCAGGTGGTGGTGAAACCTTCGCCTTGCAGGGCAAAGATCAGGGTGTCGGCAATCGCCGCTTCGTCTTCGACAATCAGGATATGGGGCATGGCATCCAAGCGCGCAAATTCAGTGGGCGAACGGTGCCGGATGCCCGGTATCCCGTCAATCAGCAGTCGGGCTTGTCGGCGGTATAGCGCCGCGCCGGGTTCACCGCCGCGCCGAATTCCCGCAGCGCCTTGGCGCCAATCAGCAGCGGGTAGTTGAAGCTGCTGCGGTCGGTGAGGTTGACCTCCACCGTACGCTTGACGTTGCCCAGGCACATCTCCAGCTCCACCACCGGGCGCTTGGCCGACTGCGGTTCTTCGGCCTCGTCGCCCTCGTCGGCGCGGCTCTTGATCTTGCTGATGCGCGCCACCTTGTGTTCATAGACCTTGTTCCCGGCATCCTTGGTGGCCAGGCGGAAACGCACCCAGTCCTCGCCATCGCGGGTAAAGGTCTGGATATCCCTGGCCGACAGCGACGCGGTCAGGGCCCCGGTGTCCATCTTGGCCTGCAGGGTTTCGCCGATTTCCGGCAGGCGAATGTATTCGTAACGGCCATACAGGGTCGGCTCGGCGGCCATCACCGGCAGCGCCAACAGCGAAACAAGAGCAAGGACAGATTTCACGACAGTGGATTCCTTGAAGAGAGGGGCAGCGGGATTTTAGACCGCGGCCAACCAAATGGTTCGGATAAAGGCAGCTGCAAGCCGCAAGCCTCAAGCTTGGAGCTCGCCGCTTGCCGCTTGCCATTTGGCGTACCCGCCGAAGCTGCTTATCATGGCGCGCTCAAAAGATTGCCAAGAGTGCCTTATGCGCCGCCTGCTCACCGGCTGTTTCGTCACCCTGCTCCTGCTGCTCAACACCCTGGTGCTGTTCGGCCCGCTGATGGTGTTTGCCCTGCTCAAGCTGGTCCTGCCCGGACGTCTGCGCGATTACGCCTCGGCCGCGGTGATGTGGATCGCCGAAACCTGGGCCGAGATCGACAAGCTGATCTTTGCCTGCTGCATCCCGACCCGCTGGGACATTCGCGGCGGCGACGGCCTGCGGGTCGATACCTCCTACCTGGTGGTGAGCAACCACCAGTCCTGGGTCGACATCCCGGCGCTGATCCAGACCCTCAACCGGCGCACGCCGTTCTTCAAGTTCTTCCTCAAGAAGGAACTGATCTGGGTGCCGTTCCTCGGTCTGGCCTGGTGGGCCCTGGACTACCCCTTCATGAAGCGCTACAGCAAGGCCTTCCTGGCCAAGCACCCGGAACTGCAAGGCAAGGACCTGGAAATCACCAAGGCCGCCTGCGAGCTGTTCAAGCGCCAGCCGGTGACCGTGGTCAACTACCTGGAAGGCACCCGCTTCACCCCGGCCAAGCGCCAGCAACAGAACTCACCCTTCCAGCACCTGCTCAAGCCCAAGGCCGGCGGCGTGGCCTTCGTCCTCGCGGCCCTGGGCGAACAGCTGGACGCGGTGCTGGACGTGACCGTGGTCTATCCCCAAGAACGCATTCCCGGCTTCTGGGACCTGATCAGCGGCAGCGTGCCCAAGGTGATCATCGACATTCGCACCCGCGAACTGGACCCGGCGCTGTGGCACGGCGATTACGAAAACGACCCGGTGTTCCGCCAGCAGGTGCAGGACTGGGTCAACCAGCTGTGGACCGACAAGGACCAGCGCATCAGCGAATTGCTGGGCGAACGCCGCTGATCAATCGCTGATCACGTGGGGCAGGAAGCGACTGCTGTCCTTGGTGATCGGCGAGTTGTCCTCGCGTATGCCGATCCCCGCCGGCTGATCGCCGATCACCCAACTGCCAATCACCGTGTGATTGCCGGCAAACACCGGCAGCGGGTGAAACTGCTGGCGAATGCACGGCCCACCGCCGTAGGGCCCGGCCTCGATCAGGCGCTCGCCGCCCTCGGTGCAGATCTCCACATTGGCGCCCTCTCGGGAAAAGAACGGCTTGCGCACCCAGCCTGCACCCAGGCTGGCAGTGGGGTCGTCGTCGATAAACGCCGGCAGCAGGTTCGGATGCCCCGCATGCCGTTCCCAGAGCAGGGCCAGCGCGCCCTTGTTGGAGAGGATCGCCTTCCACGGCGGCTCGACAAATTGCGTGCCGCTGCCGGCAATCGCCGGGCCGTAGGCTTCGTTGAACAGATGCTCCCAGGGATAGAGCTTGAACAGGCTGTCGATGGGCATCTCCAGCAGGTCGACGAAACGCCCGCCGGCATTCAGGCCGATGTCCTCGATGGCAATCAGGCGCGTGCCCAGGCCAGCCTGACGGGCGATATCGCGCAGGTATTCGACGGTGCCACGGTCCTCCAGCGAATCGCGCACCGAGGCAAAGTGCATCGGCGACTTGAAACCGCCCTGGACGAAGGCCTGCAGCAGCTTGTCCTCGATGCTGTTGAACTGATCGCAGCCGGCCGGCAACTGCCCGCGCTGCATCTGCTGCTCAAGCCAGACGTACTGGAAGAAGCTCGCCTCATACAGCGAAGTCGGCGTGTCGTAATTGGTCTCCAGCAACTTGGCCGGGCCGCTGCCGTCGTAGCACAGGTCCATGCGCCCGTAGAGATGGGGCTCGCCCTGCTTCCACGATTGGCGGATCAATTCGTGAAAGGCCGCAGGGATGGCCAGGCGCTGCAGCAGCTCTTCGCTGTCCACCACTTCGGCCACCAGGGCCATGCACAGCTCGTGCAGTTCCTGGGTCGGGTCTTCCAGGTCGTCTTCGATCTGCCGCAGGCTGAAGCGGTAGTAGGCCGACTCGTCCCAGTACGGCTCGCCGTCGAAGGTGTGGAAGGCAAAGCCCAACTGCTCCGCCGTGGCCTGCCAATCCGCCCGCGGGGTGCTGGGGATGCGCTTCAAGAACCGAAGCTCCAGCTGCTGCGACTGGAGGAGCCGAAACCGCCACGGCTGACCACCTCATGAGCCCCGGCCAGGGGATTACCGCTGCTGGTGAAATGTTCCGGCAGGGACATGCCGAAACGCCCACCGTTGGCGTGAAAAAAGGTCCTGCCGTTCTCCACTTGCTGGCTGAGGGTGCTCAGTTGCGAGCCGCCGCGACCGTCACGCTCCTTGTACAGCGCCTCGCTGAAATAGCGCGGCTCGGGCGTGGAGTCCAGGCCGATCCAGCGCCAGAAGCTGGAACCCGAACGGGCGCTGCCACCACCACCACCACCACCACCACCACCACCACCACCACCACCACCAGAGCTGCTGGAACTGCTGGAGCTGGCCTGCTCGGGTGGCTCGTCCTCGGGCTGGACCGGCACCGTGCGCTGGGTGGTCAGGGCGACGCCCTTGGCAATCGGCACGTAGGCGCGGTTGTCACTGGAAACCATGCAGTTGCCCGCGAAGAAGTCGTCTTCACAGCGTTGCAGGTCGAGATAACGCGGCGCTATCAGCTCTCCACGCTCGCGGGCATCATCGAAAGCGCCCTGGCAGATCGCGGACGGAACCTGCGCCAGCACGCAATCGCGGACGCTGCTGAAATGCTGGGTCTGGCGCACTTCCCGGGTTGCCTGAGGCTGGCCATCACAAGCAGCCAAGGCGAACGGCACACTGCCCAGCAGCACCAGGCGCACGCTTTTACTGCGTTTCATGCCGGCGCCCTCAGACTGATGGGGTCATGCAGGCCGCATTCAGCAGGCCAACACCGACAGACACCGAAGCCACCAGGATCGCCGCGGAATTTTCCTGATTGGCGATGCGCTGGGACAGCCCCTTGAGGGTCAGGCTGACGACAAAGAACGCCAGCACCTGCACCACCGAGGCAATGCCGGCCCAAAGCAGGAAATCGATGATCGAAATGGAATGGGAAATCGCGCTAGCCACCGGAATGGCAAAGCCCAGCAAGGCGCCGGACAAGGCGATGGAAGCGGCACTGTTGCCCTGGCGGATCAGGGCGAATTCGTTATAGGGGGTCAGGCGCGTGTAGATGAACGCGTAGAGGGCAAACACCAGGGCGGCGCCCAGCATGTAGAGCATGAAACCGAGCACCGCGTCGGCGGGCAAAGACATCTTCAGTGCATCCATGAACATCGCGTTCGAGCTTCCTTGGAAAACGGGGCGCGAGATATAGCACAGGCCGGATTGGGCGAAAACTCCGGGAAAGGTAAAGGCGAGTGTTCCAACCTTCAGGAAAAGCCCCGACGCGCCCGGCGCCGGGGCTGCAGGGCGTTACTTGGCCACGCCCCAGATGCCGCTCAGGCTTTGCAGTAGGGAACCGCCGACGCCCTGCTGGCCCAGGTACTGCAAGATCAGCGGGGCAAACTGGCCGATCATGCCGCTGTCCATGCCCAGGGCGCCAAAGGCGTTGTTCAGGTCATTGGTGTCCTTGACATTACCCAGGGCGCTGTCCAGGCCGGCGGTTTTGCCGGAAGACTGATCGAGCAGGCCACCCAAGGCGCCCAGGCTGCCCAGGGCGTTGCTGCCCGAGAGCTGGTCAATGCCCGGCACGCTTTTGCTCAGTTGCGAATAGTCCGAACCGCTGAGTTGATTCTTCGCCAGGCCGAGCATGGCGCCAGTGCCGCCGATGGCTTGCTCGGGGGTGACATTGAGTTGCGCCAGGGTGCCCAGCAGACCGGCAGTCTGGGAGGTCGGCGCGGCAGCGGCAGCCTTGTCGCCGCCCTGCATGCCGGCAATGGCGTTGGCCGCATCGTTCAGGCTGAAACCGCCGGCCAGAGCCGAACCGGCTGCCAGGGTCATCAGGGTAGCCAGGGCGAAACCGCGTGGAATATTCATCGAAACAACCTCATGGGGCGGGAAACCGTCCGGACTCGGGCGGCGGGAAAACAGTGTTTTGACTCGAACCCCCGGCGAATGTTCCAGCGCCTGCCCTGCCGTCCGGCGCCTGCATCCAGGCCCGCCGCTGCTGCGTATATCGTCCACGAGCGCCACCCGGGCTCCGGCATGAGGCAGCAGGACGTGAATGGAACAACCGCACACCCTGGACTAATCTCTGGCTGCGTCAGTCGGCGCCTGTCGCTGGCCCTTGTCCCCGTTCCTGCCAGGAGAATCGCCATTTCGAGCCTCGACCCCGATCAGCTGCGGCACCTGCTGGCCCAGTGTTCACTGGGCGACCGCCGGGCCTTCGAAACCCTCTACCGCATGGTTGCCCCACGTCTGCACGGCGTCGCCCTGCGCTTCATGGGCCGTCGCGATCTGGCCGAGGAAGTGCTGCAGGAAAGCTTCGTGCGCATCTGGAACAACGCCGTGCGCTACCAGCCGCACCTGTCCGCGCCCCTGACCTGGATGGTCAACATCACCCGCAACCAGGCCATCGACCAGTTGCGCAAACACCGCGAACGGCCCCTGGGCGAACTCGAAGAACAACAGCTGGAGGATCAAAGCCCTTCGGCCCACGACCAGCTGGACAGCGCCCGCTCCGCCCGGGCCCTGAACCGCTGCCTGGACAGCCTCGACGGCATGCAGCGCCAATCCATCACCGTGGCCTACTTCCAGGGCCTGTCCTGCTCGGAGCTGGCCGAACACCTGGCCGCGCCCCTGGGCTCGGTCAAATCCTGGATTCGTCGGGGCATGGAACGCCTGCGCCGGTGCCTTGAATCATGAACTATCAAACCCCAGAACGCCGTCGCGCCCTGGCCGCCGACTACGCCATCGGCCTGATGCAGGGCGCCGCGCGCCGGCGCTTCGAAATGCTCCTGCTGGACGACGCGGCCCTGCGCGAAGAACTGGCGCGGTGGCAGGAAAGCCTTGCCAGCCTGACCGAAGCCATCCCCGAACAAGCAGTACCGGAACAGGTGTGGCAAGGCATCCAGGCACGCATCCAGCCCCAGGTCCTGCACTTGCCGAAGAAGAACCCGCTGTGGATGCGCCTGCGCCTGGCGCTTGCCGCCTGCGCCGTGCTGGCGACCCTGTACATCGGCTTTATCCAGCAGAGCGATCAGGTGCGCTACAGCGCCACCCTGCTCAGCGCCGACCAGCAACCAGCGCTGCGGATCAAGGCCCACGCCCAGTACCTGCAAGTCGAGCCCCTGACCCTGGCGGCGATTGGCCTGGACCGCAGCCTGGAACTCTGGGCGATTCCTGCCGACGGCAAACCGATTTCCCTCGGCGTAGTGCCGGTGGGCGGCCAAGGCAAGATCAACCTGAACCCGGCCCAACGCGAACTGCTGGGCACCCCGATCGCCCTGGCGGTGAGCCTGGAACCCCACGGTGGCTCGCCCACCGGCCAGCCCACCGGGCCGGTGCTGTATCAAGGGCAATTGGCGGCGCTCTGACGGCCGCCTTCGCCGGCAAGCCGGCTCCTACAAGGCCCGACTTGTGTAGGAGCTGGCTTGCCAGCGAAGCCGCCAGCGCTAAACTCCCCGGCCCCCACACCTTTCGGCGCCTGCTGTGAAACCATTCCCCATCAGAGTGGCCCTCTACGGCTGCATCGCCCTGGCCCTGAGCATCCCCCTCATCGTCTGGACCCTGGGCCGCCCCATCGACAGCAGCCACTGCTCGGACACGGTCCCAGGCCCCCTGAGCGAGTTCATCAGCCAGTACTTCCGTGAGACAAACGGCGCCCACTGGCAAGAGGAAATCAACTCACTGATCATTCTCGGAATCCCGGAGGCCCAGGCCCTGGCTCGCCAGTCCCCGGCCCACTACTGCGACGCCCTGAACCTGTTGGAAAACCCGCAACGCGCGCCCACGGAAAAATTTCATACCGCGGTGCTGATGCTCTCGCTGCCCATCGACTACTACCTGGACTTCATGGACCGCAGCCACCAGCTGTATCAGCGCGGGCTCATCGACCGATCAGTCCTCAGCATGGTGCTGATGCCAAGAGGCACGGCGCTGAACTACTGGTGGCTGCCCCAGTGGCGCTCGCGTTTCCAGCGGGATGCGCCGGGGCTTTTTAGCGATGACCAGATGAAGGAGATCCTTCGGGGAGAACACTGGTTCGACTACCCGGGCCGGGGTTATTGATCGAGTCGGATTTACAGGCAACGAGAAGCCCGCCAATAGGCGGGCTTTTCAGTCGGCATGAACTATCTGAACAATTCGGCATGGCTGCCCAGGTCGACAAAGGTCACAAGACCGGCTCGGGCCACGTCATAAATCAGCAGAAAATCGCCACCGATATGACACTCCCTGAAACCGTCCCACTCCCCCTTCAGCGCATGATCGAGGTACTGCGCCGGTAGCGGCTCCCCCAGGAACAGCAGCACCATGACCTTGCGCACTTCGTGCATGTCGCGACGCCCCGCGCGCTGGTAGCGCTCCCAGGACTTTTTAAACTCCGGCGTTTGTGCGCATTGCCTGGGCCGCTCAGCGCGCTTTTGCTTCTTCTCCGGCTTCGCCATCAGCATCCCTCAACATCTCGTCGATCGAATCGTACTGACGACGAATCTCCCGCGCCTGCGCCATGGCACGAGCGGTTTTCTCCGATGGGACACGCACTTCGAAGGGCAGCCCCTGCACGGCCACAACCTGACGCAGGAACAGGCGCATGGCCTCACTGAGGCTCAGCCCGCAGGCTTCCAGCACAGCAGTAGCACTGACCTTCAAGTCCTCGTCTATGCGGCAACGCACGTCAGTGGTTTTCAGTAATGCAGCCAAGGTATCACCTCTATTGGTTATTTGTAGCTACATTGTCGCTACGTTTTTCCATTCTGCGAGGTCGACTCTTTGCGGTCAACCGATTTCAGTGGACCGGCCTCGTGGACAGCGCCTCGTGCACGTTCAGCGACGCTTCAGCGGACGAAACCTTCTGCAAGACATCCACCCCCCAGCGCCTTGCTGCCTCACGCACCAGCGGCTTATAGTCCGCCGGTCGCTCAAATAGCGACCGGGTTTGGCGACCCGACGAACTACGGTCAGAAGCGTCCTGCTTTGTTGGCAGGACGTTCTGCACCCGCAACGTTGCCGTTATGGCAGCTGTGCGTGGGAGACCTTCGGGTCTGCCGGTTCCGTGTGTTCCCGGTTCGCCAACCTGCGTACAGCTGCCACCCATCGTTTGGCGACGAATCCGTGGCGGTTCTCACTGAACTGCGGAGAACTTTCCATGAACCGTTACATGCCGATCACCGGCCACGACTGCAATATCCCCTCCCTACTGATCGACACTCAGGCGCCGCTGGATGTGCTCCATGAAGCCGCCGCCTTCCGTATCCGTGCCGTGACCCAGGTGCTGGAGCAACTGGCCTTGAGCGATGCCCTGGGCAAGGACCCGGTACTGGCCCAGGAGCTGGCCCAGCTCTGCGCCATTCCCCTGCGCGATGGCTGCGACCTGATGGATGTGCTGGGACGGCGCTTGCGCGCCACGCTGATCGCCTGATTGAAAGCGGCTGCTGTGGCGAGGGAGCTTGCTCCCGCTCGGCCGCGCAGCGGTCGTAAAACCTGCCGGCGCGATTCATCAGGCTCACCGCGTAGACGTTGGTGGGGGCGCTGCGCACCCCATCGGGAGCAAGCTCCCTCGCTACAAAAGAAAAAAACGCCGCCTTCTCGGCTAGAGAAGGCGGCGCTTTCGTTACTGACGGTCCTCAGGCAGCGCTGAACAGCTTGTGCGGGTCGATGACGAATTTCTTCGGTACACCGGCATCGAACTCGCCATAGCCGCGCGGGGCATCGTCGAGGCTGATGACTTGCACGCCCACCACTTCGGCGATGTTGATGCGGTCCCACATGATGGCCTGCATCAGTTGGCGGTTGTACTTCATCACCGGGGTCTGGCCGGTGTGGAAGCTGTGGGACTTGGCCCAGCCCAGGCCGAAGCGGATGCTCAGGCTGCCCATCTTCGCCGCGGCGTCCACCGCGCCCGGATCTTCGGTGACGTAGAGGCCGGGAATGCCGATCTTGCCCGCTACCCGCACCACGCCCATCAGCGAGTTGAGCACCGTGGCCGGGGCTTCGTGCTGGGCACCGGCATGGCCGTGGCCCCGGGCTTCAAAGCCCACGGCGTCCACCGCGCAGTCGACTTCCGGCTCGCCCAGCAGGGCGGCGATCTGTTCGTGCAACGGGGTGTCCTTGGACAGGTCGGCAATTTCAAACCCCTGGGCCTTGGCGTGGGCCAGGCGCACCGGGTTGACGTCACCGACGATCACCACCGCCGCCCCCAGCAGGCGCGCCGAGGCCGCAGCCGCCAAGCCGACCGGGCCGGCACCGGCCACATAAACGCTGCTGCCCGGGCCAACGCCGGCAGTCACCGCGCCGTGATAACCGGTGGGCAGGATGTCGGAGAGGCAAGTCAGGTCGCGGATCTTCTCCATGGCCTTGTCGCGATCCGGCAGTTTCAGCAGGTTGAAGTCGGCGTAAGGCACCAGCACGTACTCGGCCTGGCCGCCGGTCCAGTCGCCCATGTCGACGTAGCCGTAGGCGCCACCGGCGCGGGCCGGGTTGACGGTCAGGCAGACCCCGGTGTGTTGCTCCTTGCAGGAACGGCAGCGCCCGCACGCCACGTTGAACGGCACCGACACCAGATCACCGATCTTCAGGTTCTCGACGTCGCTGCCCTTCTCGATCACTTCGCCGGTGATTTCATGACCCAGGACCAGGCCGACCTGGGCGGTGGTACGGCCACGGACCATGTGTTGGTCCGAACCGCAGATGTTGGTGGAGACTACGCGCAGGATGACGCCGTGCTCGATCTTCCTGCCGCGCGGGTCCTGCATTTTTGGATAGTCGATTTTCTGTACCTCGACCTTGCCGCTGCCCAGATACACGACACCACGATTACCAGACATGCTTTCACCTCGCTGTTGTTGTTATGGAACCGCGTTACCCAAAGGGGGAAACACGTGGATTGCTCGGGTACAGATGCTGTTTCGTTTTCAAAATCGCTTCGCGAGCAAGCTCGCTCCCACACGGCGTGCCCCCTGTAGGAGCGAGCTTGCTCGCGAAGGGCTGCGCAGCAGCCCCAATAATCATCAGAGCACCACCGTGCGATTGCCGTTCAAGAACACCCGCCGTTCGATGTGATACCCCACCGCCCGGGCCAGGGTCAGGCCTTCAATGTCACGCCCCTTGGCGATCAAGTCTTCGGGGTAGTAGCTGTGGTCCACCACCTCCACGCCCTGGGCGATGATCGGGCCTTCGTCCAGGTCGTTGTTGATGTAGTGCGCGGTGGCGCCCACCAGTTTCACGCCTTTGTTGTAGGCCTGGTGATACGGCTTGGCGCCCTTGAAGCCCGGCAGCAGCGAGTGGTGGATATTGATCGCCTTGCCATCGAGCTTGCGGCACAGCTCCGGCGACAGCACTTGCATGTAGCGGGCAAGGATCACCAGTTCGGCGCCGGAGTCCTCGATCACCTGCCACACCCGGCGCTCCTGGGACGGCTTGTCGTTGGGGTCGAGGGGGAAGTGGTGGTAGGGAATCTGGTGCCAGTCGGCCAGGGGCTTGAGGTCCGGGTGGTTGGACACCACCGCCACCACGTCCATGGGCAACTGGCCGATGCGCTGGCGGTAGAGCAAGTCGTTGAGGCAGTGATCGGCCTTGGAGACCATGATCACCACCTTCGGCCGGTAGTTGGGCGCGGTCAGTTCGAAGTTCATCGCGAAGGCTTTGGCGCGCTCGGCCAGCCCCTGGCGAAAGCCCTGCTCGTCGAGGCCGTCGGGCTGGCGAAACTCCACGCGAATGAAGAAGCGCCCCGAAAGCCGGTCATCGAAGGAGTGGTGTTCAGTGACGTAGCAGCCCTGCTCGAACAGAAAGCGGGTCACCGCGTCCACCGTGCCGAGCACGCTGGGGCAGTCGGCGGTGAGAATCCAGGTATCGGGGGCGCGGCTCATTCAATAGGCTCCTGTTGATGACGGCACTGTAGCCGCTGCCGAAGGCTGCGATCGGCCCCGCAGGGGACGGCTCTTCGAGCCTTGTCGCAGCCCGCGGCAGCGGCCACAGGGTTAGGGTTCAGGCCTGGACGCTAAGGCCGTATTCGGCGGCCGCATCCTGCAGCCACATCCACCAGTAATCGGAAAAACTGCGACGCACCAGCAATTCCCAGGTGTCTTCGCCGGTGCGGCGGATCACCAGCTGCGACTTGGCGAACACCGTGCCCACCGCCTTGCCCACCGGGAAGTTGTTGGGGTGCACGTCGTAGCTGGTGGACTTCATCAGCACCTGGCGCACGTTGGGGCCGGACAGTTCGAGGATCTGCTGGCCGCCGCTGACGTTGACGATCTGGATATGCAGGTCGCCCAGGGCCGCCCGCAGGTTCTGCTCGGCGGCGAATTCTTCGCCGCTGGGCACGATCAGCAGCCACTCATCCGGGCCCAGCCATTGCAGGCTGGTTTCACCCTTGACCACCACGCTCAGGGCACCCGGCAATTCGATGCCCAGGGCCTTGTGCACGCCGGCGGCGAAGGCCGGGTCGTGGCCGTCGCCACGGATCGTCAGGTGACCGAGGAGTTTTTTCTCGCGCAGGATCACCCCGGCGTTCTTGCGGCCCTTGCCCACCAGGCTCGGCAGGTCGGCGTGGTGCAGGGGCGACTCGGCCTTGGCCCCGGTGGTGGGGCGCTGTTGGTAAACGTTGACTGCGGTCATGGAGCACCTGTCCTTTATTCTGTGGTCCGGTTCCGGTTGCCGCTGCCGGAGGCTGCGGTCGTATGAGAACCGGGCGCAAGCTTTTGCATCCCGGGAAGGTCCTGCGGACCTTGGCGCAGCCTGCGGCAGCGGCTACAGGGTGCGCCCCGGGTTCATGTCATATGTTCTGGCGGTCGCCCTTGGGGTCGAAGAACACCGAGGAAACGATTTCCGCCTCGATCACCCGGCCATCGGCCAGCGGCGCGAAGACCCGCTCGCCCAGGCGCTGGAGGCCGCCCTTGACCACGCCCAGGGCAAAGGAATAACCCAGGGAGTTGTGGGCGTAGCTGGAGGTCACGTGACCGACCATGCTCATCGGGATCGCCTGCTTGGGGTTGAACACCAGTTGCGCGCCTTCCGGCAGCCACTGGGTCGGGTCGATCGGCTTGAGGCCCACCAGTTGCTTGCGCTGCTCGCGCACGCAGTCTTCACGGTTCATGCCGCGCCAGCCGATCCACGAGAACGGCTTGGTCCGGCCCACGCACCAACCCATGTTCAGGTCGTCCGGGGTCATCGAGCCGTCGGTGTCCTGGCCGACGATGATGAAGCCCTTCTCGGCCCGCAGCACGTGCATGGTTTCGGTGCCGTAAGGGGTCAGGTTGTACTTCTTGCCAGCCTCGACGATCTGCTCCAGCACGCCCATGGCGTAGTCAGCCTGGACGTTGACCTCGTAGGACAGCTCGCCGGTGAACGAGATGCGGAACACCCGCGCCGGCACGCCGCCCACCAGGCCTTCCTTCCAGGTCATGAACGGGAAGCCGTCCTTGTCCAGGTCGATGTCGGTGACTTCGCTCAGCAGCTTGCGGCTGTTGGGGCCCGACAGGGTCATGGTGGCCCAGTGGTCGGTGACCGAGGTGAAGTACACCTTGAGGTCCGGCCATTCGGTCTGCTGGTAGATCTCCAGCCACTGCAGCACGCGAGCCGCGCCGCCGGTGGTGGTGGTCATCAGGAAGTGGTTGTCGGCCAGACAGGCGGTGACGCCGTCGTCGAAGACCATGCCGTCTTCCTTGCACATCAGGCCGTAGCGGGCCTTGCCCACGTCGAGCTTGGTCCAGGCGTTGGTGTAGATGCGGTTGAGGAACTCGCGGGCATCCGGGCCCTGGATGTCGATCTTGCCCAGGGTCGAGGCGTCCAGCAGGCCGACGCTGTCACGCACCGCCAGGCATTCACGCTTGACCGCGGCATGCAGGTCTTCGCCGTTTTTCGGGAAGTACCAGGGGCGCTTCCACTGGCCGACGTCTTCGAACTCGGCGCCGTTCTTCACATGCCAGGCATGCAGCGCGGTGAAACGCACCGGCTCGAAGATGTGCCCGCAGTGCCGGCCGGCCACGGCGCCGAAGGTGATCGGCGTGTAGTTCGGGCGGAACATGGTGGTGCCCATCTGCGGGATGCTGACGTTCAGCGAACGGGCGGCGATGGCCAGGCCGTTGACGTTGCCCAGCTTGCCCTGGTCGGTGCCGAAGCCCAGGGCGGTGTAGCGCTTGACGTGCTCCACCGACTCGAAGCCCTCGCGGGTCGCCAGTTCGATGGCGGCGGCGGTGACGTCGTTCTGCAGATCAACGAACTGCTTGGGCGCCCGCGCCGTGCCTTTTTCATGGGGCACCTGGAACAGCGCCAGGGTCGGTTCTTCCAGGCGGGTCAGAGCCTTGGGCAACACGCCCTCAACGCTCTGGAACCCGGCTTCGCTGGCGGCGCGCACACCGCCCTCGAAACCATCGGCCAGGGTATCGCCGAGGCTGTAGACGCCGTTGATGCCACCGACGCACACGCGCTTCTGCGGTGCTTCACCGGGCACGAAACCGAGGATGTCTTCACGCCACACCGGCTTGCCGCCCAGGTGCGAGGCCAGGTGCACCACCGGGCTGTAGCCGCCTGAGCTGGCGATCAGGTCGCAATCGAGCCATTCGCCGGGGCTGGTGACCTTGTGCGCCTTGACGTCGATGGCCGCTACGCGGGCGCCGGTCACGTGCTTGCTGCCACGGGCCTCGATCACCGCGCTGGAGGTGAGGATGCGAATACCCTTGGCCCGGGCTTCTTCCACCAGGGCGCCGCGGGGGTTGTGCCGCGCATCGGCGATGGCCACCACTTGCAGGCTGGCGTCGAGCCAGTCCAGGGCCACGCGGTAGGCGTGGTCGTTGTTGGTGGACAGCACCAGTTTCTTGCCCGGGGCCACGCCGTAGCGGCGCACGTAGGTGGAGACGGCACCGGCCAGCATGTTGCCCGGCACGTCGTTGTTGCCGTAGACCAGCGGCCGCTCGTGGGCGCCGGTGGCCAGCACCACGCGCTTGGCGCGGACCCGGTGGATACGCTGGCGCACCTGGCCGATGGGCGCGCGGTCGCCGAGGTGATCGGTAAGGCGCTCGTGAATGGTCAGGAAGTTATGGTCGTGGTAGCCGTTGACCGTGGCCCGTGGCAGCAGCAACACGTCCGGCAGCGACTTGAGCTCGGCGATCACGCTGGCCACCCACTCCACCGCCGGCTTGCCGTCCAGGCTTTCGCGGCTGTCCAGCAGGCTGCCGCCGAACTCTTCCTGCTCATCGGCGAGGATCACCCGGGCGCCACTGCGGGCAGCGGCCAGCGCGGCAGCAAGACCGGCGGGGCCGGCGCCGACAATCAGCACGTCGCAGTGCTGGTTCATGTTGTCGTAGGTGTCCGGATCGTTCTCGGTAGGCGAGCGACCGAGGCCCGCGGCCTTGCGGATGTACTTCTCGTAGGTCATCCAGAACGATTGCGGGTACATGAAGGTTTTGTAGTAGAAGCCCGGCGGCATCAGCTTGCCGCCGACCTTGCCGAGAATCCCCATCATGTCGTTGTTGACGCTGGGCCAGCCGTTGGTGCTGGTGGCCACCAGGCCCTGGTACAGCGCCTGTTGGGTGGCGCGCACGTTGGGGATCTGGGTGGCTTCGGTGGCGCCGATCTGCAGCACCGCGTTGGGCTCTTCGCAGCCCGCGGCGAAGATGCCCCGGGGCCGGGAGTACTTGAAGCTGCGACCGATGATGTCCACGCCGTTGGCCAGCAGGGCCGAGGCCAGGGTGTCGCCCTCAAAGCCTTTGTAGGTCTGGCCGTTAAAGGTGAAGGTCAGGACTTTGTTGCGGTCGATGCGTCCGCCGTTGGACAGGCGATTGGTCTGGCTCATACCTTCTCTCCAGCAGCCTTGGCGGTGAACTGCGGTTTGGTGCCTATCTTGTAGGTTTCAAGAATTTCGTAGGTCACGGTGTCGCGGGTGGCGTTGAAGTACTGGCGGCAACCGGCGGCGTGGATCCACAACTCGTGGTGCAGGCCGCGGGGGTTGTCGCGGAAGAACATGTAGTCGCCCCACTCCTCGTCGGTGCAGGCGTTGGGGTCCAGCGGCCGGGGAATATGGGCCTGGCCGGACGAGTGGAATTCCTCTTCGGAGCGCAGCTCGCCGCAGTGAGGACAGAAGATATGCAACATAGGGAGTTGTCCTTTTAGTGGGCGACCGCAGCAGCGCCGTGTTCGTCGATCAGCGCGCCGTTGTGGAAACGGTCGATGGAGAAAGGGGCGGCCAATGGATGCATCTCGCCCTTGGCCAGGCTCGCGGCAAACACGTTGCCCGAGCCCGGGGTGGCCTTGAAGCCGCCGGTGCCCCAACCGCAGTTGAAGAACATGTTCGGCACCGGGGTCTTGGAAATGATCGGGCAGGCGTCCGGGCTGGTGTCGACGATGCCGCCCCACTGGCGGTTCATGCGCACCCGGGAGAGGATCGGGAACATCTCGACGATGGCCTGGATGGTGTGCTCGATCACCGGGTAGGAGCCGCGCTGGCCGTAGCCGACCCAGCCGTCGATACCGGCACCGATCACCAGGTCGCCCTTGTCCGACTGGCTGATATAGCCGTGCACCGCGTTGGACATGATCACGCTGTCGATGATCGGCTTGATCGGTTCCGACACCAGCGCTTGCAGCGGGTGGGATTCGATCGGCAGGCGGAAGCCCGCGAGTTTGGCCATGTGCCCGGAGTTACCGGCGGTGACCACACCGACGCGCTTGGCGCCGATAAAGCCCTTGTTGGTCTCGACGCCGATGCATACGCCGTTTTCCTTGCGAAAACCGATGACTTCGGTCTGCTGGATCAGGTCCACGCCCAGGGCGTCGGCGGCCCGGGCAAAGCCCCAGGCCACGGCGTCGTGACGGGCCACGCCGCCACGGCGCTGGACCGTGGCGCCGAGGATCGGATAACGGGTGTTTTTCGAGCAATCCAGGTAGGGAATCTCGTCCGCCACCTGCTGGGTGTTGAGCAATTCGCCGTCGATGCCGTTGAGGCGGTTGGCGCTGACCCGACGCTCGGAATCACGGATGTCCTGCAGGGTGTGGCACAGGTTGTAGACCCCGCGCTGGGAGAACATCACGTTGTAATTGAGGTCCTGGGACAGCCCTTCCCACAGCTTCATCGCATGCTCGTAAAGCTGCGCCGACTCGTCCCACAGGTAGTTGGAACGCACGATGGTGGTGTTGCGCGCAGTGTTGCCGCCGCCCAGCCAGCCCTTTTCCACCACCGCGACATTGGTGATGCCGTGTTCCTTGGCCAGGTAGTAGGCGGTGGCCAGGCCATGCCCGCCACCGCCGACGATGACCACGTCGTAGACCTTCTTCGGGGTCGGCGTGCGCCACATGCGCTGCCAGTTTTCATGGTGGCTGAGAGAGTGCTTGAAGAGGCCGAAGCCCGAATAGCGTTGCATAGTCATTGCTCCAGTTGCGGCTCTCAGCGGTAAACCGGGAAATCAGCGCACAGGGCTGCCACCTGGCGCGCGACATTGGCCTCGACGTCGGCATCGCCGAGGTGATCGAGGATGTCGCAGATCCAACCGGCCAGTTCAGTGCACTGGGTGACCTTGAATCCGCGGGTGGTGACCGCCGGGGTGCCGATGCGCAGGCCGGAGGTGACAAACGGCGACTGCGGGTCGTTGGGCACGGCGTTCTTGTTCACGGTGATGTGGGCGCGGCCCAGGGCGGCATCGGCATCTTTACCGGTCAGGCCCTGACGGATCAGGCTGACCAGGAACAGGTGGTTGTCGGTGCCGCCGGACACTACATCGTAGCCGCGTTTGATAAATACGCCGGCCATGGCCTGGGCGTTGTCGATCACCTGTTGCTGGTAGGCCTTGAACCCCGGCTCCAGCGCTTCCTTGAAGCACACCGCCTTGGCGGCGATCACATGCATCAACGGACCGCCCTGGGCACCCGGGAACACCGCGGCGTTGAGTTTCTTCTCGATCTCTTCGTTGGCCTTGGCCAGGATCAGCCCGCCACGGGGACCGCGCAGGGTCTTGTGGGTGGTGGTGGTGACCACGTCGGCATAGGGCAGCGGGTTGGGATACAGACCGGCGGCCACCAGCCCGGCGACGTGGGCCATGTCGACGAACAGCAGCGCCCCGACCTTGTCGGCGATCTGCCGGAAACGCGGGAAGTCCAGGGTCTTTGAGTAGGCCGAGAAGCCGGCGACGATCATCTTCGGCTTGTGTTCCACGGCCAGGCGCTCGACTTCGTCGTAGTCGATCAGCCCGGTGGTGGTATCGATGCCGTACTGCACGGCGTTGTACAGCTTGCCCGAGGACGACACCTTGGCGCCGTGGGTCAAGTGACCGCCATGGGCCAGGCTCATGCCGAGAATGGTGTCGCCGGCCTGCAGCAGGGCCAGGTACACCGCGCTGTTGGCGGAAGAACCGGAATGCGGCTGGACGTTGGCGTAATCGGCGCCGAACAGCTGCTTTGCGCGCTCGATGGCCAGGGCCTCGACCTTGTCCACGTGCTCGCAGCCACCGTAGTAGCGCTTGCCCGGATAACCTTCGGCGTACTTGTTTGTCAGCCCGCTGCCTTGCGCCTGCATCACCCGCTTGCTGGTGTAGTTCTCCGACGCGATCAGCTCGATGTGATCTTCCTGGCGTTGTTCCTCGGCATTGATCGCCGCCAGCAGTGCATCGTCGTAACCCTGGATCTGGTCTTGCTTGCTGAACATCACGTCTCTCCCAGCGGCGGCGCTGCGCCTTTCGTCTCGGTGAGGCGAGCCTTACAGCTGCGCCCTTTGGATGCGATGGTATGACCGGCAAGGGGAACTCAAATGCCTATGGACGCCACGCAAAGGTGCGTTTACGACATGCTTTGGCGCACGCAGATAAATGCCTCGGGCCACAGCCGGGGGAAGGCTCTGGATCGGCGCCCTGCGGCCCTGTAGCCGCTGCTGAGCCCGCGAAGCTGCGCAAAGGTCCGCAGGACCTTGCCTGGCGATCTCCAGCCAAACCTCTAAACCTTCAAGATCGCCCCGTCTGCCACGTCGAAATGCCGCCCAAGCCGTTCGCAGCCTGCGGCAGCGGCTACAGGAGTTGGCGCAGGGCCAGCAGCAGGAGAAAGTGCGCCGGGTACAGCAGGTAGGCCCAGCGGCGCATGGCCGGCACCGACCCGCCACGCAGCCCCCGCAGCAGCATCAGCCCGAGCAACGGCGCCAACAGACAGGCGGCAATACCGCAGGTCGCCACCCAATTGCCCAGGCGCGCCGCCGGGAACAAGGTTTCCCATTGGTTGGCCGCCAGGCACAAGGCCCCGGGCAGCAGGCTGAAATACCAGGGGCGGCGCTGCACCAGCAGCAGGGCCAATGGCAGCAACACCCCGAACGCGCCAAACATCAGCCAACGGGAAAACCCCAGCGCCAGCAGCAGAGCCGCCAAGCCAAGCGCCAGCGCCAGCCCCCTGGGCCGCTGCCAGCCCCGGGCCACCAGCAACCCCAGGGCCAGGGTCGGCAATACATTCAAGGTGTCGGGATCGGGCACGAACAGGCGATAGGGAATCTCACTGAGCCCGCTGAACAGCAGCAGCCTGCCCAGGTAGCGCCATTGCCCGAGCTGGTGGCCAGACCGATCAGCAACCCGCGCCAGATTCACCGCCATCGCCAGGCAGAACCAGGGAAACGCCAGACGCCCGGGTACGTAAAGCCAGTCCAGGCTCAGGCCTACATAACGCAGGTGATCGAGGACCATGCTCAGCAGCGCCAGCCACTTCAGCGCATCCAGCGCCCCATCGCGCCGAGGGTTGTCGGTTTTCAGCATCGCATCACGCATAAATCCTTATGGGCCCTGCATTATTCCGGCATAAACAGAGCGTGTGCTGAGCCATTGTTCTTGGGTAAAGTGCGCACCATCATCGACCACGGAGCCGGCCATGACCGACAAGAGCCAACAATTCGCCAGCGACAACTACTCCGGCATCTGCCCCGAAGCCTGGGCCGCCATGGAGCAGGCCAACCACGGCCACGAGCGCGCTTATGGCGACGACCAGTGGACCGCTCGCGCCGCCGATCATTTCCGCAGATTGTTCGAAACCGACTGCGAAGTGTTCTTTGCCTTCAACGGCACCGCCGCCAACTCCCTGGCCCTGTCGTCGCTGTGCCAGAGTTACCACAGCGTGATCTGCTCGGAAACCGCCCACGTCGAAACCGACGAATGCGGCGCCCCGGAGTTCTTCTCCAACGGTTCCAAGCTGCTGATCGCCGGCACCCAGAACGGCAAGCTGACCCCGGAATCGATCCGCGAGATCGCCCTCAAGCGCCAGGACATCCACTACCCCAAGCCGCGGGTGGTGACCCTGACCCAGGCCACCGAAGTGGGCAGCGTCTACACCCCGGAAGAAGTGCGCGCCATCAGCGCCACCTGCAAGGAACTGGGGCTGAACCTGCACATGGACGGCGCGCGCTTCTCCAACGCCTGCGCCTTCCTCGGCTGCACCCCGGCGGAGCTGACCTGGAAGGCCGGCGTCGACGTGCTGTGCTTTGGCGGCACGAAAAACGGCATGGCGGTGGGTGAAGCGATCCTGTTCTTCAACCACCAGCTGGCGGAAGACTTCGACTACCGCTGCAAGCAGGCCGGCCAGCTGGCCTCGAAAATGCGCTTTCTCTCGGCGCCCTGGGTCGGCCTGCTGGAAAACGACGCCTGGCTCAAGCACGCCCGCCACGCCAACCACTGCGCGCAGTTGCTGGCCCAGCTGGTGGCCGACACTCCTGGCGTGGAGCTGATGTTCCCGGTGCAGGCCAACGGCGTGTTCCTGCAACTCTCGGAACCGGCGATTGCCGCCCTGACCGCCAGGGGCTGGCGCTTCTACACCTTCATCGGCAAGGGCGGCGCGCGCTTCATGTGCTCCTGGGACACCGAAGAAGAGCGCGTGCGCGAACTGGCAGCCGACATCCGCACCGTGATGAGCGCCTGACCCACCCCCCCCCCGCATGTAGGAGCTGGCTTGCCAGCGAACAGGCCCGCAACCCGGGCGCCAGTCTCACGGACGCCTTCGCCGGCAAGCCGGCTCCTACAAAGACACACCCTCCTCCACAGGAACTGGCTGGTCAGCGAAAGCATCAGTTCACAAATTCCTGAACTGATTATTTGCCCCTGCTGATTCAACATCCGCCGCCTTTATCCGAGACTCCGGGGTCGACCTATAAAAACAAAGGCTCCACCCATGACGACTCAGTCTTGCGTCACCGAAAAGGCCCAGTCTCCTGGCCTGAAGATCGAAACCCGCTCCATCGACTACGTGCCGCGCAACGAGCGCCACGGCAAGGTCTGGCACCAGGGCCCCTTCTGGTTCACCGGCAACTTCGTGCTCACCACCATGGTCACCGGCTTCACCGGCGCGGCCCTGGGTCTGGCCCTGCAATACGCCATCCTGGCGATCGTCATCGGCGTGTGCCTGGGCACCTTCTGCATGGCCTTCCACGCCAACCAGGGCCCGCGCATGGGCCTGCCGCAGATGATCCAGTCCCGCGCGCAGTTCGGCCTGCGCGGGGCCATCGTGCCGTTCACCGCGGTGGTGTTCGTCTACATCGGCTTCAACGTGTTCAACGTGATCCTCGCCACCGACGCCATCAACACGGTGATCCCCGGGGCCCGGGCGCCCTGGTACACCTTGATGATCGCCATCGCGGTGCTGATCGCGGTGGTCGGCCATGACCTGCTGCACACCGTGCAGCGCTGGCTGACCTACGTGATGATCAGCGTGTTCGCGGTGCTCACCGTCAGCGCCCTGCTGACCCTGCAGGCCGATGCCGCCGTGGCCGACGCGCATTTTTCCTGGTCGGCGTTCCTGATCCAGCTGTCGGCCGCCGCCGGTTACCAGATCAGCTATTCGGTGTACGTCTCCGACTATTCGCGCTACCTGCCGCACCAGACGCCATCGCGCAAGGTGATCTTCTGGACCTACCTGGGCGCCGCCGGATCGGCCCTGTGGCTGATGTCCCTGGGGGCCTTCCTAGCCTCGGCACTGCCCTCGCCGGACGCCATCGCCAGCGTGCGCGAAGTGGGCAACCAGCTGATTCCGGGCTTCGGCACCTTCACCGTGCTGATCGCGGTGCCGGCGCTGGTGGGCATCATGGCGGTCAACTGCTACGGCGCCATGCTCACCGGCATCAGCGCCATCGACGGCTTCAAGTCGATCCAGCCCACGCTCAAGAGCCGGGTGACCGGCATCCTCCTGGTGGCGGTGGTGATCTTCCTGATCGCCATGAACATCCCCGAGAGCTACCTGGGCAGCTTCAACACCTTTGTCCTGCTGATGCTGTACTTCCTGGTGCCCTGGACCGCGGTCAACCTGGCGGACTTCTACCTGGTGCGCAAAGGCCGCTATGCCATCAGCCACATCTTCAATCCCGCCGGCATCTATGGCCGCTGGTCCAGCGCCGGGTTGCTGGCCTACTTCCTCGGCCTGCTGGCGATGGTGCCGTTCATGTCCCTGAGTTTCTACCAGGGCCCACTGTCCCAGGCCCTGGGCGGCGCCGACATTGCCTTCGTGATTGGCCTGGCGGTGGCCGGGCTGGTCTACTGGGCCCTGACCCGTAACCTGGACCTGGAAGCCGAACGCCTGGCTATCCAGGCCAGCGAACAGCAACTGGAAGGAGGCGCGCAATGATCCCCCAGACATCCCTGAAAGTGGCCTGCCAGCAACTGGCACCGCGAATCGGCGACCTGGACTACAACCGCAACCTCAGCGCCGAGGCCATCCGCCTGGCCGCCGCCCGCGGCGCCCAGGTGGTGGTGCTGCCGGAACTGGTGCAGAGCGGCTACGTGTTCCGCGACCGCCAGGAAGCCCTGGCGCTCTCGGAAAGCCTCGACGGGCCGACCCTGAGCCTGTGGAAAACCCTGGCTGAAGAACTGCAGGTGGTGATCGTCGGCGGCTTCTGCGAGCGCCTGGACGATCAGCGCGTGGCCAACAGCGCGGCGCTGATCGAGCCGGAAGGAACGCTGACGGTGTATCGCAAGGCGCACCTGTGGGACCGGGAAAACCTGATCTTCACCCCCGGCGACGAACCGCCACCGGTGGTGCCCACCCGCTTCGGGCCGATCGCCATGATGATCTGCTATGACCTGGAGTTCCCCGAATGGGTGCGCCTGCCGGCCCTGGCCGGGGCGGCGCTTTTGTGCGCGCCGGTGAACTGGCCGGACGGCCCGCGCCCGGCCAGCGAACGCCCGGCGGAGATGATCCGGGTACAGGCCAACGCAGCAGTCAATCGGATGTTCATCGCCGCCTGCGACCGCTGTGGCGAGGAGCGTGAGGTGAACTGGGTCGGCGGCTCGACCATTGTCGACGCCGACGGTTATCCGCTGGCGGGCAAGGATCGGGAACGCACCGAGCAGTTGCTGCTGGCGGAGCTGGATCTGGCCCAGGCCTGGCACAAGTCCATCAGTGAACATAACCACGTGCACCTGGATCGGCGCCCGGCGTTGTATCAGTAACCGGGGGATCAGGTTGCACCTGTTCGCTGGCAAGCCAGCTCCTACAGCAGATGGGCGTAGGCGCGGGCTTGCCGGCGATCAGAACTCCACCCGCACGTCGCCCTTGGGCACGCTGCAGCAGGACAGGATGTAGCCTTCGGCTTCGTCTTCCTCGGTGATCCCACCGTTGTGTTCCATCACCACTTCGCCCCCCAGCTTGAGCACCTTGCAGGTGCCGCAGATGCCCATGCCGCAGGCCTTGGGGATCATCAGGCCGAGCTTGGCCGCGGCCGCGTGCACGGTTTCCCCCGGGGCCACGCGGATGCTCTTGCCGGAGGCGGTGAACTCCACCTGATGCAGATCGGCCAGGTCCGGCTCCGGCGCTTCGGCCGCCTGTTCGGCATGTTCCACGGCGTCGGCCCGGGCTTCGGGCGGGGTCGCACCGAAGGATTCCTCGTGGTAGCGCGCCATGTCGAAACCGGCGGCTTCCAGCAGGCGCTTGACCGCGTTCATGTAGGGCGTGGGGCCGCAGCAGAACACTTCCCGTTCAAGAAAGTCCGGGGCCATCAGCTCCAGCATCTTGTGGTTCAGGTAGCCGCGATAACCGGCCCAGGGCTCGCCCAGGCCGTGTTTCTCGCAGATCAGGTGCAGGCTGAAGTTGTCGATCCGCGAGGCCATGTGCTCCAGCTCGCGGTGGTAAATGATGTCCTTGGGTGAGCGGGCGCTGTGGATAAACACCATGTCGACGTTGGCGTTGGTGTCGTAGAACCAGCGCGCCATGGACATCACCGGGGTGATGCCGACGCCGCCGCTGAGGTAGAGCACTTTCGGGCTGGGGAAGTCGATGGCGTTGAACAGCCCCACCGGCCCGTGCACCGCCAGCTCCTGGCCCTCATGCAGGGTGTCGTGCAGCCAGTTGGAGACCTTGCCGCCCGGCACGCGCTTGATGGTCACCGAGAAGCTGTAGGGCACTGAGGGCGAGCTGGAAATGGTGTAGGAGCGCATCACCGGCTGGCCTTCGATCTCCAGCTCCAGGGTGACGAACTGCCCGGGCTTGAAGAAGAACATGATCGGCTGGTCGGCCATGAAGCAGAAGGTCCGCACGTCCCAGGTTTCCTGGATGACTTTGACGCAACGGACGATGTGACGGCCATTGGCCCAGGTCTGGGTGGTTACCGGGTTGAGGAAGGTGTTGGACATGCTGTTCTCCGCGGCCGACTGTCGGCGTCTTGTCAGCGATTCTGCGTAAGGCTTCTCGCGCCCATTTACCTATCTGCGACATTCACATGCTTATCGCGACCAGCCCCCAGCTGCCGGGGCTGGCGCGTCGGGAACAGATTGGGCCATGTCGCCCACGGATAAGGTTCAAGGCGCCCGCGGACCCACACTCGCCTCAAACACGACAACCGATTTTTCGTGACTTGCGTAGCACCCACCGTAGCCACTATTTAATTCGCCGGCCGCACCGAACGGCCATGAGGACTTGAACGATGGACGTCACCGCAACCCTGAGCTTGGGCGATCCACTGGAACCTGCACGCAAGGCCACTGCACAGATGCTGCAGGAGCGCGAGCGGACCTTCTCCCTGCCGCAGCCCTTCTACTGCGATGAAAGACTGTTCGATATCGACATGCAGGAGATCTTCCAGAAGGAATGGCTGATCGCCGGCATGACCTGCGAGATCCCCACCAAGGGCAACTACATCACCCTGCAGATCGGCAAGAACCCGATCATCGTCATCCGCGGCGCCGACGGCGTGGTCCACGCCTTCCACAACGTCTGCCGCCACCGCGGTTCGCGGCTGTGCACCAGCGACAAGGGTAAGGTCGCCAAGCTGGTCTGCCACTACCACCAGTGGACCTACGAACTGGACGGCCGCCTGCTGTTCGCCGGCACCGAGATGGGCGCCGACTTCGACATGAAGCAGTACGGCCTGAAACCGGTGAACGTGAAGACCGCCGGCGGCTACATCTTCATTTCCCTGGCCGAGAACCCGCCGGCCATCGACGACTTCCTCTCCACCCTGGCCCATTACATGGAGCCCTACGACATGGAGAACACCAAGGTGGCGGTGCAGACCACCTTGCATGAAAAGGCCAACTGGAAGCTGGTGCTGGAGAACAACCGCGAGTGCTACCACTGCGGCGGCTCGCACCCCGAGTTGCTGAAAACCCTGCTGGAATGGGACGACGTCACCGACCCGCGGGCCGACCAGGCGTTCAAGGACCACGTGGCCGCGTCCGCCGCCGCCTGGGAAGCCGAGAAGATCCCTTACGCCCACGCCAGCTTCGGCCTGCGCAACCGCATCGTGCGCATGCCGCTGCTCAAGGGCACCGTGTCCATGACCATGGATGGCAAGCAGGGCTGCGCCAAGCTGATGGGGCGGATCAAGAACCCGGACCTGGGCTCGATGCGCATCCTGCACCTGCCGCACTCGTGGAACCACTGCATGGGCGATCACATCATCGTGTTCACCGTGTGGCCGATCAGCGCCCAGGAAACCGTGGTCACCACCAAATGGCTGGTGCACAAGGATGCCGTGGAAGGCGTGGACTATGACGTCGCGCGCATGCGTCAGGTGTGGGACGCCACCAACGACCAGGACCGGCGCCTGGCGGAAGAGAACCAGCGCGGCATCAACTCCACCGCCTACCAGCCGGGCCCGTACTCCAAGACCTACGAGTTCGGCGTGGTCAACTTCGTCGACTGGTACAGCGAGCGCATGCTGAACAACCTCGGCGCGGAACCGGCGCCCTACCTCAAGGGCGTGCCGGTCACTGGCTGATACCGCCAGCACGGCAGCGGCTACAGGGTTTGTGTAGCCGCTGCCGCGGCAGGGCCTTCAGGGCCGTGACCAACTGATCGCGCCGGTCTCTCCAATGAAGTCTTCGCTGATCTGCGAGCCGCTCAATCTCACCCTCACATAACCATTGCGCACCCGCAGCGGGTAGTTCGGATCACCCGCCGACAGGGTTTCCGACCACAGCACCTGAGGGTTGCCTTTCAGCTCGCGGGTGACGCCATAGGGAATCGCCCCGTGGCCGATGCAGCGCCCGTACATGCCGTCCTTGGGCGCATAGCAGATGCCATTGTGCAGGTGCCCCCAGTACCAGTAATCCGGAACCCGCCCCAGGGCCGCGACCACCTGCTTGTACAGCACCGTCTGCTGCTGGCCGCTGATATCCAGCCCCTGGTGATGACTGAGCACCATGATCCGCCGCCCCTGCCCCTTGCTGACCATCAGGTCCTCGAGCCATTGCTGCTGTGGGAGATTGAGGTTGCCGTCCATGTACAGGTTCATTTCGTCGGCGGTATAGGCACTGTCCAGGCCGACGATCAGCCAGTGGCTGTTGAACAGGGCGAAGTAGCTGGTGCCCTGCTGCTTGGGAAACAGCGCGGCGATCTCGGCAAAGTAGCCATGGGCACCGCTGTACATCTCGTGGTTGGAGTTGAGGCTGAATGACGCCAGGCTGCCCTGGGGCCAGTCGACCAGGTCGGCGCCCTCCTCGGTGCCGGTGCCGGCGTAGTACACATCCCCCAGGTGGACGGTGACATCCGGCTGGTCCTGCTTGATCAGGTCCGCCACGCGCTGCGCCGCCGAATTGGGCTGAAAATAGCCGGTGCCCCAGTCTCCGGCCATGTCCAGCAGCACGTTGTCGGCCATCTCGATCAGCGCCGGGGTGCTGCCGAAGGGCGCGTGCTTGTGCAGGTTCTCGATCCAGTTGAGCAGGGCCTCGCTCCAGCGCAGGTCCAGCAGTTCCCATTGGCGACAGCCCAGCAGGGTGCCGTCCTTCATCACCTGGGTCTGCAGCTCGGCCACCGTTTGCGGCAAGGGCTTGGCGTTGCCCAGGTGCAGGACCGACAGGCCGTGGGCCAGTTCCCAGGGCACCGGCGCCTGACCGGGGGGCAAGTCGCCATGGATCAGGGCGTACTGCGCCTGGTCATGGGCCCGCTGCAGCAGTTGCACGATCGCCTGCAGTTCCGCCGGCTCAAGCTGGCTGGCGAGTTTTTGCCAGGCCAGGTCGAGCCTGGCCAACAGCCCGTCGACCCGGGCTTTCACCTGTTCGTATTCGTGTTCCAGATTGCTCACAAATGACATGCTGGCATCCCTCTTGATGGTCCCTCTGCTCAAACGCCGAACGGGCGTCACAGGGTCTTCATGTATTCGATCAACTGCCACTTCTGCTCTGCGGAAAGCTGCGTGCCGTACAGATGGCCGCTGTTGCTGTTGCCCTCCAGATGCGTGTCGTACTTGAAGTAGCCAGGGCCCTGTACCGTCGCGCCACTGGTGATGAAGCCGACTTTTTGCGGGTCATACACATCCGAGCCGGTGAAGAACACCTGGGGCCGCAATTCCGGCGCCTGCAACAGGTCCCACAGGCTCGGCACCGAGCCGTTGTGCAGGTACGGCGCGCGCAGCCAGATGCCGTCGGTGGGGGTGTTGCTGTAGCTCTGGGTCTTGCGATAGGCGCCAAAGTCGAACGGCGGCTTCTTGAAGCCGTGGAAGGCTTGCACCAGGCCGGTGGTGAAGGAGTCCAGGCGATGGGGGTCGGTGCCCAGCGCCTGAATGTTGGTGGTGACCTGGCCGGTGTCGGCCTTGCCGAAATCATGGCAACCGGCGCAGTTGGCCTCCCACAGCGGCTTGCCCTGGGCCACCTTGGCCTGATCCAGGGCGAACGGCCAGGCCGGCGGCTTGTGCCCCAGCAGCCAGTTGGTGACCCGGTTGAAGCTCTGCGGCAGCACCGATTGCGGGGTAGCGCCCACCGCCATCGCCGCCGCGTAGTTGCGCTCGCGGATCTGGTTGTTGTTGCCGTCCCAGTGCAGGTACATCGATTCCCGGGGCTTCTGGTTCCAGATCTGCGGCAGGTCCACGGTGCCGATGGTCGAGTCGTCGGGAAAGCCGAACACCACCATCTTGGTCGGGTTGAAGGTGTCGGTACGCCCCGGCCCCTGCTGCGGCCGCAGCTTCTGCCAGGCATAGGCCTGCTTCTGCTTGAGCAGCGCGCTCTTGGCCATGGGGATGATCAGGTAGCGGTTGTACAAGCGCTCGATGAAGCCCAGCTGGAACTTGGCGTTGATCGCGTTCATCACCGCATCCACGGTGAATTTAGGGTCGCTGGCGCAATCGTAGGCGAACCACTGGAAGGCCTGGAGCTGCATCAGGTTGGCCGGTGCGGTGGGCACCACCTGGGACACATCGCTGGCGCTGGCGCGGTAGGCACCGGTGTGGCACAGGGCGCAGTTGGGCTCCACCGTGGGGTAGCCGAGCTGCCGCTTGGCCATGCCCACCGGCAGGTCCCGGCCGTTCTCGTAAAGGAAGCCGAAGACCTCGTAGCCACCGGCTCGCGGCAGTTTTTCCGGGCACATCTGCGGCAGCACGGCGAACAGGTAGTAAGGAATCCGCGCCTCGATGCCCAGGCCGATGGCGGCGTACTTGAAGTGATCCTCGTCGGAGGCTTCCACCGGCTGCGGCACCTCGCGCAGCATGTTGACCCAGGTCTGGTAGCCGACAAACCCCAGGACCAGCAGCGACACCAGGGCGCCGACGCGAAAGCTGTGGCGTGCCCAGCAGGCGACCCAGTGTTCACGCAGGCCCTGCAGTCCGGCACAGAGCAAAGCCCAGGGCCGGTTGGCCGGGGCACTGCCCAGGTACAGCAGGATGCCGAGGATCAGGAACATGCCGAGGTCGCCCATCAGCATGGGCACGAACACCTGGGACTGATTGCTGGTGTCGATCAGGTAGATCCAGAACACCACGGCAATCAGCCGCGACAGCACGCACAGCCAGGAATGCACCACGAAACGCGGCGCGTTGCAGCCCGAAGGCAGGTAGAACAGGCTGATGCCCACCAGCAGCATGCCGGTGTTTTCCAGCCAGGGATCGGACAGCACCGGCGGCAAACCGACCACCGCGGTCAGCAGCGCCGGGGCAAACAGCGCCGGCAGGGCGAACACCATGTTCATGGCGATGCCCAGCCAGATGAAGCGTTGGAACCAGCGGATATAAGCGTTCATCTCAACCTTCCCTGCATCCATGTGGAGCGGCCGCCGCAGCCTGCACTCGGCCTCCAAGTGCGCTTGCTGCGGTGCCTGTTGCCTGATCTGGCGCGGGCCCGCGGTGATCTTGCCGCGGGCTGGCCTGGGTCAGCCCTGGGCGGTCTTATCCAGGTGCGCGAGGATCAGCGGGTACACATCCACCACGGCGTTCTTGCCGAAAATGCAGTCGATGTGCCCGTAACCCTGCACCACGTGGCGGCTGAACAGCTCGGGACCATGCAGTTGGCACAGGCGCTCGTAGGTCTTCTGTGTGCTTTGCGGCAGGTAGCACTGGTTGTCGGCACCGCTGATGAAGCAGATCGGCAGCTTCAGCCGGTCGAAATGCGCCATGTAGACGTCGCGCCCCTTGAAGTCCACCAGATGCCCTTTGCGGCAGATCAACGCCAGGTGCTCGAAGGTTTCGATATTGGACGCGCCGAACAGCTCGTGCAGGTTGTCGTGCAGGGTCTGGTTGAGGGTGTCGTGGCGGTACAGCGAGGCGTACATGAAGGTGATGCGATGGCACACCGGGTTGGTGCAATAACCCTGGGCTTCAAGCCGGGCATAGCCGTTGAGGGCCGTGTCGTAGAGCTTGTTGAACCAGCTTTCCTTGCTGTCGGCATAGGCCGTCAGCGACTTGATGCCGATGGCGTCGAGCATGCCCGGCAGGTGCAACCCGGCCTTGATCCCGGTGGCAGTGGCCACCACGGCGTCGGCGGCGATCTGCGAGCAGACCACCGAGCGCACGTCCTTCAAGCCCGCCAGCAACGACATGAAGAAGGTCGTGGCGCCGTAGCAGTGCACCACGCACTGCACGTCCCGGGCCCCGGTCGCCTGCTTGATCTGGCCGATGGCGGCCTTGAAATCGTAGGCAGCGATCTGGTCGCCATTGCATTCCTGCTTGCTCGCCGGCAGCAGGATGCTGACCCGGAAATCCAGGAGCCAGACGTCATAGTCGTGCTTGCACAGGTACTCCAGCAGGTTGGTCTGGATGGTGTCGGTGGAGAAGATATTCGAGCCCACGCCCAGCCCGTGCACCAGCATCACCGGGCCTTTGCTGCCGGCCTGATAACGGGTGAGGCGCAGGTGCACCTGGTCCTCGGTCTGGAAGAAATGCACGGTCGGCGCCGGCGCGTCCAGGGGCCGTTTCAGCCGGGGCGGCGCGTCGGGGTTGAAGTAGATATCCCCGGCGAACACCCCGCCGTAGCTCTCCCAGAGAATCCCGGCGAAAAACTTGCCAAAGCGCGCCAGGCCCTCGATGCGCTCGCGTTCGTTGCGTGCGTTGAGCACCTTCATGGTGGTCATCTGCTTGGCGAAGTCCGCCGGCAGGATGTGCATCACCCCGCTGCCCAGCACCGGGCCGCTCTTGTCCTGGCCGCGGTACAGGGTCACGTAGAGGGTGCTGGTGTCGGGCCAGATGTTCAGCACGCCGTGGTCCTCGGGCACGGTCTTGAAGGCGCTGAAAAAATACTCGTGGCCGTCCTCGGCGCTCAGGCGCATGTCGTAGTTCATGTGGCGCACGCCCACTTGCTGCTGATACTCCTCGAACAGGTTGAACACGCCGTGGCTGGCCACCAGCGGCTGGGCCGACAGCGCCGGGGCATTCAGGGTGCCGACCAGGGTCGCGGCGTGCGCGGGTTCCTTGATCATCCGGTCGAGGTCGTCGGCGGTGATGGTCAGGGTGAACTCGATGGGGGAGTTCTGCGCCTCGCCGCGCTTGGCCGCCGCCTGATAGAGCGTCAGATCGGTGCCCTGGGGCTGGGTGAAGGCGGTGGAAAAATAACCCTTCATGGTCTCGGTGAACTGCACGCCCAGGGTCGGCGCCGGCACCGCCTTGCTGGGGGCCGAGGGCAGGCTGTAGTCGATCTTCCAGCCGCGATCCTCGGCCAGCAGGCGCATGTTGCGCTCGCTGACCGCCGAGATGGTCAGCAGCGGATTGACCGCCAGTGACGTCGGAATCACCGCGCCGTCCGCCACATACAACCCGGGGTAGACCTCGGTGCCGCTGGCGCCGCAAAACACCTGGCCCTTGTGGTTGACCACGCCCTGCCCGGCATCCTCGCCCATCACGCAGCCCCCCAGCGGGTGCACCGAGACGATGCTGTGCTTGAGCAGCTGAGTCCAGATCGGGTTCTCCACCCAGATCCCGCCCAGGGCCTTGGTGCACTGGTACAGGCGCTCGTTGCCGAGGACCACGTTGGGTTGCTCGCCAACGCCCGGCCAGTCGATGCGCAACTGGTCCTGGTCATCGAGCAGCATGCGCCCGCGGCCATTGTCGTGACTCATGATCAGGTAGGTCTGCATATTGTGCAGGGCGCCGTAGTAGGGCCCCCGCACAAAGCTTTCGGCCTCGCGCGCCTTGTAGCCCAACCGACCGCCAAGGCTGTCGTCGGTGGCCTTGCCCAGGGTCCCGGCGAACAGCGCCATGCTCGGCACCATGGCCCGCCCCAGGGCGCCGGGAATCGAGCCCTCCTCGATCACCATGCGGCTGCGCCAGTCGCCCTCGCCGCGCATGTCGATCACCGAAGTGATGCACGGCCCCACGGGCTTGAGTTCATCGGCCGAGTGCGTGCCGAAGCCGATGCCATTGATGGTCTGCTCGCAGTTGTGGCCAAAGCCGAGGATGTCGCCGTTGCCGCTCATGTGCTCGCCGAGCTGGGCCGAGGTGGACAGGCCCTTGGCCTTGGAGCGCAGGAGGATTTCCGTGGAACCCAGGGTCCCGGCGGACAGCACGACGATGTCGGCCTTGACGAACAGGGTCGGCGCCGAGAACGTCTCGCGGCCGCTGTCCAGGTACTGGAAGTGCACGATCCAGCCGTCGCCGTCACGCTCCAAGTAGCGCACCTGGGCCTGGCAGAAAATCTGCGCGCCATGATTGCAGGCGTCCGGCAGGTAGTTCATCAGGGTGGTGTTCTTGGCCTTGTTATTACAGCCCGAGACGCAGTCGCCACAGTGATTGCAGGGCAGTTGCTCGACCCCGACGTGGTTGAGGTTGTTGGGCAGCTTGTTGAAGGTCACGTTGATCGGCGGCTTGTAGAAGTGCGAGCCCTGCTTGAGAAACTCCGCGGATTTGCGATGAGCCACCAGCTTGGGCAAGGTCGGCGCCGAATCCGGATAGGGATTGGGCTTGAGCATCTCCCGGGCCCGGGCGAAGCCCTCCTTGAGCAGGGTGTCACGGTGCTCGCGCACCGCCTGGGGCCAGCGTGGGTCATCGAACACCCCCGGTTCGGGTTCCAGGGCGACGTTGGCGTTGATCAGCGAAGTGCCCCCCAGGCCACAGCCCACCACCACGTTCTGCTGGGCGTTGACGTGCAGATCGAAGAGCCCGGTACGCGAACCGATATGACCTTCGGGGTCATGCACCTGCAACTCCTCGGTGGCGCTGGCCAGGGTGTTGGGGTACTCGCCGGGCTGGATCTCCCGGCCCCGCTCCAGCAGGCAGACCCGGCGGCCGGCCCGGGACAATCGGGAAGCGGCGATGCCGCCCCCGTAGCCGGAGCCGATGACAATCACGTCGTAGTGTTCCTGGATCTCGCTGATGGGGGTCGCGATCCGAGTCATGGCGGGGTTCCTCTCAGGCAGATGGGGCAACTCGTGGGTCGCCTCTAATGGGTGCATCCGTTGGCGCGCAGGCAGCCGAACAGGCAGGCCTTGGCGCCTGAAACACCTGCAGTGCAGTCAGTGAAGGGACAGAACGAAGGGCAGGTCTATAGGCGTGCGCGCTGGTTGGCGGCACGGCGACGGGTACGTCGAGGGAGGGGGGCCCCGGTCGGATAAACCTGCGATGAACGACAATCCATTGCCTGCGCTCCCTGAGCCGGATGTGGATAAGTTGCCGCTAAGTCCTTGATGCCTCAGTGAAGACAGGCCCATTGCCAGTGTCAAGAAAGCCCTTAGAACTGTATGAAATTTGACCTATTGCCGCGCACGCTATGAATCACAAGGGGTCCAGCCGTTGGCGAACACCTTATCCACACCTTGACCCACAGCAACTGTGGGCAAGTGCCTCGGGGTTGGGGATATTTCGCCGGGCAATGCCAATAAAAACCGTGACTTATGCAGAAGCAGCGGTTTTTGGCTGCATTGGTCAGTTTTTGAACAACCACCTGAAAGCCACGGAATCAGAAGCCTGTAGCGGAAGGCGAACACCTTATCCACAGAAAGGCCAACAGACTTTGGGGGCAACTGTGGGCAATGCCCCGGGGCATTGTGGAAAACCCCTGAAAGCCGCGAATAATCGGGTTCCTGACGGGGTAACGGGCGGAAAAACCGGCATTTGGCTATTTTTTGAGCAAAACCCTGCAAGGCACGATCTGCAAGTCCTGTAGCGCTAAGCGAACATCTTATCCACAGAAGCGCCAACAGACTTTGGGGGCAAGTGCTGTGCAAAAGTCGCTTCGGCGATTTCCCCGCCCAGGAAAAAAAGCCTTAAAAAACGCCCGCTTAGCCTGATCAAATTCTGTACAGACGGCTACAGGGCTTGTTGCACATGGGCTGGAGCAAGGCGCGAACACCTTATCCACAGCTCCGCGCACAGGGATTGTGAGTAACCCATCGCTACTCTAGTAGGCGCTGGCTTGCCAGCGAATGGCGGTCCCCAGAGATGTGCAAAACCCCAGCGACCCCTTCGCCGGCAAGCCGGCTCCTACGGTGGGTGCAGACGCGATTTCCCTGGTAGGAGCTGGCTTGCCAGCGAACCGCGGAGCCCAAAGGTGGGTGCACGGCCCGAGGGTTGTGCATAAACCTGAGCTCAGCGAACCACGCCTTCTTCGATCAGCAGTTTGAGGATGGCCTCGGCGCCGGCCTCAGGGCTTACGCCCTTGAGCACTTGACCGGTGCCGCCGCTGGCCTTGGCGGTGGCGGCCTTCATGCGGTCGGCGCCGCTCTTGGCCTTGATCACTTTCAGGCGCTTGGGCCGGGGCTTGGCCGGTTGCAGGCTGGAGGCTGTGAATAACTCGTCTTCCACCACCACGACCTGATCGGCCTGCAGTACGCCACGGCGCGCCGGGCCGTAGGCGCTTTGCCGCGGTTTCGGCGCGGCGTTATCCACAGTGGCGAGAAACGGCAGGCGCACCTTGAGCCGCCGCCGCTGGCCACGGGGCAAGGCTTGCAGCACATGAGCCACGCCGTCGGCCAGGGACTCGACTTGCGCCAGCCCCACCACCAGCGGCCAGCCGAGGTTCTCCGCCAGCAGGAACGGCAGCATGCCAGAGCCCTCGCCGGTTTCCGCCTGGCTGCCGGTGAGCACCACTTGGGCGCCCGCGTCGCGCAGGTACTGGGTCAGGATCGGCAGGGCATCGGCGCCTACCGGTTGCTCCAGCACGTGCAACTGCTCCAGGCCCATGCCCAGGTAAGCGCGCAGGGCCGGTTCGGCGACGTCGCCGGCATGCAGCACCTGCAGTTTGTCCCCCGCCAGTTGCAGGCCCAGCTCCACCGCGCGGGCGTCCTGTTCGGCGCGCCGTGGACGGCCGGAGGTCGGGTGCGCGCCTATCGATACCAGGCTGATCACATTGCTGTTCATAACGTCCCCTTAAGCCGCATCGCGCTTGGCGTCGTTGCGGTAGGCCGCTACCGCCGCGATCAAGGCCTTGAGAATGTCCGCGCTGTCGCCAATCACCGACAGATCGGCGCGTTTGATCATGTCGCAGCCCGGGTCGAGGTTGATCGCCACCACCTTGTCGCAGGCGCCGATGCCCTGCAGGTGCTGGATCGCCCCGGAAATGCCCACCGCCACATAGACCCGCGCGGTGACCCAGATGCCGCTGGCCCCCACTTGCCGATCCCGGGCCATGAAGCCGTCGTCCACCGCCACCCGCGAGGCGCCTTCGGTGGCGCCCAGGGCCGCGGCGGTCTGGTGAAACAGTGGCCAGTCCTTGACCCCGTTGCCCCCGGAAAAGATGAATTCGGCCTCGGCCATGGGAATCACCGCCGGGTCCACCGCCACCGCGCCCAGATCCTCGATCCGCGCCAGGCTGCGGGCCACCGTTGTGGATAACTCCACCGGCAAGGCTTCGTGGCGGGTGTCGCTGACCGGCTCGGCGCATTCGGCGGCGGCCAGGATCAAACGTGGCGCTGGTCGCGCCAGGTCCTGTAGACCGGCGCCGGCACGGCCGATGCACTGCCCGTCCTTGACCTGCCAGACCCGGGTCGCTGGGCGTTCGCCCAGGGCCGCGGCCAAGCGCCGGCCCAGTTCGCCACCGCCGCTGCGACTGTCAGGCAGCAGCCAATGGCGCGGGCTGAACTGGTTATCCACAGCCCGCAGGCCCTGCACCCGTTGTTCCGGTGCATAACCGTCGAACTCGCTGCCGTGCAGCACCAGCAGGCGGTCGACACCCGCCGTGGCAAAGGCCGATTCCTTGTGCTCGCCAAACACCACCGCCAGCACCGCGCCGTCCTGGCCCGCCAACTGATGGGCCAGGCCCAGCAGGTCGCGGTCGTGGCTGCTCAGGCGGCCGCCGACCATATCCGGCACCACGCTGATGTAGAACGCCGGCTGCGCCACTTGATGCAGCGGCAACTGCACCTCGGCCGCCGCCGTGCGCTTGGCGCTGCCGCCCTGCTGGGCGCCACTGCGGTCGATGCGCTTGAGGCCATTGGGCCCGATGAAACCGATGCCGTGGGGGTTCTTGCGGATCAGGCCATTGGGCCCCATACAGCTGTGTTGCGCCGGCTGCATGGCCGCGTGCAGCGGGTGCAGGCGGTTGCGGGCGATCCATTCGGCGCGGGGATCGCGGCGGATAATCTCGCTCATCAGTGCACCTCCGCAGGTTCAGGTTTCACCGACGCCGGCGCTTTGCTCGGGGCGGCGTCTTCGAGCAAGGCGTCGGCCACCAGTTCGGCGATGTCCTTGATCATCGGCCGCGGCTCCACCACCCCTTCGAGCATGGCCGTGCACTGTGGACAACCCACGGCCACCAGCTCGGCGCCGGTCTCGCGGATGTCTTCCATGCGCATGTCGGGAATCCGCTGCTTGCCCGGAATGTCGGTGATCGGCGCCCCGCCGCCACCGCCGCAGCAACGGGAACGGAAGCCCGAGCGCTGCATTTCCTTGATCTCGATACCCAGGGCCCGCAGCACTTCGCGCGGCGCTTCGTACTCGCCGTTGTAGCGGCCCAGGTAGCAAGGATCGTGATAGGTCACGCTGCTGCCTTTGTGCTGGCCCAGGTTCAGCGCACCGGCACCAATCAACTCGGCCAGGTAGGTGCTGTGGTGCTGCACCAGGTAGTGGCCGTTGAAGGCGCCGTACTCGTTTTTCAGCACATGGAAACTGTGGGGGTCGCAGGTGACGATGCGCTTGAAGCGGTACTTGGCCAGGGTCTGGATATTGCGCTTGGCCAACAGCTGGAAAGTTGCTTCGTCCCCCAGGCGTCGGGCCACGTCGCCGCTGTCGCGTTCTTCCAGGCCGAGCACGGCGAAGTCCACCTTGGCTGCTTTCAGCACTTTGACAAAGGCCCGCAGGGTGCGCTGGTTGCGCATGTCGAAGGCGCCGTCGCCGACCCAGAACAGCACGTCGGTGCTTTGCTTTTCGCTGAGCAGGGACAGGTTCAGGTCCGCCGCCCAGTTCATCCGTCCGCCGGGGTTGAAGCCGCCGGGGTTGTCGGTGGCGATCAGGTTTTCCAGGACCTCGGCGCCCTTGTTCGGGGTCGCGCCCTTTTCCAGGGTCAGGTGACGACGCATGTCGACGATGGCATCGACGTGCTCGATCATCATCGGGCATTCCTCGACGCAGGCCCGGCAAGTGGTGCAGGACCACAGCGTCTCGGCGTCCACCAGGCCGTTGACGATGGGCTGGTGCGGATGGCCGCCGTGTTCGCCAATGGCTTTGCCAGGGTACGGGCTGCCAGCGAACTGCGCGTCGGTGCCACCGGCCAGGCCGACCACCATGTCCTGGATCAGCTTCTTCGGGTTCAGCGGCTGGCCGGCGGCGAAGGCCGGGCACGCCGCCTCGCACTTGCCGCACTGCACGCAGGCGTCGAAGCCCAGCAGTTGGTTCCAGGTGAAGTCCTTGGGCTTTTCCACCCCCAAAGGCGCACTTGGGTCTTCCAGGTCCAACGGCTTGAGGCCGGTGGAGCGACCGCCGCCAAAGCGCTCGGCGCGCCGGTGCCAGGCCAGGTGCAGGGCGCCAGCGAAGGCGTGCTTCATCGGCCCGCCCCAGGTCATGCCGAAGAACAGCTCGGACACGCCCCACAGCACACCCACCACCAGAATCGTCGCCAGCACCCAGCCACCAAAGTGTTCCGGGAGAATCCCGGCCACCGGCAAGGTCACCACAAAGAAACTCACGGAAAACGCCAGCAGGCTTTTCGGCAAGCGCATCCACGGGCCCTTGGACAGGCGTGCCGGCGGGTTGCGCCGACGCTTGGCGACGAACAGCGCGCCGACGAACATCAGCGTGGTGGCCAGCAGCAAGGCGTAGCCGAGGATGCGGTTATGCAGGCCGAAACCATGCACCAGGATCGCCAGCACCGCCGCCAGGACGAAACCGCCGGCGGTGGCCACGTGGGTGTTGGCCATGTATTTGTCCCGGGCCACCACATGGTGCAGATCCACCATGTAGCGCTTGGGCATGGCCAGCAGGCCGCCGATCAGATCGACCTTGGAGGCTCGCCCCCGGCGCCACAGGGCCACGCGTCGCAGCGCGCCGAGGAGCGCCAGGCCGACGGCGGCGAACAGCAGAATGGGAAGCAGGGTGTTCAACATCACAATCACCTTAGGGTCAGCTGCAAGCGGCTAGCTTCAAGCGGCAAGAAAAAGCAGGGCTGAGCATGCGCTCTCACTGGCCGCGCAAAACGTGCAACGGCGGCTAAAAGTCCTTACAGAGCGTAAGAGGCATGCGACAAGCAAAAGCACTGCCGAATGCCTGCTTTAGCTTGCCGCTTGCCGCTTGAAACTTGCCGCTGCCGTCAGAAATCCTTGCACAGGCGCAGTGCGTCGTAGATCGCGGCATGGGTGTTGCGCTGGGATACGCAGTCGCCGATGCGGAACAACAGGTAGCCCTCCCCCGTCTCGCTCAGGCACGGCTGCGGCTTGATCGCGAACAGCGCCTCGACGTCGATCTGGCCCTTGTTGCGCGAACCTTCCTTGAGCCCGTAGTAGAGCTCTTCGTCGGGACGCACGCCGTTTTCCACCACCACCTGGTCCACCACCCGCTCTTCGCGGGCGCCGGTGTATTCGTTCTCCAGCACCGCCACCAGCTTGTCGCCCTCGCGGTAGACCTTCTCCAGGGTCAGGTCCCCGGTCATGATCACTTCCTTGGGGTACAGGCTGCGGTAGTAGGTGGGGAACGAGGTGCCGCCGACGGCGATGCCCGGCTTGATGTCGTCGGTGACGATCTCCACTTGCGAGCCCTTGTCGGCGATGAAGTCGGTGACCGACATGCCGGTGAACTCGCAGATGGTGTCGTAGACCAGCACGTTCTTACCCGGCGCCACCTTGCCGTCGAGGATGTCCCAGCTGCTGACCACCAACCCTTCGGCGGCGCCCCAGTGTTCGTTCTGCTCGATGAACGGATGGCCGCCCACGGCCAGCACCACCACGTCGGGGCGCAGGTCGAGGATGGTCGCGGTGTCCGCCGCGGTGCCCAGGCGCAGATCGACCTTCAAGCGCGCCAGTTCCAGCTGGTACCAGCGGGTGATGCCGGCGATCTGGTCCCGTTGCGGGGCCTTGGAGGCGGTGGTGATCTGCCCGCCAATGGCGTCTTTTTTCTCGAACAGGGTCACCTCGTGGCCACGTTCGGCGGCGACGCGAGCGGCTTCCATGCCGGCAGGGCCGGCGCCGACCACCACCACCTTGCGCTTGATGCCGGTGGTCTTCTCGATGATGTGCGGCACGCCCATGTATTCACGGGAGGTGGCGGCGTTCTGGATGCACAGCACGTCCAGGCCCTGGTACTGGCGGTCGATGCAGTAGTTGGCGCCGACGCACTGCTTGATCTGGTCGATCTGGCCCATCTTGATCTTGGCGATCAGGTGCGGGTCGGCCATGTGGGCGCGGGTCATGCCGACCATGTCGACGTAGCCGCCTTCGAGAATCCGCGTGGCCTGGTTCGGGTCCTTGATGTTCTGTGCGTGCAGCACCGGGACCTTGACCACTTCCTTGATGCCCGCCGCCAGGTGCAGGAACGGCTCCGGCGGGAAGCTCATGTTGGGGATCACGTTGGCCAGGGTGTTGTGGGTGTCGCAGCCCGAGCCGACCACGCCGATGAAGTCCAGCATGCCGGTGTCGTCGTAGTACTTGGCGATCTGCTTCATGTCCTCGTGGGACAGGCCGTCCGGGTGGAATTCGTCGCCGCACAGGCGCATGCCGACGCAGAAATCGTCACCCACTTCAGCGCGCACCGCCTTGAGCACTTCCAGGCCGAAACGCATGCGCTTCTCAAAGGTGCCGCCCCATTCGTCGGTACGCTTGTTGACCCGCGGGCTCCAGAACTGGTCGATCATGTGCTGGTGCACCGCCGACAGTTCGACGCCGTCCAGGCCGCCGGCCTTGGCCCGGCGCGCGGCCTGGGCGTAGTTGCCGATCACCCGCCAGATCTCTTCCGGCTCGATGGTCTTGCAGGTGGCGCGGTGCACCGGTTCGCGCACCCCGGACGGCGACATCAGGGTTGGCCAGTTGAAGCCGTCCCAGCGCGAGCGGCGGCCCATGTGGGTAATCTGGATCATGATCTTGGCGCCATGCTTGTGCATGGCGTCGGCCAGGTTCTGGAAGTGCGGGATGATGCGGTCGGTGGACAGGTTCACCGAGCTCCACCATTCCTGGGGGCTGTCGATGGCCACCACCGAGGAACCGCCGCAGATCGCCAGGCCGATGCCGCCCTTGGCCTTTTCTTCGTAGTACTTCACATACCGATCAGTCGTCATGCCGCCGTCGGTGGCGTAGACCTCAGCGTGGGCGGTGCTCAGCACACGGTTGCGGATGGTCAGTTTGCCGATCTGGATCGGCTGGAACATCGCTTCGAAAGCCATTTTTCTTAACTCCGCTTACAACGGTTTGACGACGAACAGGCCATCGTCGTGGCCTTCTTCGGAACCACCGTAAACCTGCTCTGCCACGGTGCGGATCTTGCTGCCCCGGGCGGCCAGGATCTGGTCCATGGCGCCGGCGAACCAGCCGGTGAACATGTAGTCGACCTTGCGCCCGACCTTGCCGTACACGTAGACGAACGCCGAGTGTTCGAGCTTGACGCTGGCGGTGCCTTTATCCAGGTCGATGTCCTGGATCTTGAACAGGCCCCAGCCACGCTGGGACAGGCGCTTCATGTAGTGTTCGAACACCGCGACGCCTTCCAGGCCGTGGCATTCGGCTTCTTTTTCGCACCAGTGCCAGGCGGACTTGTAGCCGGCCTTGTAGAGGATCTCGGCATAGGCCTCGGCGCCCAGGACTTCCTCGATGCCCATGTGGTTGTTGACGAAGAAATGCCGTGGCACGTAGAGCATCGGCAGGGCGTCGGAGGTCCAGACACCGGTTTCGCTGTCGACTTCGATAGGCAGTTGCGGGGCGATCTTGGCCATGTTTCAAAACTCCGGAATTCTGTAGATAAGTACGTCTGTAGCCGCTGCCGCAGGCTGCGAAAAGGCTCGAAGAGCCTTCCGAGGGCCGCAAGAGCGCGTCTCCTTCGGAGCCGATCGCAGCCTGCGGCAGCGGCTACAGGAATGTGCTGTGGGGGGAGGCCTTATTCGCCCCAGACGTCCTTGAGGACACTGACCCAGTTCTCGCCCATGATCTTGCGCACCACGCGCTCGCTGTGGCCGCGTTTGAGCAGGGTCTCGGTGAGGTTGGGGAACTCGCCCACGGTGCGGATGCCCAGCGGGTTGATGATCTTGCCGAAGTTGGTCAGGCGGCGGGCGTAGCCCTTGTCGTGGGTCAGGTACTCGAAGAAGTCCTGGCCATGGCCCTGGGTGAAGTCGGTGCCGATGCCGATGGAATCCTCACCGACGATGTTCATGGTGTACTCGATGGCTTCGGCGTAATCGTCGATGGTCGAATCGATGCCCTTGGCCAGGAACGGCGCGAACATGGTCACGCCGACGAAACCGCCGTGGTCGGCGATGAATTTCAGTTCGGCATCGGACTTGTTGCGCGGGTGCTCCTTGAGCCCCGACGGCAGGCAGTGGGAGTAGCAGACCGGTTTCTTGGATTCGAGGATCACTTCCTCGCTGGTCTTGGAACCGACGTGGGACAGGTCGCACATGACCCCGACGCGGTTCATCTCGGCAACGATCTCGCGGCCGAAGCCGGAGAGCCCGCCATCACGCTCGTAGCAGCCGGTGCCCACCAGGTTCTGGGTGTTGTAGCACATCTGCACGATGCCCACGCCCAGCTGCTTGAACACCTCGACGTAGCCGATCTGGTCTTCGAAAGCGTGGGCATTCTGGAAGCCGAAGAGGATGCCGGTCTTGCCCAGCTCCTTGGCCTTGCGGATGTCCGCGGTGGTGCGCACCGGCATCACCAGGTCGCTGTTTTCGCGGATCAGTTTCTGGCTGGCGGCAATGTTGTTGACCGTGGCCTGGAAGCCTTCCCAAACCGACACCGTGCAGTTGGCCGCGGTCAGGCCGCCCTTGCGCATGTCCTCGAACAGCTCGCGGTTCCACTTGGCAATGATCAGCCCGTCGATAACGATGCTGTCGGCGTGTAATTCGGCTGGGCTCATCAGGCTGTCCCCTTGTTGGCGATTCATGCGCCGAATCGTCTGCCGGCGCTTTGGGGTCAGCATATGCTTGAGGGCCGGGGCGCCTGGGTGCAAAAACGACAGGGGAATTGCCGAAAGCGTCAAGCACCGACAAAGGGCCGGACGCAGGGCACAGACCGCCTCTGTTCTTTACCGGGGGCTTGCGCCAGAATTCGCCGCTTCAACGAAAGCGTCACTGGATGAGGGCAGCGCTGCAATGAAACCGATCTTCCTGGCCTTGTTACTGATAACGACCGGCGTACAGGCGGCCGAAGAGGCCGACAACACGCCCTGCGACGGCGTGGAAAACGACGTGCAGACCCTGGAATGCGCGACCTACAACCGCACCACCGCCGAACAGTTGCTGAGCGACAACGTGCAAAGCCTGCTGGAACGCCTGGGCACTCTGTACGGCAACGACAAGGCGCAACTGGCCGACATCAGCGCCAAGGTCAAGAACGCCCAGCAGCTGTGGCAGAAGCAGCGCGAAGCCGACTGCGCGGTGGAATCCTTCCCGGCCAAGCCCGGGACCAAGGCCTACACCATCGCCACCAATGATTGCCTGGCGCGGATGAGCGACGAGCGTTCGGAGTTCATCGAGTCCATCGCCCAGGAATGACCCGCCACCGCGGGTGGGAGCGGGCTTGCCCGCGAAGCATGTCCGGCCCGAACCCATGTCGCGGCTGGAAGAGCTTCGCGAGCAAGCTCGCTCCTACACGGGTCAGGGAGTCCGCGGCGGGGTCAGGCGCCGCCGCGAAAGCATGAGACGCCCCAGGCGGTGAGCTTGAACGGCAGGTGGTAGTGCTGGCGCGGGTCGTCCAGGCCGAAGCGATACACCAGCACATCGAGAAACGGCACGTGCGGCGAGGCGTGGCCCTGGGCTCGATAGAACGCCGCCACGTCCAACTCCACCTCGTAGACGCCCCGTTCGAAGCGGTTCGCCAGCTCGCTCAGCGGGGCCAGCAGGCCGTTGTCGGCAATCTGCCCTTCGCAGAGCCACTCCTCGCCCAGGCGGCGTACCCGAACCTGCATGCCTGCGGCCACCTGGCCGCTGGCGACATCCACCACATGGATGGACACTCCGCCGTTCATTTCCAGAACCCCACATGGGCCTGGGCCGCTTCGTTCTCCAGCATCGGCCCGAACACCGGGATCTGCCGTTGCCCGCGGGCAAAGACTTCCCGGCATGGCAGGGAAAAGGTCGGGTTTTCCGGGTGATCGCCGGTCAGTTCCAGCAAGGCGTGTTCGGACAGGGCGTAGACCACCCGGCCAATCCCGGTCCAGTAGATGGCCCCGGCGCACATGCAGCAGGGCTCGGCGCTGGTGTACAGGGTGCACTGGGCCAGCTCCTCGGGGCCCATGAGCCTTGCGGCCTTGGCGGCAGCGGCCAGTTCGGCGTGCTGGGTCGGGTCGCCTTCGGGGGGCATGGAGTTGTTGCCGGCACTGGCAACGATCTTGCCGTTGCGGTCCGCCACCAGGGCGGCGAACGGGTGGCGACCGCGGGCCTTGGCCTCTTCGGCCAGTTCGATGCTCTGACGCAGCAGGTGCAGGTCCAGTTCGCTGACGCCGGCAGGGATAGGAGAAAGCATCTGGGTCATGGAGACCTCCTTTTCATGGGCAGAGTCCCGTCGAAAAAGACGGGTTGAAAGCAACTGTCAGTCATCGAGTCCGGCATGGATCGGCAGCGCGTCGGCCGCCGGCTCGCGGGGGTTGAGCAGCAGATTGAGGACGATGGCGGTGATGGCGCCGAGAAAGATGCCGCTTTCCAGCAGCAGTTTGAGGGGCCCATGGGCGTGGGCGAACAGCGCCGGAAAGGACATCGGCAGCACGCCGACACTGACCGACACCGCGACGACGATCGCGTTGCGGGTGCCCTCGAACCTCACCCGCGACAGCTCCTGGATCCCGGCCACGGTGGTCATGCCGAACATCACGATGGCGCAACCGCCGAGCACCGGAGTCGGCACTGCGGCCACCAGGGCGCCGAGCTTGGGAAACAGGCCCATGAGCACCATGATGGCGCCGGCGGCGGCCACCACGAAGCGGCTCTTGACCCTGGACAGCGCGATCAGCCCGGTGTTCTGGGTAAAGGCGTTGTAGGGAAAGCTGTTGAACAGGCCGCCCACCAGGGTCGACAGACCATCGGCGCGAAAGGCATCGCCCAGGGTGCGCTGGGTGGTTGGCTTGCCGGTGAGCTTGCCGATGGCCAGGCAGTTGCCGGTGGTCTCGGCCATGATCACCAGCATCGCCAGGGTCATGATCAGGATCGGCATCAGGGAGAACTGCGGGGTGCCGAAAGCCATGGGCGGGCTCAGTTCGAACCAGGCCGCGTCGCCGACCTGGGCGAAGTGGGTCATGCCGAACGCCGCGGCGATCAGGCTGCCGACCAGCAGGCCGATCAGCACGCTGAGGTTGCCGACAAACCCGGAGAACCTGCCGTAGATCACCAGGGTCACCGCCACCGTGGCCAGGCCCAGCAGCAGATTGGCCGGCGCGCCGAAATCCGCCGCCGCCGGGTTGCCGCCCCCCAGCCAGATGGCCGCCGCCGGCATCAGGGAAATGCCGATGATGGTGATCAGGCTGCCGATCACCACCGGCGGAAAGAACCGCAGCAGACGACTGAACAGCGGCGCCAGGGCAATGGTCAGGGCACCGGCGGCGATCACCGCACCGAACACTTCGGTCAAACCAAACTGCTTGCCGATCATGATCATTGGCGCCAGGGCAATGAACGAACAGCCCTGGATCAAGGGCAGCCGCGCGCCGAACCGCCAGAAGCCCAGGGTCTGGATCAGAGTGGCAATACCGGATGTGAGCAGGTTGGCGTTGATCAACAAAACCACCTGGGCCGGGGTCAGGCCCAGGGCATTGCCTAGAATCAACGGCACCGCCACGGCGCCGGCGTACATCACCAGCACGTGTTGCAGGCCGAAGCTGAACAACTGGCGAACGGGCAGGACCTCGTCCACGGGATGTACACGGGAAATAGTCATGTCGCAGGTCTCCTGAAGGTGCGGCTTTTGTTGTTCTGGCAGGCATCCGGGAGCAGCGCCCCGGCAGGAAGTTCGGACGGCGGCGCCCATGATCTGTGCTTGAATGCGATGCAACAAATGAGCACCCATCGTTTTTAACGATGGATGGCACAAGCCTGTCTGGGCTCGGGAGACGCGATGCGCTTTTCACTGGAACAACTGCAGATGTTCGTCCAAGCGGCACAAACCGGTTCGTTTTCGGCGGCTGCACGCAAGCTGGGCAAGACCCAGTCCACGGTCAGCGTGGCCATCGCCAATCTGGAGGACGACCTGGGAGTGGAGCTGTTCGACCGCAGCAGCCGCAGCCCGGTGCTGACTGCCAGCGGACGCAAAATGCTGCTGCAGGCCGAGGCGGTGCTGGAGCGCTGCCTGACCCTGCAGGCCAGTGCCGACTGCCTGTCCCAGGCGCTGGAGCCGCAACTGACGCTCGTCATCGAAACGCCCTACGGCCCGCTGATGCCGGCGTTGCAAGAGTTCGAGCAAGCCTTCCCCTATGTCGACCTGCTGATCCGCCATCCGCTGTCCGGCGATGCCAGCGAACTGGTGACCCGGGGCGAGGCGGTGCTGGGCATCGCCTTTTCGCAACCCGGCTATCCCCAGGAACTGGAGTTCCAGCAGTTGGGCAAGCTGATCATGTTGCACGTCTGCCACCCGGACCACCCGCTGGCGCGACTCGACAGCGTGACCTTCGACGACCTGCATGGGCATCGGCGCCTGGCCTTCAGCGCCCACGCCGACAAGCTGCCCAGCAGCGAGTACCTGCGCTGCAGCCAGCTGTGGCAGGCGGAAAACTACCTGGCGCTGCTGGAGATGGTCCGCGCCGGCCTGGGCTGGGCCACCCTGCCCCGGCAACTGATCCAGCGCGAACTGGCCAAGGGCGAGCTGGTGGAACTGCAACTGGGCGCCTACCCCCATACCGACTGGCTGGTGGGCGTGGACCTGCTGTGGGCCCGGCAGCGAGTGATGGGCAAGGCCGAACGCTGGCTCAAGGAACGGCTGCTGCGCCAGAAGGTGTACGAAGTGGACCGGCGCGGGCAGTCCACGACCTGGTAACGCTGGCGCGGGCAACAAAGCGACAAGGTTCCAGGCTTGGCCGGACAGAAAATATAAGCAAGGATTCGTAATCCTTATAAAAGGCTTATATAGTCCGCCATGAACGAGATCCTCTGGAGTCGAAAAGCGGTCAAGCAGTTGATGCGACTGCACCACGAGCATCAGGTCCAGGTTCGTGATGCGATTGCCCTGCTGGCCGACATGCCCGCCAGTGGCAGCGTCAAAGCCCTGTCCGGCCACACTATGCCTATCGCCTGCGGGTCGGGCAGTACCGGGTCCTGTTCGACTGGGATCGAGTTATCCACATCGTCAGTGTTCAAGAGGTCAAGAAACGTGATGAACGCACCTACTGACATCCAGATCATCCACGGCCCGGACGGCAGCCCGGCATTCGTGGTGATTCCCTACGCGCAGTACATGGCACAACACCAGGAAGCCGATCTGATTCCCCATGACGTCGTCAGCCGCATGGTCGACGGCGCCACGCCGATCCGCGCCTGGCGCGAGCACCTGCACCTGACCCAGGACGAAGTCGCCAGGCGCCTGGGGATTTCCCAGCCGGCCTTTGCCCAGCAGGAAAGCGTCGCCCGCCCGCGTCGGGCCACCCGGGAAAAGATCGCCGCCGCCTTCGGCATACGCGCCGACCAGCTGGAGCTGTAAGCTGCGCCTCACTCACTGATTGAAAGGGTTCCCCATGAGCATTTGCGGTATCGAGATCAAAGGCAGCGAAGCCATCTTCGCCCTCGCCACCCTGCAAGACGGCGCGCCGCAGCACCAGCCGCTGAGCGTCAAGAAAATCGCCCTGGAAGACGACGATGAAGCGGGCAACGTCCGGGCCTTCGCCGCCCGGATCGATGCCTTTGTCCGCGAACACCGGATCACCCGCATCGCCATCAAGAAGCGCAGCAAGAAAGGCGAGTTCGCTGGCGGCCCCACCACCTTCAAGATCGAAGGCGTGTTGCAACTGCTGGAACACTGCGAAGTGACCCTGCTGTCGCCGCAGACCATCAATGCCCAGCACAAGAAGCACGACTTCGCCCTGCCGGCGAGCCTCAACAAGTACCAGCACGAAGCCTACAAGACCGCCTGCGCCGCCCTGTTCAAACAATAACCGTAGGAGCCGGCTTGCCGGCGAACAGGCTCGCCAGCGCTACCGAGCCCGAGTCAAACCAGTTCCCGGCTACCCCCCGACTGCCGCCGATCCTCCCGCGGACAATTCACGAAGCGCGCGCGGTAGCTGCGGGTGAAGTAGGACGGCGACTCAAAGCCGCAGGCGATGCTCACCTCCAGCACGCTCATGTCGGTCTGGCGCAGCAGTTGCCGGGCTTTCTCCAGGCGCAGGCCGAGGTAGAAGTTGCTCGGGGTGTCGTTCAGGTGCAGGCGGAACAGGCGCTCCAGCTGGCGCCGGGTGACCTTGATCGACTCCGCCAGAGCCAGGGTGCTCAGGGGCGGCTCGCTGTGCTGCTCCATCTCGCCGATCACCTGCACCAGCTTCTTGTTGCTGATGCCGTAGCGGCTGGCCACTTCCATGCGCTGGTGATCCTTGCGCGGGCGGATGCGCCCCAGCACGAACTGCTCGCTGACCTGAATCGCCAGTTGCGGGCCGTGGGCCTGGGCGATCAGGTCGAGCATCATGTCGATGGACGCGGTGCCGCCGGCGCAGGTGATCCGCCGCCGATCGATCTCGAACAGTTCCTGGGTCACGCTCAGTTGCGGGTAGGACTCCTTGAACGCCTCGATGGCCTCCCAGTGCAAGGTCACCCGGTGCCCCTCCAGCAGCCCGGCCTCGGCGAGGATCACGCTGCCGGTGTCGATGCCGCCCAGGGTCACGCCCTCCAGGTCCAGGCGGCGCAACCAGTGCTCCAGGGCTGGCGTCAGGCACTTCAGCGGTTCGAAACCGGCCACCACCCACAAGGTGGCGCCCTTCTTCAGCGGCTCCAGGGCCGCGTCAACATTGACCGACATGCCGTTGCTGGCCAGCACCGCGCCGCCGTCGGCACTGAGCACATGCCAGCGATACAGCTCGCCACGAAAGCGATTGGCCACCCGCAGCGGCTCGATGGCGGAAATGAAACCGATGGCGGAGAACCCCGGCATCAGCAGGAAGTAGAAGTCCTGGGACATGCAACGCACTCCGGTGACGGCCAGCGTGGGCCCTGTGATACGCCAAATGCCCCCCTGTCACAAGGGGCCAGGTCGCTGCAGTGCAAGAGTCGGTCGCCGCTGTGCGTTTGCCGTCCCTGGCGCCTGCGTACCTTGAGCTCACCGACGCACCAAGACGCCGGGATCGACAATAACGACCTGCCGAGGGAACCCACATGAAACGACTGATCAGCCGCTGTGTGCTTGCGCTTAGTGGTAGCGTTTTTCTGATGTCAGGGGCCATGGCCGCCGACGCCCCCAGTTGCCAGAACGTGCGCCTGGGCGTGGTCAACTGGACCGACGTGATCGCCACCAGCGCCATGACCCAGGTCCTGCTCGATGGCCTGGGCTACAAGACCAAGCAGACCAGCGCCTCGCAGCAGATCATCTTCGCCGGCATCCGTGACCAGCGCCTGGACCTGTTCCTCGGCTACTGGAACCCGCTGATGACCCAGACCATCACCCCCTTCGTCGAGGCCAATCAGGTCAAGGTCCTGGCCGAGCCCAGCCTCAAGGACGCCCGCGCCACCCTGGCCGTGCCCTCCTACCTGGCGGACAAGGGCCTGAAGACCTTTGCCGACATCGCCAAGTTCAAGAAGGAGCTGGGGGGCAAGATCTACGGCATCGAGCCCGGCTCGGGCGCCAACACCCAGATCAAGGACATGATCGCCAAGAACCAGTTCGGCCTGGGCCAATTCCAGCTGGTGGAGTCCAGTGAGGCCGGCATGTTGTCGGCGGTGGCCCGGGCGGTGAAGCGCAACGAGGCCATCGTGTTCTTCGGCTGGGCGCCGCATCCGATGAACGTCAACTTCAAGATGACCTACCTCAGTGGCAGCCAGGACGCCCTGGGCCCGAACGAGGGCCAGGCCACGGTGTGGACCGTCACCGCGCCGACCTATGCCGAGCAGTGCCCGAACGTGCACCGGCTGCTGACCAACCTGACCTTCAGCGCCGAAGACGAGAGCCGCATGATGCAGCCGCTGCTGGATCACAAGGACGCCCTGGAATCGGCCCGCCAGTGGCTCAAGGACCACCCGCAGGACCAGCAGCGCTGGCTTGAAGGGGTCACCACCTTCGATGGCAAGCCGGCCGCCGAACACCTGCAACTGACCAGCAAGTAAACAACCGCCACTACCGCCGCGCAGCCCGCCCAGGGCTGCGCACGGCCACCTCACGCCCCCAGCAAACCCGCCTGTAAGGAATCGCACCATGAACCACGACGTCATCATCACCTGCGCACTCACCGGTGCTGGCGACACGACCGCCAAGAGCCCCCACGTGCCGGTCACCCCGAAACAGATTGCCGCCGCCGCGGTGGAGGCCGCCAAGGCCGGGGCCACGGTGGTCCACTGTCACGTGCGCGACCCGGCGACCGGCAAGTTCAGCCGGGACGTGGCGCTGTACCGCGAAGTCATGGAGCGCATTCGCGAGGCCGACATCGACATCATCGTCAACCTCACCGCCGGCATGGGCGGCGACCTGGAGATTGGCGCCGGTGAACGTCCCATGGAGTTCGGGCCCAACACCGACCTGGTGGGGCCGCTGACCCGCCTGGCCCATGTCGAGGAGCTGCTGCCGGAGATCTGCACCCTGGACTGCGGCACCCTCAACTTCGGCGATGGCGACACCATCTACGTCTCTACCCCGGCCCAACTGCGGGCCGGCGCCAGGCGCATCCAGGAACTGGGGGTGAAGGCCGAACTGGAGATCTTCGACACCGGCCACCTGTGGTTCGCCAAGCAGATGATCAAGGAAGGCCTGCTGGACGACCCGCTGTTCCAGCTGTGCCTGGGCATTCCCTGGGGCGCCCCGGCGGACACCACCACCATGAAGGCCATGGTCGACAACCTGCCGGCGGATGCGGTCTGGGCCGGCTTCGGCATCGGCCGCATGCAGATGCCCATGGCCGCGCAGGCGGTACTGCTGGGAGGCAACGTGCGGGTCGGCCTGGAAGACAACCTGTGGCTGGATCGCGGCGTGCTCGCCACCAACGGCCAACTGGTGGAGCGGGCCACGGAAATCCTCAGCCGCCTTGGCGCCCGGGTCCTGACCCCGGCCGAGGGCCGGCAGAAGATGGGCCTGAAGCAACGCGGCTAACCCACACACCCTCCCCCTGTAGGAGCGAGCTTGCTCGCGAAGAGGCCCGCAAGGCCGCCGACAGCTTCGCTGGCAAGCCAGCCCCTACGGGGTGTTTATCTGGAGCACGCAATGACCTTTATCACCGAAATCAAAACCTTCGCCGCCCTGGGCAGCGGCGTGATCGGCAGCGGCTGGGTGGCCCGCGCCCTAGCCCACGGCCTGGACGTGGTGGCCTGGGACCCGGCCCCCGGCGCCGAAGCCGCCCTGCGCAAGCGAGTCGCCAATGCCTGGAGCGCCCTGGAACAACAGGGCCTGGCGCCCGGCGCCTCGCCACAGCGCCTGCGCTTTGTCGCCACCATCGAAGAATGCGTGAAAGACGCCGACTTCATCCAGGAAAGCGCCCCCGAGCGCCTGGAACTCAAGCTGGAACTGCACAGCAAGATCAGCGCCGCGGCCAAGCCCGAGGCCCTGATCGGCTCCAGCACCTCGGGCCTGCTGCCCAGTGAATTCTACGAGGGCTCGACCCACCCGGAACGCTGCGTGGTGGGCCACCCGTTCAACCCGGTGTACTTGCTGCCGCTGGTGGAAGTGGTGGGCGGCCAGCGCACCGCACCCGCCGCGATACAGGCGGCGATCCGGGTCTATGAATCCTTAGGCATGCGCCCCTTGCACGTGCGCAAGGAAGTGCCGGGTTTCATTGCCGACCGCCTGCTCGAAGCGCTGTGGCGCGAAGCCTTGCACCTGGTCAACGACGGGGTGGCGACCACCGGTGAGATCGACGATGCGATCCGCTTTGGCGCCGGCCTGCGCTGGTCGTTCATGGGCACCTTCCTCACCTACACCCTGGCCGGGGGCGACGCCGGCATGCGCCACTTCATGGCCCAGTTCGGCCCGGCGCTGCAACTGCCCTGGACCTACCTGCCGGCTCCGGAGCTGACCGACCAGCTGATCGACGACGTGGTCGAAGGCACGGCCGAACAACTGGGCAGCCACAGCATTTCGGCCCTGGAGCGCTATCGTGATGACTGCCTGCTGGCGGTGCTGGAGGCGGTCAAAACCACCAAGGCCAAGCACGGCATGCACTTTCACGATTAACCCCAACCTCCGTAGGAGCTGGCTTGCCAGCGAACAGGCCGTCAAGCCAGGCGCAACCCCAACGGACGCCTTCGCCGGCAAGCCGGCTCCTACCGTTATCCGGTGACCTTATGCCTGCCCTGACCACCTACAGCACCCGCATCATCAACGACTGGGTCGACTACAACGGCCATCTGCGCGACGCCTTCTACCTGCTGATCTTCAGCTACGCCACCGATGCCCTGATGGATCGCCTGGGGCTCGACAGCGACCACCGCGAAGCCAGCGGCCACTCGCTGTTCACCCTGGAACTGCACCTGAACTACCTGCACGAAGTGAAGCAGGGCACCGAGGTCCAGGTGCGCACCCAGATCATCGGCCACGACCGCAAGCGCCTGCACCTGTATCACAGCCTGCACAAGGTCGGTGATCCCCAGGAGCTGGCCGGCAACGAACAGATGCTGCTCCACGTCGACCTGGCCGGACCGCGTTCGGCGCCGTTCAGCGAGCCGGTCCTGCAGCGCCTGCAAGCTCTGACCGTCGAACAGGCCGATCTGCCGCGCCCGGCCTACATCGGCCGGGTCATCGGCCTGCCCGCAGCGCAATAGCAACCCGCCCGAAAAGGAGATCACCGTGAACACCGCCGCCCTTGCCGACTATCGCCGTTACCCGCTGATCAGCCCGTTGAGCGCCCTGCAGCTATTGCCGGACCGGGTTCAGGTGCGCTGGGGCGATAAGCGCCTCAGCCCCTTTCACCATCAGTGGCTGCGGGACAACTGCCCCTGCCCGGAATGCGTCTACAGCGTGACCCGCGAACAGGTACTGGAAATCGTCGACGTCCCCGAAGACCTCGGCTGCCTCGGGGCGCGCATCGATAGTCAGGGCTGCCTGTGCCTCGACTGGTCGGACGGCCACCAGAGCCGCTTCGACCCCGGCTGGTTGCGGGCCCACGCCTATGACCGGCAATCCCGCGAGGAGCGCCGCGCCAACCAGGCGCAGCACCAGCTGTGGGACAGCCAGCTGCAACTGCCGGTGTTCGACTATCAGGCCCTGATGGAAGACTCCAAGGCGCTGCTGCAATGGCTGCTGGCCCTGCGCGACATCGGCCTGACCCAGGTACGCGGCGCGCCCACCGAACCCGGATCCCTGGCCCTGATCGCCCGGCGTATCTCATTTATTCGCGAGAGCAACTTCGGCGTGCTGTTCAACGTGCAGTCCAAGGCCGACGCCGACAGCAATGCCTACACCGCCTTCAACCTGCCTTTGCACAGCGACCTGCCGACCCGCGAACTGCAACCGGGGCTGCAGTTTCTGCATTGCCTGGTGAATGATGCGACGGGCGGCGAAAGCATCTTCGTCGACGGTTTTGCCATAGCCGACGCCTTGCGCCGCGAAGACCCCGACGCCTTCCGCGCGCTGTGTGAAATACCCGTGGAGTTTCGCAACAAGGACCGCCACAGCGACTACCGCTGCCTGGCGCCGATCATCGCCCTGGATGCCCTGGGCGAAGTGGCGGAAATTCGCATGGCCAACTTCCTGCGTGGTCCTTTCGACACCACCGAACAACAGATGCCGCGGCTGTACCGCGCCTACCGGCGCTTTATCGGCCTGACCCGCGAAGCCAGGTTCCGGGTGATCCGTCGCCTCGACCCGGGCCAACTCTGGTGTTTTGACAACCGCCGCACCCTGCACGCGCGCAACGCCTTCGACCCGGCCAGCGGCGCCCGACACTTCCAGGGCTGCTACATCGACCGCGACGAACTGCTCTCCAGAATCCTCGTGCTGCAACGCTGATCCTCATCCCTCAGCACCGGCGCCCCCCGCAGGAGCCGGCTGGCCGGCGACGCATGCCGGCCAGCCTTCCACAGGCAAAAAAAAGCCCCGATCAAGCCGTGACAGGATCGAGGCAGGGACTACTACTGAGGAGCTGCGGTGAGAAGGTGACCAAACCATCATGACGCGAGCTAAGTGCAGTCTGCCGACTCTACTCGCGAGCCGGTTAGCCGAAAGCGACGTGTTCGTAGGTAATAGAGCCAGCGGCGCCCTTCAGACCGCCTCGGTAAACAGCACCACCCTCACATAGAAACAGCCGGCCTTAGACATGAACAGCGTCAAAGGGGCTCTCTCAAGTGAACAACCGTTATATAGAAATACCCAATCTTGCTCCACTCTTCCCTTTTATTGTGAATCGTTTCTTCAGACCCCATTCTGATGTGGTACCCGAGCCCGGTTTTCTTATCTTTATAGAAGGTTTCACCTCTCACCTCCCAGACACAGCAGACAAACTTCATACGCTCCGTTACACCCATCTTTTTATCAAGATAGAGTTCTACGGCAAGTGCATCCTTTCCTTTAACTCTATATAAAGCAGTCAAGGGAGCACCCTGCCTCGTGGGCTCCGACTCACAACCAACGAACTCAATAGTATCCGGCGGGCTGGCAATACTCCTCAAAAAATCCCCGCAACCAATTGACGCTGACGCGCCGTTAGATGCCGCCATCAGAAAAAAAATAAAAACAGCTCTGAAGATATTTCTCACTTATCACAACTCCACTATCAGCTCACCAATGAATTTCCCAGCAGTATTGGGAACTCGTTTATTTATAAGGTAGTCATAAAGTGGATTCCATTTAAGAAGTTCGTAAAAAGTAACACAACCTTCCGAAACATGTCCGACGTGGAGATATCGAGTGCTATTTACTTTCGTCCCTTCTAATGCGATAGGAAACCAAACATCAGTACAAAGAACCTTACCAGGATGGGCGGCTCTGTATGCTGCGGTGCTGACATGGGCATGAGAATAATCTGGCGCCATGATCTTGTGTTTCCCAGGTGGGATGGGAGTATAAATCCCATTCCAAACACTGTTGAGCGTTACCTGCGCACTAAGACCAGCAAAAGTTGCCACCGCCCATTGTTGCCTGAAAAAAAGCCGCCTGATTTTTGACTCGACGTTGTCTTGCAGAGTTGAGTACTTAACCCTGACTATTGCGCCACTTTTTTCTGGGCCAACATCAGACATATACAAAGGAACATTAGAGTTACTCAGCGCAACTTCCTTACCCACATACTCTCCATTGCCATCCATCACTTTGAAAGCCGTATATTTACTATCAGCCCTCAACATTATTAATTTCGTATACTCGCACAAATAAACACGATCATATTTATATGGAAACAGTGGTTTAACACCTAACCAGCCACCTTTATCATCCGCCCGTCTCACATACTTGGTAGTCACACCAACGCGCTGTCGAGTGTTTGCATCCCTGGTAGTAGCATGCACATTGTTAGCCAGCACTATCTGATTCATGAGCGGCTCCTTAAACGACATCATCCGGTTCTATACGAAGCAGTTCGCTCGCGTTGGTAAAGACACGTTGCGTCAATCCATTGGAGTCCGTTACACCCCGATAGACTTTCCCTCCCGGGGTCACAATCTTGTAGCTAAAACCGGGAACCGGTTCGCCTTCAGCATCCAGCAGTTCAAACTGTTCGTTGTATGACTGTTGAATAGTCAGAGGAACAATAGGAGTGAATTCAGCAACGGTGACTGTAGTTCCGATAATGACCGTTCCCGATCCACCAATAACCACATTACCGTGGCTGCCCAGCGAATCCGTGGTAGCAACAGGTCGGCCATTGATCAATACATTACTGATCAAGTTACCCGTCAACGTCGCTCCACAAGCCGTCTGATCCCCCTCACGAGCAACTGGTAATCCATCGAAAATGACATCGGGCGAGCCACTGACGATGGGATTCACTCCATGCCCGGGAATCGGGCAGGCGGTGGGGTCGGTGGCTCGTGCAGCGGGCTTCCCTGACATGATGATTGCTCCTTGAGAACGGCGTTCAGCGATAAGGCCTGAATCATTGCGCTACCTCTTATGCCGCCAGGAGACAGGTCAAACAAGGCAGAAGAATCTGAAATGCAAGTCAGATCCGTAGCTAGACGACGACAGGGCCCATAGCACCGAGTTAGCCGAAAACGACCTGTTCATAGGTAAACGGGCCATCGCGACAATCTGCCCTTGCCGCCACCCGGACGGCCTACCAGAATCGGTTGACGACCACGCTCCCTGAACAAGGATAAAAGTCATGATGCATGCGGATCTGATTGACCAGGACGACCTGTTGGGACAACTCCGGGCCCTGGGTTTCGAAATGCCCGCAGGCGCCAGCGCCGAGCAGGCCTGCGAATGTGCGGTAAGGGGTTTGAGCGACGCGCGGGCCAAGGCGCTCAAGGGCATGGTGGAGCAGATGCTCACCGGCAATGCGACCATTCTGCCGGCGGTGCGCCAGGCCATCGACCGTCAGTTGCTGCCGGCGCTGGCCGAATACCTGCAGCACAAGCGCGCGTGAAAGTCCCCAAGGCCTGAGTCGGTTGCTAGAGTCCGCTCTCCCCAAACCGACACAGGCAATTTCCTCATGATCCGCATTCAACCCGGCGCCCTCAGCGAACCGTCCGGCTGGCTGCAATTGCGCCAGGAGCTATGGCCCGACTGCCCGCCGCAAGAGCACCTCGCTGAAATCCGCCAGATGCTGGCGCAGCCCGAGCGCTATGGCAGCTGGCTGGCCTATGGACAGGACGGTACGGCGGTGGGACTGGCCGAGGCGGCATTGCGCCACGACTACGTCAACGGCACCGAGAGCTCGCCGGTGGTGTTTCTCGAAGGGATCTATGTGGCTCCCGAGCAGCGGCGCCAGGGCATTGCCCAGCGGCTGATCGAGCAGGTGGCGGCATGGGGACGACAACAAGGCTGCGTGGAACTGGCCTCGGATACCAGCCTGGACAATCTGCCCAGCCAGAATTTGCACCACGCGCTGGGCTTCGAGGAAACCGAGCGCGTGGTGTATTTCAAGAAGCGTCTTTGACTACAGGCGCACGCTGGCGAAGGTCGACTCGTTGCGCGCCTGGCTCAAGGCCGACAGCGGGCCGGACAGCGGCGCCAGGACCATGGCTTGCGGCAGCGGCATCATCGCCACCTGCTGGGTGGTGTTGGAGCCGATGCGCTCGTCACGAGGCGGAATGCCGAAGTATTCGCGGTAGCACTTGGAGAAGTGCGGCGTGGAAACAAAACCACAAACCGAAGCCACTTCGATGATCGACATCGGCGTCTGCTTGAGCAGTTGCCGGGCACGGATCAGTCGCAGCTTGAGGTAGTAGCGCGACGGCGAACAGTGCAGGTACTTTTGGAACAACCGCTCCAGCTGACGCCGGGACACAGCGACGTACACCGCCAACTCGTCCAGATCGATCGGCTCTTCGAGGTTGGCCTCCATCAGGGCGACGATTTCCTGAAGCTTGGGCTGGTTGGTGCCGAGCATGTGCTTGAGGGGCACGCGCTGGTGATCCTGTTCGTTGCGGATGCGCTCATAGACGAACATTTCCGAGATTGCCGCCGACAGTTCGCGGCCATGATCACGGCTGATCAGGTGCAGCATCATGTCCAGCGGCGCGGTGCCACCGGAGCTGGTGAAGCGGTTGCGATCGAGGGTGAACAGGCGGGTGCTCATGGACACCCGAGGGAAGGCTTCCTGCATCGCCGCCAGGCATTCCCAGTGCACGCTGCAATCGAAGCCGTCCAGCAGGCCGGCACAGGCCAAGGCCCAGCTGCCGGTGCACACCGCACCCAGACGACGGGACTGGCGCGCCTGGCTTTGCAACCAGGACACATGCTCGCGGGTCACGGTGCGCTGGATGCCGATGCCGCCGCAGACGATCACGGTGTCGAGGCTGGGGGCTTTGTGCATGGAGGCGTCGGGGGTGATTTGCAGACCGTCACTGGCCCAGACCTGACCGCCATCGACGCTGAGGGTGGTCCAGCGATACAGCTCGCGGCCGGACAGTTGGTTGGCCATGCGCAGGGGTTCGACTGCGGAGGCCAGGGAAATCAGCGTGAAATTGTCCAGCAGCAGAAAGCCGATGGATTGAGGCGCACGGTTCTGGGGTTGGGCCCCGGAGTTGAACGACGTCATCGCGATATCTCCTCACACAAAGCGGGTGATGGCCTCAGGCGGAGGCTCTTTTTATGTGCCCTGCGACTCATCGGAGGCGGGCTTGATATTCACAGAGCAATTGCCATGCCTAAAGTTGAATGGGCATTCAATAACTCCTGAAAACGACGTCGCGACGCGTCTATATAGCCCTTGTCAATGTGCGGATAAGAAGCGCCGAAAGGCGCGGCGCAGCGGCGCCGACAAAAGCGGTGAGCAGTTAGGTAGCACTTGGGCCGCCAAGGCGTTGCGCCAAGGCCGGCGAGTGTCACTCAAAGCACAGCGCGCCGACCCACGGACAGGTCCGCCGGCGCGCCGGGCAACTTGTCTATTCGCGACGCGCTAAAAGGTGGCGCGCCACGGCTCGAGTGAGCCATTTGCGCGCGCCGGCGCCCCTGGTTCACACCCGGCAGAGCGTCGAGGGAGGCTCAGCATTCCACCGCGCTCACGGCCAGGCCGCCACGGGAAGTCTCTTTATATTTGTCATGCATGTCCGCCCCGGTATCACGCATGGTGCGAATCACCCGATCCAGGGAGATGAAGTGCTGGCCATCGCCGCGCAAGGCCATCTGCGCGGCATTGATCGCCTTCACCGCGGCAATCGCGTTGCGCTCGATGCAGGGCACCTGCACCAGCCCGCCCACCGGATCGCAGGTCAGGCCCAGGTTGTGCTCCAGGCCGATTTCCGCGGCGTTGCACAACTGCTCGGGGCTGGCCCCGAGGATCTCCGCCAGCCCCGCCGCCGCCATGGCGCAAGCCGAACCCACCTCGCCCTGGCAACCGACTTCGGCACCGGAGATCGAGGCGTTCTTCTTGCACAGGATGCCGATGGCCGCCGCGCCGAGGAAGAAATCCACCACGTTGGCGTCGGTCACGTCCTCGCTGAATTTCATGAAGTAGTGCAGCACCGCCGGAATGATCCCCGCCGCGCCATTGGTGGGGGCGGTAACCATGCGTCCACCGGCGGCGTTCTCTTCGTTCACCGCCAGGGCGAACAGGTTGACCCACTCCATGGCGCTCAAGGTGGAGCCGATCACATTGGGCTTGTTCAATTCCTGCAAGCTACGGTGCAACTTGGCCGCACGCCTGCGCACATTGAGCCCGCCGGGCAGGATGCCTTCGTGCTTGAGGCCCTGCTCCACGCAATCCTGCATGGCGCGCCACAGCGCCATCAGGCCGCTGCGGATTTCCTCCTCCGAGCGCCAGACCTTCTCGTTGGCCAGCATCAGCTCGGCGACCCGCAGCTTGTGCTGCTGGCACAGATCCAGCAGCTCCACCGCGCTGGAGAAGTCATAAGGCAGCTCGCTGCGATCCAGGTCCGCCACACCACTGCTGGCCTGGGCCTGGTCGACGACAAAACCGCCGCCCACCGAATAGTAGGTATCGCGGTACAGCTCCGTGCCTTCAGCCTCCGCCACCAGGGTCATGGCGTTGGGGTGAAACGGCAGGTTCTCATCCAGCAGGCGCATGTCCCGGGCCCAGACGAAAGGCACCGGCAGGCGCCCGTCCAGCAGCAAGGTGTCGGTTTCCCGCAGCTGCTGGATACGCGGGCCGATCAGCGCAGGGTCGATCGCGTCCGGCCACTCCCCCATCAGCCCCATGATCACCGCGTTGTCGCTGCCATGGCCGATGCCGGTGGCCGACAGCGAGCCGAACAGCTGCACCTCGACCCGCCGCACCCGCTCCAGCAGTTGCCTTTCCTTCAATGCCTGAACGAACAGCGCCGCGGCACGCATGGGTCCGACGGTGTGGGAACTGGAGGGGCCGATGCCGATCTTGAACAAGTCGAAAACACTGATAGCCATTACTGCGTAACTCCTCGATGAGCACAGTCCAGGCGTCGAAAACGCCCTCTGACGGAGCTGCTACGCTCAAGCTGCAATCCGCCGAGAAGGGCGCATCATCAGGCTTTTACCGTGCCTCGCGACGTCTGACACCGACCCACTCATGCCCACCAACGCCGCCTGGCGCGAGGCTCGGGTTGCGGGCGTTTTTTGCGGTGCAGATGCTGGAAAAAATGCCCGGAAACACTGTAAGCGACCTCACCGACACTGGATGCGACCCTCCCTGTACTGGATACGACGCACCCCGTAGGCGACAGTTTTTCACTGGTACATGATCAGTCTCGACTCGATTGCAAGGCACGGTGGTAGAGCTGTCCCCGGCACACCAACCGCCACACTTATAAGCGCGGTCCACACGCCGCCAGAAAAACATCCAGGAGTCCCCCCTATGAAAGGTTCCCCGTCGTTGTTGTTGGCCGCCATGCTGAGTCTGCCGCTTCTGGCACACGCCGCAGAACCGGAGCAATGCAGTACCGTAAACTTCTCCGATGTCGGCTGGACCGACATCACCGTGACCACCGCCACCACCAGCGTTGTGCTCAACGCCCTGGGCTACAAGACCAAGACCACGATGATTTCCGTGCCGGTGACCTACAAGTCCCTGGCCGACGGCAAGAACATGGACGTGTTCCTCGGCAACTGGATGCCGACCATGGAAAACGACATCAAGCCTTACCGCGACGCCGGCACCGTGGAAACCGTGCGCGCCAACCTGGAGAACGCCAAGTACACCCTGGCAGTCCCCGAGTCCTTGTATGACAAGGGCCTGAAAGACTTCGCCGACATCGTCAAGTTCAAGAAGGAACTGGACGGCAAGATCTACGGCATCGAGCCGGGCAACGACGGCAACCGCACCATCCAGACCATGATCGACAAGAACGCCTTCGGCCTGAAGGACGCCGGCTTCAAGGTGGTGGAGTCCAGCGAAGCAGGCATGCTGTCCCAGGTCGAGCGCGCTCAGCGACGCGACACCGCGGTGGTGTTCCTGGGCTGGGAACCGCACCCGATGAACACGCGCTTCAAGATGAAGTACCTGACCGGGGGTGACGAGTACTTCGGCCCCAACTTCGGCCAGGCCACCATCTACACCAACACCCGCAAGGGCTACACCACCGAATGCAGCAACGTCGGCCAGTTGCTGAAGAACCTGTCGTTCACCCTGAACATGGAAAGCAGCCTGATGGGCAACGTGCTGGACGACAAGATGAAGCCTGAAGCGGCCGCCAAGGCCTGGCTGAAAAAGAATCCACAGGTGCTCGATACCTGGCTCGCCGGCGTGACCACCATTGACGGTAAACCCGGCCTGGAAGCCGTGAAAGCCAAGCTTGCCCAGTAATCGCTTACGCCGGGCGGGCTTGCCCGCCCGGGCTGTTTTTTCCTTGCATGCGGACGTTCAATACCATGCTCACTGATCAGAAAATCCCCCTGGGCCAGTACATCGCGGCTTTCGTAGAGTGGTTGACGAAGCACGGCGCCGGCACCTTCGACGCGATCGCTACCACCCTGGAAACCATGATCCACGGCGTGACGTTCGCGCTGACCTGGTTCAACCCCCTGGCCCTGATCGGCCTGATCGCCCTGCTGGCGCACATGATCCAACGCAAATGGGGCCTGACCGTATTTGTCGTGCTGTCCTTCCTGCTGATCCTCAACCTGGGGTACTGGCAGGAAACCATGGAAACCCTGGCCCAGGTGCTGTTCGCCACCCTGGTCTGCGTGGTCATCGGCGTACCGCTGGGGATCGTCGCCGCGCACAAGCCGCTGTTCTTCACCATGATGCGTCCGGTCCTGGACCTGATGCAGACCGTTCCCACCTTCGTCTACCTGATCCCGACCCTGACCCTGTTCGGCCTGGGTGTGGTGCCCGGCCTGATTTCCACCGTGGTGTTCGCCATCGCCGCGCCGATCCGCCTGACCTACCTGGGCATTCGCGATGTTCCACAAGAGTTGATGGACGCCGGCAAGGCCTTTGGCTGCTCGCGCCGTCAGTTGTTGTCGCGCATTGAGCTGCCCCACGCCATGCCGAGCATCGCCGCCGGTATTACCCAATGCATCATGCTCTCGCTGTCGATGGTGGTGATCGCCGCCCTGGTCGGCGCCGACGGCCTGGGCAAACCCGTGGTCAACGCACTCAATACCGCCGACATTGCCCTGGGCTTTGAAGCCGGTCTGGCCATCGTGCTGCTGGCGATCATGCTCGACCGTATCTGCAAACAACCTGAAGCCAAAGTAGGGGGTGACGCATGAGCATAATCCGCTTCGACAACGTAGACGTTATCTTCTCCAAGGATCCTCGGGAGGCGCTCAAGCTGCTGGACCAGGGCATGACCCGCAACGAGATCCTGAAAAAGACCGGACAAATCGTCGGCGTGGAAAAAGCCAGCCTGGACATCCAGAAAGGCGAGATCTGCGTACTCATGGGCCTTTCCGGCTCCGGCAAGTCCAGCCTGTTGCGTTGCATCAACGGCCTCAACACCGTGAGCCGCGGCAAGCTGTTCGTCGAGCACGAAGGCAAGCAGATCGACATTGCCTCCTGTACCCCCGCCGAGCTGAAGATGATGCGCACCCAGCGCATCGCCATGGTGTTCCAGAAGTTCGCCCTGATGCCCTGGCTGACGGTGCGCGAGAACATCAGCTTCGGCCTGGAGATGCAGGGCCGACCGGAGAAGGAACGGCGCAAGCTGGTGGACGAGAAACTCGAACTGGTGGGCCTGACCCAGTGGCGCAACAAGAAGCCCGACGAGCTGTCCGGCGGCATGCAGCAGCGCGTGGGCCTGGCCCGCGCCCTGGCCATGGACGCCGATATCCTGCTGATGGACGAACCCTTCTCGGCCCTCGACCCGCTGATCCGCCAGGGGCTGCAGGACGAATTGCTGGAACTGCAACGCAAGCTGAGCAAGACCATCGTCTTCGTCAGCCACGACCTGGACGAAGCCCTGAAACTGGGCAGCCGCATCGCCATCATGAAAGACGGGCGGATCATCCAGTACAGCAAGCCGGAAGAGATCGTGCTCAACCCCGCGGACGACTATGTGCGCACCTTCGTCGCCCACACCAACCCGCTGAACGTGCTTTGCGGTCGCAGCCTGATGCGCAGCCTGGACAACTGCAAGCGGGTCAACGGCTCGGTGTGCCTGGACCCGGGCGGCGATTCCTGGCTCGACCTGGCGGAAGGCAACACCATCAAGGGCGCCCGCCGCAACGGCTCGCACATGGACCTGCAGAACTGGACTCCAGGGCAGGCGGTGGAAGAACTGGGCCGGCGTCCGACCCTGGTGGACTCCAATATCGGCATGCGCGACGCGCTGCAGATCCGCTACCAGACCGGCAACAAACTGGTGCTCCACGACAACCAGCAAGTGGTGGGCATCCTGGGCGACAGCGAGCTTTACCACGCGCTGCTCGGCAAGAACCTGGGTTAAGCCGCAGACACGAAAACGCCGCGAGCAATCGCGGCGTTTTGCTTTAACGGCCCCCCCCTTCTGTAGGAGCTGGCTTGCCAGCGAACAGGCCCTGAAGCCTTGCAGTGCCCTGAAGGGCGCCTTCGCCGGCAGCCGACTCCTACAGCGGCTGGAGCCGCTCCGTCGGGAGCGGTCCGTTACTTCACTCAGCTATAGACACGGCCGAGGAGCTGCCGATGGCTTTCGAACTGATCGAGCACATCACGGGTGATCTGCTCCTGGGTGAAGCCCATCAAGTCGTATTCCTGGCTGCCGTTGTGCAGGTAGACCTCGGCGCGGTAGAAACGGCTGCGCACTTCGCTGTCCGCCCCTTCCGGCTGGGTCGATTCGCTCGGCGCCGCCAGGTAGCCGTCCAGGCTCACTTCATAGACGAAGGGATTGCCCTCTTCCATTTCCACCCGCAGGCCCAGCAGATTCTTGGACTTGCCCAGGTTGGCCTGCACCTCATGGCCCAGGTTGCGCAGTTGCGCGGCGGCTTCCTGCAGGGCCGGGCTGATGTGCTTGTCCATGTAGCGCTGCACCACCGACTGGGTCGGTTGCAGGTCCAGCTGGCTCAGGCGTTCGCTGAAGCCGCGACGGCCGCGCTCGGCCAGTTGCGCTTGTTCCTGCTCGATCTGCACGTCCTGGCGCATGGCCTTGTGCAAGCCGAACATGAAGAAGATCAGCACCACCGAGAACGGCAGGCCGGCCAGCACCACCATGGTCTGCATGGCTTCGAAGTTGCCGGCGAACAACAGACCGATAGTCACCAGGGTGATCACCACCGACCAGAAGATCCGCAGCCAGTGCGGGGCGTCTTCGTCGACGTTGCCGCCCTTGCAGGACAGGTTGGCCATCATCACCGCGCCGGAGTCGGCGGGGGTCAGGAACAGCACGAAGCCGACGAAGATCGAGACACCGATGACAATCTTCGATGCCGGGTAGTGCTCAAGCAGTTGGTAGATCGCCATGGACGGCTGTTCCAGCGCCGTCTTGCCCAGCTCCACCGCGCCCTGGTTGACCACCAGGTCCAGGGCCGAGTTACCGAAGATCGACAGCCAGGCCAGGGTGAAGCCCAGGGGAATAAGCAGCACGCCGGCCACCAGCTCCCGCACGGTGCGACCGCGGGAAATACGCGCAATGAACATGCCCACGAAAGGTGCCCAGGAAATCCACCAGGCCCAGTAGAACAGGGTCCACAGGCCCAGCCAGCGGTCGGACTTGGCGTTGTCGCCTTCATACACATAGAGGTCGAAGGTCTTGAGCACCACACCGTTGAGGTAGTCGCCGATGTTCTGCACGAAGCCGTTGAGCAGGTGCAGGGTCGGGCCGAACAGCAGGACGAAGATCAACAGGCCGCTGAACAGCACGATGTTCAGGTTGGACAGGCGGCGAATGCCGTTCTCCACGCCGGACACCGCAGCGATGGTGGCCACCGTGCTCATGACGATGATCACGATCAGCAGGTTGGTGTTGCTGTGCTCCATGCCGAACAGGTTTTCCAGGCCGGAAGACACCTGCATCGAACCAATCCCGAGGTTGGTCACCAGGCCCAGCAGGGTCACGAACATGCCGAAACCGTCCACCGCGTGGCCGGCCGCGCCCTTGACCCAACGCTCGCCCACCAGCGGGTACAACGCCGAACGCAGCGCCAGCGGCTGGTTATGCCGATAGGCGAAGTACGCCACCGCCAAACCCACCAGGGCATAGATCGCCCAGCCATGCAGGCCCCAGTGCAGGAAGGTCAGCTGCAACGCCTGGCGTGCCGCCAGGTTGCTGCCGGGTACGCCTTCCGGCGGATTGAAGTAGTGGTCCAGGGGCTCGGAAGCACCGAAGTACAGCAGCGAGATACCGATGCCGGAGGAGAACAGCATCCCCGCCCAGGCGCCGTAGCTGAAGTCCGGGGTGTCTTGCTTGGTCCCCAGCTTGAGCTTGCCGTAGGAGGAGAACGCCAGGCCCACCACGAACACCAGGTAGGCGGCGATCACCACCATGTAGTACCAGCCGAAGCTGCGGGACAACCAGGCCTGGGCAATGCCCAGCAATCTGCCGGCCTCTTGCGGGGCGATGATCAGAATGGCGGTCAACAACAGGATCAGCGCGGTGGAGGTGTAGAACACCCAACCGTTGACCCGCACCTTCTCCGGTGGGGTCTTTATAAGAGAGGCAGAACTCATTGCACAGATGCTCCAGGCAGTGCGAGAGAAGGACACAAGGCAACACCGCACCCGACCAATCGGTTAGTTGGCAGCCGATCATCGGGTGATATAAAGACACCCCGAAAAAGCCCGAAACCGCAAAAGCCGCGTTGCGCACCCGCATCCAAGGTCAGTGACGAACCTGCAGCTCGTCGCCTGTTCCCCGGAGCGTCCTGCCCCTTCAACACGTTCTTACTCTTGCCGGTCCACGCCATGCCACGTGTAAGTTTTGGGCTATTTCGGAGGTCGTTTTCCCGCCGTCCGCGAGTAGGAAAACCTCCCCAGGCAGCGACGATTTGTCGCAGATCTTATTCTTTGTTGATTGAACGTTCAATCAAAACAAAATAGACTGGCCCACAAGTCGACTGGCGTCATACGCCCGCCGACAGGCCTAAGGAGAGGTATCAGATGCCCAAGGTCGGTATGCAACCCATACGCCGCCAGCAATTGATCGAAGCCACGCTGCAAGCGGTCGATCAGGTCGGAATGGGGGACGCCAGCATTGCGCTGATCGCCCGTTTGGCCGGTGTTTCAAACGGCATCATCAGTCACTACTTTCGGGACAAGAACGGCCTGATCGCAGCGACGATGGGTTACATCATGAGCATGCTCAACGAAGGCGTCAGAGCACGCCGCCAGGCCCTGACGGACGACAGTCCGCGCGCTCACCTGAAAGTGATCATCGAGGGCAACTTCGATGCCAGCCAGGTGAACGGCCCGGCAATGAAAACCTGGTTGGCCTTCTGGGCTTCCAGCATGCACCAGCCCGATTTGCACAGGTTGCAGCGGATCAACGACCACCGCTTGTATTCCAACCTGTGTTGCCAGTTCCGCCGTGCCCTGCCGCTCTACCATGCGCGCAAGGCTGCCCGCGGCCTGGCGGCTTTGATCGACGGTTTGTGGCTGCGTGGTGCCTTGTCGGGTGATGCATTCGACACCGACCAGGCGATACGGATCGCTTACGAATACATGGATCTACAACTGGCTAAGCAGGAGCGCCAGAGCACAAAAGAGACGCTCGGCCCCTGAACCGCCACTGATCAGCGCGCCCTGAACTTCGGGACACGCCCGGTGGTCAAGCCCACTACTTAATGCACTTGCGAGGACACTATGGCCCGTTTCGGACTGCAAAAACTCTACATCGACGGCGGCTACACCGATGCCGGCAGCGACGCTACCTTCGATGCCATCAACCCGGCCAACGGTGAAGTTCTCGCACAAGTGCAACGTGCGACCTTTGATGACGTGGAACGCGCCGTGGTCAGCGCCGAAAAAGGCCAGAAGATCTGGGCCGCCATGACCGCCATGGAGCGTTCGCGCATCCTGCGTCGCGCCGTGGAAATCCTCCGCGAGCGCAATGACGAACTGGCCGCCCTGGAAACCCTGGACACCGGCAAGGCCTTCTCCGAAACCAAGTACGTGGACATCGTCACCGGCGCCGACGTGCTGGAGTACTACGCAGGCCTGGTACCGGCCATCGAAGGCGAGCAGATCCCGCTGCGCACCACCTCCTTCGTCTACACCCGTCGCGAGCCCCTGGGCGTGGTGGCCGGCATCGGCGCCTGGAACTACCCGATCCAGATCGCCCTGTGGAAATCCGCGCCGGCCCTGGCCGCCGGTAACGCGATGATCTTCAAGCCCAGCGAAGTGACTTCGCTGACCACCCTGAAACTGGCCGAGATCTACACCGAAGCCGGCCTGCCGGCGGGCGTGTTCAACGTGCTGACCGGCAGCGGCCGTGAAGTCGGCACCTGGCTGACCGAGCACCCGCGCATCGAGAAAGTCTCCTTCACCGGCGGCACCGACACCGGCAAGAAGGTCATGGCCAGCGCTTCCAGCTCCTCGCTCAAAGACGTGACCATGGAACTGGGCGGCAAGTCGCCGCTGATCATCTTCGACGACGCCGACCTGGACCGCGCCGCCGACACCGCGATGATGGCCAACTTCTACAGTTCCGGTCAGGTCTGCACCAACGGCACCCGAGTGTTCGTACCGAGCCACCTGAAGGCCGCTTTCGAAGCCAAGATCGCCGAGCGCGTGGCGCGCATCCGCATCGGCAACCCGGAAGACGAAAACACCAACTTCGGTCCGCTGGTCAGCTTCCAGCACATGGAAAGCGTGCTGGGCTACATCGCCAAGGGTAAAGAAGAAGGTGCCCGCGTACTGTGCGGCGGCGAGCGCCTGACCGACGGCGAATTCGCCAAGGGTGCCTTCGTGGCGCCGACCGTGTTCACCGACTGCACCGACGACATGACCATCGTCCGTGAAGAAATCTTCGGCCCAGTGATGGCGATCCTGACCTACGAAACCGAAGAAGAAGTGATCCGCCGCGCCAACGACACCGACTTCGGCCTGGCCGCCGGTATCGTCACCAAGGACCTGAACCGCGCCCACCGCGTGATTCATCAGCTCGAAGCCGGTATCTGCTGGATCAACGCCTGGGGCGAATCCGACGCCAAGATGCCGGTTGGCGGCTACAAGCAATCGGGTGTTGGCCGTGAGAACGGCATCAGCTCGCTGAACAACTTCACCCGCATCAAGTCGGTGCAGGTCGAGCTGGGCGACTACGCCTCGGTGTTCTAAGCAGCTGCCAGCAGCCAGCTACAAGCGGCAGGCCCAGGCAACAGCCTGGCTTGCCGCCTGCTCCCCATTCAATGCCAAGCCCGCTTCGCTGCCTTCCCTGCAGCTTGAAGCTTGAGGCTTGCAGCTCTCCACGGAGGCTCCAATGGCCCAAGAATACGATTACATCATTGTGGGTGCCGGTTCGGCCGGTAACACCCTGGCGACCCGTCTGACCGAAGACGAAGGCGTCACTGTCCTGCTGCTGGAAGCCGGCGGCCCGGACTATCGTTTCGACTTCCGTACCCAGATGCCGGCGGCTCTGGCCTTCCCTCTGCAAGGCCGGCGCTACAACTGGGCCTACGAGACCGACCCGGAGCCACACATGGACGGTCGGCGCATGGAATGCGGTCGCGGCAAGGGCCTGGGTGGCTCGTCGCTGATCAACGGCATGTGCTACATCCGCGGCAACGCCATGGACTACGACGGCTGGGCCAAGCTGCCCGGCCTGGAAGACTGGACCTACCTGGACTGCCTGCCGTATTTCCGCAAGGCGGAAACCCGTGATATCGGCCCCAACGACTACCACGGTGGCGAAGGCCCGGTCAGCGTGACCACGCCCAAGGCCGGCAACAACCCGCTGTTCCACGCCATGGTCGAAGCCGGCGTACAAGCCGGTTACCCGCGCACCGAAGACCTGAACGGCTACCAGCAGGAAGGCTTCGGTCCGATGGACCGTACCGTGACCCCCAAAGGCCGTCGCTCCAGCACCGCCCGCGGCTACCTGGACATCGCCAAGAAGCGTTCGACCCTGACCATCGTCACCCACGCCCTGACCGACAAGATCCTCTTTGAGGGCAAGCGCGCGGTGGGCGTGAGCTACCTGCAAGGCAGCACCGAAGAGCGCGTGGAAGCCCGCGCCCGCAAGGAAGTGATCGTCAGCTCCGGCGCCATCGCCTCGCCGCAACTGCTGCAACGCTCCGGCGTCGGCCCCCGCGCCCTGCTGGAAAGCCTGGACATCCCGGTGGTTCACGACCTGCCGGGCGTGGGTGAAAACCTGCAGGACCACCTGGAGCTGTACCTGCAGTACGCCTGCACCCAACCGGTGTCGCTGTACCCATCGCTGCTGTGGTGGAACCAGCCGGCCATCGGTGCCGAGTGGCTGTTCAACGGCACCGGCATCGGCGCCAGCAACCAGTTCGAAGCCGGCGGTTTCATCCGTACCCGTCCGGAATTCGAATGGCCGAACATCCAGTACCACTTCCTGCCGGTGGCGATTAACTACAACGGCAGCAACGGTGTGAAAGAGCACGGTTTCCAGGCGCACATGGGTTCCATGCGCTCGCCGAGCCGTGGCCGCGTGCAGCTCAAGTCCAAGGACCCGCGCCAGCACCCGAGCATCCTCTTCAACTACATGGCCACCGAGCAGGACTGGCAGGAATTCCGCGACGGCATCCGCCTGACCCGGGAAATCATGCAGCAGCCGGCCCTGGACGCCTTCCGCGGTCGCGAGATCAGCCCGGGCATCGAGGTGCAAACCGATGAGCAGCTGGACAAGTTCATCCGCGAGCACGCCGAGACTGCGTTCCACCCGTCCTGCTCGTGCAAGATGGGCACCGACGACATGGCGGTAGTGGACGGCCAGGGCCGCGTGCACGGCATGCAGGGCCTGCGCGTGGTGGATGCCTCGATCATGCCGATCATCACCACCGGCAACCTCAACGCGCCGACGATCATGATGGCCGAGAAAATCGCCGACAAGATCCGTGGCCGTCAGCCGCTGCCCCGCAGCAAGGCCGACTACTACGTAGCCGGCGACGCTCCGGTACGTGGCAAGCCACTGCGCGACGTCAGCCCGACCGCGCAGTAAGCGACACGGGCGCCGACCGCAAGGGTCGGCGCCCTTTCTCACTTCCCCGCCCCACCCCGCAAAACGACCGCCTTGATCGCAGCCTTGGGCAGCGGCTACAGTTCTGCAACTTGCACATCCCCTTCGCCCCAGAGCCCATCAGCACCTACACCTGTAGGAGCCCGCTGGCTGGCGAAACGCGCCAGCCCGCTCGCGCGCCTCACAAGGAGGTCCTCCATGTTCGACTTTCACCCCCAGCTCAAGCAGCGCTTCGCTGCCTTGCGCACGGGCGCCGAATTCTTTTCCCTGCGCTATGTGCGCGAGTCGAACCAGTACCTGTCGGTACGCAAGAACATTGCCGAACCACCGAGCCTGGGCCGTGACGAAGGGGCGATGCTGACCGTGCGGGTACGTGGCGTGGAAGCCTACGCCGCCACCAACGACCTGTCGCCACGCGGCCTGCAAGCCGCCCTCGACCGCGCCGAACAACAGGCCCGGGTGATTGCCGCCCATGCCCTGCTGGACCTGCGCGAGCAGCCGGTGTCCAGCCAGCGTGGGGACTACTTCTCGCCCAACCTCGACCAGCCCTTCCCCTCCCTCAGCGACTGCTACCAGTTGCTGGGCGACGAGTCGGCCTCGGTGCCCAAGGATGAACGCCTGGTGAACTGGCAAGTGGGCATCGGCGTGACCCAGGTCGAGCAGATCTACCTCAACAGCGCCGGCGCCGAGCTGCGCCAGGCCCAGCGCTTCGTCTACCCGGGCCTGGACGTGACCGCCTACGACGGCAGCGACAGCCAGACCCGCAGCCTGGGCCGGGAAAACTTCGGCCAGCAGGGCGCCGGCGATGTGATCAGCCGCTGCGGCCTGCTGGGCGCCGCGCCCCGGGTGGCCGACCAGGCCCTGCAACTGCTGCTGGCGCCGAACACCCCGCCAGGCCAGCGGGACCTGCTGCTGATGCCGGACCAGATGATGCTGCAGATCCACGAATCCATCGGCCACCCCCTGGAGCTGGACCGCATTCTCGGCGACGAGCGCAACTACGCCGGCACCAGCTTCGTCAAACAGGAGGATTTCGGCCGCCTGCAATACGGCTCGGCGCTGCTCAACGTGACCTTCGACCCACAGATTCCCGAGGAGCTGGCCAGCTATGGCCATGACGACGACGGCACGGCGGCGAGCAAACAGTTCCTGATCCGCGAAGGCCTGCTGGTGCGGCCGCTGGGCAGCGCCCTGTCGCAATACCGCAGCGGCCTCGACGGCGTGGCCAACAGCCGCGCCAGCAGCTGGAACCGCGCGCCCATCGATCGCATGGCCAACCTCAATATCGAACCCGGCGACCAGCCTCTGGAACGCCTGATCGGCCAGATCGAGCACGGCATCCTGATGTCCACCAACCGCTCCTGGTCCATCGACGATGCGCGCAACAAGTTCCAGTTCGGCTGCGAATGGGGCCAACTGATCGAGAACGGCGAACTCAAGGGCGTGGTCAAGAACCCCAACTACCGGGGCATTTCCGCGCAGTTCTGGCGCAACCTCAGCGCGGTGGGCGATCGCAGCACCTTCCAGGTCCTGGGCACGCCCAACTGCGGCAAGGGCGAACCCAACCAGGTGATTCGCGTGGGCCATGCTTCGCCGGCCTGCGTGTTCAGCAAGATTGACGTATTTGGAGGAGACGCCTGATGACCAGGACGATGAATCAGGCCGAGCAGTTCAAGGACCTGGTGCAATGGCTGCAGGAGGCAATCAGGGCGCCGGAGCAGTTCACCCTCAGCTACTCGGCCGAAGCCTCGGAGTTCATCCGTTTCAACCACGCCAAGGTGCGCCAGGCCGGGCAGGTGCAACAGGCCAGCCTGCGTTTCAAGCTGATCGACGAGGGGCGTCACGCCGACCTGGACATCACCCTGAGCAATGACCCCGAGGTCGATCGCCAGCGCCTGGCCGAGGGCTTGCACCAGCTGCGGGACACCCTGGCGCTGCTGCCGGTGGACCCCTACCTGATGCTCAATCACAGCCAGTGGCAATCCCATCACGTACAGGAACACCCACTGCCCGGCAGCGAGCAGGTGGTGGCGCAGATCGGCCGCGCGGCGGCGGGCCTGGATCTGGTGGGCATCTACGCCGCCGGGCCCATCAGTCGCGGCTTCGCCAGCTCCGCCGGGGCTTTCGGCTGGCACCAGGCCAACAGCTTCAATTTCGACTTCAGCCTGTTCCACGCCAACGGCGAAGCGGTGAAGGCCAGCTATGCCGGACACGCCTGGGACAGCGACGCCTTTGCCCAGCGCTTCGATCAGGCCCGCCAGCAACTGGAGTTCCTCGGTCGCCCGCTGCGCACCCTGGCGCCCGGGCAGTACCGGGCCTACCTGGCACCGGCGGCCCTGGAGGAGATCATGGGCATGCTGGCCTGGGGCGGTTTCTCGGCCCAATCGATTGCCAGCAAGCACAGCCCCTTGCAGAAACTCTATGCCGGTGACGCCGCCCTGAGCCCGCAGGTATCACTCGACGAACAGGTCAGCGGCTCCCTGAGCCCGGCGTTTTCCGACGAAGGCTATCCGCGCAGCGACCTGTCGCTGATCGCCCGGGGCGCGGCCAATGACCGCTTGATCAACTCCCGCAGCGCCGCCGAATACGGCCTGAGCAGCAACGGCGCCGGCAATGGCGAGTACCCCAGCGCGCTGAGCATGGCGGCGGGCCAGTTGCCCCGGCAGGAGATCCTCAAGCAACTGGGCACCGGCCTGTACATCAGCAACCTGTGGTACCTGAACTACTCGGACCTGCCGGCGGCACGACTGACCGGCATGACCCGCTTCGCCACCTTCTGGGTGGAAAACGGCGAGATCCAGGCCCCGGTCAGCACCATGCGTTTCGACGACAGCGTCTACAGCCTGCTGGGTTCGCAACTGGAGGCCCTGACCGAACAGCGCGAACTGCTGCTCTCCGCCAGTACCTACGGCCAGCGCCAGACGGCTTCGATGCACTTGCCCGGAGCACTGATCAGCCGCCTGACCCTGACCTTGTGAAATCAGCCTCAAGCTGCAAGCCACAAGCTTGCAGCCTGAGGCTGGCCACTTAACGCTGCCCTGACTGAGGTCCCATGCCCGAACGCTCGCCGCTCGACGCCACCACTGCCCGCTGGCTGCCCTGGGTGGTGGCCATCGCCTTCTTCATGCAGTCCCTGGACGGCACCATCCTCAACACCGCACTGCCGACCATGGCCCAGGACCTGGCGGAAGACCCGCTGCGCATGCAGGGGGTGATCATCGCCTACATGCTCACCGTGGCCCTGCTGATCCCGGCCTCGGGCTGGATCGCCGACCGCTTCGGCACCAAGAAGATCTTCTTCGGCGCCATCTTGCTGTTCAGCATCGGTTCGCTGCTGTGCGCCCTGTCCAACACCCTGAGCCAACTGATCGGCGCCCGGGTGATCCAGGGCCTGGGCGGAGCACTGATGCTGCCGGTGGGGCGGCTGGTGGTGCTGCGGGCCTACCCGCGCTCGGAGCTGGTGCGGATCATGGGCTTCATTACCATTCCGGGGCTTTTGGGGCCGTTGATCGGCCCGACCATGGGCGGCTGGATGGTGCAGTACCTGACCTGGCACTGGATCTTCCTGATCAACCTGCCGGTGGGGGCCGTGGGCTGCTACGCGGTATGGCGCTTCATTCCCGACCTGCGGGGCAGCGAGCGCACGCGCTTCGACGGCCTGGGCTTTGTGCTGTTCGGCGCGGCGATGGTGCTGATCACCATTGCCATGGAAGGCCTGGGTGAACTGCACCTGCCGCACCTGCGGGTGATGCTGCTGCTGTTTGGCGGCCTGGCCTGCCTGGCGGCCTACTGGCTGCGGGCCGGACATGTGGACAACCCGCTGTTCGCCCCGTCGCTGTTCAAGGTACGGACCTTTGCCGTGGGCATCCTCGGCAACCTGTTCGCCCGCCTCGGCAGCGGCGCCCTGCCGTTCCTGGTGCCGCTGCTGCTGCAGGTGGCCCTGGGCTACTCGCCGTCCCAGGCCGGGATGAGCATGCTGCCCCTGGCCGCCGCGGCCATGGTGGCCAAGTCCATTGCCCGCCCCCTGATCGAGCGCCTGGGCTACCGCATCGTGCTGACCGGCAACACCCTGGCCCTGGGCCTGATGCTGGCGAGCATGGGCCTGGTCAGCGAACAGACGCCCTACCCGCTGCTGCTGGCCATGCTGGCGGTGCTGGGGGCAATCAACTCGCTGCAGTTCACGGCGATGAACACCGTGACCCTGATCGACCTCGACGACGCCGCCGCCAGCAGCGGCAACAGCCTGCTGTCGGTGGTGGCGCAACTGTCCCTGAGCCTCGGGGTGGCCTGTGCCGGTGCGCTGCTGGGGGGCTTTACCGCGCAAGTGGGCAATGACGGCGTGGACACCGTGCTCGGTGCCTTCCAGCTGACCTTCCTCACCGTGGGCATCATGGCGATGCTGGCGGCGGCGATCTTCCTCCAGCTGTCGCCCACCGATGGCCGAAGGGCGCGCAAGGTCGAAGAGCAGCACATCGAGCATTGAGCCGCACACCTCCCTGCGCGGTTGCTCGTCCAGAATTTGCAGGTTGTGGGAGCGGGACTGATACACTGCGCGACATTTTGTTTTGCAGGCCAGTCCCGTGACCACCATCGCCACCGCTTTTAATACTTTGCCCCTGTCTCCCGCCATGCTGGCTAACCTCGACTCCCTCGGGTATGCCCAGATGACGCCGATCCAGGCGCAGAGCTTGCCGGTGATCCTCAAGGGCATGGACCTGATCGCCCAGGCCAAGACCGGCAGCGGCAAGACCGCGGCCTTCGGCATCGGCCTGCTGAACCCGATCAACCCGCGCTACTTCGGCTGCCAGGCCCTGGTGATCTGCCCGACCCGCGAGCTGGCCGACCAGGTGGCCAAGGAAATCCGGCGCCTGGCCCGTGCCGAAGACAACATCAAGGTCCTGACCCTGTGCGGCGGCGTGTCCTTCGGCCCGCAGATCGCTTCACTGGAACACGGCGCCCACATCATCGTTGGCACCCCGGGGCGTATCCAGCAACACCTGCGCAAGGGTTCGCTGGTGCTTGATGGCCTGAACACGCTGATCCTCGACGAAGCCGACCGCATGCTCGACATGGGCTTCTACGACGCCATCGAAGACATCATCGAAAAGACCCCGTCGCGCCGGCAGACCCTGCTGTTCTCCGCCACCTACCCGGTGGGCATCAAGCAACTGGCGTCGAAGTTCATGCGTGATCCGCAGACGGTGAAAGCCGAAGCGTTCCACGACGACACGCAGATCGAACAGCGTTTCTACGAGATTTCCCCGGAAGAACGCATGAGCGCAGTGACCAAAGTCCTGCACCACTTCCGCCCGGCTTCCTGCGTCGCTTTCTGCTTCACCAAGCAGCAAGTGCAGGAAACCGTCGATCACCTGACCTCCAAAGGCATTTCCGCCGTCGGCCTGCACGGCGATCTGGAACAGCGTGACCGCGATCAGGTACTGGCGATGTTCGCCAACCGCAGTACTTCGGTACTGGTCGCCACCGACGTGGCCGCCCGTGGCCTGGACATCGATGCGCTGGACATGGTGATCAACGTCGAGCTGGCCCGCGATTCGGAAATCCACATTCACCGCGTTGGCCGTACCGGTCGCGCTGGCGAAAAAGGTATCGCGGTCAGCCTCGTCGCACCGTCCGAAGCCCATCGCGCGCAAGCCATCGAACAGCTGCAGAAAGCCCCGCTGAACTGGGATCAGATCGACAACCTCAAGTCCCAGGGCGGCGCCCCGCTGCAACCACCGATGAGCACGCTGTGCATCGCGGGCGGGCGCAAGGACAAAGTGCGTCCGGGCGATATTCTCGGTGCACTGACTGGCGACGCCGGCATCCCGGGCGCCCAGGTCGGCAAGATCGCGATCTTCGACTTCCAGTCGTATGTGGCGGTTGAACGCACCGTGGTCATGCAAGCGCTGCAACGTTTGAACAACGGCAAGATCAAGGGCCGTTCGCTGCGCGTGCGCGTCCTCTAACCCCATCGCCCCTACACAAATTTGTGCGAGGACACCGTTTTGCGTTCTACCCAAGTCGTGATCATCGGCGCCGGCGCGGCCGGCCTGATGTGCGCCCTGACCGCGGCCGGCCGCGGTCGCCAGGTCTTGCTGCTGGACCACGCCAACAAGGCCGGCAAGAAGATCCTGATGTCCGGCGGCGGCCGCTGCAATTTCACCAATATGTACACCGAGCCGGCCAACTTCCTCTCGCAGAACCCGCATTTCTGCAAATCGGCCCTGGCCCGCTACACCCAGTGGGACTTCATCGGCCTGGTGGCCAAGCACGGCGTGCCCTACCACGAGAAGAAACTCGGCCAGCTGTTCTGCGATAACAAGTCCAGCGACATCCTCGGCATGCTCCTCGACGAGTGCGATCAGGTGGGCGTGGAACTGCGCCTGGACACCTCGATCCAGCAGATCGAGAAACTGGAGTCGGGCTATCTGTTGCAGACCACCCTGGGCGCCGTGCAGTGCCAGTCCCTGGTGATCGCCACCGGCGGCCTGTCGATTCCGACCCTGGGCGCTACCGGTTTTGGCTATCAGGTGGCCAAGCAGTTCGGCCACGAGCTGCTGCCGACCCGCGCCGGCCTGGTGCCGTTCACCATCACCGACCAGCTCAAGGAACTGTGCGGCGAGCTGTCGGGCACCTCGGTGGACTGCCTGGTGAGCTGCAACGGGCAGAGTTTCCGCGAAAACATCCTGTTCACCCACCGCGGCCTCAGCGGCCCGGCGATCCTGCAGATTTCCTCCTACTGGCAGCCCGGCGACGCCGTCGAGATCAACCTGCTGCCGGACCACGACGCCCTGGGCTGGCTGCAACAGCAGCAGGCCGAGCGCCCCAACAGCGAGCTGAAAACCCTGCTGGGGGAAATCTTCACCAAGAAGATGGCCGGGCTGCTGGCCGAGCACTGGTTCGTCTCCAAGCCGATGAAGCAATACACCCCGGCGGAACTGGCGGACGTGGCGCAGAAACTCGGCAGCTGGCAGCTGGTGCCGGCGGGCACCGAGGGCTACCGCACCGCCGAAGTGACCCTGGGCGGGGTCGACACTCGCGAAGTGTCGTCCAAGACCCTGGAATCGCTGAAGAGCCCGGGGCTGTATTTCATCGGTGAAGTGCTGGACGTCACTGGCCACCTGGGGGGCTTCAACTTCCAGTGGGCCTGGGCCTCGGGTTACGCGGCGGCGCAGTACGTCTGAGCCGCTGCGTGTCCCTGTAGCCGCTGCCGCAGGCTGCGAACGACCCGAAGGGGCGCGGCGATCCAAAGTCCGCTGAGGTCCTGCGGACCTGTCGCAGCCTGCGGCAGCGGCTACAGATGCCCGACCGGCAACGGCAACAGAATTTGCTGGCAGATGTGACGGCGGCATTGCGCCGTCGTCAATACTGGCTCAATTTAGCTGCATCGCCCCGGAAGGCCTGTCCCACTCCATGTCATCGACTTCTTTTCGTCAGTCTCTGCGCCGTCTCTGGGCGCTGGATAAATTCAGCTACAGCGTGCGGGTGTTCATCGCCCTGACCGGCAGCATGGCGCTGTGCTGGTATCAGGATGAGATGGGCCTGTTGATCCCGCTGTTCCTCGGCATCATCGCCAGCGCCCTGGCGGAAACCGACGACAGCTGGCAAGGCCGGCTCAATGCCCTGGCCGTGACCCTGGTGTGCTTCAGCATCGCCGCGCTGTCGGTGGAGCTGCTGTTCCCCTACCCCTGGATCTTCGCCATCGCCCTGGCCCTGGCCAGCTTCGGCCTGACCATGCTCGGGGCGCTGGGCGAACGCTACGGCGCCATTGCCTCGGCGACCCTGATTCTCTCGGTCTACACCATGATCGGCGTCGATCAGCGCGGCGGCGCAGTGATCGATTTCTGGCACGAGCCGGTGCTGCTGGTGGCCGGCGCCGCCTGGTATGGCCTGCTCTCGGTGCTGTGGCAGGCGCTGTTTTCCAACCAGCCGGTGCAGCAGAGCCTGGCCCGGCTGTTCCGCGAGCTGGGTTTCTACCTCAAGCTCAAGTCGTCGCTGTTCGAACCGATCCGCCAGCTGGATGTGGAGGCCCGGCGCCTGGAGCTGGCCCAGCAGAACGGCAAGGTGGTGGCGGCCCTCAACGCGGCCAAGGAGATCATCCTGCACCGGGTCGGCAATGGTCGGCCGGGGTCGAAGGTCAGCCGCTATTTGAAGCTGTACTTCCTGGCCCAGGACATCCACGAACGCGCCAGCTCGTCCCATTACCCGTACAACGCCCTGGCCGACGCCTTCTTCCACAGCGACGTGCTGTTCCGCTGCCAGCGCCTGCTGCGCCAGCAAGGCAAGGCCTGCCGCGCCCTGGCCGAATCCATCCAGTTGCGCCAGCCCTTCGTCTATGACGCCAGCTTCGCCGAAGCCCTGGGCGATCTGCATGCCTCCCTGGAGCACTTGCGCATCCAGAGCAACCCGGCCTGGCGCGGACTGTTGCGTTCGCTGCGGGCCCTGGCGGCCAACCTCGGCACCCTCGACCGCCTGCTCAGCGACGCCAGCAACCCCGATGCCCTGGCCGACGCCACCGACAGCAGCCTGCTGGATCGCTCGCCGCGCAACCTCAAGGATGTCTGGACCCGCCTGCGCACCCAGCTGACGCCGACGTCGCTGCTGTTCCGCCATGCCCTGCGCCTGCCCCTGGCGCTGAGCATCGGCTACGGCATGGTGCACTTGATCCACCCGTCCCAGGGCTACTGGATCATCCTCACCACGCTGTTCGTCTGCCAGCCCAACTATGGCGCCACCCGGCGCAAGCTGGGCCAGCGGATCGTCGGCACCGCCATCGGCCTGACCATCGCCTGGGCGCTGTTCGACCTGTTCCCCAGCCCCTTGGTGCAATCGTGTTTCGCCATTGCCGCCGGGGTGGTGTTCTTTACCAACCGCACCACCCGCTACACCCTGGCCACCGCCGCCATCACCCTGATGGTGCTGTTCTGCTTCAACCAGGTGGGCGACGGTTACGGGCTGTTCCTGCCGCGGCTGTTCGATACCCTGCTGGGCAGCCTGATCGCCGGATTGGCGGTGTTCCTGTTCCTGCCGGATTGGCAGGGCCGACGCCTGAACAAGGTGCTGGCCAACACCCTGACCTGCAACAGCATCTACCTGCGCCAGATCATGCAGCAGTACGCCGCCGGCAAGAGCGACGACCTGGCCTACCGCCTGGCCCGGCGCAACGCCCACAACGCCGACGCGGCGCTGTCCACCACCCTGGCCAACATGCTCATGGAGCCGGGGCATTTCCGTAAGGAGGCCGACGTGGGTTTCCGCTTCCTGGTGCTGTCCCACACCCTGCTCAGCTACCTGTCGGGCTTGGGCGCGCACCGGGAAACCCGGCTGCCGGACGAGGTTCGCGAACAGCTGATCAATGGCGCGGGCGTCAGCCTGGCGGCGAGCATCGACGAAATCGCCCAGGGGCTGGCCAACAAGACCCCGATCGCCATCCAGAGTGATGCCGAGGAAGCGCTGGCCAATGAGCTGGAGCAGATGCCGGACGAGATCGACGAAGGCCAGCGCCTGGTGCAGACCCAACTGGCGCTGATCTGCCGTCAACTGGGCCCATTGCGGACCCTGGCGGCGCACCTGATCAAAGACACCAGCGACACCGCAAAACCCTAGGAGCCGGCTTGCCGGCGAAAGGGGCCTGAGGACTTACCCAGCATTCAGGGCCGCGTTCGCTGGCAAGCCAGCTCCTACAGCCAGCCTCCTGCTCGTTTACATGCCGTGCTGGCGCAGCAGGCGGTCGTAGCTGCCGTCGGCCTTCATGGCGGCGATCTCCCGGTCGAACCGCGCCACGATCTGCGCATGCTCGGGATTCTTCAGGCTCACCAGGATATGCAGGCTGTTCTCGCTCAACGGCTTGGGCAGGAACTCCACGGCGTTGCGCACTCGCGGTGACTCGCGGGCCAGGTAATAACGGGCGACGTATTCATCTTCCAGGGTCAGCTTGACCCGGTCCGCCGCCAGCATGCGCACCGCCATGGCGAAGTTGTGCACCGGGACCTTCTGCAGGTCCGGGTCATTGTCGAACTCCGGGGAATAGGCGTAGCCGCGCACCACGGCCACCGGGTACTCGTGCAGTTGCTTGAGGTTGTTGTATTCCAGTGCGGCGTCCTTGCGCTTGATGAAGCGCACCCGGTTGACCATGTATTCCGAGGAGAACTGTCCCAGGTGGGTGCGCTCCTCGTTGTACCAGGCATTGACCAGCACGTCGTAGCGACCCTCGCCGATGCCCAGCAAGGCCCGGGCCCAGGGCACTTGTTCGAATTCGCTGGCATAGCCGGCGCGGGACAGTGCGGTACTGACGATGTCGGTGGCCACGCCACCATTGACCAGGGTCGCGTCGGTGAAGGGAGGCCAGGCGTCAGCGACCAGTCGCAACTTCTCCGCAAAAGCGCTGTGGCCCAGCAACAGCAATCCGATCAAGGCTAACGCTCGATGCAATCGCAGCATGCTAATAGATCCTTAGCGGGCACTGAGCCCGGCGCGTTCCAGCCCACACTCAAGGGGGGCGACCCGCGCTCGACGGCTCGCCCCAGGTCCTAACATTAGCTCATCAAAACCAATGCACAGGACTCGAAAGCAGATTACACAAAGAAGACAAACGTCGGTTAGCCGAGTAATGGCATTTTGATTCATCTCACAGAAACAACTTCTCCGTGATATCCGACAAGACATCCTCCGGCGATGTACCTAGTATTTCGCGCAGCACTTTCTAGAGGAGCTGGAAATGACCATCGAATGGGTCTGCAAGCATCACACCGATCTGGGCAAGGAGCAGCTGTACGCCATCCTGCAACTGCGTACCGAAGTCTTTGTCGTGGAACAGAAATGCCCCTATCAAGAGGTCGACGGCCGTGACCTGGAAGGCGACACCTGCCACCTGATGGCCTGGGACGGTGACCGGCTGGTGGCTTACCTGCGCCTGCTGGACCCCATCTCCCAAGGCGGTGACGTGGTCATCGGCCGCGTGCTCATCGCTGAACAAGCACGTGGCCAGGGCCTGGGCCACACCCTGATGGAACAGGCGCTGAAGCAGGCCGAACGGCATTGGCCCGACACCCCGATCTACCTCTCGGCCCAGGCGCACTTGCAGGCCTACTACAGCCGCTACGGTTTCGTGGTGGCGGGCGAGCCATACCTGGAAGACGGTATTGCCCACATCGGCATGCGCCGGCCCTGAGCCTCAGGGATAGCCCAGCACGGCCTTGATCTGCCGCAGGTTGGGCTCGATCCAGCCCTTGTCGATGGCGCCCCAGTTGTGGATCCGATAGCGCCCGGCGTGATTGCGGGCGCCGTCTTGCTGTTCGAATTCGCAGAGGATGTCCAGGTCCGCCAGGGCGGCGATGGTGTCCTGGGCGGTGCGCCGGGGCATGCCCGTGACTTCGGTGAGCGCCGGTACGCTGCTGGCCAGCCCGCTGTCGATCAGATACGCCACATACAGACGGCGGTAGAAACTGCTCTTGGTCTTGCTTACATCCATCGCCCACTCCCTATTGCCATGAATTAATCCGCCGTCCCCGCCCTGGCTTGCAAGTCGCGCCAGGTCAGGTAGACCCGCAGGTCGAACTCCAGTTGGTGATAGCCCGGCAGCATGTGCTCGCAGAGCTTGTAGAACGCCTTGTTGTGCTCCGATTCCTTGAAGTGCGCCAACTCGTGCACCACGATCATCCGCAGGAACTCCGGCGCCGCCTCCTTGAACAGCGAGGCAATGCGGATCTCCTTCTTGGCCTTGAGCTTGCCGCCCTGCACCCGGGACACCGTGGTGTGCAGGCCAAGGGCGCGATGGGTCAGGTCCAGGCGGTTGTCGAACAGCACCTTGTCGATGGCCGGCGCGTTGCGCAGGTACTCCTGCTTCAGCTCCAGGGCGTAGCTGTACAGCGCCTTGTCGCTCTGCACCGCATGCTTGTGCGGATAACGCCCTGTGAGGTAGTCCCCCAGGCGATCTTCGACGATCAGTTGACGCACTTGCTGTTGCAGGGCGACGGGATAGGCCTGGAGGTATTTGAGTGCGGTCATGGAGGGGGCAGCGCAAGGTACGAAGGGCGCCAGTGTAGCGAATTCAGGCCGACAACGCGCTCCAGTCAAAGGGCTGGGCAAACTGGCTGGCGCTGGCGGCGGTCAGCGGCCGGGCCACCAGGAACCCTTGCACGTATTCGCAACCGTTGGCCTTGAGCCATTGGTACTGCTCGTGGGTTTCCACGCCTTCGGCGATCACCAGCAAGCCGAACTGCTTGCACAGGTCGATCACGCTGCGGGCGATGGCGGCGTCCCGCGGCGACGTCAGCAGGCGGGCGATCAGGTGCCGGTCGAGCTTGAGGGTGTCCAGTTGCAGGTCGCGCAGATAGGCCAGGCAGCAACTGCCCGAGCCGAAATCGTCCAGGGCCACTCGCACCCCCAGTTGATGCAGCTGCTGCAACTGCTTGCGGGTCTCGGCCAGGTTCTGGGTCAACGCCGCCTCGGTGACCTCCACTTCCAACTGGCGCGGCTGCAAGCCATGGCGCACCAGCACCTGGCGCAGTTCATTGGCCAGATTGGGCATGCCGAACTGGGTGGCGCTGAGACTGACGCCCAGCACCAGGTCGGGGCTGAATACCTGCTCCCAGTCCTTGCGCTGGGCGGCGCCCTGTTGATAGATCCAACTGCCCAAGCGACTGATCAGCCGCGCCTCCTCCAGCAGCGGCAGGAACAGCCCCGGCGGCACATCGCCGACACTCGGGTGACGCCAGCGCAGCAGGGCTTCGAAGCCGCGCAAACGGCCATCGGCGATGGCCACCTGGGGCTGATACACCAGGGTGAATTCCTTGCGTTCCACGGCGCTGCGCACGCTCTCTTCGAGCATCAGCCGGGAACGTGCGCGGCCATTCATCTCGTGATCGTAGTAGCGGTATTGCTGGCGACCCGCGCGCTTGGCTTCGTACATGGCGATGTCCGCGGCACGCAGCAAGCCGTCCAGGTTGGAGCCGCAGTCAGGATAGATGGCGATGCCGATGCTGGCGCCCAGCACCACTTCCAGACCGTCGATCTGCTGGCTGATGGACAGGCGCTCGATCAGCCTCTCGGCGATTTTTGCCGCCTGCTCGGGAAAACTCAGCTCCAGCAGAGCGGTGAACTCATCACCGCCCATGCGCCCGAGAATGTCGAAGGAATGCAGGCACTCCTTCAACTGCTCGGACACCCAGCGCAGCACCCGATCGCCGGCGTCGTGCCCCAGGGAGTCATTGACCCGCTTGAAGCCGTCAAGATCCAGGTAGAGCAGCACCAGAGTCTTGCCCGGACGATCACCGCGCAACAGGATGTTTTCCACCGTCTGATAGAAACCGCGGCGGTTGAGCAACCCCGTGAGCGGGTCGGTGACCGCCTGATACTCCAGTTGCTGGTGCAGGTGGCGCACTTCGGACATGTCCAGCAGGGTCACCACCATGGCCTTCTGCTCGCTGGGCAAGGGTGCACAGGACAGCGCCACGCTGAGCTGCTGGCCGGGCACGGTACGCAGCAGAGCGTCATGCAGGCGATAGGTCTGCCCACGCCGATAGCAGGCCAGGAGCTCGGATTCGTTCCAGTCGGGAACATGGGGTTTTTGCAGGTAGTCGAGGAACAGCGATCCTTCCAGCTCTTTCACCTGGGCATTGAGCAAGCGCGAAACCGCCGGATTGGCGTAGCGCACCAGCCCGCCCTCATCCACCACCAGGATGCCTTCGGCAGCGTTGTCCAGCACCGAGGCGTTGAACGCCCGCGCCACTTCCAGATCGTGACTGAGCTGCTGCAGGGCCCGACGATTGCGCTGGTGCTCCAGCAGCGCCTGGACCTTGGGCTTGAGGATCTGCGGGTCGAACGGCTTGAACAGGTAATCCACCGCGCCGCTGGCATAGCCCTTGATCACCGCGTCCTGGGACTGTTCGTTGGCGGTGAGGAAGATGATCGGGGTCAAACGCGTGCGCTGGCTGCCGCGCATCAGGCGGGCCACTTCGAAACCATCCATGCCGGGCATCTGCACATCCAGCAGGACCAGATCCACTTCATGCTCGAGCAGCAGGCCCAGGGCCTCGAGTCCGGAGGCGGCGGTCATCACCCGCCAGTCCTGGCGCTGCAACAGCGCCCGCATGCTCAGGAGGTTTTCAGGATAGTCATCAACGATCAGAAGAGTGGAGTCGCCTGCGACGGCCTCCGGTTGCACGCATTCCATGCTGCTTCTCTTGTCTGTAATAAGACTGAACGGGCGAGAAAACCTGACAAATCTGTGGACCACTCTAGACCCGGATCCTGAAAAGCAGAAGCTGCCACCCTGCCATCACTTCACCAATGGCCCCGGCACCCGACTAACGGTCACAGTTATGCCGTATAAAACCCGGGGAAGATGGCATTTCGACATTTTGCTGACGTCATTTATCCGCCATACGGACATTCCAGGCGGGCGGTTCTGCGCTATAAAGACGGCCTAAGAAGCGCAGGCTAAAGCCTTCGGCGCCCTGCACCAGACACCCCTTGCGGAATCTCCAGCATGATCGACCTGGCAACCTGGAACCTCAGCGTTCCCGTCGGCAATCCGCCGGCGACCATCGACACCCCGACACTGGTCAAAGGCTTCAAGGACCGGTACTTCCACGCCGACAGCGGCACTCTGTTCTTCTGGTCACCGGTCACCGGCTCGAAAACCGAGAACGCCATCTACCCGCGCACCGAGCTGCGCGAAACCTACGCCGACGGCACTTTGCGCAACTGGACCTACCCCGAAGCCGACAACCTGCTGTACGCCACCCTGGCGGTGAACCAGGTGCCATCGTCGGGCAAGATCGTCGTGGGTCAGATTCACGCCTACAACAGCACCAAGCCCCTGGTCAAAGTGGAGTACCAGTACAAGACCAGCAAAGGCAGCGGCAATATCGTGGCCAAGGTGCGCCTGCGCCCGGACGACGAAGAGGGCCGGGTCATCACCCTGGCCGAAAACGTGCCCATGAATCGCGACTTTTCCTACCTGATCCACCTGAGTCCAGGCGGCGCCCTGGGCATCAGTGCCGCCGGCCAGCAATGGGATGGGCAGTTGAGCGCCAGCTGGCGCGACAAGCCGCTGTATTTCAAGGCCGGGGTCTATGTACAGGACAACAGCGGCTACACCAGCGAGGGCGGCAAGGTGACCTTCTCCAAGCTGGATATCGACCACAACAAAACCTAAACACCCCCTTCTTGACGGCGGCCCAGCGTATTCCCAAAGGCCCTGTTCGCTGGCAAGCCAGCTCCTGCGGAGGCGGGAATTGCGGGCACAAAAAAGCCCGCATCGCTGCGGGCTTTCCGGATGACGCTAAGGCTTAGTTGACCTTGGCGTTCAGCTCACCCTTGAGGTAGCGCTGGAACATCGCTTCCAGGGAGATCGGCTTGATCTTCGAAGCGTTGCCGGCGGTGCCGAAGGCTTCGTAACGGGCAATGCACACGTCGCGCATGGCGGTCACGGTGGCGCCGAAGAACTTGCGCGGGTCGAACTCGCTCGGGTTGGTGGCCATCAGGCGGCGCATGGCACCGGTGGACGCCAGGCGCAGGTCGGTGTCGATGTTGACCTTGCGCACGCCGTACTTGATGCCTTCGACGATTTCTTCAACCGGCACGCCGTAGGTTTCTTTGATGTCGCCGCCGTACTGGTTGATGATCGCCAGCCACTCTTGTGGAACCGAGGACGAACCGTGCATCACCAGGTGGGTGTTGGGGATGCGCTTGTGGATTTCCTTGATGCGGTCGATGGCCAGCACGTCGCCGGTAGGCGGCTTGGTGAACTTGTAGGCGCCGTGGCTGGTGCCGATGGCGATGGCCAGGGCGTCGACCTGGGTCTTCTTGACGAAGTCCGCGGCTTCTTCCGGGTCGGTCAGCATCTGGCTGTGATCCAGCACGCCTTCGGCGCCGATGCCGTCTTCTTCACCGGCCATGCCGGTTTCCAGGGAACCCAGGCAGCCCAGCTCGCCTTCCACCGACACGCCGCAGGCGTGGGCCATGGCCACGGTCTGCTGGGTGACGCGCACGTTGTATTCGTAGTCGGTCGGGGTCTTGCCGTCTTCGCCCAGGGAGCCGTCCATCATCACCGAGGAAAAGCCCAGCTGGATCGAGCGCTGGCAGACATCAGGGCTGGTACCGTGGTCCTGGTGCATGCACACCGGGATATGCGGGAATTCTTCGATCGCCGCCAGGATCAGGTGACGCAGGAACGGCGCGCCGGCGTATTTGCGGGCGCCGGCCGAAGCCTGGACGATCACCGGGGAGTCAGTCTTGTCAGCGGCTTCCATGATGGCGCGCATCTGCTCAAGGTTGTTGACGTTGAAGGCTGGAACGCCATAGCCGAATTCGGCTGCGTGGTCCAGCATCTGGCGCATGCTGATGAGTGCCATTGTGTGTGTCTCTCCCGGTCGAGGGTCGTTAATCGTGCAAGCCTGCCGTAGCGGCGACTGCTGTTCAAGTGATTGCAGATCGGGGGTCAGCCCGCTCCGTTGTATCCGTTAAAACCAAATCTCTACAGCCCTGTAGGAGCCGGCTCGCCGGCGAAAGGGGCCTTGAACCTTGCATAGGTCTGGAAGGCCGCCTTCGCTGGCAAGCCAGCTCCTACTGGGCCTTGCAGCCGCGGCCGATCAGGTCGTTGGTGGCGATCCAGTAGACCAGGCCCTCTTCGCCCTTGACGTGAAACGCCAGCATGTCGTCGCTGTACAGCGAGCCCGAACCACTGGGCTCAAGCTTCAGGCGGCGCACCTGGTCGTCGCCCCCCAGGCGCACGTCGACCGCCTTGCGGCTGTCGTCGGTGTAGCGCCACAGCACCTGGGCCTGGCTGTCGCAGGTCCAGGTGGTCCAGTTGTCAGTGGCCGGCGACTTGAGCAGGTTCAGGTTGGCGCAACCGGCCAAGGCACCCAGCATCGCCACGGCGATCAAAGCTTTCATCAATGTTCCTCGGCCGGCAGCCCAGAGGCTCCAGCGCATTGCGTTATCCGATCTGACCGGTCAAGGGCAACCCTGTTCCCTGGTCTTTGACGGTGTCTCGTACTTCTCCAGGCCTTCGGGGCCCAGGCGCTTGTTGATCACCGGCGCGGTCTCGGCCTGCCAATCGGCCTGATAACAGCCCTTGTTCGGCTCGCCCGCCTCGTCCGCCGGTTTTGCCTGCGGGGCACTGGAGCACCCCGCCAGCAACGCCACGGCGATCAACAGTGGCAACGTCTTGACCATCAGAACACTCCTTTGCCCGGCCAACGGGACTCTCAGGCCTTGGCCCGGGCTTCCAGGACTTCAACCGCTGGCAGCACCTTGCCCTCGACGAACTCGAGGAACGCGCCACCACCGGTGGAAATGTAGGAGATCTGCTGAGCCACGCCATATTTGTCGATGGCTGCCAGGGTGTCGCCACCGCCTGCGATGGAGAACGCGGCGCTGTCGGCGATGGCCTGGGCCAGCACCTGGGTGCCGTTGCCGAACTGGTCGAATTCGAACACGCCCACCGGACCGTTCCAGAGGATGGTCTTGGAGGATTTCAGCAGTTCGGCGAACTGCGCGGCGGTTTGCGGACCGATGTCGAGGATCATGTCATCGGCGGCCACGTCGGCGATCAGCTTGACGGTCGCTTCAGCGCTTTCGGCGAATTCCTTGGCCACCACCACGTCCACTGGCAGCGGCACGCTGACCTTGGCGGCGATGGCACGGGCGGTGTCCAGCAGGTCTGGCTCGTACAGCGACTTGCCCACCGGATGCCCGGCAGCAGCGAGGAAGGTGTTGGCGATGCCGCCGCCGACAATCAGCTGGTCGCAGATCTGGCTCAGGCTGTTGAGTACGTCCAGCTTGGTCGACACCTTGGAGCCGGCAACGATGGCCGCCATCGGCTTGGCCGGGTTGCCCAGGGCCTTGCCCAGTGCATCCAGTTCAGCGGCCAGCAGCGGGCCAGCGGCGGCGACTTTGGCGAACTTGGCCACGCCGTGGGTCGAGCCCTCGGCACGGTGCGCGGTGCCGAAGGCGTCCATCACGAACACGTCGCACAGGGCGGCGTATTGCTGGGCCAGTTCGTCGGCGTTCTTTTTCTCGCCCTTGTTGAAGCGCACGTTCTCGAACAGCACGACGTCGCCGGCCTTGACCTCGACGCCACCCAGGTAGTCGGCCACCAGCGGCACGTCGCGGCCCAGGGCGCGGCTCAGGTAGTCGGCCACCGGCTTGAGGCTGTTCTCGGCAGAGAACTCGCCTTCGGTCGGGCGGCCCAGGTGCGAGCAGACCATCACTGCCGCGCCCTTTTCCAGGGCCAGCTTGATGGTCGGCAGCGAAGCCAGGATCCGCGCATCGCTGGTGACAACACCGTCCTTGACTGGGACGTTGAGGTCTTCGCGGATCAGCACGCGCTTACCTTGCAGATCGAGGTCGGTCATCTTCAACACGGTCATGGGTCGCAATTCCTGGGTTACTGTTGTTCAGAAACAGAGAGTTTAGTGGCAGAGCGTGGAGTGGCTGTTTGCAGGTAGTGCCCTGCAACATCCAGCATCCGGTTGGCAAAGCCCCATTCGTTGTCGAACCAGGCCAGGATGTTCACCAGCCGGGGGCCGGAAACACGGGTCTGACTGGCATCGACGATCGCCGAATGAGGGTCATGATTGAAATCACAGCTGGCGTGCGGCAACTCGGTATAGGCCAAAAGGCCCTTGAGCGGACCGCTGGTGGCGGCCTCGCGCAGGATCCGGTTGACCTCGGCGGCGTCGGTATCGCTCACAGTCTGCATCGTGATATCGAGGCAAGACACGTTGACCGTCGGCACCCGCACTGCTTTGGCCTGGATTCTTCCGGCAAGTTCCGGCAACAAGCGCTCGATACCGCGCGCCAGACCTGTGGACACCGGAATCACCGACTGGAACGCCGAACGGGTCCGGCGCAGGTCTTCGTGGTGATAGGCATCGATCACCGGCTGGTCGTTCATCGCCGAGTGAATGGTGGTGATCGACACGTACTCCAGGCCAATGGCCTGATCCAGCAGGCGCAACAGCGGCACGCCGCAGTTGGTGGTGCAGGAGGCGTTGGACACCAGCAGCTCGGCGCCGGTCAGGCAGTCCTGATTGACCCCGTAGACGATGGTGGCGTCGACATCCGCCTCGCTGGCCATCGGCTGGGAGAACAGCACCCGCGGCGCGCCGGCGTCGAGGAACCGCTGGCCGTCTACGCGGGTGTGGTAGGCACCGGAGCATTCCAGCACCAGATCGACGCCCAGGGACGCCCAATCGATGCCTTCGGGGGTGGCACTGCGCAGCACTTTCACGCAATTGCCATTGATATGCAGACAATCGCCGTCGACCTTCACCTCGCCGGGAAACCGGCCGTGGGTGGAGTCGAAGCGTGTCAGGTATTCGACGCTGGCCATGTCGGCCAGATCGTTGATGGCGACGATCTCGAACCCGGCCGCAGCCCCTCGCTCGAACAGAGCACGCAAGACGCAACGACCAATCCGGCCGTAGCCGTTGAGTGCAACTTTGTAGGGACGCGGTTGAGGCATGGGGTTCTCAATGACCGGTAATGAAACCATCCGCTTGGTGCTGCCTGCGCCATCGTCATCGCGAGCAAGCTCGCTCCCACAAGGACGGTAAACATCCCGGCAGGAGCGAGCTTGCTCGCGATTGCATCAGTGCAGACAACCCGGCTTCCGGGTTTAGTCTTCCAGCAGCTCTTCGGCCTGGCCCAGGATGTTGTCCAGGGTGAAACCGAACTCTTCGAACAAGGCCGGCGCAGGGGCCGATTCACCGTAGGTGGTCATGCCGATCACGCGGCCTTCCAGACCGACGTACTTGTACCAGAAGTCGGCGTGAGCGGCTTCGATGGCGATCCGCGCGCTGACCTGCAGCGGCAGCACCGACTGCTTGTAGCCGGCATCCTGAGCGTCGAACACGCTGGTGCATGGCATGGACACCACACGCACCTTGCGGCCCTGCTCGGTCAGCTTGTCGAACGCCTGAACCGCCAGGCCCACTTCCGAACCGGTGGCGATCAGGATCAGCTCAGGCTCGCCGGCGCAGTCCTTCAACACGTAGCCACCGCGGCTGACGTCGGCGATCTGCCCGGCATCACGGGTTTGGTGCTGCAGGTTCTGCCGGGAGAAGATCAGCGCCGATGGGCCGTCCTTGCGCTCCAGGGCGCACTTCCAGGACACCGCCGACTCCACGGCATCGGCCGGGCGCCAGGTGTCGAGGTTCGGGGTGCTGCGCAGGCTGGTCAGCTGCTCGATCGGCTGGTGAGTCGGGCCGTCTTCGCCCAGGCCGATGGAGTCGTGGGTGTAGACGTGGATCACCCGCTGCTTCATCAGTGCCGACATGCGCACCGCGTTGCGCGCGTATTCCATGAACATCAGGAAGGTCGCGCCGTAAGGCACCAGGCCGCCGTGCAGGGCGACGCCGTTCATGATGGCGGTCATGCCGAACTCGCGCACGCCGTAGTACATGTAGTTGCCGCTGGCGTCTTCCGCGCTGACGCCCTTGCAGCCTTTCCACAGGGTCAGGTTGGAGCCGGCCAGGTCGGCCGAACCGCCGAGGAATTCAGGCAGCAGCGGGCCGAAGGCGTTCAGGGTGTTCTGGCTGGCTTTACGGCTGGCGATGGTTTCGCCCTTGGCCGCGACTTCAGCGATGTAGGCGTTGGCCTTCTCGGCGAAGTCCGCAGGCAGATCACCGGCAAGGCGACGCACCAGTTCGTTGGCTTCGGTGGGGAATGCGGCGGAGTAGGCGGCGAAACGCTGATCCCACTCGGCTTCGACGGCGCGACCGGCTTCCTTGGCGTCCCACTCGGCATAGATGTCAGCCGGGATTTCGAACGGGCCATGGTTCCACTTCAGCGCAGCGCGGGTCAGGGCGATTTCCTCGGCACCCAGTGGCGCGCCGTGGCAGTCTTCCTTGCCTTGCTTGTTCGGCGAACCGAAACCGATGGTGGTCTTGCAGCAGATCAGGGTCGGCAGCGGGCTCTTGCGCGCGGTGTCGATGGCGGTCTTGATCTCTTCCGGATCGTGGCCGTCGACATTGCGGATCACCTGCCAGTTGTAGGCTTCGAAACGCTTGGGCGTGTCATCGGTGAACCAGCCTTCGACTTCGCCGTCGATGGAAATGCCGTTGTCATCGTAGAAGGCAATCAGCTTGCCCAGGCCCAGGGTACCGGCCAGGGACGCCACTTCATGGGAAATGCCTTCCATCATGCAGCCATCACCCAGGAACACGTAGGTGTGGTGATCGACGATGTTGTGGCCTGGACGGTTGAACTGCGCCGCCAGGACCTTTTCCGCCAGGGCGAAGCCCACGGCATTGGCCAGGCCCTGGCCCAGCGGACCAGTGGTGGTTTCCACGCCTGGGGTGTAGCCGAACTCCGGGTGGCCCGGGGTGCGGCTGTGCAGTTGGCGGAAGTTCTTCAGGTCATCGATCGACAGGTCGTAGCCGGTCAGGTGCAACAGCGAGTAGATCAGCATCGAGCCATGACCGTTGGACAGCACGAAGCGGTCACGGTCGGCGAAGGATGGATTGCTCGGGTTGTGCTTGAGGTAGTCACGCCAAAGTACTTCGGCGATATCCGCCATACCCATGGGGGCACCTGGATGGCCGCTGTTGGCTTTTTGCACGGCATCCATGCTGAGGGCACGAATGGCGTTGGCACGCTCACGACGGCTGGGCATCGCTGATCTCCTGGGGATTGAATAAAACGAAACGGAAAAAAGGCCTGCATTTTCCCTCAGGCGTCTGGCGGGGGCAATGACAGATAGTCACTCAGGCATGTTTTTCCCCTGGATAAGCCGGCAATCCACCGAGGAAACCCGCTTGCCGCCGGCTGACAGGGCAATCAAGGCTCTGGCAAAGGCCCCTCGCGAGGCAATATCAAAACTTTTTGATATTGATCTTGCAGGCCTTTGCAGCCACCTCTAGACTGCGCCCCTATGAACCTGAGCGCACCCACCATTGAGCATGACGATTGCGACGAACTGGCGGCCCTGTGCAAGGCCGGCGGCGATCCTCTGCGACTCAATGTATTGCGCGCCCTGAGCAACGACTCGTTCGGCGTGCTGGAACTGGCGCAGATCTTTGCCATCGGCCAGTCGGGCATGAGCCACCATTTGAAGGTTCTGGCCCAAGCCAGCCTGGTGGCGACCCGCCGTGAAGGCAACGCGATTTTCTACCGCCGCGCCCTGCCCCACACCGAACTCCTGGGCGGCAAGCTGCACGCCGCACTGCTGGACGAAGTCGACCAGGTGCGGCTGCCGCAGGATGTCCAGAAGCGGATTGGCCTGGTGCACCGGCAACGGGCCGCGGCCAGCCAGGACTTTTTTTCCCGGGTAGCGGATAAGTTCCGCGCCCAGCAGGACCTGATCGCAGGACTGCCCCAGTACCGCGACAGCGTGCTCGCGCTACTGGACAAGCTGAGCTTCAACCCCATGGCCACGGCCATTGAAGTGGGGCCCGGCGACGGTGGTTTTCTCCCCGACCTGGCCCGACGCTTTGCCCGGGTCACCGCGCTGGACAACAGTCCGGCGATGCTTGAACTGGCGCGTCAGCTGTGTGAACGCGAAACACTGGCTAACGTCAGCCTGCAACTGGCCGATGCACTGGATGGCGTACAACTGACGGCCGACTGCGTGGTGCTGAACATGGTCCTGCACCATTTCGCCGCACCGGCCGAGGCCCTCAAGCAGATGGCCCAATTGCTGCAACCAGGCGGCAGCCTGTTGGTAACAGACTTGTGCAGCCACAACCAGAGCTGGGCCAAAGAGGCTTGCGGCGATCTCTGGCTAGGGTTCGAACAAGATGATTTGGCCCGCTGGGCCACCGCTGCGGGACTGACTCCCGGGGAAAGCCTCTATGTGGGCTTACGTAATGGTTTCCAGATCCAGGTCCGCCATTTTCAGCGACCGGCTGGCGACACTCACCATCGGTAAATTTTAGGAAACCGTCGAGATGAGCGAATACTCCCTTTTCACCTCCGAGTCCGTGTCTGAAGGGCATCCGGATAAAATCGCTGACCAGATCTCCGATGCGGTGCTGGACGCCATCATTGCCCAGGACAAGCACGCTCGCGTTGCTGTGGAAACCCTGGTCAAGACCGGTGTCGCCATCGTCGCCGGGGAAGTCACCACCAGCGCCTGGGTCGACCTGGAGCAGATCGTTCGCGACGTGATCTGCGACATCGGCTACACCAGCTCCGACGTCGGCTTCGACGGCGCCACCTGTGGCGTGATGAACATCATTGGCAAGCAGTCCCCCGACATCAACCAGGGCGTCGACCGGGCCAAGCCCGAAGATCAGGGCGCCGGCGACCAGGGCCTGATGTTCGGCTACGCCAGCAACGAAACCGCCGCGCTGATGCCGGCACCGATTGCCTTCTCCCACCAACTGGTCCAGCGCCAGGCTGAAGCCCGCAAATCGGGCCTGCTGCCATGGTTGCGCCCGGACGCCAAGTCCCAGGTCACCTGCCGCTATGAAAACGGCATCGTGGTCGGCATCGACGCGGTGGTGCTGTCGACCCAGCACAACCCCGAAGTGTCGTACAACGACCTGCGCGAAGGCGTGATGGAGCTGATCGTCAAGCACGTGCTGCCGGCCGAACTGCTGCACAAGGACACCCAGTTCCACATCAACCCGACCGGCCAGTTCGTCATCGGTGGCCCGGTGGGCGACTGCGGCCTGACCGGGCGCAAGATCATCGTCGACAGCTACGGCGGCATGGCCCGTCACGGCGGCGGCGCGTTCTCCGGCAAGGACCCATCCAAGGTTGACCGCTCCGCTGCTTATGCCGGTCGCTACGTGGCCAAGAACATCGTTGCCGCCGGCCTGGCCGAACGCTGCGAGATCCAGGTGTCCTACGCCATCGGCGTGGCCCAACCGACCTCGATCTCCCTGAACACCTTCGGCACCGGCAAGATCAGCGACGACAAGATCATCAAGCTGGTTCGCGAGCACTTCGACCTGCGTCCATACGCGATCACCACCATGCTCGACCTGCTGCACCCGATGTATCAGGAAACCGCAGCCTACGGTCACTTCGGCCGTACTCCGCAAACCAAGACCGTGGGTGACGACACCTTCACCACCTTCACTTGGGAAAAGACCGACCGCGCCGACGCCCTGCGCGCTGCTGCCGGCCTCTAAGGGTCACCCGCAACAGACGAAGCCTCGCCGGCAACACCGGCGGGGCTTTTTTGTCGCCAGAGGTTTCTCTCTCCAGGGCAATAGCGCGGGAATCCGCTGGCCGAACCAGCGCCCCAGGCCATCGCGAAACACCCCGCAACCACCTCGCCGAACAACCGCCCCACGCCCACCTACCCTTCAAGGCATGCCCATTCAGAGCAAGGACGCTCCCATGCTGCCAAGACTCTTCCTGCTGTTTCTGACCCTCACCGGCCTGCCCGCCCTGGCCCAATGTCCCGACTGGCCCAGTGCCCGGGCCGAACGCGAACTCAGCGCCCTGCACCAACAGCTCGAGGCCTGGGACAACCGCTATCACCGACACGGACAATCGCCCGTCGCCGATGAGCTCTATGATCAGTCCCGTCAGCGCCTGACCCACCTGCAGCAATGCTTCCCCCAGCTGCCCGTCGCCGCGGATCATCCCCTGCTCGGCGCCCGGGGCCCGGTGCCCCATCCCATCGCCCACACCGGAGTGGAAAAGCTCCCCGACGACAACGCGGTACAGCTCTGGCTGAAAGGCCGTGACGGCATCTGGGCTCAACCCAAGATCGATGGCGTGGCGGTAACCCTGATCTACCGCCAGGGCCACTTCCACCAGGCACTGAGCCGGGGAGATGGCGTGCACGGCCAGGACTGGAGCGCCCGCGCCCGGCAGATCCCGGCCATCCCCAAACAACTGCCCCAGCCCGTGGACCTGCTCTTGCAGGGAGAGCTCTATCAACGCCTGGAACAACATATCCAGGCCCAGTCCGGCAGCCTCAATGCCCGCAGCCGGGTCGCCGGATGGCTGGCGCGCAAACACCTGTCGGCGGCAGAGGCGGCGCAAATCGGCCTGTTCGTCTGGGACTGGCCCCAAGGCCCCGCCACGCTGAGTGAACGCCTGGAGCAACTGGCGCAGCTGGGCTTCGACGAAGGCGTCCGATACAGCCGCCCGGTCGCAGGCTTCAGCGAGGCCCGGCACTGGCGGGAACACTGGTACCGTTCGCCCCTGCCCTTTGCCAGCGACGGCATCATTCTGCGCCAGAGCCTGCGCCCCGCCGCCGAACGCTGGCAGGCCAGGGCCCCACATTGGATCGCGGCCTGGAAATACCCCTATGCCCAGGCCCTGGCCAATGTGCGTGCGGTGCGCTTTCGGATCGGCCGCACCGGGCGCATCAGCCCCTTGCTGGACATCGACCCGGTGATCCTCGATGACCGACAGATCCGCCGCGTCAGCGTCGGCTCGCTGCAACGCTGGCAAGCCCTGGATATCGTCCCCGGCGACCAGGTGGCCATCAGCCTGGCCGGACTGACCCTCCCCCGCCTGGATGGCGTGGTCCTCAGGAGCCAGCAGCGCCAGGCCATCCAGGCGCCAGCGCCGGAAGACTTTCATGCCCTGAGCTGCTGGCGGCCAACACCCGGATGCGAAGACCAGTTTGTCGCCCGCCTGACCTGGCTCAGCGGCAAGCAAGGGCTGCACCTGGACAATATCGGCGAACAAACCTGGGCCAGGCTGGTTGCAACAGGCCGTATCAAAGGCCTTTTGGATTGGCTGACCCTGGATCAGGCAGAGCTTGCTAACATTGCCGGCTTCGGCACACGCAGCAGCCTGCGACTGATCGAGAGTCTGCAACAGGCAAGGCAACGCCCCTTCGCACGCTGGCTCAAAGCCCTGGGCCTGCCGCCCAGCGGCTCGGCCGAACTGAACGGTCCGTGGCAGGTTCTGGCTTCACGCAGCAGCCTGGACTGGCAGCACGAAGCCGGTATCGGCCCGGAAAGGGCTGCGCAGCTGGAGGCGTTTTTTCGCGAGCCCCAGGTGCTGGCCTTGCAGGCAACCCTGAATCAGGCCGGCATCAACGGCTTTTAGGCCGCGATCCGGGGCGCACATTGAACCACCCCGGCGGGAATGCGCTCCAACAGCCCATTCCCGGTATGACAGTCAGTCGTTTTCATTGGTTATTTTTTGATCTTTTTTCACCTGGAGCCTTCCATGAAACTGTTTCCGTCCCTCGCTGCCCTGACCCTGTGCAGCCTGATGAGCGCGCCCCTGCTGGCCGCCGAACCCGCCCAGCCACTGACCGGCTGCGCCGCCAAGCGCCAGGCCATCATGACCCAGATCGAACAGGCCAAGGCCCATGGCAACAGCGATCAGCAGGCCGGCCTGGAGCGCGCCCTGAGCGAAGTCACCGCCCATTGCACCGATGCCTCGCTGAAGAAGGACCGGGAAAACAAGGTTCTGGAAGCCAAGCATGAGGTCAGCCGACGTCAGGCCGACCTGGAAAAGGCCATGAAGAAAGGCGACTCGGAGAAGATCAACAAGCGCAAGGACAAGCTCGCCGAGTCCCGTAAGGAACTGCAGCAAGCCCTGGACGAACTGGACAAATAACGGTCGCCCTCCCTGGCAACGACGTCACTCAGTGATTGCGAAACTCTTTGTGGCAGGCACTGCAGACGTCCTCGACTTTCTGCACCGCCGGCCCCAGATTGCTGGCCTTGTAGGGCTGGACCTGGCTGATGGTCACCAACTCGGCGGTGGCCGCTTCAAGGTTGCGCGCCAGCTCCTGGAAACGCGCCTGCTTGCGCCAGACATCATCGGTGGCGCTGCTGTGGTCCTCTTCCTTGACCTCGGGAAAATGCTTCCAGGGCTCATGGGACAAGGCATCCAGCTTCACCGCACCTTCGGCAAAACGTGCGCCGTCGAAAGGAATCCGCCCACGCAGCATGCCCCCCAGGTCCTCGCCGGTCTTGAGCATCTGTTTGAAGATCGCCTTGCGCTGACCCAGGGGCGAGTTGGGGTAGACACCGCCACAGGCAGAAAGCGTCAGGCAGGCCAGCAATACAACGGAAAGTCTTTTTAGCGTCATGGTGGCTTCAGGTCAGGTCACGGAAACGGCGGCCAGTATCCTCGCCTCCCCGGCAAACACCAATAGCCCTATTAACAATAGGGGTTGTCCATCGTCATGCCGCTGATGGACGCCCCCCAAGGAAACACAGCATGAACCCGAGCTTCCTCCGCTGGCGTCGCCACCTGCTCTGGGCCCTGCCGGCCCTGGTGCTGCTCGCCGGCTGCAACGGCGGCGACACCAGCAAGGTCCCGCAGACCCACGCCCTGGCCACTTACAACAGTGCGACCTGGGAGTCCCTGCCCAGCGTCGCCGACAACGACCTGCTCGCCGGCTTCGGCGCCTGGCGCAGTGCCTGCACCCGCTTGAAGGCCGATCCGATCTGGGGCGCCACCTGCAGCGCAGCGGCCAATGTGCCGCAGACCCCGACAGCCATCCGCAGCTTTCTCAAGGAGCACCTGCAGGTCTATGGCCTGCGCTCGGGCAGCGGCAGCAGCACCGGCCTGATCACCGGCTACTACGAGCCGGTGTATCCCGGCAGCCTGACCCAGACGCCGAGCGCCAATGTGCCGGTGTACGGGGTGCCAGACGACATGATCATCGTCGCCCTGGACAGCCTCTACCCGGAACTCAAGGGCAAGCGCCTGCGAGGCCGACTCGAAGGCCGGGTGCTCAAGCCCTATGACGATGCGGCGACCATCGAAACCAAGGGGGTCAAGGCTCCGGTGCTGGCCTGGCTGACCGACCCGATGGACCTGCAATTCCTGCAGATCCAGGGTTCGGGAAGGATCCAGCTGGAGGACGGGCGCCAACTGCGGATCGGCTACGCCGATCAGAATGGCCATCCGTACCGACCCATCGGCCGTTGGCTGGTGGAGCAGGGCGAATTGAAGAAAGAAGAAGTGACCATGGGCACCATCGCCGCCTGGGCCAAGGCCCACCCGACGCGGATTCCCGAACTGCTGGGCAGCAACCCGAGCTACGTGTTCTTCAACCGCAACCCGGACAGCAACGAAGGCCCCCGCGGCTCGCTGAACGTGCCGCTGACTTCCGGCTACAGCGTCGCGGTGGACCGCAAGGTAATTCCCTTGGGCAGCCTGTTGTGGCTATCCACCACGCGCCCGGATGGCAGCAGCCTGGTGCGCCCCGTGGCCGCTCAGGACACCGGCGGCGCGATTACCGGCGAAGTCCGTGCCGATCTGTTCTGGGGCACCGGCGAGGCGGCCGGGCAACTGGCCGGCGACATGAAGCAGCAGGGGCAGATCTGGATGCTCTGGCCCAAGGGCGCGGCGCTGCCCAAAGTGCCCGAAGTGCCCGATACCCCATGACCCGTTGTAGGAGCCGGCTTGCCGGCGAAAGCGTCTTCACGGTCGCCATCGCCGGCAGCCGGCTCCTGCAAGAGGGTGTTTCAGACTGAAACGAAGAAGAAGCTGGCGATCAGGCCCATGCCCACGAACCACACCAGGGAGCGCAGGATCGCCCAGTCCGCCAGGTAGCAGATCATGTACAGCAGGCGGCTAGTGATAAACAGCACCGCCAGCACGTTGATCGTCACCAGCTCAGCGTTGCCCGCCACATGGGCGATGATCACCGCCGCCGCGAATGCCGGGGTCACCTCGAAACCGTTGAGCTGCGCGTTGTGGGCCCGCTTGGGCAGCCCCTCCAGGGTGCTCAGGAACGCCCGCGGATCATGATTGGAACGGAGCCCGTATCGGCCGGCGCCCTTGGCAATGGCGGTACACAGGTACGGCAGGACAATGGCGATCAATACACACCAGAAAGCGACAGTCATGGAGCACATCCTTTTTTAGAGTTTTCAGGGGGTCTTCAGAACTTCATCACCAACATGCCGATCAGTACCAACCCACAGGCTAAGAGCCGTGGCCGGCCGAAAGGTTCTTTCAGGTAGCGCATGCCGAACAGCACCACCAAAATCACACTGATCTCGCGCAACGCCGCCGCTTCGGCAATCGAGCCCAACTGCATGGCCCACAGCACCAGGGCGTAGCTCAACAGCACACAGAATCCGACGCTCAGCCCCAGGCGCCATTGCTCGCGCCAGAACAGGACGAAGGCCGGACGCTTGCTGACCACGGCCAGCAGCGGAAAGGGCCAGGCACTGAGCAGGGTGACCCAGGCCAGGTAGTCCAGCGGATGAGGCCAGCGACGCAAGGCCTGGCCGTCGATGAAGGTGTAGCAACCGATGCACAGGCCGATCAACACCACCACCGGCAACATGTTCCAGGGCAGGCGCACCCCGCCGCCGCCCTGCCAGAGCAGGCAGAGCATGCCGAAGGGAATCAGCAGGATGCCGAGGATCTGCTGCGTATTGAGCGCCTCGCCGGCAAAGATCAGGGTCAAGGCCAGCACCACCAGGGGCGACAGACCGCGCATCAGTGGATAGACCAGCCCCAAATCGCCCACGCGATACGCCTGGATCAACAGATAGCGGTACAGGAGTTCAAGGGCTGCCGAGGCGATGATCCAGGGCCAGAGCGAAAACGGCGGCCATTGCAGGAACAACAGCATGCTCGCCACGAACAACAGCGCCACGCTGTCCATGCAGGCCACCACCAACAGGCGCTCGCCGCTGAACTTGATCAGGGTGTTCCATGTCGCATGCAGCAGCGCCGCCACCAGAACCAGACATGTCGCCAGCACCTCACACTCCCTGTTGGCCCGAAAGAGAATCGATTCGTCCTGCGTCCCCGGCCGCCTATAATGGCGCCGGCCGCCGAGGGCGAATCCTCGCATGATGCTTGCCTGTCTGCACTGGCTGCCGGCCATTTTGGCAGCGATAGCAGGCACTTCGTCAGCATGGGCCTGCCGCCCGACGTCATCCGCAGCCGGGTCCCGATACCCGCCCTTTTAGTCAGGCGCCTGCAACATCGCGCCACTACTGCGGTCAATGGGGCGGGCAAACCCCAGCGCTACCCACCTCAGGCCCTTGGCCAGACGCTGCACACCTGCCGCTTGAAGCTCGTCACTTGACGCTTTTTTCCCTGCGATCATCCAAAGGAGTCCGGATGCTTGAACTTGTCGCCGCCTTTATCTGCCTGACCACCCTGCTCACCTATGTGAATTTCCGTTTTATCGGCCTGCCGCCGACCATCGGCGTGATGGTCACTGCCCTGCTGTTCTCCCTGTTACTGCAGGGCTTGAGCTACCTGGGCTTCCCCGGCCTTGAGGAACACGTCGAGGAACTGATCGGCAAGATCGACTTCGGCGATCTGCTAATGAACTGGATGCTGTCGTTCCTGCTGTTCGCCGGCGCCCTGCACGTCAACCTCAACGACCTGCGCAGCTATCGCTGGCCCATCGGCCTGTTGGCCACCGTCGGTGTGCTGATCGCCACCTTCGTCATCGGCAGCCTGGCCTACTGGATCTTTGGCCTGTTCGGCTGGCATGTGAGTTTCCTCTACTGCCTGCTGTTCGGTGCGCTGATTTCTCCCACCGACCCCATCGCGGTATTGGGCGTGCTGCGGACCGCCAACGCGTCCAAGCCGCTGAAGACCACCATCGTCGGCGAGTCGCTGTTCAACGACGGCACCGCGGTGGTGGTGTTCACCGTTCTGCTGGGCATCGCCCAACTGGGTGAAACCCCGACGGTGGGCGCCACCGCCTGGCTGTTCGTGCATGAGGCCATTGGCGGCGTGCTGTTCGGCGGGCTGATCGGCTACCTGGTGTACCTGATGATCAAGAGCATCGAGCAGCACCAGATCGAGGTGATGCTGACCCTGGCCCTGGTGATCGGCGGCTCGGCGATGGCCAGCGAGATCCATGTCTCGGCACCGATCGCCATGGTGGTGGCGGGCCTGATCATCGGCAACCTGGGGCGCAACCTGGCGATGAACGACATGACCCGGCGCTACCTGGACGGCTTCTGGGAGCTGCTGGACGACATGCTCAACGCCCTGCTGTTCGCCCTGATCGGCCTGGAACTGTTGCTGCTGCCGTTCAACTGGCTGCACTTGGCGGCCGCGAGCCTGCTGGCGGTGGCCATCGTGCTCTCGCGCCTGCTCACCGTGGCCCCGGCGATCCTGCTGTTGCGGCGCTGGCGCAGCGTGCCCCGGGGCACCATCCGCGTGCTGACCTGGGGCGGCCTGCGCGGCGGCGTCTCGGTGGCCCTGGCGCTGGCCCTGCCCCTGGGACCGGAGCGTGACCTGGTACTGAGCATCACCTACATCGTGGTGCTGTCGTCGATCCTGTTGCAGGGTCTGAGCATCGGCAGGCTGGTGCGCCATGTCACCCAGGATGCCCCGGCAGCCAAGGCCGAGGCCCACTGATCATTTTTTGATCTTTCGCGGATCGGGCGCCGCAGCCCGGTCCGCGTTCCTGTTCGGCTGGCCGCTTTCACTGCGCACCTGGGCATGGCTGATCAGGGCAAAGATGAAACTGCCACCGATGATGTTCCCGGCCAGGGTCGGCCCGGCGAACACCCTCCAGAAATCCCGCCACGGCAATTCACCGGCAAACACCAGGTAGGACACTTCCGCCGAGCCCACCACGATGTGCGTGAAATCTCCCAGCGCCATCAGATAGGTAATGAGGATGATGATCCACAGCTTGGCGCTCTCCATGGACGGGATCATCCACACCATGGTGGCGATCATCCAGCCGGAGATGATGCCCTTGGCGAACATCTGCGAGCTGTCGTTCTCCATCACTTTGCGGCCGATTTCCAGAAAGGCCTGGTCGGTGCGGCTGTCGAAGATCGGCAGGTGCAGCATCACGTAGGCCACCAGCAAGGTGCCGCACAGGTTGCCCACCAGCACCACGCTCCACAGGCGCAACAAACGCCCGAAGTTGCTCAGGCTCGGCTTGCTCATCACCGGCAGCACGGCGGTCAGGGTGTTTTCCGTGAACAGTTGCTGGCGCGCGAGGATCACCGCCAGAAAGCCCGCGCAATAGCCAAAGCTGGCGATGACCTTGAAGGCCTCGCCCTCCGGCAGCCGGGAGTTGAGCAAGCCCATGCCCATCAGCGACAGGCCCATGGTCAGGCCAGCCGCCAGGGCCGACCACCACAGGGCGGCGACGCTGCGCTCCAGCTCCTGGTCGCCCTGAGTGCGGATGATTTCGTGCAGGACCGCCGCGCGGGGCGGCTGGTTGTGTTCGACCTCATGCTGCTCTTGAGCGGAGAGGCCGGGGGTCTTGCCGTCTTTTTGCGCGTCCATAAGGCTCCTGAACCAGGCGGGTCATTTAGCTACGACACGCGGGGCTCAGGGCTGTTCCTTTTCTGCGCCTGGCGTCAGGCGTCGGAAGCGTCGTCCTTGAACTGGTCCTTGACGTATTTGATTTCGGTGCGGCCATGGGGGGCCGGCAGGCCGTCTTCGCCGAGGTTGACGAAGACCATCTTCTCGACGGTGAGAATGGATTTGCGGGTGATCTTGTTGCGCACTTCGCACGTCAGGGTGATGGAGGTGCGACCGAACTCGGTGGCGGTGATGCCCAGCTCGATGATGTCGCCCTGGCGTGAGGCACTGACGAAGTTGATTTCCGAGATGTACTTGGTGACCACTCGCTGGTTGCCCAGCTGGACAATGGCGTAGATCGCCGCTTCTTCGTCGATCCAGCGCAACAGGCTGCCACCGAACAGCGTGCCGTTGGGGTTGAGGTCTTCGGGCTTTACCCACTTGCGGGTGTGGAAATTCATGGGGACTCCAGGGTGCTTGAACCAGTGCAATTGACGCTCCCAGCTTCAAGTTTCAAGCCACAAGCTGCAAGTAAAAACCGACCTGCTCTTACTTGCTGCTTGTTGCTTGCACCTTGCCGCTTAAAGAAAGCTATAATCGCCACCGTTTCAGAACGGTCATCTGCACCTGATACCGTTTTCCCGCCACCTGTCCGAGGGGCGCTGCAGCAGGCATGGCCTGTCAGGCTCGGATGGGGCGTTGTCGGTACAGGGTTCCCTGTACGGGCACTAAACGCACAACGGCGCCCATTCGCACACTACGAATGGAGGCTCTTGATGAGCGCTGTAAACACGCCTGCAGATTTTACCGACTACAAAGTCGCCGATATTTCCCTGGCCGCCTGGGGCCGTCGCGAAACCATCATCGCCGAGTCGGAAATGCCCGCTCTGATGGGCCTGCGCCGCAAGTACCTGGCTGAACAGCCGCTCAAGGGCGCGAAAATCCTCGGCTGCATCCACATGACCATCCAGACCGCCGTGCTGATCGAAACCCTGGTTGCCCTGGGTGCCGAAGTTCGCTGGTCGTCCTGCAACATCTTCTCGACCCAGGACCAGGCCGCCGCTTCCATCGCCGCCGCCGGCATTCCTGTGTTCGCCTGGAAAGGTGAAACCGAACAAGAGTACGAGTGGTGCCTGGAGCAGACCATCCTCAAGGATGGCCAGCCTTGGGACGCCAACATGATCCTCGACGACGGCGGCGACCTGACCCAGCTGCTGCACGACAAATACCCACAGGTGCTGGAACGCGTTCACGGCGTGACCGAAGAAACCACCACCGGCGTGCACCGCCTGCTGGACATGCTGGCCAAGGGCGAGCTGAAGATTCCTGCGATCAACGTCAACGACTCGGTGACCAAGAGCAAGAACGACAACAAGTACGGCTGCCGTCACAGCCTGAACGACGCCATCAAGCGTGGCACCGACCACCTGCTGTCCGGCAAGCAAGCGCTGGTCATCGGCTACGGTGACGTGGGCAAGGGCTCGGCCCAGTCGCTGCGTCAGGAAGGCATGATCGTCAAGGTGTCCGAAGTCGACCCGATCTGCGCCATGCAAGCCTGCATGGACGGTTTCGAACTGGTTTCGCCATTCATCGACGGCATCAACAACGGCACCGAAGCCTGCATCGACAAGGCCCTGCTGGGCAAGATCGACCTGATCGTGACCACCACCGGCAACGTCAATGTCTGTGATGCCAACATGCTCAAGGCCCTGAAGAAGCGCGCCGTGGTCTGCAACATCGGCCACTTCGACAACGAAATCGACACCGCCTTCATGCGCAAGAACTGGGCATGGGAAGAAGTGAAGCCACAGGTACACAAGATCCACCGTACCGGCCATGGCGATTTCGACCCACAGAACGACGACTACCTGATCCTGCTGGCCGAAGGCCGCCTGGTGAACCTGGGCAACGCCACCGGTCACCCAAGCCGCATCATGGACGGCTCGTTCGCCAACCAGGTACTGGCGCAGATCTTCCTGTTCGGCCAGAAGTACGCCGACCTGCCGCCGGCCCAGAAAGCCGAGCGCCTGACCGTTGAAGTACTGCCGAAGAAACTCGACGAAGAAGTGGCCCTGGAAATGGTCCGCGGCTTCGGCGGCGTGGTCACTCAACTGACCAAGCAACAGGCTGACTACATCGGCGTGACCGTCGAAGGCCCATTCAAGCCAGACGCCTACCGTTACTAAGATCAGCTGCAAGCCTTGAGCCGCAAGCGGCAAGCAGGGGCCAAAAGCCCAGCTTGCCGCAACCGGCCCTATGCTTGTCCTAACAGCTACAACAGCTGAAGGCAGCCAGCATCAGGCACAAGAGCCGAGCGCATCCCCGCTGTTCTTGCCGCTTGCCGCTCGCAACTTGCAACTGGAGACCCCTTCCATGTCCCAAGAACGTCGTTACAGCTTCGAGTTCTTCCCCACCAAGACCGATGCTGGGCATGAAAAACTGCTCGCCACTGCCCGTCAGCTGGCCGGCTACAACCCCGACTTCTTCTCCTGCACCTATGGCGCCGGTGGCTCGACCCGTGATCGCACGGTCAACACCGTGCTGCAACTGGAGAACGAAGTAAAAATTCCCGCGGCGCCGCACCTGTCCTGCGTCGGCGACAGCAAGGACGACCTGCGCGGCCTGCTCAAGCAATACCAAACAGCCGGCATCAAGCGCATCGTCGCCCTGCGTGGCGACCTGCCTTCGGGCATGGGCATGGCCAGCGGCGAGCTGCGCCACGCCAACGACCTGGTGAGCTTCATTCGCGAAGAGACTGGCAGCCACTTCCATATCGAAGTCGCCGCTTACCCGGAAATGCACCCGCAAGCGCGCAATTTCGAAGACGATCTGCGCAACTTTGTCCGCAAGGCCAATGCCGGCGCCGACAGCGCGATCACCCAGTACTTCTTCAACGCCGACAGTTACTTCTACTTCGTCGAACGCGTGCAGAAGATGGGCGTGAACATCCCGATCGTGCCGGGCATCATGCCCATCACCAACTACAGCAAGCTGGCGCGCTTCTCCGACGCCTGCGGCGCCGAGATCCCGCGCTGGATCCGCAAGCAGCTGGAAGCCTACGGCGACGACAGCGCCAGCATTCAGGCTTTTGGCGAGCAGGTGATCAGCGAAATGTGTGAACGCCTGTTACAAGGCGGTGCACCAGGCCTGCATTTCTATACCCTTAACCAGGCCGACCCGAGCCTGGCGATCTGGAACAACCTGAAGCTGCCGCGCTGATCGGTGAAGCGTCACCAGGCCCCGGCACAGACGGGGCCTTTTTATTTGCATCAGCCTTGAGCTAGAGCGGCTGGCGCTGCCCCTAGCAATTGCATGATCTCCCGTCGTAATCTCCAGCCATGTCTGTCATTGCCCGGCTGCTGATCACCCTTCTCTGCACTTGCCTGAGCCTCGCGGCCCATGGCGAGAAGCTGCGTATTGTCACCGAGCCCTGGGCGCCCTACGTCTACGAAGAAAACGGCAAGGTCATGGGGCTGGACTACGAAACCACGGCCATTGTCTTTCAGCGCCTGGGGATAGACGTGGAGTGGCAATTCTTGCCCTGGAAGCGCTGCCTGGCGATGCTGGAAACCGGCCAGGCCGACGGCGCCCTGGACATCTTTCACAGCGACCAGCGCGACAGCACCCTGCTCTACCCCAGCGAGCCCCTGTCGGACGTCGAGTTCGTGATGTTCTACGCCAAGCAGCGCCCCCATCCGTTCCAGCATCTGGATGAACTCAAGGGGCTGACCATCGGCACCTCCCCCGGCTACCTGTACAGCGATGACTTCAGTCAATCGACCCTGTTCAAGCGCGAACCGGCGCCGACCCATGAAGCCAACTTCGGCAAGCTGCTGCTGGGGCGGATCGACTTGCTGATCACTGACAAACGGGTCGGCCAGCACCTGCTGGACAGCCTGGGCATCCGCGATCAGGTCAGCCAGAATTCCGCCGTCATCAGCCGCCAGAGCCAGTACCTGGCGGTGCGCCGCAATGCCGGGATGGACCTGTTGGTGCAACGCTTCGGCGCCGAGCTCAAGCGCTTCAAGCGCGAACCGGCCTACGCGGCGTTGAGCGCCAAGTACGGCGCGGAACCCATTCTGCCCCCTGTCAGGTCGTCATCCACCCGAGAGTCAGAAAAAACCGTTGAGCAGTAGGAAAGCAGCGCACATCGAATGCTCTGTTATACTCCGGCCTCCCGCCAGGCTCACGCCCGGACGCTGGACCCTGTTCAAGGCCTCTCCACCCCGCTACGGCGCAGCCATCCGGCCCGCGCGAGCCCCCGGTGAATGAGCCTTCAGGCCAGCAGGACCGGACGGGATTGCGTCCTCTTAAACGCCATTCACGCTCGGCAAGATTATCCCTTTGGGCCAAGCCCTCACTAAAACAGGATTACTCATGTCCTTTGCTTCCCTCGGTCTCTCCGAGGCTTTAGTCGGCGCCATCGAAGCCGCCGGCTACACCCAGCCTACTCCGGTGCAACAGCGGGCCATCCCCGCCGTGTTGCAAGGTCGCGATCTGATGGTCGCGGCACAGACAGGTACTGGTAAAACCGGCGGTTTCGCCCTTCCGATCCTGGAGCGGTTGTTTCCCAACGGTCACCCGGACAAATCCCAGCGTCACGGCCCGCGCCAACCCCGCGTACTGGTCCTGACCCCGACTCGCGAACTGGCCGCGCAAGTGCATGACAGCTTCAAGCTGTACGCCCGCGACCTGAAGTTCGTCAGCGCCTGCATCTTCGGCGGCGTCGGCATGAACCCCCAAGTCCAGGCCATGGCCCGTGGCGTGGACGTGCTGGTGGCATGCCCCGGCCGCCTGCTGGACCTGGCCGGCCAAGGCAGCGTCGACCTGTCCCACGTGGAAATCCTGGTGCTCGACGAAGCCGACCGCATGCTCGACATGGGCTTCGTCCATGACGTGAAAAAGGTCCTCGCGCGCCTGCCGGCCAAGCGTCAGAACCTGCTGTTCTCCGCGACCTTCTCCAAGGACATCACGGACCTGGCCGGCAAGCTGCTGCACAACCCCGAGCGCATCGAAGTCACGCCGCCCAACACCACGGTTGAGCGCATCGAACAGCGGGTATTCCGCCTGCCGGCCAGCCACAAGCGCTCGCTGCTGGCGCACCTGATCACCGCCGGCGCCTGGGAACAGGTGCTGGTGTTCACCCGCACCAAGCACGGCGCCAACCGCCTGGCCGAGTACCTGGACAAGCACGGCCTGAGCGCCGTGGCGATCCACGGCAACAAGAGCCAGAACGCCCGCACCAAGGCCCTGGCCGACTTCAAGGCCGGCGACGTGCGGATCCTGGTGGCCACCGATATCGCCGCCCGCGGCCTGGATATCGACCAACTGCCCCACGTGGTCAACTTCGAGCTGCCTAACGTCGACGAAGACTACGTGCACCGTATCGGTCGTACCGGCCGTGCCGGTCGTTCGGGCGAAGCCATCTCCCTGGTGGCTCCGGACGAAGAGAAACTGCTGAAAAGCATCGAGCGCATGACCAAGCAGAAGATCGCCGACGGCGACCTGATGGGCTTCGATGCCAGCGCCGTGGAAGCCGAGAAGCCGGAAGTGCGCGAGCGTCCGGACGTGCGCAACCCGCGCAATCCTCGCGGCCCACGGGGCGACGGCCCGAACGGCGGTGGCGGCGGTGGTGGCCGCAAGGACAAGGGCAAGGACAAGGGCGGCAAAGACAAGCCAGCCCGTGGCGAGCGCCCGGCCCGCGAGCACAAGCCTCGTGAAGGCACTCCAGCCCGCGAACAGCGTCAGCCGACGCCCCGTGCCGATCGGGCACCGGACGAGTTCCTCGACGACGACGTGGACAACTTTGGTAACCGCGCTGACTACGTCAGCCCGTACCAGAACAAGAACAACCAGGGTCGTGGCCGCCGCCCAGGGGCTCCGGCCCAGGGTGCAGGCGCCGGTGCCGGCAATCCGCCTCGCGGCGGCGGCCAGGGTCGCTCCGGCAACCCGCGCAACAGCAACGGCAGCACCACCGGCACCGCGCCCGCCAAGCGCAACAGCGGTCCGCGCAACGGCGCCCCGCGTGACAGCCAGGGCCGTCGCGACGAGTCGCGCAATCGCCGCCCGAACCGGGACGACCAGTCCCGCCAGGAACCGGCCGTGCAGAACCCTCGGAGCAACCAGCCGAAGATCATGCACAAAGAGTCCAAGATCGATCGTTTCCCGACGCCAGAGCAACTGGACCAGTTGCCAAGCCGTCCGCGGGGCGAGAAACCAGCGCTGCTGACCCGCAATCGCTGAGTCGCTGCGCTGAAATGAACAACGCCCCTGGTCGCAAGACCCGGGGCGTTTTTTATGGCGAATGGTCGAGGCCGCTTTCTGTAGCCGCTGCCGCAGGCTGCGAACGACGGGGAACCCGGCGCCAGGGCCTGCCAGGCTCACCGGGGCGCATGACGGGCAATAAAAAACGCCCCCGATTTGTGGTCGGGGGCGCTTTTTTGCCTTGGCGCAGGTTGCGATCAGTCCAATAAAGGCTGTGCGAATTGAATCGCGAAGGCCCTGCGGGCCTTATCGCAGCCTGTGGCAGCGGCTACAGGCGAAGCATTACTTCGCTTTGACACCTTCGAAGCTGATGTACAGGTCGACGTTGTTCGACGCCGGGCCCAGGTCCATCATCTTGCCGAAATCCTGGCGATTGATGCTGGTGGTGCCTTCGAAGCCGGCACGGTAGCCGCCCCATGGATCCTTGCCTTCACCCAGGAAAGTGGCCTTGACCACCACCGGCTTGGTCACGCCGTGCAGGGTCAGGTCGCCCGCCACGTCGGCGGTCAGCTTGCCATCGGCATTCTTGCCGGTGGGCTTGACGCTGGTGGAGACGAACTTGGCGTCGGCAAACTTGCCAGCGTCCAGGAAGTCCTTGCTGGTGATGTGCTTGTCACGTTCGGCGTGGTTGGTGAACACGCTGGCGGTGCGCACGTTGACTTCGATCTTGGCGTCTTCAGGCTTGGCCGCGTCGAAGCTGAACTTGCCGTCCAGGTCCTTGAAGGTACCGGTGATGAAGCTGTAGCCCAGGTGGCTGATCTTGAAGTCGACGAAGGCGTGCTGGCCTTCCTTGTCGATCACGTAGTCCGCTGCCATCACTTGACCGGCCGCCAATACAGCAGATCCGATTGCCAGTGCGGCGAGAGTCTTTTTCAACATGCTTTCTATTCCTTTTGAGTCAAGGTTGAACATCAGGCTTTGCGGCCCAGCATACGGGTGAGGGTCGCATCACGATCGATAAAGTGGTGCTTCAAGGCGGCCAGGCCATGGATGCCGGCGAAGATCACCAGCGCCCAGGCCAGGTACAGATGCACCACACCTGCTACATCCGCCTGGTCCGGCAGTCCGGAAACCAGGGCAGGAACTTCAAACAAGCCAAACACCGGGATACCCACGCCGTCTGCGGTGGAAATCAGGTAGCCGGCAATCATCACCGCGAACAGACCCAAGTACAGGAACCCATGCCCCAACTTGGCCCCCAGGCGGGTCAGACGTCCATGATTGGCCGGTGCCGGTGGTGGTGGGCTGACAAACCGCCACAACACCCGCAGCAGCATGATCGCAAACAGCGTCAGGCCAATGCTCTTGTGCAGGTCCGGCGCGTCTTTGCGCCAGGCGCTGTAGTAGTCGAGACCGACCATCCACAGGCCCAGGGCGAACAGACCGAAGACCGCCAGGGCCACGCCCCAGTGCAGAACAATGCTTACCCAGCCGTAGCGAGAAGAAGAATTACGTAACTGCATCAGTTGCATCCTGTAAGAAACGCTGACCAAGACTAGCGATTTACCTATCGAATTAAAGCGAAAAAATTTGCTTTGAAATATCGAGAAATACGATCGGTACTCTGGGCTCGGGGTATTAAGAAAAGATTAAGGGCGTTTTCTGACGCTTTCGAGGCGCTCGCCGCCAGTGCCCTGGCAGTGAGCACCTGCGTCTTTACCCTGGGCCGCGCCGTCCCCGGTTGCCGCCTCACACAATAGGTTGTCCCGCGGCCATGCATTGCATAGGCTTGCCCGATTGTTCGCCCGCCCCCTCAGCGAGCTGCCTCCAGGAGACTGTACATGGGCCTGAATAACCAGTGGATGCAACGCGATCTTGCGGTGTTGTGGCATCCCTGCACCCAGATGAAAGACCACGAGCAACTGCCGTTGATCCCCATCAAGCGCGGTGAAGGCGTCTGGCTGGAAGATTTCGAAGGCAAACGTTACCTGGACGCGGTCAGTTCCTGGTGGGTCAACGTCTTCGGCCACGCCAACCCGCGCATCAACCAGCGCATCAAGGACCAGCTGGACCAGCTGGAGCACGTGATCCTCGCCGGTTTCAGCCACCAGCCGGTGATCGAGCTGTCCGAGCGCCTGGTCAAGATCACCCCCGAAGGCCTGACCCGCTGCTTCTACGCCGACAACGGTTCGTCGTGCATCGAAGTGGCGATGAAGATGAGCTTTCACTACTGGATCAACCGCGGCCAACCGAACAAGAAGCGCTTCGTCACCCTGAGCAACAGCTACCACGGTGAAACCATCGCCGCGATGTCGGTGGGCGACGTGCCGCTGTTCACCGAAACCTACAAGGCCCTGCTGCTGGACACCCTCAAGGTGCCGAGCCCGGACTGCTACCTGCGCCCCGAGGGCATGAGCTGGGAGGAGCATTCGCGAAACATGTTCGCCGCCATGGAACAGACCCTGGCCGAACACCACGAAACAGTGGCTGCAGTGATCGTCGAACCGCTGATCCAAGGCGCCGGCGGCATGCGCATGTACCACCCGGTGTACCTCAAGCTGTTGCGCGAGGCCTGCGACCGCTATGGCGTGCACCTGATCCATGACGAGATCGCCGTCGGCTTCGGCCGCACCGGCACGATGTTCGCCTGCGAGCAGGCCGGCATCCGCCCGGACTTCCTGTGCCTGTCCAAGGCCCTGACCGGCGGCTACCTGCCCCTGGCCGCATGCATGACCACCGACGAGGTCTACAGCGCCTTCTACGACGACTACCCGACCCTGCGCGCCTTCCTCCACTCCCACAGCTACACCGGCAACCCGCTGGCCTGTGCGGCGGCCCTGGCGACCCTGGACATCTTCGAGCAGGACAAGGTCATCGAGAACAACCGCGCCCTGTCCCAGCGGATGGCCAGTGCCACCGCGCACCTGGTGGATCACCCCCACGTCGCCGAAGTGCGCCAGACCGGCATGGTCCTGGCCATCGAGATGGTCCAGGACAAGGCCAGCAAGACCGCCTACCCCTGGCAGGAGCGCCGCGGCCTGAAGGTGTTCCAGCATGCCCTGGAGCGCGGCGCGCTGTTGCGCCCCCTGGGCAGCGTGGTGTACTTCCTGCCGCCCTACGTGATCACCCCGGAGCAGATCGACTTCCTCGCCGAAGTCGCCAGCGAAGGCATCGACATCGCCACCCGCGACAGCGTCAGCGTGGCCGTGCCCAAGGACTTCCACCCCGGCTTTCGCGATCCGGGCTAGAGCGGGTCATTGATCGTGGCGAGGGAGCTTGCTCCCGCTGGACCGCGCAGCGGTCGCCAAACCCGGTTGTGCGGGTGCCCGGCGGATTCAACGACGGCTTCGCCGCCGACCGGGAGCAAGCGCCCTCGCCACAGAATGCCGTCCACCGATTCACCTTCAACAGAGAACCCAGATGAGATTGTCCCGCTTCTTTATCGACGCCCCCCTGAGCCTCGGCGAGCACGAACTGCCGGAAGCCCAGGCCCACTACATCGGGCGCGTGCTGCGCATGGCCGAAGGCGCTGCGCTGCAAGTGTTCGACGGCTCGGGAACGGAGTTTCGCGGGACCCTGGTGGAAGTGGGCAAGAAGCGCGTGCGCGTACAACTGGATGAAAGCTTCGCCGGTCAGGACGAATCGCCACTGCAGATTCACCTTGGCCAGGGCCTGTCCCGCGGTGAACGCATGGACTGGGCGATCCAGAAAGCCACGGAGCTTGGGGTCAGCGAAATCACCCCGATCTTCAGCGAGCGCTGCGAAGTGCGGCTCAAGGACGAACGCGCCGACAAGCGCCTGCTGCACTGGCGCCAGGTGGCCATCAGCGCCTGCGAGCAATGCGGTCGTTCCCGCGTTCCGCTGATTCATCCGCCCGTGCTGCTGGCGGACTGGATCAAGCAGACCCAGGCCGACCTGAAGCTGGTGCTGCACCCGGTGGCCCAGCCCCTGGAAAGCCACGCCAAACCCCAGACCCTGGCCTTCCTGATCGGCCCGGAAGGCGGCCTGTCCGATGCCGAAGTGGAGCAGGCCCACAGCGCTGGCTTCCTGCCTGCCCGCCTCGGCCCTCGCGTGCTGCGCACCGAAACCGCCCCGGTGGTCGCCCTGGCCGTGGCCCAGCAACTGTGGGGCGATTTCTAACCCCTCCCTAGCCCGCTACAACAGCCCGGCATCCACGGCGGCGCCACAGCCGGTTATTCCACCGGGTCGCTGGTGGGCTGGGCGATGATGGCTTTCAGCTCGGCAGTCATGGGGAATTCCAGGTTCAGGCCCTTGGGCGGAATCGGCTGCTGGAACCAGCGCTGGTAGATGCCGTTGATCTCCCCGGAACGGTACAGGTCCGCCAGGGCGCCGTTGACCAGCGCCAGGAACTGCGGATCGTCCTTGCGCACCATGCAGCTGTAGATCTCCCGCGACTGCTCTTCCCCCACCACCACCCAATTGTGCGGATCGCGGGCCTTGGCCCGTTCGCCGTAGAGCAGCGCGTCATCCATGTAGAACGCCGCCGCGCGCCCCGACTGCAGCATCTGGAAGGCCTCGCCGTGGTCCTTGGCACTGATCACGAACATATCGATCTTGTGCTCGACGTTGTAGTTCTTGAGAAAACGCTCGTTGGTGGTGCCCGCCGTGGTCACCACGTTCTTGCCCCGCAAGTCGGCGAAGCTCTTGATCCCGCTGTCCTTGGCCGTCAGCAGCTGGCCCTTGACGTAGATGAAGCCGTAGGAGAACGCCACCTGCTTCTGCCGCTCGGCGGTGACCCCGGTGGAGCCGCATTCCAGGTCCACGGTGCCGTTCTGCACCAGGGGAATGCGGGTCTGCGAGGTCACCAGGTTGTACTTCACCTTCAGCTTGGGCAGGTGCAACTGCTGCTGGATGCGCTCCACCACCTTGCTCGCCAGCTCCACCGAATAGCCCATGGGCTGGCCGCTGTTATCCCCCACGTAGGAAAAGGGCACCGAGGCATCGCGATAACCCAAGGTAATACTGCCGCTGTTGGCGATCTTGGCCAGGGTGCCGTCCAGGGGCGCCTCGTTGGCCTGGGAAACGGCGCTGAACAACAGCCCCAGGGTGCAGCCGAGCAACGTGATCTTATGCATTGTTATTCTCCGTTGTGGGTAAGGGCGGCTCAGCGGCGAACCGCGATGACGCTGATTTCGACAAGGATCTGCGGGCGCGCCAGGGCCGCCTGCAAGGTGGTGCGCGCCGGCGCCTGGCCGGGAGACAGCCAGGCCGACCAGACTTCGTTCATCACCGCGAAATCGGCCTGGATATCCTTGAGGTAGATGGTCGCGCTCAAGAGATGGTCCTTGTCGCTGCCGGCCTCGGCCAGCAGGCTATCTATCTTCGCCAGCACCTCGCGGGTCTGGCCGCCGATGTCGCTGCTGGCCCCAGGCACCTGCCCGGAAAGGAACACCAACCCGGCAAAGGTCACCGCGCCACTCAGGCGCTCGTTGCTGTGGATACGCTGGATACTCATCTGAAGACTCCTGTTGAACGTTCAGGCGACGCGGGGCGTCAGGCCCTGCATGTCGATGCTGGTGCAGCGCTGGCCGATCAGCTCGCCCAGCAACTGGCCGCTGCCACAGGCCAGGGTGAAACCCAGTGCGCCATGGCCGAGGTTGAGCCACAGGTTGCGGTAGGCGGTGGCGCCGATCAGCGGCACGCCGCTGGGGGTGGCCGGGCGCATGCCAGCCCATTCGCTGGCGGCCTGATAATCGCCGGCGGCGGCGAAGGTCTGCTCGGCCTGCCGGCGCATCAGGGCCAGGCGTGCCGGGTCCGGGGACGGATCGAAACCGACGATGTCGACCATCGCCGCCACCCGCAACTGCTGGCCAATGCGCGCGTAGACGATCTTGCGGTTGTAGTCGGTGATGCTGATCTCCGGCGCCCGGTGCTGCGGGCCGATGGGTACGCTGAGGCTGTAGCCCTTGAGCGGATACAGCGGCAGCTTGAGCCCCGGCAGGCGCAACTCGGGGCTGCGGTGCCCGGCGGCCAGCACCAGATGCTCCACCGGCAATTGGCGCTCGCCCAGGTCGATGGACTGGACCCGATCCCCCACGTGGCGGATGGCCCGGACCCGCTGGCCGAGAAGAATTTCGCAACGCCCGGAAGCCCGCAGCCGCGCCGCCAGTTGCTGGCAGAACGCGTGGCAGTCGGCCACTTCTTCATCCGGGGTATAGATGCCACCGACGAAGGGCGTATCCCCCAGGGTCGGCTCCAGCACGGAACATTCGGCGGCGGACAACACCTGCTGCTGGCGGCTGTCCGCCAGGTTGTGTCGGGCATGCTCGAAGCTTTGACGCTGGCGAAAGGTCACCAGCTTGCCGTTGCGCCGCCAGTCGAAGCCTTGCAGGCCATCCTCTTCGCGCCAGCCTTGCAGGGTGCTCTGGCTGAGCAGGGCCAGGCGCAGCAGGTGCGCGCCATTGCGCTGGTTCACCGAGTGCCGGCAGGCCCCGAGAAACCCCGCCAGCCAGCGCCACTGCGCCGGGTCCAGGCGCGGGCGCAGCTTGAGCGGCGAGTCCCCCTTGAGCATCCAGCCCAGGGCCTGCCAGGGCACGCCGGCATCGGCCAGAGGCGCCACATAGCGATAGGACAACTGCCCGCCGTTGGCGAAGCTGGTCTGGCTGCCCAGGGACTCCTGAGCCTCCACCAGGGTCACCTCGAAGCCCTGGCGGACCAGGGCGTAGGCACTGGCCAAGCCGATAACGCCGCCACCGATGATGCAAACCTGCTGACTCATGACTGCCCCTGGCCCGTTGTTCGATGACCGATTGTTCGATGGCCCAAGGTTAGGGGCAGGTGACAGGCGCCGGACAATGAATAAAGATGCACCTCCCATAAACAAAGGTTATGGAATGCCCCATGCGCCTGCGTCATATCGAAATCTTCCAGGCCATCCGCCAGGCCGGCTCCATCAGCGGCGCCGCGCAGTTGCTGCACGTCTCGCAACCGGCGGTGACCAAGGTCCTGCAGCACGCCGAATTGCAGCTGGGTTTCCCGCTGTTCCTGCGGGTGCGGGGCAAATTGCAGCCCACTCCGGAAGCCCTGGAGCTGGAACGCGAAGTGGACAAGGTCAGCGAAAGCCTGCAAGGCGTGCGGCGCCTGGCCCAGAACCTGCGTCGGGCGCCGGGCCACAGCCTGCGCATCGGCGCCACCCCGGCCCTGGCCCTGGCGTTGCTGCCGCCGGCCATCAGCGAGTGGACCCAGCGCTACCCGGACAGCCTGTGCGAACTGTCCAGCGCCCACAGCCGCGAACTGGTGCAGAACCTGCTGATGCGGGAAATCGACGTGGCCCTGACCCTGCAACGCCCGGATCACCCCGGGCTCTGCGCACAGCCCCTGGCCGAGGGCGTGCTGGTGGCCCTGGCCCCACGGGACTACTGGCCGCCCGCCATGCGCGGCAAGCCGCTGGCGTTGATGGAATTGGCGGATGCACCACTGATTGGCCTGAGCAGCAGCGACCCGCTGTCGGCGCGCCTCGACAGCTACCTCAAGGCCGTGGAACCGCCGCCGCGGATCAGCATTGCCGTACAGACCTATTCCCTGGCCCGGGCCATGGTCGAATCCGGCGCCGGGTTGGCGCTGATCGACCCCTTCACCGCCCTGGGCGCCTCACCGGCCAGCACCGCCAGCCGCCCGCTGAGCCCGCCACTGCCGATCACCCTGTACGCCGTGACCCGCGCCGCCGAACCACCGCCCCACACCCTGGCCAGCCTGCTGGAGATCTTCGCCCGCCAGGCCCAGGCCCAGTTGGACAGTGCCTACAGAACGTAGAACAGGATGGCGATAAAATGCAGCAGGCTGCCGGCGATCACGAACAAGTGCCAGATGCCGTGGGCATGGCGCAGGCGGCTGTCGAGGGCGAAGAAGATGATGCCCACGGTGTACAGCACCCCACCCGCCGCCAGCCAGGTGAACCCGGCGGTGCCCAGGGCCGCCAGCAGCGGCTTGACCGCCACCAGGACAATCCAGCCCATCACCGCGTAGATCACGATGGAGAGGATCCGCGCCTCGGAACGCGGCTTGATCTCCTGAAGGATGCCGATCAGCGCCAGCCCCCAGACGATGCCGAACAGGGTCCAGCCCCAGGGCCCGCGCAGGGTCACCAGGCAGAACGGCGTGTAGCTGCCGGCAATCAGCAGGTAGATGGAAAAGTGATCCACCTTCTGCATGATGTTCTTCGCCCGTCCGCGCACGCTGTGGTAGACCGTGGACACGCTGTAGAGCACCAGCAAGGTGAAGGCATAGATCGCCACACTGACGATCTTCCACGGGCTGCCGTCGAGGCTGGCCAGCACCACCAGCCAGATGCCGCCGATAAACGCCGCGACGGCCCCCAGCAAGTGGGTCCAGGCGTTGAATCTTTCTCCGTGATACATCGGTCGCTCACCCTTGAAACATGAAAAAACACGCAAGGCTCAGGCCTGCCGTTCGAAAGCGCAATAGGTCTATGGGGGCACGGCGGATAAAAAACCAGCGGCCACTTTCTGACTCATCGGGCATCATCAGCCCCTCATCAGCCGAGGCCCGTCCATGCTCATCGACGAAGAGTTGACCCTGAAAAAGCTCGAAGTGTTTCTGGCCTTCATGCGCACCGGCAACCTGGCCCGCGCCGCCGCCGAGTTGCAGACCAGCAATGTCAGCGTGCACCGGGCCATCCACTCCCTGGAAAACGCCCTGCGCTGCCCGCTGTTCAAGCACGAAGGACGCAACCTGACGCCGCTGGAAAGCGCCTTCGTCCTCGAAGAACGCGCGCAGAAGCTGGTGCAGGACGTGGTCGAAAGCGTGCGCCTGACCCGTGAAGCCGCGGGCTTTTCTGCAGAACGCTTCAAGCTCGGCGCGCTTTACTCGCTGACGGTGAAAACCGTACCGCAACTGATCATGGGCCTGAAGCTGCGCCGCAGCGAACTGAACATCGACCTGATCCTGGGCTCCAATATCGACCTGCTGTACAAGCTCAAGAACATGGAAGTGGACGCCATCCTGATTTCCCTGGACGACAGCGTCAACGACCCGGATTGCGAGCAGTTGCCGCTGTTTTCCGACGATATCTTCCTCGCCACCCCGGCCGATTCGCCCTTCGCTCAGCAGCGCGAAGTCGACCTGGCCGACGTGCGCGACGCCACCTTCATCACCCTGACCCAGGGCTTTGCCACCCATCAGGACGGCGTGCGAGTGTTCAAGCAGGCGGGGTTCGAGCCGAAGGTGGCGATGCAGGTCAACGACATCTTCACCCTGCTGAGCATGGTCAGCTCCGGGGTTGGTTATGCGTTGCTACCGGGAAGGATCGCCGCGGTGTATGAAAACCGCGTGAAGCTGATACCGCTGCAGGCGCGCTACCGCCTGCAGCAACATATCGGCGTGGTGTTTCTCAAGGCCAAGGAGCGCGACCCGAACCTCTTGGCGCTGCTGGCCGAATGCCGGATGTACGCCAATCGGCAAATCACGTAGGAAGCCGGTTCCTGCCAAAACGCGTCATTCACAGCACCGCAACCCGCCGTAGGAGCTGGCTTGCCAGCGAAGGCGTCCATAAGACCTGTGCACGTCTCAAAGGCCCCTTCGCCGGCAAGCCGGCTCCTACGCGCCCAGCAGGCCACGCATCAGCAGGAACAGCAACGACGGCCCCAGCAGGCAGCCCAGGGCGGTGTAGAACGCCGCCGTCAGGCAACCGTAGGGCACCAGCTTCGGATCGGTGGCCGCCAGCCCCCCGGCGACGCCGCTGGAAGTGCCCATCAAGCCGCCGAAGATCACCGCGCTGCGCGGGTTGTTGAGGCCGATCAACGGCGCCACGAAGGGCGTCATCACCATCACCAGGATCGCCTTGATCAAGCCCGCGGCAATCGACAGCGCCATGACTTCGGAACTGGCGCCAATCGCCGCCCCGGTCACCGGGCCAACGATGTAGGTCACCGCCCCGGCGCCAATGGTGGTCAGGCTCACCGCATCGGTATAACCAAAGGCCATGGCCACGCCGACCCCGGCGACAAAGGACGAGCCAACCCCGACAAACAGCGCCAGCACGCCGACGAACCCGGCGCGCTTGAGCTCCTCGACACTGACCCCGAAGGCCGTGGCGACAATCGCGAAGTCCCGCAGCATGGCCCCACCCAGCAGGCCGATGCCCGATAAGAGCGGAATGTCCACCACGCCCTTCTGCCCGCCGGTGAAGGCGCCGCCCACGTAGGACAGCACCAGCCCCAGCAGAATGGCGATGGCCGAGCCGTGCAGGCGGCCCTTGGTAAAGGTGTTGGAGATCCAGTAGGACACCCACATGGTGATCCCGATCACCGCGAAACCGCTGATCAGCCCGTAGCCGCTAATGACCTTCATCATCGATTCGTACATGGCCCTTACCCCGCTGTTTTCTGAGCAACGGCCGCATCCGGCGCCTTGTTGCCGATGCGCACCAGCACCGGCACCAGGGCGAAGGCGATCACCACCGCCAGGGTGCCGGCGAGAATCGCCATCGGCCCGCCCTTGAGCGCGCCGTAGACGTTCTGCTGGGCGGCCATGGCCACCACGATGGGGATGTACACCGCGCCCCAGAACTCCACGCCCTGTTCGGACTTGCCGGCGAACAGCCCGCGCTTGTGCAGGTAACTGCCCAGGCCGATCAACAGCAGCATGGCGATACCGACCCCGCCGACATTGGCCGGCACGCCGATCAATTTGCCCAGCAGCTCACCGATGAAAATACCCACCAGGGTACAAAAGGCCAGGAAGGCCACACCGTAGATAATCATTGTTGTTGTCCTCAAAGTGCATCGTCGAAGTTGTTGCTCTTGTGCTTCGTCAGCCTGAGTCGGTGCTCTATCGGTCGCGGCTTCCCTCCTCACTCAACAGGGCTTGCAGGGTGTCCAGGCGCGCGCCGTCGCAGGCGATCACCGTCCCTTGGACAAACACCCGGCGAGCCAACCCGGTCAGTACCACACCGGGGGGCAATTCGATCTGCAGGCGCACCCCGCGCTCGTAGGCGCTTTGCACGGTGCCGCGCCAGTCCACCACCCGGCACATGTTGAACGCCAGGTCGTCGCGCAATTGCTCCAGCGTGCGCAGCGGTCGGGCCCGGCTACCACTGAGGTAGCCCAGCGTCGGCAGTTGCAGGGGCACCTCGGCAAAGGCCGCGGCCAGGGCCTGGGCCGGTTGTTCCAGCAACGGACAGTGAGACGGCACGCTGACCGCCAGACGCTTGGCCACGCCGACCCCGCAACCCCGGGCCAGCTCGGCCACCGCCTGCATCGCCGCATCGCTGCCGGCGATCACCACCTGGCTGTCGGCGTTGATATTGGCCAGGTACACCGGCGTCTGCGGGCTGTGGACCTGGGCCAGCAAATCCTCCACCGCCGCCAGCTCCAGGCCGATCAGGGCGGTCATGCCATAGCCCCGTGGATACGCCTGCTGCATCAACTCGCCCCGCAGGCTCACCAGGCGCAAGGCATCGGCAAACTCCAGGGCCCCGGCCACCACCGCCGCCGGATAGGCACCGATGGACAGGCCCGCCACATAGTCCGCCTTGAGCGGCGCTTGCAGCAGGGTCCGGGCACTGGCCACCCCGGCGATCAGCAGGCACAACTGCACCGCCCGGGTGCTGGCCAGGGCCTGGGGCGAATCCAGGGTCAGTACGTCTTCCCCCAGAACCTCACTGGCTTCCTGCAGGCAGGCGCGGGTTTCCGCGCTTGGCGGCAGACGCTGGAGCATCCCCGGCTGCTGCGCGCCCTGGCCCGGAAACACCAGCAGGCTGCTCATGCTGCCTGCTCCCGAGAGTTCCAGGGATCGTCGACCAGCCGCGCGCCACTGGCGCTTTTGAGCAGAACCCGGGCAGCGGGGCCGGCCCATTCGCGCAGGGCCACGGCCCCGGCGGGAACCTGCAGTTGCAGGTCCACCGGGCACTCGGCGCGCTCCAGCAGGGCCAGCAGCTCGCGGGCCTGAGCCCGGGAGAAAGGCTCCGGCGTGCGCAGGATCAGGTCCAGATCGCTGTGCTGATGCAGCGCAGCCACCCCAGAGGCCAGCTCGAAACCGGCACTGCCGCTGACGCCCCAGACCAGGCCCAGGGCATCCAGCTCACCGCGCAGTTGCTGCAACGCCTGCAGCGCCGGCAATGAGCGCGTGCCACTCAACTGGCACAGCGCTTCGGGATACACCCCGCGCTGCACCGACTCCAGCGCCAGCACAGCCGGGTAGCGCTGCTCGCGGGTGCGACCGCGCAGGCCGACCGCGATCTGCCCGGGGGCCGTCAGCGCCCGCCGCACCACCACCGGCTGCCCCGCCTCCAGCACGGCAAAGGCCCAGTCCGGCGCATCGGCGGCCAACTGCGCCGGGGTCATGCCCCACAGCAGGTCGTGGGGCAGCCAGGGGCCGAGATCGTTCACCATTGTTCCCGCAGCAATTGGCGGACCCGGCTCGACGCCGCTCGGTTCGACGCTCCCAGACGACCGCTCAGGTCGACGCCCTTGATCCGCACATCGGCGATGGCCGTCAGCAGGCACTCCTCGACCGCGACCAGATCCTCGCTGGTGGGCTGTTCAATCTGCCGCACCGACAAGCTTTCCCAGAGCAGCCCCAGGCCGGCGTAGCTGTCGATGTCATAGGCCATGGGCGGCACGCTGGCGGCCAGGGTTTCCAACTCCTCGACGCTGCGCAGGGTGACCCGCGCCGCCGAAGCCTTGCCCATGGCGTGCACCATCACCCCGGGATCGCGCAGGGCGATCAGGCGGTTGGCCTGATAACCGTGGGCCAGAAAGGCCCCGGACATGGCCTTGCCCACCAGCAGGGCAATCACCGGGTGCCCGGCCAAACGGGCCCGGGCGTAGCTGTCGGCGGCGCCGGCCAGGGCCTGATGAATGCCCAAGGCCTCTTCACGCCGGCCATAGGCCTGGCTCGGCACATCGACAATGGCGATCAGCGCCCGCTTGTGGGGCTGGTCGCGGTCGGCATCGATCACCTCATCCACCGCCTTGGCCAGGCCCCAGCCTTCCAGCAGGCCGACCTCGCCCTGGCGGGCACGGGGAAAACGGTTTTCCGGGTCAGCCACCACGGCGATAAAACGCACCGGCTGCCCCATCAGTTCGCTGTCGGCCACCCGCAGCGACGGCGGCAGGCCAGTTACCGGCGCGGCGCCGCCACTCAGGGCGTTGAACCAGTTCTGGCCCCGCAAAGAATAAGCACTCATGGGCGGTCTCCTTGATACAGGTCGCGAACCGTCGCCGCATCGATTTGCGGCGTGGTGTCCAAACGGGCCAGGCGTTGCAGATAGTGTTCGGCCTCACGGCTGCGTTGCCGCTGGGGCAAGCCAAGGGCCAGCAACTCGCGGACCTGGGCCTGGATCTGCGCCACATCATCCGCCACATAACGGTCCACCAAACCGCTGGCGAAACGCTGCTCGCCGCCGGTCAGGCTCCAGATGAACGGCCGATCCCGCGAGTCGTATTCCTCAAGCCCGGCCTCCTGCTCGATCACCTGCGGGCCGTTGAGCCCCAGGCGCGCTTCCTGGGTGACCACGAGATAACTGCACAGCCCGGCGGCAATCGACATGCCGCCAAAACAGCCAACGCTGCCGGCCACCACGCCGACCACCGGCTGGTACTGGCGCAGGTCGACGATCGCCGCGTGGATGTCGGCAATCGCCGCCAGCCCCAGGTTGGCTTCCTGCAAGCGCACGCCACCGGTTTCCAGCAGCAGCACGGCACAGGTCGGGATGCCGTTGCGGTTGTCCTCGGCGGCCAGCTCCAGGGCGCCGGCGATCTTCGCCCCGCCCACTTCGCCCAGGCTGCCGCCCTGGAACGCGCCTTCGATGGCGGCAATCACCACCGGCAGGCCATCGATGCTGCCCTTGGCGATCACCACCCCGTCATCGGCCTGGGGCACCACGCCCTGGCGCGCCAGCCACGGCGACATGACCCGCTGGAACGGGTCCAGCAGCTCACGAAAACTGCCGGCATCCAGCAAGGCCCGAGCTCGCTGCCGGGCGCCCAACTCGACGAAGCTGTGCTTGTTCAACAACGCTGCGCTGTCAGTCATGGCCGATCTCCTCGAAGCCCTGTTCCAGGCGCAAGCGCACCACCCCCGGGGTGGCGCCGAAATCATGGATGTCGATCAGCAGCGCCGGCGGCGTCTGGCCGTCGAACATGCGCTCGAACAGGTGCTGCCAGCGCGCGGCGCTGCCGTTCACCGAGGTCTGCACCTGGATGGTCAATTTGCCGGGTTGGCCCGGCTCCAGCAGCACTTCCAGGTCGCCGGAGCCGACACAGCCCACCAGGGCGCGGCCACGACCGGGCTGGCCGGCGGGGAATTCAAAGGACAAGGTTTCCATCAGTTCGCTCCCGGGTGAAAGGCGTCGGCGGATTCGATCCGGTCCAACAGCAGGCTGGCCGCCAGCAAGTCGGCGGCACCGCCGGGCGAGGCATTCAAGGTCAACAGTTGCAGGTCCAGCTCATGCAGGCGGCGCCGCCCGGCGAGGCTGGCGCTGCCACCGGCATCGAGCACCGCCTGGGCACCCTGCTGCATGGCCTGCAAGCCTTGTTCACCGGCGCGGTAGAGCACGCAGGTGTCGGCCAGTTGGCTCATGATCGCCAGCAAGGCATCGAGCCGGGCGTTCTGTTCGCCATGGCCCTGGGCGCGGCTGCGCTTGAGCTGGGGCAGCCCCCATTGCAGCACCGCGGGGAAGCCTTGCTGGGCTTCTTCGCGAGCGCCGCGCACGCCATAGCGGATCGCCACCTGGGCGCCATGACTCAAGGGCCGTGGCGCGTAACGATCCTCCAGCAGGGCCAGACGCGCGGCCCGCAGCGCGACACTGCCGGCACGGGTGGATCGCGGTTCCAGCGCGGTGGCGGCCACCAGCAAGCCCAGGGCCCAGATCGCCCCGCGATGGGTGTTCACCCCGCCGGTGGTGGCGAGCATGGCCCGCTCGCCTTCGCGACCAATGCGCCCCAGGGCTTCGCGCAGGGGCAAGCCGACGGCGCCGAACGCCAGCGCCGCCTCGGCCATCTCCTTGAACGCCGGCCACAAGGACAGGGCCGAGGCGTGCATCAGGCCCAGGTGCAGGTCGCTGTGGGCACCATTGCCACGACGGTCCACCAGCGCCGGCTTGGGCGACAGGTCGGCTTCGTCGATCAGCGCGTCCACCGCCAGGTCCGCCAGGCGCTCGGCCAGGCTCAGGGGTGGTGATTGCAGGTTGAGTGCGTGCATTACCAGCTCCTGAACTTGGCGGGCGGGTTGTACAGGCCACCGGACCACTGCACTAGGTCGGCGACGCTCTTGGCCGCCAGCAGCTCACGGCTGGCGTCGGTGCGGCGGATGCCCAGGTCTTCGGGTAAGGCGATCAGGCCTTCACGGCGCATGCGCGCAGTGTCCTTGGGGTTGTGGCGCAAGCCGATGGCGGTCACCCCAGCCACGGCGGCGATCATCGCCTGACGCTCTTCCAGGGAACGGGCCTTGTACAGGTAGGCGATGCCCTCCTCGGTCAGCAGGTGGGTGACGTCGTCGCCGTAGATCATGATCGGCGCCAGCGGCATGCCGCTCTTGCGCGCCACGTCCACTGCATCGAGGGTCTCGACAAAGGTCGGTTTGCCGCCTTCCTGGAAGGTTTCCACCATCTGCACCACCAGCTTCTTGCCGCGTTCGAGCATGGCCTGGGGCGCATCGCTTTGATCCTGGCGCATATCCAGCCAGGCCGGAGTGCCGTGGCGCCGCCCGCGCGGGTCGTGGCCCATGTTCGGCGCGCCGCCGAAACCGGCCAGCCGGCCGCGGGTCACGGTGGAAGAATGGCCGTCGCCGTCCACCTGCAAAGTGGCGCCGATAAACAGGTCCACCGCGTATTGCCCGGCCAGCTGGCAGAACATCCGGTTGGACCGCAGCGAGCCGTCGCGACCGGTGAAGAACACGTCCGGACGCGCGGCGATGTAGTTCTCCATGCCCAGTTCGGTGCCGAAGCAATGCACGCTGTCCACCCAGCCGCTTTCAATGGCCGGGATCAGGGTCGGATGGGGATTGAGGGTCCAGTTGCGGCAGATCTTGCCTTTCAGACCCAGGGACTCGCCGTAGGTCGGCAGGATCAGCTCGATGGCCGCGGTGTTGAAACCGATGCCGTGGTTCAGCGACTGCACCTTGTGTTTTTCATAGATGCCGCGGATCGCCATCATCGCCATCAGCACGTGCACCGGCTTGATATGCCGCGGATCGCGGGTGAACAGCGGCTCGATGTAGAACGGCTTGTCGGCCACCACCACGAAGTCGACCCAGGACGCGGGAATGTCGACCCGGGGCAGCTCGCTGACATCGTCCACCAACTGGTTGACCTGGACGATGACAATGCCGTCGCTGAAGGCCGCCGGCTCGATCAGCGCCGGGGTGTCCTCGGTACTGGGGCCGGTGTAGATGTTGCCGGCGCGGTCGGCCATGAAGCCGGCAGACAGCACCACATTGGGGATCAGGTCCACCACCAGCCGCGCATAGAGTTCGATGTAGGTGTGAATGGCACCGATTTCCAGCAGCCCGTCTTCCAGCAACTGGCTGATGCGCAGGCTCTGGGTGCCGGCGAAGGAAAAGTCCAGCTTGCGGGCGATGCCGCGCTCGAACAGATCCAGGTGCTCGGAGCGGCCGACGCTGGGCATGATCATGTGCAGGTCATGCAGCCTGGCCGGGTCGGCCTTGGCCAGGGAGCGGGAGAGAAAGTCCGCCTGCTTCTGGTTGTTGCCTTCCAGCACCACCCGGTCGCCGGGCAGGATCAGCGCCTCCAGCGCCGCGACGATCTGGTCGGTCGGCAACACCACGCCATCGGCGATGGCCCGCACCTGCTCGAGGCGCCGCTGCTTTTCGCTACGCCGCCGCGACCAGCGCGCGTCGGGGGAAATTATTGTTGTCATGCTCACTCCACGGGTTCGCTGTCGTGGCAGTCACCTTAGGAGTGAAAACGGGGGGCATCAATCAAGCGCGGCGTCGGATCGTTACGCTGAGGGTAATGATTGGATGGCGTGTGGGCTGTAGGTAATGGCAACACATTGGCGGTTGTTGCAGCGCTGGCGGGACAGCATAGTTGCCCGGTCGCCGAGGTATTGGCGGCCGATCTTAGCCGGTCGAGCCTGTTCACGGACGCACAAGCGCTTGCCTATAATGCCGGCGCTTTTTGCCGCCTGGCATTTTGCTATGGCGGCTGTGCGCGGGACACCTTCGGGTGTGCCGGAGGTTCCGTGAATTCCTCTGGTCGGCTAACCCGCGTGCAGCTGCCACCCTCTTTGTTTAGCCGCAAAAGGTAGTAGCTCCTCAAAAAACACGGAGGTGCGCTATGACTGATTTCATCCCGCTACACAGCAATCTCACCCCTACCCCAGTGTTCCACCTCGACCGCAACGCCCCGGCCGCGGACTTGCACGGCGGCGCGGTGCAGCGCATCAAAGCCTCGCGCGACCTGCTGCACAGCCTCAACTGCCTGAGCCTCAAAGGCGTCGACGAGCGTGACCTGAACCACTTCGTCAACGCCGCCCACCTGCTGCTGCAAGACGGCTGCGATGCCCTGGACGCCTTGCAGTGGCGGCTGGAGGCGTAAAGGCCTCGGTCAAACCTGCCCGGTTGGCCTCTTTGGGGGTCAACCGGCGGTCTTGTCTTCCCCCTCAGCAGGTGTCGACGAAGGGCCCATCCAGGTGCCATACAGCTTCTTGGTATTGATAAAAGTGAACAGACCCACACCAAGGGCAAGCACCACAAAGCCCCAATAAGCCTGGTCACTCCATTGAAAAGCCACCCACGCCTTGTACAGAAAAAACCCGACAGCACCGGCTCCCGCAAGACCGAGCACCGAGATGAAAAACCAATAAATCAAACGTTCTGCCATGTTGAAACTTCCTTGCCTCATTAATTAAAAGTACGCAGTTATTGCTACCTATCAGGGTGAATCAACTAATCGCTTTGGCGCCCTCCAGAGCACAAGTTTCAATCACGGTATGTCACATGCCGGGCCATCAGATTCGGCCGGCTGAAAGTGTCGATGGTTTCAATCTTCCCGAGCATTTCCTTGACCTTGGCCTTGAAGGTTTCATCGTCCATATCGATCCAGTAACGCGCTGGGCGTTGCTGTTGCCGGTCGTACTCGGCCGTGACCGGGTCCAAGTGGCGATAGGGCTCGTACATGGGAATATCAGGCAGGGGGCGGCTGATATCCATGAAGTTCTGGAAGAAATCCCATAAGGCGCAGGGTCTTTGCAGGGTGTTGTCAGGTGCAATCAAGTTGTTGAAGTTAATGCGAATGTCGCGATAGCGATGGATCAGGAACAGGCTATTCATAGGCAGGCCCTGACGATCCGGGCTGGTGACGATATAGGCGTCGAACTCGTAGAAGGGAGCAGTTGTCTCATCGATAACACCTTCTTTTTTGAAGCGCTTGTAGTCGAAGAAGGTGACAAGGCCAGTACGGCGATTGAGTTCCCAGAGAGGGCCTTTAGGGGGGCGAAACCAAATACTCGGAAAATAGTTTACGACAAGACTACCTATCCCCCAACACACAAGCGGAACCCCTAATATCCATGAATAGAGACCAAAAAACATATCAAGCGTAAATTGCCATGGAGTTTTTTGCGATGCAGGCATAATAGTAAAGTGGGCTAAAGCCATGAACACTAATAGAATTACAAAAACCCATTTACAACCCCCCCTCATAAACAACCAAAACTGCGAGCAAAATGGAAGCTGAGCATACCTAAACCTTTCTTGATCATACTTCTGATGAAGTTCAACCCCCTCTAAAGGTAGAGCAACATAAGTACCATTATTTATTTTTATTAATTTTTCTCTTTCAGCCTTTTCCCAAAACCGCATGCTTTCAGGTTTTGGATCTTGCATGATACGGATTGGCACTACCTCCTGAGTACTCCCCCAAGGTAAATGCACCCCTGAAAACTTAAGCAACCAGCCTCGCTCTGCCGACTCAGATTGGCCTGGAATACTGTCAGGCTTGTATGCTTCTTGTCCGTAGTACTGCACCAAATCTAATAAGTTATTCATTACTTGACACCTTATGGTTTTTTTCATCAGCCCAAAATGGGAGCTCAGCCTTATTAAAGTTGGCCTTAGCATGAACTGGCACATAAAGTGCTAGACCCTTAACTCCCGGAGCCGGAAAATGGCGGTTTTCTCCGCAGTTCTTCAATATAAGTTGTGCGCGAACCGCCCAGTACCAGTTACGCGTTTTGAAGGGAGATGGATCTGTATTGGCAGGAGGGGTAGAAAAATAGAGTTCAAGACTGTCGTTGTACAGCCGCTGCGCCTTAGGTATCGAACATATGGTGGGGGCTTGTATATCGGTACTGTAGGGCGAGCCTTTGATGCTGTAGTAGGTGACTTTTTCGCAAAGTCCACAATCAGCCTCGATATCGACGCTCCCCAGGCTGCCGAGTAAACCTGGAAGTCGGCTTTCTATACGAATCAAGGTATCGGCACTGCGCACTGAATGGGGCACTTCAGCACGGGAGTCCAGTTTGGCTTTAGGCTCGAAGAGCGGATTGCGGCCAACGACGATGCTGTTACCGGCGAACACGCCAAGCAGACGATAGAAAGCCTCTTGCGGATCTCGTAGGTATTGGACATCAGCGCCTGCAGTGCCAAAAGTCTCAGCGCTTAACCAATATTCCATCAGCATTTCACTGCCCGTGTCAGTCAATGTACTGCACATGGTTTGCCATCAGATTGGGCCGGTTGAAGGTATCGATGGCATCAATCTTCCCGAGCATCTCTTTGACCTTGGCCTTGAAGGTTTCATCGTCCATATCAATCCAGTAACGCGCTGGGCGTTGCTGTTGACGGTCGTATTCGGCGGTGACCGGGTCCAAGTAGCGATAGGGTTCGTACAGGGGAATATCAGGCAGCGGCCGGCTGATATCCATGAAGTTCTGGAAGAAATCCCATAAGGCCCAGGGCTTTTGCAGGGTGTTGTCTGGGGTAATAAGGCTGTTGAAGTTGATACGAATATCGCGATAACGATGGATCAGGAACAACCCGTTCATAGGCGAGCCCTGACGATCTGGACTGGTGACGATGTAGGCATCGAATTCGTAGAACGGAGCAGTGACCTCATCGATAACGCCTTCTTTTTTAAAGCGCTTGTAGTCGAAGAATGTGACAAGGCCGGTGCGGCGATTAAGTTCCCAAAGAGGGCCCTTTGGGGGGCGAAACCAGATGCGCGGAAAGTGATGCATGACAATATGCCCTACCCCCCAACATAGCAGCGTTGGAAATAAGATAGGCCAGAATACACTCGAGAGCGCGTCCCAAAAACCTATCTTCAGTTGTGAATCTCTTGAAACAATTGATAAAAACAAGCTGACAAACGCAAAAAGTATCGCAAACAAATAAAAACCGTACTTTCCAAAAACCTGCATAAACAACCAAAATTGTGAGCGAAATGGTAACTGGGCAAATCGAAATCTCTCCTGATCATATTTTTCATGAGTTTCTATATTTTCAAATGGAGCGGGAGTGTAAGTTCCCTGTGCTATCTTTTCCTCTCGCTCCCTTAAGGCTTTTTCATAAGCACGTAGGCCATGGGGAGAGGGGTGGCGCAAAAGGTCTTCGGGGGCTAAGTCCTTGGTCCCCCCCCAAGGTAAACGTGTTCCTGAGAAATTAATCAACCGACTTCGCTCTACTGACGCGGTTTGAGTCGGGATGCTTTTCGGGCTGTATACCAGTTGCCCGTAATAAGGCATTGGTTCGATCATTTTATCCATTGATCAATTTCTTATGAGTTTGTTCGTCTGCCCAAAATGGGCGTTTGATCCTATTGAAGTCGGCCTTGGCATACGCCGCCCCATAAGCTGCTGGGTCTTTAACTTCCGGTGCGGGGAAGTAACGGAGTCCACCGCGGGTTTGCAAAACAAACTGTGCCCGAACCGCCCAGTACCAGCCGCTGGTTTTAAATGAGGATGGGCCTCTATTGGCAGGAGGGGTAGAAAAATAGAGCTCAAGACTGTCGCTAAATAGCCGCTGTGCTTTGGGTATGGAACACATGTTGGGCGCTTGAATATCGGTACGGTAGGGCGAACCTTTGATGCTGTAGCGGGTGATGGTTTCACAGAGTCGACAATCCGCCTCGATATCAACGCTACCCAAACTGCCGAGCAAGCCTGGAAGTCGACTTTCTATACGAATTAGGGTATCGGCAGTGCGCACTGAGTAGGGCACTTCCTCCCGACCGTCCAGTTTGGCGTTTGGCTCGAAAAGCGGATTGCGGACAATGCTGATGTTGATACCGGCGAACACGCCAAGCAGACGATAGAAAGCCTCTTGCGGATCTTGCAAGTGCTGGGTGTTAGCATCTTTAGTGCCAAACGGCCCGGCATTTAACCAATCTTCCAGCGGGGTGCTGCTTAGCCAGAGCACCAGGCCGGTGCCGATACCGATCAATAAAAGGGCGACCCAATTCAATGGATGCATGCCTAGTACTGGGGCCACGCCGCTGAACAGTCCGGCAGCGACACCTGAGAGAGCACCTCCGGCCATCAGCAGATAGCCATACATGGCCTGATCGTTCCATTGCCAAGCATACCAAGCGTCATAGAGACTTACCCCGGCAAAGATCAGACCTCCGATCGATTGAATAATCAGCCGAGCAGACAAATCTTTAGTTACAACTTCTCCTAATGTACTACCTAGTCGCTTGTTTAGTACGTCACCAGAAACTGTATAAAGTGCTCTTCTTGTAAAGATCTCTGTTGATTGACTGCCTGTAAGTTTTATAGTCAAAGCTTCCATCGCAACAACTAAGTCAATGTAAGCTCCAGCTGTACTTCCTACGGCCCTTAGCTCGCCTTTTTCCCTAATATTTTTCTCTTTGCTTTGCACCTCCGCCCTTACATTCCACATCTCCAACATCAATACCGCCGCCGCAAAAGGCCGGCTGTTCAATACCCGCCAGGTATGAGTTTTCCTCCGCTGTTCACTTAAATGCTCACGAGCATCATTCAAAGCGCTTCGGGCTCGGGTGCTGTTTGCCGCGTCGGCGGCGGCGACGCTGTCTGCCTGTTGGGCGGCGTTGATCTGGCGGTTCAGGCTGCCCACGAGTTGGGCGGTGCTGTGATTGCGCGGGATCACCAGTACCCAATGCTCGGCACTGGCTATATCCGCTCCCGACATGCGTGTGCGGCTGGTGCTGCCCAGTAGGTTTCCACGGGCGTCGAGAAACTCTCCATGGATTCTTTTCGCCCGGACCTGACGCGTGGGCAGGTCCTCCAGGCCGAACAGGTAGTAGTTCCGCGTGACCGCCCCACGGCGCATGAAATAGGCCGGGCCAAAGGTCGCGGGCATCAAGCTGCGCAATTGCTGCACTCCACGGCCATGCAGGGTGATGTTGACTGGCTGGGCCTGTGCGCCGAGGCGCTCGCGCATTTGGTTCAAACGTTCATTGGCCTGGTGGCTGGCGGTTCGGCTGGCGGTGGCGGTTTGTGCGGCCTGGTTGGCGGCATTGCGCGGGGCTACGGTGGCTGCAAGGGCCCTGTCCACGGCGCCTTGCAGGTTTTCGAAAAAACCTATCAAAGCGGCGCTGGTGTTCTTGCCATTGAGTGTCAGAAAACTGTCCAGGCGACCTTCAGCCAGCAGTGTGGCCAGCAGGGCGCTGTCCAGCAGTTCCTGTTGCGCGAGAGACGGAGGCGCCTGGTTTTCATGCTTGGCCAACTCGGTCGGACGAAAGCAACCATCGCCAAGGTTTAGGTCATCCTGGGTCGGAACCTTGTAGGGCACACAGACCATTTCCAGATCACAGGACGGCCAGAGCATGCGGTGCCAGGCGCAGGTCGTGTCTTCGGCAATGCCGCTGAGCAGTTTCTGTGCACGGCTGGCCTTGGGGCTGTACAGGCTGACGCCGGTCACGGCGTCCACCACATCGCCGGTGGGTGACAGTGGATCGAGCCGCCCCGGCGGCAGGGCCATGCTCGCCATGGCCTGGCTCAGGGTGAACAGCGCGGCCAGGTAGTCGAAGCCCTCCAGGCTCAGGTGGTCGGCGAAGGTTTGTTGGGTAACGCCCTGCTCCAGGCATTCGCTCAGCAGGTCCTGGGCGCTGTTCATGTGCTGCCAGACCATGGCCCGCTCCACGGTGGCGGTGCAGCGGTTGATGGCCTGCTTGCCTGTGTCGTTGAGTTTCTTCATGCCGGCATGCAGTGCATTGGCCTGCCCTGCGAGCTGGCGCGGCACCACCAGCTGCTGCACCAGCAGCGCACTGCCGTGGTTGGGCTCTTGGGCGGCGCGGCGGGCGCAGAGCATGAGCAACTGGTGATGAGTGTTGAGGCGCATGTGCAGGTGGCGCACGCGGTAGCGTGGGTCGTCCAGCAATACGCCACAGAGCTGGCGTTGCCGGGCCGATTCGAGGACGTCGGCCACGCTGTCCTGGGCCAGCCATAAATCCTTTTTTTCGCCTTCTGCCTCCGGCTTGCTGCCAGGCTCGGGGTCGGGCGCCGGCAAGGAGGCTTCCAGGGCATCGGCGATGGCGGTCAGTTCCAGCGCTACGCTATGGGGCTGTTCTGCGCTGCCGGCGGTGCAGGCTTGAAGGAAGGCCTTGGCCTGGGTGCTGGCCTGAACGGGGAATTGTCCGGACAGGTCGCACAGGTAACTGCCTGGATGTTCGAGCATCCACTCGTAGCCCGGCGCCCGGGGGCGTTGCGGTGCGGCCACGCTGACCGGGAAAGCATTCGACTGGAGGTTGAGCCAGGTGGTTCTGGCCTGAGACGCAGCGCTCTGGTTGGTGGCGTTGTGCACATCGAAAGCGGCAAAGGCCTGCACCATCGCTGTGCCATCCGGCTGGTTCTTGTACAGCCGCTTGAAACGCTGGTCAGCGCTGCGCAGGTCGGGGCTCCGGCAGCGTTGGCCACGCAGCTTGGCGTCCTGTTCCAGGCGCTGTAGCCGAGGCGCACTGAGCTGGACTTCCGAGAAGCACAGCTGCAAATCATCCACTCGCCGGTCATTCCAGCTGGCCGGTAGCCAAATGTCGTCCAGGGCCTGACCGCTGGCCTTGCGTTCACCGGGCTTGAAGCTCTGGCCCTGGCGAAACTGCGCCACATCGATGTCGTGGTAGGTGGTCTTGTCGCCCTCGATACGCACTTCCAGCTCGCGCCACAGCCGCTGCTCGTGGAACACGTAGACGTAGCCAGTGCGCGCCAGTACCGGCGTGCCAAGGTCGTAGGCGCTTTTGCTGCCGGGCAAGGCGACAAAGGGCAACACCGGCACCAGCTGGTTCCACTGGGCATCGCTCTGGCGGGGCGTGGGGCGCGGGTTGTCGAGCAATGGCAGGCGAATGGGCGCGCCCTGGGTGGTGGCGATTTCCAGGCACAGTTGTCCCTTGGCCAGGCCGGCGCTGTCCCAGACGTGCAACACACTGCTGCACAGTTCCCGTTCCAGGGGCTCCTGCTCGCCCTTGAGCGGGCTGCGGGCCTGATCCAGCAGCACCAGCTTCTGGCTCTCGGGATGATCCTTGCCGATCACCTGGACGATCAGTTTGCCGGCTTCGCAGGCAGGGCCCGGGCTCAGGCTACCGATGGGGGCGCTCATGTCAGTGACTCCTTGTCTTGCCAATGCCGACGTAACAGTTCCAGGCGGTCCTCATTGCTGGTGTGTGAAGCCAGACGCGGCAGGTCGTGGTGGGCATAGCGCAGCCGCAGGTCGAGAAAACGCTGCAGTTCCTCGGCCTGGACGAAGCCCAGATCCATGCCCTGCTCCAGGTACTCACTCGCTTGGGTGAATGACAGGTCGCGCTGCCGCTTCCACCATTGATACAGGAAGTACTCTCTGCGCTGACGCTGCAACGCTTGCTCCTGTTGCTGGCTGAGGCGAGCCGGGGCGGCTCCGGGCATCGTCCTCCATTGCGCAGCGTGTGGGTTGTCGACGCTCAGCCAGCGCTCTTTATCCTCGGCCTGATCGGCCCAGGTGCCGCCATACCAGCTCAAGCGCGAGACAGGCCCCAGCCACGGCGCAAGGCTTTGAGCGGCATCGGCGGCAAAGAAGTAACTGGCAGTGGTCGGATTGCAATAACACAGCACCCCCTTGCGCTGTTCGCCAAAGCGCACCAGCAGAATATGCCGCAGGTGCTCCAGCAGGGTGTCCGTGGGCACCGAACTTTCAAGGATCAGCCCCGGCCACTGCTCCGGCTCCTGCCTCATGAACTCCAGCACCCGGGGATTGCGCGCGCAGTCCAGCCAGACCGGACTCTGCTCACGGCATTCAGCCAGCTCAGTGGCGTCGAACAGCAGGCTGGGCGAGGGATCATCCGTCGCCTGGTAGATTTTTTCCAACAGGTACTCACTGCGCTCCAGCAGCACTGAGGTGTTCATCTTGACGCTCCTGCCAGCAGGGCCTTGCGGCACGGGCAATCGGTCAGCGGACACTGCATGGGCGTGCCGCCCTTGGGCTTCTGGCACAGTTCCACCAGAGGCAGTTTTTCCTTGAGCCGTTGTTGCAACAAGGCCCCGGGCTTATCCCCATCCGCCGCCTGCAACGGCCCCGGCAACAACGGCGCCGCGCCAGTGCCACTGCCCGGGCTGCCGCCGGAGTTGTTATTGACCAGGGCGCCGCTGAGGGCCACGCCGCCGGCGTCGATCTTGATCCAGCTGCCGCCGCCCTTGAGGGTCAGTTCGCTGCCGGCTTCGAGCACTACTTTCAGGCCGCTGGACAGGTGGATTTCCTGGCCGGCTTCGATGAACAGGCCGTTGCCCAGTTGCAGGTGCTGGCTGCCGGCGATGCTCAGGTGATCACTGGCGCGGGCTTCGACTTTGCGGTCGCCATGCACGGTGTGGTGCTCCTCGGCCTTGAATTCGCTGTAGCTGTTGGCCTCTACCGTGTCGTGGCGCTGGTGGCCGACGCGGATTTTCTGGTCGTGTTCGATGTGCTGGTCCCAGTCGCGCTGGGCGTGGATGAAGATTTGCTCGGCGCCTTTTTTGTCTTCGATGCGCAGTTCGTTGAAGCCGCCGCCACCGGGGGAGCTCAGGGTCTTGAAGGTGCTGCGGGTCTTGTGTTGCGGCAGCGGGTAGGGAACGACGTTTTCCTTGTGGTACAGGCAGCCGGTGATCAGGGGCTGGTCGGGATCGCCTTCGAGGAAGGTCACCAGCACTTCCATGCCGACCCGGGGGATGGCGATGGCGCCGTACCAGGCGCCGGCCCAGGCCGAGGACACCCGTAGCCAGCAGCTGCTCTTGTCGTTGCCCTGGCCCTCGCGGTCCCAGTGAAACTGCACCTTGACCCGGCCGTGGGCGTCGGTGTGGATGTCCTCGTCCCGAGGGCCGGTGACCTTGGCGGTCTGGCTGCCGAGAATCCGCGGCTTGGGGTGTTCCAGGGGCGGGCGATGGGGCACTTCCCAGGGGGTGGCGGTGAAGCGGTTGCGGTAGCCCTGGTGAAAGCCTGTTCCGGCCCGGGTGTCGCTGGTGATGGACTCTTCCAGCACCTGCGGCTGTTTGCCTTCGTGGAGGACTTCGGTCAGTAGCCACAGGTCGTTCCAGGCCGGGTGGGGGTGCCCGCTCAGGGGCAGGAAATGCCCGCTGCACAGGCTTGGCTGGTCGCTGTGGCCGCTGGCCTGGCGGTAGTCGCTGCGGTGCCGTTCCAGGGCGCGTCTGGCCAGATGCTTGCCGCGCTCGCGGTCGGTGAAGCGTCCGGGGTAGGCGTAGTCTTCAAGGTCCGGCTCGGCTTTTGGCTCTTGCGGTTTGGCCGCTCCCTGCATCTGCAGACGCGGTTTTTCGAAGTCGTAGTCGCGGCGCGTGGTGCGGCTGGGGCGCGCCTCGAAGCGCAGCTCGAAGCGCTTGATCACCGGCTCGCTGGCCACCAAGCCGGAGTCTTGCCGGTAGGCCACCGGGGCCAGCTTGCGGAACACCGTCTGGTCTTCGCCGAACACCAGTCGATGCCCTTCGCGGCTGTGCTGAAAGTGGTAGTGCAGGCCCTCTTCCTCGCACAGGCGCTGGATGAAGCGCAGGTCCGATTCGTCGTACTGCACGCAGTACTCACGCTCCGGGTAGGGGCCGGCGAGGTGGAAGTGGTAGTCGTTGCCGAGGATGCCGTGCTCTTCCAGCACCTGGGCGATGATGTGCGGCACGCTCAGGTGCTGGAAGATCCGTTGGTTGATGCGCTGGCCCAGATAGGCCAGGCGCGGGCCGAGGGTGATCCGGTAGTGGGTCAGGCGACGACCGCGGTCGCCTTGGGCGATGCGCTGGATCTGCCCGTGAATGCCGCTGCCATCGGCCGCCAGTTGCAGGAAGGCCGGGGTGTGCAGCAGCGCGTCCAGGTCCAGGTTGGAGCGTTCGCTGACCAGCTCCAGGTCGAAGGCGAAGGGCCGGCTGATGCGCTCCCGGCCCTGCAGGCCGAGCACTTGAAAGTCGTGGGGGCGACCCTCCAGGGTCAGGCTGAAATGCGTCTGGTCGGCGGCGGCGAACATTCCCTGTGCCTCGATGCGGGCAGTGCAACTGCTGAGTCAATAAGGGCCCGGGCCAGCGGGGCTGGCCGGGGCGCGGTAAGGGTCGAGCGGCCTTCCTTAGCCGGTGACCGGGGTCCGCCAGTCATCGGAACCGGAAGTGCCGGAGACTTCGTGGGTCCAGGTGATCTTGCGGTAGGTGAAGTGCACGTCTTCCAGGTGGGTGAAGTGGGCGTTGCCCGGGTCCTGGCAGTTGTGCATGTAGTCCTTGATGTCGACGATGATCGCGTCCTCAAGGGTGGTGGTGTAGTAGTGCTCCTGGGTGCCGGCGGCGGAGGTGCGGTACCACTGGATGACGATCTCGGTCAGGCGCTCGCCCGAGGTCAGCGCCGCCAGCAGCAGCGGCGAAGCCTTGTCGAAGACCTTGGTGATGATCACCGGCTTGTGCACGCGCTGGCCGGTGGGCTGGCCGGACTGCGGATCGCGGGGAATGATCACTTCGTGCTGAAAGCCCTGGACCATGACCTGGTCTTCATGACCTTCCTGGTAGGTGTTGCCCACGGAATCGGCGGTAAAGGCCCCGGCGGTGATCAGCCCCTGTTTGGTGCCGGTGACGGACATATACGCTGGCGTTGCCATGCATGCTCTCCTTGCAAATCACTAAAGAAACCCCGGCCAGCTGGCCGTGGGGTGCAGAGGTGAGTACAAGGTCTGTGCCAGCAATTGATTAGTTGTTTTGAATCAATAAGTTACCGATTTTTAAGCGATGGCCGGCGGCGTTTTTCGAGGAAATACCGGGAAAAGTGCGCAACATGTTGCGCAGTGCTGTGCAAGATCTTGCGCACCTTGAAGCAGGCCATGCCGCAAGGCCATTACCGCGATCTGTTCACAGGCTTATCCACAGATGGCTGCGCAACATGTTGCGCAGTGGCGGGGTTATCCACAGGATTGGCATCCGGCCGCCCTCTGGGTCCACAATGCGCGCCGGACCGGCCAGCCAATGGCCTGAACAGACAATGATGAGAGTCAGCATGGACACACCGATTCGCTCGAACCAGGCACTGCTGGAACAGATCAAGCACGGCCTTGCGCCCGACTACCTGATGTTCTGGGGCCACCAGCCGACCCGCGACGGGCGCCTCTCTCCGAGCTGCTTCAGCCAGTGGTTCGCCGCCGGTTTCGAGCTTGAGGGCATTCACTACCCCAGCGCCGAGCATTTCATGATGGCCGGCAAGGCCCTGCTGTTTGACGACCGGGAAACCCACGGGCGGATCCTCAAGGCGACCACCCCGGCGGACGTCGAACAGTTGGGTCGCGAAGTACGCGGCTTCGATGACGCCCGTTGGTGCGAGGCGCGTTTCGAGATCGTGGTGCAAGGCAACCTGGCCAAGTTCAGCCAGCACCCGGCCCTGGGCGACTACCTGCTGTCCACCCGCGATCAGGTGCTGGTGGAAGCCAGCCCGGTGGACCGGATCTGGGGCATTGGCCTGGCGGCGGACGATGCCAGGGCCAGCCGGCCGGAGCAGTGGCGCGGCCTGAACCTGCTGGGGTATGCCTTGATGGAAGTGCGCGACAGGTTGCGGGGCGCCTGAGGCCCAGCGGCCCTAGAGCTGCAGCCCCGCCCCCACCAGCAACTCCTCCAGCGCCAACAGATCCGGCACCTTGGCCACTTGCTCGGCCACTTGCACCGCGGCCTTTTCCAGGGGCGCCAACGGCACATCGACGTAGCTCAACTGGCTGTCGAGCTTGCAGGAGCGGGGAATGCCCTGCACCAGCAGGGCCATGAACTTCAGTTCCGGACGCCCGCCCAGGGCGTTGAGCACGACGATCCGCGCCCGCTCGCCCAACACCGTCCTGCCACCACAGGCCGACTCGAAACTGATCAGCGCAATCCGCCGCTCGCGCCACAGCACCCGGCCCAGGTACCAGGGCGGCGAATCCAGGTCGAAGGCGCCCTGCTGATAGTCGATCAGCTCGGCCACCGCCACGTTGGGCAGGATCAGGGTGCGGTCCGCCAGGGGCAGCAACAGACCGGTCAGGGTGCTGGCGCGGTGATCAAGCATGGGGCTTGCTCCACAGGGCGATGCTTTCCAGCAGCACCGATTCTTGATAGGGCTTGCCGAGGTAGTCGTTGACCCCGATGGCCATGGCCCGGTCGCGGTGTTTCTGGCCGGTGCGGGAGGTGATCATGATGATCGGCAAGTGCTGCAAGCGCGGGTCGTTGCGCACCTGGATCGCCACTTCGAAACCGTCCATGCGCGGCATCTCGATGTCCAGCAGCATCAGGTCCGGGGTGTGCTCGGCCAGCAGCGTCATGGCGTCGACCCCATCCTTGGCGGTGAGCACGTTCATGCCATGACGCTCCAGCAGGCGGCTGGTGACCTTGCGCACGGTGACCGAGTCGTCCACCACCAGCACCAGCATCGGCCGTGGCGGCTGGACTTCGGCGGCCGCGGCCTCGCCGCTCGGCCCCGGCCGCGGTGCCTGGAGCTGCTGCGCACGGATGTGCGCCAGCAGGTCGAGAATCAGCACCACCCGGCCATCGCCGAGGATGGTCGCCCCGGACAGGCCCTGCACCGCCGCGAACTGCGGCCCCAGGCTCTTGACCACGATCTCCCGGGTGCCGGCCGTGACATCCACCTGCACAGCGATGCGCTGTTCGTTGCAGTGCACCAGCAGCACCGGCAGCGGCAGCACCTGGCCCAGCAGTTTCGGCCGCGGCACGGTGTGCAGCAGCTCCCCGAGGTAGCACAGGTCATAGCCCTGCCCGGCGTATTCGTAACGGGGCGGATCGAGCTGGTAATAGGCGTCCAGCTCGCCCGGCAAGACCCGCACGATGCCTTCGACGGTGTTCAGCGGGATCGCGTACTGCTCATCGGCGCATTGCACCATCAATGCCCGGTTGACCGAGACGGTGAACGGCAGGCGAATGCGGAAATGCACCCCCTGCCCGGCCACCGAATCAATGCTCATGCTGCCGCCCAGTTGCCGCACTTCCTCGTGCACCACGTCCATGCCCACCCCGCGCCCGGATATCTGGGTGATCTTCTCGGCGGTGGAAAACCCCGGCTGCATGATGAACTGCAGCACCTCGCGGTCACTGACCGCGGCTTGCGGATCCAGCAGGCCGCGCTTGATGGCCTTGGCGCGCACGGCTTCCAGGGGCACCCCGGCGCCGTCGTCGCGCATGTCGAAGATGATGTCGCCGCCTTCCCGGGACAGGTCGAGGCTGATCCGCCCCCGGGGCGGCTTGCCCGCGGCGCGGCGCACATCGGCGGCCTCCAGGCCGTGATCCACGGCGTTGCGCAGCATGTGCTCCAGGGGCGCGACCATGCGTTCGAGCACGTTGCGGTCCATTTCCCCTTCGGCGTTGCCCACCACGAACTCCACGTCCTTGCCCAGCTCTTCGGCCACCTGACGCACGATGCGCTTGAGCCTGGGCACCATGCGCTCGAAGGGCACCATGCGCGTGCGCATCAGGCCTTCCTGCAATTGGGTGTTGATCCGTCCCTGCTGCTGCAACAGGTTCTCGGCGTCGTGGTTGCGCCGGTCGAGGGTTTCCTTGAGGTCCAGCAGGTCCGAGGCGGATTCGAACAGGGCCCGGGACAACTGCTGCAACTGCGAATGCCGATCCATTTCCAGCGGGTCGAATTCCTCGTAGCCCAGGCGCTCGGCCTCCACTTGCTGGCGGCTGAGGATGCGCCCCTGGGTTTCGGTATCCAGGCGCCGCAGCTGGTCACGCATGCGCTCGATGGTGGTTTCCATCTCGCCGAGGGCCACCCGGGCATCGTTGACCTGCTGCTCGATGCGGCCCCGGAAGATCGAGGTTTCCCCGGCCAGGTTCACCAGATCGTCCAGCAGTTCCGCCGACACCTTGACCATGTCGCCCGCCACCGCGATCTCCGCGGCGGGGGCCGCCGGCTCGGGCTTGTTCGCCGGCAACGGCGCTGGCGCCCCGGGCAGCGACGGCACGCGCGGATGACTCAGGTCGTGGATTGCCTCGATCAGCTTCTGCGCCGGCTCGATGGGTTGCCCGGCGCGAGCCGCATCGAGCATCTGCGCCAGGCGGTCGTGGCTTTTCTGCAGAAGGGTGAACAACGCCGGGCTGGGTTGCAGCAGGCCGGCGGACAAGCCTTCAAAGAGAAACTCCAGCTCGTGGGCCAGATCGCCAATCGGGGCGATTTCCACCATTCGCGCCCCGCCCTTGAGGGTGTGCAGGTCCCGCAGCAGGGTTTCCACCTCCTGGCGCGCCTGGGGATCGGCCTGCCAGCGCGCCAGGGCCGCGGCGGAACTGTCGATGATGTCGAAGCCTTCTTCGAGGAAGATCTCCAGCAGCTCCGGATCCTGGGCCGCGCTGTCCTGGGAGGACGCGTTCTCGACAGTCTCGGCGGGGCTGGCCGCCTGCTGCCGGTAGGCGCGCACGGCTTCGACCTGGGCCCGGGAATCGTCCAGGGGCCGCGCCGCCTGCAGTTGCTCCAGCAGCAACGCCAGTTGCTCATGACTGCCGCGCAACAGCAGGCCCAGGTGCTGGCTGTGGCTGTAGCGCCGGTCCACCAGGCCCTCGTACAGCGCCTCCAGCTCCTGGGCCAGCTCCGCCACCGGCGTCACTTCGGCCATGCGCGCGCCACCCTTGAGGGTGTGCAGGTCCCGTTGCAGGGAGAACAGCGGCGCGCCGTTTTCCGGGTCCGCCAACCAGCGTTGCAGGGCCTGATCGGCGCTGTCGAGGAGGTCCACCGCTTCTTCGAGGAAGATCTCGACGATCTCTGCGTCTGCGTCCCCCGGCGCCTGCTCCAGGCGCGCGGTGGCCGCCCCCAGTTCACTGATGCTCAAGGCTCGACTGCCATCGCTCTTGATCAGGCCGGTGGCGCCCGGATCAAGACCTTCGTGCAGCAAATCGCGCAGGGCCCGGACCCGCTCCGCACAGGGGCTGACTTCCTGGCCCGCGGCCAGCTCGTCGAGCATGTTGAGCAAGGCCTCATGGGCGCTTTCGGCCTCGTGGAAGAAGCGCTCGCTGACCGCCAGGCTGCTCTCCTCCACCGCGCCGTAGAGATCGAGCAGGGCTTCGCAGAGTTCATCCACCGGGTGCAGGTCGGCCAGGTGCGCGCCCTCACCGAGGGTGGTCAGTTCGTCCAGCAGGGCGCTGAGTTCCTGGCGCTCGCCGGGGTGCTGCTGCCAGCGCCGCAGCAGGCTTTCGGCGTCCAGCAGGATGTCCATGCCCTGGGCCAGGAAATTGGTGATCAAGTGCGGATCGCGCTTGGCCCGGGGCGCAGCATCCGGGGCGTCGAGCAGGCTGTCCAGGCGTTCGCCGAGCAGGGCCAGGGCGCGCCCCGCCAGTGAGCGGGCACCGTCGATGGGCGCCAGCGGATCGCTGTCCAGTTGCCGCAACCCGCGGCGCAACAGGCCCTCGGCTTCCAGCAGCAGCTCGACTTCGTCCAGGTCCAGGGGAATCAGGTGGGCCCGGTATTCCCGGGCCAGTTGGTCGAAGGGCCCGGCCAGCTCGGCCATCGGCAGTACCCCGGCCATGGAGGCGCTGCCCTTGAGGGTGTGCAGGGCCCGCTGCAGTTCATCGCTGGCCTGCAGCGGCAGGTGCTCGGCGGCCCGTTCGAGAAAACGCTGAATGCTGTCCAGGTGGGTCTGGGCTTCGGCGCGGAAGATCTCCAGCAACTGCGGGTCCAGGGCCTGGCTTTGAGGGGCGGCGCCGCTGTCGGCACCCTTGGCCAGGGCATGGGCACGGGCGGCCAGGCGGTCGACATCATCGCGCTGGCGCTGGGCCCGGGCGGCGAATTCGCCGATCAGCTCCGGCAGCAGTTGCAGGGTGTCGGCCACCAGTTGCCGGACTTCGGCACTGGGGGCAACGCTGTGCTCCAGCACCCGGTTGAGCAGGTTTTCCACGGCCCAGGCCAGTTCCCCCAGGACCAGGGCACGCACCATGCGCCCACTGCCCTTGAGGGTGTGAAAGGCTCGACGCAGTTCGCTCAGGGCGGCCTGGCCCTGGGGCTCGGCCGTCCAGCGCGGCAGGTACTCGCGGAGCATGTCGAGCACTTCCTCGGTTTCTTCGAGGAAGACTTCCCGCAGTTCGTCGTCGACCGGTTCTTCGTCCACCGGCGGCGGCAACAGGCTGCCGGGGGTGATCAGGGCCGGCGGGTTGAGGGCCGACACCGGGGCCGCCAGCGCATCGGCCAGCGACTGCGCGCCCTGCGGATCACTGCCCTCCCGGGAGCTCTGCGTCAGCTGCGCCTCGCTGGGGTTCAAGGGCTGATCCGCCAGAGGTGATCGCGCCAGCGGTGCATGGCCGAGAGCCGCCAGCCCCTGTTCGGCCACATCGAGAAGCTTCTCGCCCGACGCTTGGTGGTCCTCGCTCAAGCGCTCCAGGTAGTACTCAAGGCTGGTGATCACGTCCGCCAGGTGGTCCAGTTGCCGCCAGTCCGGCCGGGACGAGTCCTGCAGCAGCTGTTCAGTGATGAAGCGATTGCAGGCTTCCATCAGGCTGGCGGCCCGGGGCAGCGGGATCATCGCCAGCGCGCCGCGCACCTGGGTCAGCAGCTCGGGCACCGACACCAGTTGCTCGCGCTCCCAGTCGGCCTCGATGCACTCGCCGATCAGGTCCTTGGCCTGGCGCAGGCAGACCAGGGCTTCCTGGATCACCAACTGATGGATCTGGGTCAGGTCGGTGGTGGGCAGGCGGCTGTCCTCGGGACTTTCCGGCTCCACGGTGCCGACCATCCCGGCCAGGGTCGCCTCGACATACAACAAGGCCCCGGCCACATCCATCAGCACCGCGTCGTCCGGCGCGCGCTGGCCCTGGACCAGGCTCTGGACCACCGCCAACTGGTCGATGATCACCTTGCGTGGCTGGCCAAAACCCAGCACCGCCAGGGTGTCGGCAATCTGCCGCAGGGGAGACAACAGGCTGTCCAGGTCGCCGGTGTGCTGGCGGTCGCTGCGCACGAACAGGTCGAGGCGCTCCTTGACCCGCACCAGGCCATCGCACACCGCGGTCAGCACCGAGCGCATGGCATCGCGGTCGGGCCCGGCCAGCCGCGCCCGCTCTTCGTCCACCACCGCGCTGTCGGGCAGCGCGTCGTCCAGTCCGTAACGTTCTTTCATGGTCAGCATCAATGGGGTGGGATGGCGCGCCTTGGCGATGTAGAACAACAGGCTCTTGAGCAGCTCGTCGGGAGCGGCCTGATTGATCCCGGGCATGCCCTGGTCCAGCAGGCGCTTGAGTTCCTTGTCGGCGTCCTTGAGCAGGCTGCGCACCGCCGGGCTGTTGGCGATCACGCCCTGGCGCATGCCTTCGACCAGGGCCGAGGCGATGTGCCACAAGGGCGCCAGCGGCGCGTCCTGGCACAGCGCCTCCAGGCGCTCGAAGACCTTGGCCATGTGGCCCAGGCATTGATCGGCGTCCTGCTCGCGCAGCAGGTCCACCAGCGCGGTTTGCAGCAGGTGCCGCAGCTTGCGCATCTGGGTGGGAAACTCCAGGGGCTCCAGGGCCGCCAGGGCCGCCAGGGCCTTGTCGGACAGCGCCGGCAGGCTCGGCAGCTGCGGGCTGAACAGGCTGGTTTCCGAGAGCAGGCCTTCGCCCCGGGCACTGCGCAGGTCGTTGAGCAGCGGCAGCACCACCAGGGGCAGGTCGCGACGGGCGCTCTGCACCCGGTCCAGGTACTGGGGCAACTGGCCGATGGCCTGGCGCAGCAGGCGCAGGGCTTCGTCGCGCTGGGCCACGCGGTTCTGCTGCAGGGCCAGGGCGAGCTTTTCCATTTCCTCGGCCAGCAGCGCGGCGCCGTAGAACTCCACCATCTGCAGGCTGCCATGGACCTGATGGATCCCCGCCAGGCACTGGCCGAGGGCATCCGGGTCCTGGGGATCATCCGCCAGGTGCTCCAACGCCTGATGCGCCTGCTTCAAGGTTTCGGCAATTTCGCCCTTGACCCATTCCAGGGCCACATAGTCATGCCGGTCCACCATCACCACTCCCGTCAAGGCCTTGCGTCAGCGATTGTCATTCGGGGCCGGGGCCCGGGTGGCCGGCAAAGTGAAGCCGGACACCGAGCGGCGCAGTTGGCTGGCCATTTTCGCCAGGTTGCCGATGCTCTCGGCGGTCGCGGTGGAGCCGGACGAGGTTTGCGAGGTGATCTGCTGGATCACGTTCATGGTCAGGGAGATCTGCCCGGCCGAGGAGGTCTGCTGCTGGGCCGCGTTGGAAATGCTCTGGATCAGCGCCGCCAGGGTCTTGGACACGCCTTCGATCTCTTCCAGGGCCACCCCCGCGTCCTGGGCCAGACGCGCGCCGCGCACCACTTCGGTGGTGGTCTGCTCCATGGAGATCACCGCTTCGTTGGTGTCGGTCTGGATCGCCCGCACCAGGGTCTCGATCTGCCGGGTGGCGGCCGAGGAGCGCTCCGCCAGCCGCTGCACCTCGTCGGCCACCACGGCGAAACCGCGCCCGGCATCACCGGCCATGGAAGCCTGGATCGCCGCGTTGAGGGCCAGGATATTGGTCTGGTCGGCGATGTCGTCGATCAGGCTGACAATGTCGCCGATTTCCTGGGACGACTCGCCCAGGCGCTTGATGCGCTTGGCGGTGTCCTGAATCTGTTCGCGGATGTTGTCCATGCCGTGGATGGTGTTGTGCACCACCTCGTTGCCCTTGTTGGCGATCTCCACCGAACGCTCGGCCACCGCCGACGACTCGGCGGCGTTGGCCGACACCTGGTCGATGGACTGGGCCATCTCGTTGATCGCCATGGAGGCTTCGGAAATCTGCTGGGCCTGGTGCTCCGACGCTTCGGCCAACTGCATCGCGGTGGCCTGGGTTTCCTGCACCGCGCCGGCCACCTGACCCGCCGTGAGGTTGATGGTGGCCACCAGGTCGCGCAGCTGGTCCACGGAGTAGTTGATGGAGTCGGCGATGGTCCCGGTGAAGTCTTCGGTGACCGAGGCGGTGACCGTCAGGTCGCCATCGGCCAGGTCCTCGATCTCGTCCAGCAGGCGCATGATCGCGTTCTGGTTGCGCTCGTTCTTCTCGGCGGTTTCCCGCAGCTGGCGGTTGGTTTCGCGGACCATCACCAGGCCGATGAGGATGATCGAGGCCAGAGCCAGCAGGCCCAGGACATAACCGCCGATGGTGTCCAGCTTGCGGCTGCCGGCCAGGTTCTCGAAGCCGGTGGCCAGCAGCGAGGCTTCATCCAGCAGGGTCTGGGACAGGCTGAAGATGTTGCTCGCCGATTCGCGGACCTGGAACAGCTCGGGAGAGGTTTCGAGGATCTCGTCCACGGAACCGGAGACGAACTCGAACAATTCGGAAATTTCCGCCAGCCGGGCCCGGGCGTCCGGGTCTTCGACCTGGCTGATCTTCAACCCGGGGTTGCCCTGCAGCATGCCGTTGAGGACCTGGCCAAAGCGCGCGGCATCACGGCCAAAGGCGTCGGCGGCCTGGACCGCATTTTCATCGCCGGCCAGCACCGTGTTGACCGCCCCGAGAATCCGCTCGGCCAGCAGCGACTGGCGCTGGGCCATGGCCACCTGGGCGGCCGGAGCGCCGCGCTGCAGGAGGATCTCCACCACCTTTTCGTATTCCACCTGCAGCTGGGGCACGGTTTCCGCCAGGGTCGCCGCCACTTGATGCAGGGACAGCACCGTCTGCTCGCTGCCGAGGATGACGTCGGCGTTCTTCAGCAGTTTTTCCCAGTCCAGTTGCACCGCGCGCATTTCCTGGCGCAGCACCACCGGTGCCCCGGGCAGGCCGGTGGCCGGGTCGCCCTTCTTCAGGTAGCTCCAGCGCTGGGCAAAGTCGTTGCGCGCATCCCCCAGCAGCTTGAACGCCGCGGCCTTGCCGGCCGCCGCTTCGGTGGCGTTCTTGGCGATGCGCTGGGACAGCACCCGCAGCTCGCCGGCGTGGCCGATGTACTGCTTGTCGTAGGTGGCCTGGGTGTTCAGGTACGCGAAGTTGGCGAACAGCAGCATGATGAACACGATCAGTGCGATGAACAGCACGATGATCTGCGAGCGACTGCGGGAGCCTTCCAGGGGCTTGCCGGTTTTGGCTTTGGTCATCGATCAGGCCTGTGGCGAGCGGGCGATCCCGCTTTCAGGAGCCCGGGGCGCATGCAACGCTCGGGCAGCATGGATGGAACCAGGGCAGCACGGGCTGGCCGTGGTACAGCGAACGCAGGGCAAGCAGGACCGGGCGAGGCTCACGCCGCCACCTCCAGGAACGCCGGCGAGCGGGCCAGGGCGAAGGGGCTGAAGACCTGCCAGAGCTGCTCGCTGCGAAACTGCCCCTGCAGGTAGGGGTTGATCGCCGCAATGGCAAAGTCACCGGGGCCCGGCTCCAGACTGTCCTGGGCAAAATGCTTGAGGCCCGCCACTTCATCCACCAGCAGGCCGGCGAACAGCTCCTTGTACTCCACCACCAGCACCCGCCGCTGCTTGCGCAGGGGCGAGAGCTCATGACCGAAGAAGGCGCACAGGTCCATGATCGGCAGCAGCCGCCCGCGCAGGTTGGCCACGCCCTTGACCCAGGGCTTGACCCCGGGCAGCAGGGTGTAGCGCGGCTCGTGCAGCACTTCGCTGATTTCGCCCATGGCCGCCACGTACCAATGCTCCCCGAGGCGGAAGCCGATGCCGCTCCAGCCGTGCTGGCGGGTTTCCTGGGACGGCAGGTCGGCGGCCAGCAGGCGGCAGCGCTGGTCGATTTCCAGCAGCAGCTCGAAGGCGGTCTGGGTTTCGCTCATGGCCGGGCGATCAGCCGGCCAGGACGCTGTTCAGGGTCTTGATCAGGGTCTCTTCGTCCACCGGCTTGGTCAGGTAGTCCTTGGCGCCCTGGCGGGTGCCCCAGACCTTGTCGGTTTCCTGATCCTTGGTGGTGATGATGATCACCGGGATATGGCTGGTCTCGGCGTCCTTGGTCAACTGGCGGGTGGCCTGGAAGCCGTTGAGGCCGGGCATGACGATGTCCATCAGCACCGCATCGGGCTTTTCTTCCCGGGCCAGGGCCACGCCGTCGGCGCCGTTTTCGGCCTTGAGCACTTCATGGCCGTGCTTTTCCAGCATGCCGGTGAGTTTGTACATTTCAGTCGGCGAGTCATCGACGATCAGAATACGAGCCATGGTCTTCCCCATACGGTATGGGCGCGCGGCCCACGGGCCGGGCGCCATTGTGCGTGTCTACTGTGGCGCAAGCGCGACAAAGTCCGGAACGTGGGCCTTGATTGCGCTCAGCAGTTCTTCCTTGCTGAAGGGTTTGGTCAAAAACTGGTCGGAGCCGACGATGCGCCCCTTGGCCTTGTCGAACAGGCCGTCCTTGGAGGACAGCATGATCACGGGGATGGACTTGAACGCGCTGTGGTTCTTCACCAGCGCACAGGTCTGATAGCCATCGAGCCGCGGCATCATGATGTCGACGAAGATGATGCCGGGATGATGATCGACGATCTTGGCCAGGGCCTCGAAACCGTCCACGGCGGTAATGACCTCGCAGCCGACGTTCTTCAACAGCATTTCGGCCGTGCGGCGAATCGTCTTCGAATCGTCGATCACCATCACCTTCAAGGCGTTGGAATGCTGTTCCATATCTGCTCTGCCATCGCCCCAGCGAATGATTTGATCCGGTACCGCCGGCCAACGCCCCAAACCCTTGAACTTCAAGGCCTCGGCCCGGCCTGCGAGCCTTTTTAGCACACTCTCCCCCCTGCAATCTATGGACCATGCCAGGCAGTGGTTTTTCCTTGACCCAGGCCCCTGTCAGCGCCACTCTGACGCCACTTTTTTTGCCTTGCTCCCACTCATTTTTTAAGGAATCCACCCATGAGCGTTCGCGTCGGGATTGTCATGGACCCTATCGCCAGCATCTCCTACAAGAAGGACAGCTCGCTGGCCATGCTGCTGGCCGCCCAGGAGCGCGGCTGGACCCTCTTCTATATGGAGCAGCGCGACCTGTACCAGGGCGCCGGCGTGGCGCGGGCGCGCATGCGGCCGCTGCAGGTGTTCGCCAACCCGGAGAAATGGTTCGAGCTGGACGCCGAGATCGACTGCCCGCTGAGCGATCTGGACGTGATCCTGATGCGCAAGGACCCGCCGTTCGACATGGAGTTCGTCTACTCCACCTACCTGCTGGAACAGGCCGAAAGCGCCGGCGTGCTGGTGGTCAACAAGCCCCAGAGCCTGCGCGACTGCAATGAAAAGCTGTTCGCCACCCTGTTCCCGCAATGCACCCCGCCGACCGTGGTCAGCCGCCGCGCCGATGTATTGCGCGAGTTCGCCGCCGAGCATGGCGATGTGATCCTCAAGCCCCTGGACGGCATGGGCGGCACCTCGATCTTCCGTCACCGCGCCGGCGACCCGAACCTGTCGGTGATCCTCGAAACCCTGACCGTGCTCGGCAGCCAGCAGATCATGGCCCAGGCCTACCTGCCGGCGATCAAGGACGGCGACAAGCGCATCCTGATGATCGATGGCGAACCGGTGGACTACTGCCTGGCGCGCATCCCCGCCGCTGGTGAAACCCGTGGCAACCTGGCCGCCGGCGGTCGTGGCGAAGCCCGTCCACTGAGCGACAAGGACCGCTGGATTGCTGCCCAGGTCGGCCCGACCCTGCGGGCCAAGGGCCTGCTGTTCGTCGGCCTCGATGTGATTGGCGAGCACCTGACGGAAATCAACGTCACCAGCCCCACCTGCATCCGTGAGATCGACAACGCCTTCGGCACCCAGATCGGCGCGCGGCTGATGGATGCCATCGAACGCAAGCTGCAAGCCGCCCGCAACAAGCCGCAAGCTTGATCTGCGTCATCTGCAGCTTGTCGCTTGAAGCTTGGCACTCAAGGCTTGAAACCAACATTGCGTTATCATGCGCCGCCTGTGAAAACGTGATGTTGGTTGTGTGATGCCTGCCGTGATGTCGAACCGCCCATGAGCCTGCCGTCCGATCTGCCCCCCGAGCTAGCCCATGGCGGCGTGCGCGCGGCCGATCGCCTGGGATTTACCCTGTTCCTGGCGGCGCTGCTGCACCTGGCACTGATCCTCGGCCTGGGTTTTTCCTTCGCCGAACCCCAGACCATCAGCAAGACCCTGGAAATCACCCTGGCCACCTTCAAGAGCGAGACCAAGCCGAAGAAGGCTGACTTTCTCGCCCAAGAGCACCAGGAAGGCAGCGGCACCCTGGACAAGAAGGCCATTCCGAAAACCACCGAAGTGGCGCCGTTCCAGGACAATTCGGTGAAAAAGGTCGTGCCTCCGCCGTCGGTCAAGCCTGAAGTCAAGGAAGCCGCGCCCAAGGCGGCCGTGGCCACCACCGCGCCGAAACCGAAAAAGACCGTGACCCAGCGCGAAGAGGTCAAGAAAGACCCGACGCCCAAGGCCGACACCCCGACGTTCGACAGCTCCCAGCTGTCCAGCGAGATCTCCAGCCTGGAAGCCGAACTGGCCAACGAACAACAGCTGTACGCCAAGCGCCCGCGCATCCACCGCCTGAGCGCCGCCTCGACCATGCGCGACAAGGGCGCCTGGTATAAGGACGAGTGGCGCAAGAAGGTCGAGCGCATCGGCAACCTCAACTACCCCGAGGAGGCCCGGCGCAAGCAGATCTACGGCAACTTGCGGCTGATGGTTTCGATCAACCGCGACGGCTCGCTGTATGAAGTGCTGGTGCTGGAATCCTCCGGCCAGCCGCTGCTGGACCAGGCCGCCCAGCGCATCGTGCGCCTGGCCGCGCCGTTCGCGCCCTTCACCGGCGACCTGGCGGACATCGACCGCCTGGAAATCATCCGCACCTGGCGCTTCGCCCGGGGCGACAAGCTGTCGAGCAACTGACCCGCCTCCGCGGGCAAGAGCCCATCTCCCATAGGAGCCGGCTTGCCGGCGAAAAGGCCCGCCCAGCGCAAACCCCAACGTCGCCTTCGCCGATAAGCCGGCACCCACCGGGTGACGCTTGTCAGCCGGGCCCGCCACCGCCACACTAGCGCTCATGAAAAATGTCAGCCCAAGCTATCTCAAGCATCACTTCCTGATCGCCATGCCCCATATGGCCGACCCGAACTTTGCGCAGACCTTGACCTACATCGTCGAGCACAACGCCAGTGGCGCCATGGGCCTGGTGATCAACCGGCCCCAGGACCTGAACCTGGCGGATATCCTCGAACAACTGCGCCCCGACGAAGAACCGCCGCTGCTGTGCCAGCACGTGCCGATCTTCAGCGGCGGCCCGGTGCAGACCGATCGCGGCTTCGTCCTGCACCCCAGCGGTCCGGTCTACCAGGCCACGGTGGAGCTCGAAGGGCTGTCCCTGTCCACCTCCCAGGATGTGCTGTTCGCCATCGCCGACGGCGTCGGCCCGGCCAAGAGCCTGATCGCCCTGGGCTACGCCGGCTGGGAAGCCGGGCAACTGGAAGCCGAGCTGGCGGACAACGCCTGGCTGACCTGCCCCTTCGACGCCGACATCCTGTTCAACACCAGCAGCGAATTGCGCCTGGAAGCCGCCGCCCGGCACTTGGGGGTCAACCTCAGCCTGCTCACCAGCCAGGCGGGCCACGCCTGATGGCCTTGCGACTGATCCTCGGCTTCGACTACGGCACCAAGCAGATCGGCGTCGCCGTGGGCCAGGCCATCACCGGCCAGGCCCGCGAGCTGTGCACCCTCAAGGCGCAGAACGGCGTGCCGGACTGGAATCAGGTGGAGGCCCTGATCAAGGAGTGGAAACCCGACGCCGTGGTGGTGGGCCTGCCCCTGAACATGGACGGCAGCCCCAGCGACATGTGCGTGCGCGCCGAGAAGTTCGCCCGGCGCCTGAACGGCCGCTTCAATGTGCCCTTCTATACCCACGATGAACGCCTGACCACCTTCGAGGCCAAGGGCGAACGCCTGGCCCGGGGCGGGCAGAAAGGCAGTTACCGCGACAACCCGGTGGACGCCATCGCCGCGGCCCTGCTGCTGCAGGGCTGGCTCGATGAAAACGCCACGCTGTTGAATACCTGATATCCCGAATCCTGAAGATGCGCAGCCCCGGGCTGCGCGCCTCCTGGCCCAACACCAGCCGTAAGTTCCCGTGCCCTGCTGCCCGGCAGCAGGCGCGAGCCCACGAAGGAGCCACCATGAGCCTGCCCAATCCCGCCGCCCTGATCAGCCAGATGGCCACTGATCTCAACGCCTACCTGACCCAGCGCGCCATCAGCGAGCCACGCTTCATCGGTATCCGTACCGGTGGCGTGTGGGTGGCCCAGGCCCTGCTGGAAGCCCTGGGCAGCGACGCGCCCCTGGGCACCCTGGACGTGTCCTTCTATCGCGACGACTTCAGCCAGAACGGCCTGCATCCGCAGGTGCGGCCTTCGGAGCTGCCGTTCGAGATCGAAGGCCAGCACCTGGTGCTGATCGACGACGTGCTGATGAGCGGCCGCACCGTGCGCGCGGCCCTCAATGAGCTGTTCGACTACGGCCGCCCGGCCAGCGTAACCCTGGTCTGCCTGCTGGACCTGAACGCCGCCGAGCTGCCGATCCGTCCGAATGTGGTGGGCGCAACCCTGTCGCTGGCCGCCCACGAGCGGGTAAAATTGTCCGGTCCTGCGCCGCTTCAACTCGAGCTCCAAGACCTCGCCCTCTAACTCGCCCTTTTAAGAGTCCATTGCGATGACGCCTCTAGACGCCAAGCGCCCGCTGCAGCTCAACGATCAGGGCCAGCTGCGCCATTTCCTGTCCCTCGACGGCCTGAACCGCGAGCTGCTGACGGAAATCCTCGACACCGCCGACTCCTTCCTCGAAGTCGGCGCCCGGGCGGTGAAGAAAGTCCCGCTGCTGCGCGGCAAGACCGTGTGCAACGTGTTCTTCGAAAACTCCACCCGCACCCGCACCACCTTCGAACTGGCGGCCCAGCGGCTGTCGGCGGACGTGATCACCCTGAATGTCTCGACCTCCTCGGCGAGCAAGGGTGAAACCCTGCTGGACACCCTGCGCAACCTGGAAGCCATGGCCGCCGACATGTTCGTGGTGCGCCACGGCGACTCCGGCGCCGCGCACTTCATCGCCGAACACGTGTGCCCACAGGTGGCGATCATCAACGGCGGCGACGGCCGTCACGCCCACCCGACCCAGGGCATGCTCGACATGCTGACCATCCGCCGGCACAAGGGCGGCTTCGAGAACCTCTCGGTGGCCATCGTCGGCGACATCCTGCACTCGCGGGTGGCGCGCTCGAACATGCTGGCGCTGAAAACCCTCGGCTGCCCGGACATCCGCGTGATCGCGCCGAAAACCCTGCTACCGATCGGCATCGAGCAGTACGGGGTCAAGGTCTACACCGACATGACCGAAGGCCTGAAGGACGTGGACGTAGTGATCATGCTGCGCCTGCAACGCGAGCGCATGCAGGGCGGCCTGCTGCCCAGCGAAGGCGAGTTCTACCGCCTGTTCGGCCTGACCACCGCGCGCCTGGCCGGGGCCAAGCCCGACGCCATCGTCATGCACCCGGGCCCGATCAACCGTGGCGTGGAGATCGAATCGGCGGTGGCCGACGGTCCGCACTCGGTAATCCTCAATCAGGTGACCTACGGCATCGCAGTGCGCATGGCCGTGCTGTCCATGGCCATGAGCGGGCAGACCGCCCAGCGACAATTCGAGCAGGAGAACGCCCAGTGAAGCTCAGCATTCTCGGCGCCCGCGTCATCGATCCAAGCAGCGGCCTGGATCAAACCACCGATTTACACCTGGAAGCCGGCAAGATCGTCGCCATCGGCGCCGCGCCCCATGGTTTCAACGCCGTTACCAGCATCGACGCCAAGGGCCTGGTGGCCGCGCCCGGCCTGGTGGACCTGAGCGTCGCCCTGCGCGAGCCGGGCTACAGCCGCAAGGGCAGCATTGCCAGCGAAACCCGCGCCGCCGCGGCCGGTGGCGTCACCAGCCTGTGCTGCCCGCCGCGTACCAAGCCGGTTCTGGACACCTCGGCGGTGGCCGAGCTGATCCTCGACCGCGCCCGCGAAGCCGGCAACAGCAAGGTGTTCCCCATCGGCGCCTTGAGCAAGGGCCTGGAAGGCGAGCAACTGGCCGAGCTGATCGCGTTGCGTGACGCCGGTTGCGTGGCTTTCGGCAACGGCCTGGACGGTTTCCGCAGCACCCGCACCCTGTGCCGCGCCCTGGAATACGCCGCCACCTTCGACCTGACGGTGATCTTTCACTCCCAGGATCGCGACCTGGCCGAAGGCGGCCTGGCCCATGAAGGTGCTACCGCCAGCTTCCTCGGCTTGCCGGGGATTCCCGAAAGCGCGGAAACCGTGGCCCTGGCCCGGGACCTGCTGCTGGTGGAACAAAGCGGCGTGCGCGCTCACTTCAGCCAGCTGACCAGCGCCCGCGGCGTTGAGCTGATCGCCCAGGCCCAGGCCCGCGGCCTGCCAGTGACCGCCGATGTAGCCTTGTATCAGCTGATCCTCACCGACGAGGCGCTGATCGACTTCTCCAGCCTGTATCACGTACAGCCGCCGCTGCGTTCACGGGCCGACCGTGACGCCTTGCGCGAGGCGGTGAAGTCCGGGGTGGTGCAAGCCATCTCCAGCCATCACCAGCCCCACGAGCGCGACGCCAAGCTGGCGCCCTTCGGTGCCACCGAGCCGGGCATCAGCAGCGTCGAATTGCTGCTGCCGCTGGCCCTGACCCTGGTGCAGGACGGTTTGCTGGACCTGCCGACCCTGCTGGCGCGCCTCAGCGCCGGTCCGGCCGCCGCCTTGCGCCTGCCGGCGGGCAAGCTGGTGGAAGGTGGCGCTGCGGACCTGGTGCTGTTCGACCCAGCCAGTTCCACCGTGGCCGGCGAGCGCTGGCTGTCCAAGGGCGAGAACTGCCCGTTCCTCGGCCATAGCCTGCCGGGCGCGGTGCGCTACACCCTGGTGGACGGACACATCAGCTATCAGGGCTGAAAACAGCGGCGCTTGTTTTCGCCGGCGAGCCGGCTCCTACGTGGGGCCGGCTCGATTGGTTAGCGGCGCTTGGCGTTTTCCAGCGACACCTGATCGTTCAGGGTCCAGAAGTCATACAGCACCCCGAGGAAGAACAGGCCGCCGGTGAACAGGTAGATCACCCCGCTCAGCCATTTGCCCTGGTACATGCGGTGCACGCCAAATACCCCGAGGAAGGTCAGCAAAATCCAGGCGACGCTGTACTCCAGCGGGCCCGAGGTGAAACGCAAGTCCGCTTCCCGATCCATGGACGGGATCAGAAACAGGTCGATCAGCCAGCCAATGCCCAACAGACCGAAGGTGAAGAACCAAATGGTCCCGGTCACCGGCTTGCCGTAATAGAAGCGGTGGGCACCGGTAAAGCCGAAAATCCACAACAGGTAACCGATCACCTTGCTGTGAGTGTCATGGGCGGATGCATCCTGACGATAGGTGTTCATTAAGAGCCTCTTTGCAGGTGATAGATAAATATTCTTAAAACCTTTGTGACTTTTTTACAGGCGTTCGACATGTGGGCAATGTTACCTTCTCTCCCGTCAAAGCCTTGTACCGCCTGACTTCTGACAGTTTTCTGCGTCAAGTTGCCACCTCTTTGCCGAAGTTGACCCCAAGGTTGAATCGACAAACGGCCACGGAAGTGACCTGAAAGCTGTTATAAAGTTGCGCGCAAACCAAATAAGAGCCTTGCCTAATGCGACCATTTTTCAAGACATGGCTAACCATTTGCCTATTAATGCCACTGGCCGCCCACGCCACCAACCGTGAGCAACGACTTCCCAACGTCAATGGCTACACCCCGAAACCTCATGTTTCGACGGTCACCGCCAAGAACAAGAGCAACATCAAGCACCCCACCCGCCTGAGCAAGACCGATAGCAAGCTGGTGGCCAACAACGCCGGCCGGCCGAGCACTACTGTCCTCAGCCGCGCGGTCAACGTCCTCGGTACGCCTTATCGTTGGGGCGGCAGCAGCCCAAGTAAAGGCTTCGATTGCAGCGGCCTGGTGCGTTACGCCTTCAACGACGTTGCCGCCGTGGATCTGCCGCGCACCTCCAACGCCATGGCCAGCGGCCACGGGCAGAAGGTCGAACGCAAGGACCTGAAGCCGGGCGACCTGCTGTTCTTCAACATCAAGAGCCGCAAGGTCAACCACGTCGCCATCTACCTGGGCGAAGACCGCTTCATCCACGCCCCGCGGCGCGGCAAGGCGGTGACCATCGACACCCTGAAGAAGCCCTACTGGCAGAGCCACTATGTGGTTGCCAAGCGGGTCCTGCCCAAGGAACACGCGCCTCTGCGGGTCGTGCAGCGCTAATCTGCTGATTCGCCCATTCGCCGGCAAGCCGGCTCCTACGCCCACCTGTAGGAGCCGGTTTGCCGGCGAATGCATTTCCAGCCCGGTCAAAAGCTCTCCGGCATCCTTGCCTGCTCCCGCGCCTGCTCACGGCTGATCAGCCCTTGCCCGAGCAAGGCCTTGAGGCTCATGTCCAGGGTGCGCATGCCCTGGGCGCCGCCGGTCTGGATCGCCGAATACATCTGCGCCACCTTGTCCTCGCGAATCAGGTTACGAATCGCCGGGCTGCCCCGCATGATTTCGTGCGCGGCCACTCGGCCACCACCGACCTTCTTCAGCAACACCTGGGCAATTACCGCCTGCAGCGACTCGGCCAGCATCGAGCGCACCAGGGCCTTTTCTTCCCCCGGGAACACGTCCACCAGCCGGTCGATGGTCTTGGCCGCGGATGCAGTGTGCAGGGTGGCGAACACCAAGTGCCCGGTTTCGGCTGCGGTCAGGGCCAGGCGGATGCTCTCCAGGTCGCGCAACTCGCCCAGCAGGATCACGTCCGGATCTTCCCGCAGCGCCGCGCGCAAGGCGCTGGCGAAGCTCTGGGTGTCGCGCTGCACTTCACGCTGGTGCACCAGGCAGCTGTGCTGCGGATGCACGAATTCGATGGGGTCTTCGATGGTGAGGATGTGCTGGCGCCGATGCCGGTTCAGGTGATCGATCATCGCCGCCAGAGTGGTGGACTTGCCGCTGCCGGTGGGCCCGGTCACCAGCACCAGCCCCCGGGGCGTCTCGGCAATCTGCCGAAACACCTCCCCCAGCCCCAACGCTTCCAGGCTCTGTACCCGCGCAGGAATCAGGCGCAGCACCGCGCCGGCACCCCGGGCATGCTGGAAGGCATTGACCCGAAAGCGCGCCACGCCCGGCAGCTCGTAGGCGAAGTCCAGGTCCCGGGTGGCGGCGAAAGCTTGGCGCTGGGGTTCGCTCATCAGGCCGTGGATCAAGGCCAGCGTCTGCTGTTGGTCCAGGGCAGGCCCTTCCAGCGCCCCGATATCGCCGTCGATCCGCAACAGCGGCGCCAGTCCGGCGGACAGATGCAGGTCGCAAGCCCCTCGGGCGACGCTCAAGAGCAAGAGTTCGGTGATGTCCATAGTGGCCCCCAATTCCAGTAGAATGCCGCGAGCTTCAGACCCGCCCGCCCCTGGGCGCCGGCCATTGCCCGATGCAAGGGCAAGGTCCGCCACGGCCATCGAGCAATGCTCTGGCCAGTGGAGGGTGAGGGTCTGGTGGATTCACGCGGCAGCCGGCAGGCCGAGGCCGCCGGTACTTTTGAGAAGAAATCGAATGTCCACGATAGCAGACAACATCGCCCAGCTCGCCGAGCGCATCCGCAGCGCCTGCCAGGCCGTACAGCGTGACCCGGCCAGCGTCCAGTTGCTGGCCGTGAGCAAGACCAAGCCCGCCGCCGCCCTGCGCGAAGCCTACGCCGCCGGCCTGCGGGACTTCGGCGAGAACTACCTGCAAGAAGCCCTGGGCAAGCAACAGGAACTGGCCGACCTGCCCTTGAGTTGGCACTTCATCGGCCCCATTCAGTCGAACAAGACCCGTGCCATCGCCGAGCACTTTGCCTGGGTGCATTCCGTGGATCGCCTGAAAATCGCCCAACGCCTGTCCGAGCAACGCCCGGCCGAGCTGCCGCCGCTGAACATCTGCATCCAGGTGAACGTCAGCGGCGAAGCCAGCAAATCCGGCTGCACCCCGGCCGACCTGCCGGCCCTGGCCAGCGCCATCAGCTCATTGCCGCGCCTGCAACTGCGCGGGCTGATGGCGATACCCGAGCCCACCGAGGATCGGGCCGCCCAGGAGGCTGCCTTCGCCGCGGTGCAGGCCTTGAACAATCAACTGCGGGACAGCCTCAAGCTGCCCCTGGACACCCTTTCCATGGGCATGAGCCACGACCTCGAAGCGGCCATTGCCCAAGGCGCCACCTGGGTGCGGATCGGCACCGCGCTGTTTGGCGCCCGCGACTACAGTCAGTCCTGATGCGACTGACCCTGACCTCTCATAAGGACCTGTCATGAACACGACTCGTATCGCTTTTATCGGTGCCGGCAACATGGCGGCCAGCCTCATCGGCGGCCTGCGCGCCAAAGGCCTGGAGGCGGCGCAGATCCGCGCCAGCGACCCCGGAGCCGAAACCCGGGCCAAGGTGGCGGCCGAGCACGGCATCCAGGTGTTTGCCGACAACGCCGAGGCCATCGCCGGCGTCGACGTGATCGTTCTGGCGGTCAAGCCCCAGGCCATGAAAGCCGTGTGCGAGGCCCTGCGTCCAAACCTGCAGCCGCAGCAGCTGGTGGTGTCCATCGCCGCCGGCATCACCTGCGCCAGCATGAGCCACTGGCTCGGCGAACAACCCATAGTGCGCTGCATGCCCAACACCCCGGCGCTGCTGCGCCAGGGCGTCAGCGGCCTGTATGCCAACGCCCGGGTCAGCCCTGAACAGCGCCATCAGGCCGAGGAGCTGCTGTCCGCCGTGGGCATCGCCCTGTGGCTGGATCAAGAGCAGCAACTGGACGCGGTGACCGCCGTCTCCGGCAGCGGCCCGGCCTATTTCTTCCTGCTGATCGAAGCCATGACCGCCGCCGGCGAGAAACTCGGCCTGCCACGGGAAACCGCCGCCCAACTGACCCTGCAAACCGCCCTGGGCGCTGCCCACATGGCCGTTTCCAGCGACGTCGACGCCGCCGAACTGCGCCGCCGCGTGACCTCGCCGGCCGGGACCACGGAAGCGGCCATCAAATCCTTCCAGGCCAACGGCTTCGAAGCCCTGGTGGAGCAAGCCCTAGCTGCCGCCGCGCACCGTTCGGCCGAGATGGCCGAACAACTCGGTCGTTAATTCGCCCCCACAAAGGAACCCATAATGTTCGGACTCAACGACGCTGCCATTTTCGTGATTCAGACCCTGGGCAGTCTGTACCTGCTGGTGGTCCTGCTGCGCTTCATCCTGCAAGTGGTACGGGCGAACTTCTACAACCCGATCTGCCAGTTCATCGTGCGCGCCACCCAGCCGCTGCTCAAACCCATGCGCCGGGTCATTCCCAGCGTGTTCGGCCTGGACCTGTCGTCGCTGGTCCTGGCGCTGATCGTGCAGATGCTGCTGTTCGCCATCATCCTCACCCTCAGCTACATCCCCTTCAACGTCCTCGGGCTGCTGCTCTGGGCGCCGATCGGCATCTTCGCCCTGCTGCTCAAGGTGTGGTTCTTCGCCATGATCATCAGCGTGATCCTGTCCTGGGTCGCGCCCGGCAGCCAGAGTCCGGGCGCCGAGCTGGCCTACCAGATCAGCGAGCCGTTCCTGGCGCCGTTCCGTCGCATCGTGCCGAACCTGGGCGGCCTGGATATTTCGCCGATCCTGGCCTTTATCGTGATTCAGCTGCTGCAGCAGTGGCTGATTCCCCGCCTGGCGTTCTACACCTTCATGCCCCGCGAGCTGTTCGGGCTGATCTGATGAGTTTTTTCCGCTGGGACGGTGACGATCTGATTCTCGATTGTCACCTGCAACCCAAGGCCAGCAGCGATGAGTTCGCTGGCCTGCATGGGGAGCGCTTGAAAATCCGCCTCACCGCGCCGCCCGTGGAGGGCAAGGCCAATGCGCACCTGATGGCGTTCCTGGCCAAGGCCTTCGGCATCCCCAAGAGCCACGTCAGCCTGATCAGCGGCGAGTTGAACCGGCAGAAGCGCGTGCGCCTGCAAGCGCCGAAGAAGCTGCCGGATCTGCCGGGGCTGGCGCGTCCCGTCTGATTCGCCGACAAGCCGGCGCCTGCGCCCCATGTCAGCTGTAGGAGCTGGCTTGCCAGCGAAGCTCCCCCGCCATTTTCCCCGACGAAACACAGCCCCGGGCTTTGCTTGCCGCTGGGGGCAGTGGTCTTTAGACTTACGCCTCATTTGAACGAGAGCAGGATCGATGCCAACTGCCTTCCCCCCCGATTCTGTTGGTCTGGTCACACCGCAACTGGCCCACTTCGGCGAACCCCTGGCCCTGGCCTGCGGACGCTCGCTGCCCGCCTACGACCTGATCTATGAAACCTATGGTCAGCTCAATGCCAGCGCCAGCAACGCGGTGCTGATCTGCCACGCCCTGTCTGGCCATCATCACGCCGCCGGTTACCACAGCGTTGATGACCGCAAGCCCGGTTGGTGGGACAGCTGCATCGGTCCCGGCAAGCCCATCGATACCAACAAGTTCTTCGTGGTCAGCCTCAACAACCTCGGCGGCTGCAACGGCTCCACCGGCCCCAGCAGCCTCAATCCGGACACCGGCAAGCCGTTCGGCGCCGACTTCCCGGTGCTCACCGTGGAAGACTGGGTGCACAGCCAGGCGCGCCTGGCGGACCGCCTGGGCATCGGCCAGTGGGCGGCGGTGATCGGCGGCAGCCTGGGCGGCATGCAGGCCCTGCAATGGACCATCACCTACCCGGACCGGGTCCGGCACTGCCTGGCCATCGCCTCGGCGCCCAAGCTCTCGGCGCAGAACATCGCCTTCAACGAAGTGGCGCGCCAGGCGATCCTCACCGACCCGGAATTCCACGGCGGCTCGTTCCAGGAACAGGGCGTGATCCCCAAGCGCGGGCTGATGCTGGCGCGCATGGTGGGGCACATTACCTACCTGTCCGATGACTCCATGGGCGAGAAATTCGGCCGTGGCCTCAAGAGCGAGAAGCTCAACTACGACTTCCACAGCGTCGAGTTCCAGGTGGAAAGCTACCTGCGCTACCAGGGCGAGGAGTTCTCCGGGCGGTTCGACGCCAACACCTACCTGCTGATGACCAAGGCCCTGGACTATTTCGACCCGGCGGCGAACTTCGACGACGACCTGGCCAAGACCTTCGCCAACGCCAGCGCCAAGTTCTGCGTGATGTCCTTCACCACCGACTGGCGCTTCTCCCCGGCCCGTTCCCGGGAGCTGGTGGACGCGCTGATGGCCGCGCGCAAGGACGTCTGCTACCTGGAGATCGACGCGCCTCAGGGGCACGACGCCTTCCTGATCCCGATCCCGCGCTACCTGCAGGCCTTTAGTCACTACATGAACCGCATAACGCTGTGAGGACACGATGAGAGCCGATCTGGAAATCATCCAGGAATGGATCCCCGCCGGCAGCCGCGTCCTCGACCTGGGCTGCGGCAACGGCGAGCTGCTGAGCTGGCTGCAGGAACACAAGCAGGTCACCGGCTACGGCCTGGAAAACGACCCGGACAACATCGCCGAGTGCGTGGCCAAGGGCATCAACGTGATCGAGCAGGACCTGGACAAGGGCCTGGGCAACTTCGCCAGCAACAGCTTCGATATCGTGGTCATGACCCAGGCCCTGCAGGCCGTGCACTACCCGGACAAGATCCTCGACGAAATGCTTCGGGTCGGGCGCCAATGCATCATCACCTTCCCCAACTTCGGTCACTGGCGCTGCCGCTGGTACCTGGCCAGCAAGGGCCGGATGCCGGTCTCGGAGTTCCTGCCGTACACCTGGTACAACACGCCGAACATCCACTTCTGCACCTTCGAGGATTTCGAAGAGCTGTGCCGCGAGCGCCAAGCCCGGGTGATCAACCGCCTTGCCGTCGATCAACAACACCGCCACGGGTGGGCCAGTAAGCTATGGCCTAATCTGTTGGGAGAGATCGGCATCTACCGCGTCAGCAGTCCCGGTCTGCAAGAGCACAAAGTCGCGGTTTAAACCACGTTGCATCGAGGAGAACCATCATGGGACGTCTGGTGACATTTCTATTGGCTGCCTGCCTGAGCTTCAGCGCCCTGGCCGCGGACCCGATCAAGAGCGAACGCAAGGAGGTGTTCGGTGACATCACCGTGCACTACAACACCTTCAACTCCACCTACCTGCAACCTGACGTCGCCAGGGCCGCGGAGCTGGTTCGCAGCAAGAACCAGGGCGTGATCAACGTGTCCCTGATCAAGGATGGCAAGCCGTTGGTCGGCCAGGTCAGCGGCACGGTCAAGGACCTGACCAGCAAGAGCATCCCGCTGAAGTTCCGCCAGATCAGCGAACAGGGCGCGATCTACTACATCGCCCAGTTCCCGGTGGAACAGCAGGAAACCCGTACCTTCACCATCACCGTGCAAACCGGTGGTGACACCAACAGCTTCAGCTTCAACCAAGAGCTATTCCCGGGCGAATAATGAACCTTACGCAACTCGTACTGGCCAGCCACAACGCCGGCAAACTCAAAGAACTCCAGGCCATGCTCGGCGCCTCGGTGCAATTGCGCTCGATCGGCGAGTTCAGCAGCGTCGAGCCGGAAGAAACCGGCCTGTCGTTCGTCGAAAACGCCATCCTCAAGGCGCGTAATGCCGCGCGCATTTCCGGCCTGCCGGCGCTGGCCGACGATTCCGGCCTGGCGGTGGACTTCCTCGGTGGCGCGCCGGGCATCTACTCGGCGCGCTATGCCGACGGCCAGGGCGACGCGGCGAACAACGCCAAGTTGCTCGACGCCTTGAAGGACGTGCCAGAAGCGCAGCGCGGCGCGCAGTTCGTCTGCGTCCTGGCCCTGGTGCGGCACGCCGACGATCCGCTGCCGATCCTCTGCGAAGGCCTGTGGCACGGGCGCATCCTCACCGCCGCCAGCGGCGAGCACGGCTTTGGCTACGACCCGCTGTTCTGGGTGCCGGAACGTGACTGCTCCAGCGCCGAGCTGGGCCCCGAGGAGAAAAACCGGCTCAGCCACCGCGCCCGCGCCATGGCCATTCTGCGGCAACGCCTGGGCCTGCAATGAGCCAAGACCGATCCGCGTCGCCGCTGATTCTCGGCGGCGCGCCAACGCCTCGGGCGGCGCTGCCCCAGTTGCCGCCCCTGGCGCTGTACATCCACATCCCGTGGTGTGTACGCAAATGCCCCTATTGCGACTTCAACTCCCACGCCGCCAGCCCGACGCTGCCGGAAGAAGAGTACGTCGACGCCCTGCTCGCCGACCTCGATCTGGAGCTGCACGCGGTCCATGGCCGCGAGCTGAGTTCGATCTTCTTCGGCGGTGGCACCCCGAGCCTGTTCAGCGCCCAGGCCCTCGGCCGGCTGCTCAAGGGCGTGGAACAGCGCATCCCCTTCGCCGGCGATATCGAAATCACCCTGGAAGCCAACCCCGGGACCTTCGAGCAGGAGAAGTTCACCGCCTACCGCGCCCTGGGCATCAACCGCCTGTCCATCGGCATCCAGAGCTTCCAGGAACAGAAGCTCAAGGCCCTCGGGCGCATCCACAACGGCGATGAAGCGATCCGCGCCGCCGGCATGGCGCGCCAGGCCGGGTTCGACAACTTCAACCTGGACCTGATGCACGGCTTGCCGGACCAGTCCCTGGACGATGCCCTGGACGACCTGCGCCAGGCCATCGCCATGAAGCCGACCCACCTGTCCTGGTACCAGCTGACCCTGGAACCCAACACCGTGTTCTGGAACCAGCCGCCAGTGCTGCCGGAAGACGACACCCTGTGGGATATCCAGGAAGCCGGCCAGGCGCTGCTGGCCGAGCATGGCTACGCCCAGTACGAAGTCTCGGCCTACGCCCAGCCCGGGCGCGCGGCGCGGCATAACCTGAACTACTGGAGCTTTGGCGACTTCATCGGCATCGGCGCTGGCGCCCACGGCAAGCTCAGCCACCCGGACGGGCGCATCCAGCGCACCTGGAAGACCCGCCTGCCCAAGGACTACCTGAACCCGGCCAAGCCGTTCAAGGCCGGCGAGAAAGACCTGGGCAACGAAGAACTGCCGTTCGAGTTCCTGATGAACGCCCTGCGCCTTACCGACGGTGTGGACGCCGCACTGTTCGCCCAGCGCACCGGCCTGGACCTGAGCAGCCTTGCCGAAGGCCGGCGCCAGGCCGAACAAAGCGGCTTGTTGCAGGTCGAACCGTCACGCCTGGCGGCCACGGCCCGTGGGCAACTCTTCCTCAATGACCTGCTGCAATACTTTCTGATCTAAGGAAATCACATGGATCTGGTACTCGACCTGCTTGCCACCGTGTCCCGCTGGAGTCGCAGCAACCTCTCGGAAATCGCCCTGGCACTGGTGGGCTGCCTGCTGGTGCTGTTCGGCGCGGACATCAAGGGCTGGGTCGAGCAACGCCTGGGTGGCATCGCCGGCGCCCTGCGCGTGCCGCTGATGGCCCTGCTGTGCATGGTCGGCAGCGGCCTGGCGCTGATCTACGCCACGCCGTGGATCGTCCGCGGCCTGAGCCAGTTCAACAACTACAGCCTGGCGCCGGTGCTGCTGGTGGTGCTGGTGCTGATCGGCGTGATCGCTGATCGTCGCTGATTCGCAAGGCCCCTTCGCCGGCAAGCCGGCTCCTACACCAAGCCGGCGAACGCAATCCAACGGCCGCTCCCGCTATCAAGGAAGAACATGAGCAAGAAAGTCATCGAGGACATCAGCAAGTTCCTCAGCTACGTGCTGCGCCACGAGCCCCAGGCCATCGGCCTGGAACTGGACAGCCAAGGCTGGGGCGACATCGACGCGCTGATCAGCGGCGCCGCCAAGGGCGGCCGACAACTGAGCCGGGAACTGATCGAGCGGGTGGTCGAAGGCAACGACAAGAAGCGCTTCGCCCTCTCCGCTGACGGCCAGCGTATCCGCGCCGTTCAGGGGCACTCCAACAAGACCGTGCAATTGCAGCTTGAGGCAAAGCAACCGCCCGCCGTGCTCTACCACGGCACCGCAACGCGCTTCATGGAGTCGATCAATGAGAAGGGGCTGATCCCGGGTTCACGGCACCACGTGCACCTGTCCCAGGAGATCGACACCGCCCGGGCCGTGGGCCAGCGTTACGGCCAGGTGGTGATCCTGCAGATCGACGCCCAGGCCATGCAGGCCCAGGGCTTCAGGTTCTATCAGGCGGAGAATGGGGTGTGGCTGACCGACCAGGTGCCGGTCGATTTCATCCAAGCCCTGTAGGAGCCAGCTGGCTGGCGAAGGCGCCCTTATAGGCTCCTTCGCTAGCAAACCAGCGCCTACAACAGCGGCTGCGCGGGGCTCAGTCGATTTTTTCGAACTTCAGGTCCCACACGCCGTGACCCAGACGCTCGCCACGACGCTCGAACTTGGTGATCGGGCGCTCGGCCGGGCGCGGCACGCACTTGCCGTCTTCGGCCAGGTTGCGATAACCCGGGGCAACGTTCATCACTTCCAGCATGTATTCGGCATAGGGCTCCCAGTCGGTGGCCATGTGCAGAATGCCGCCCACCTTGAGCTTGCTGCGCACCAGCTCGGCGAAGGAGGCCTGGACGATGCGGCGCTTGTGGTGCCGGCTCTTGTGCCACGGATCGGGGAAAAACAGCATCAGGCGATCCAGGCTGTTGTCGGCGATGCAGCGGTTGAGCACTTCAATCGCGTCGCAATCGTAGACCCGCAGGTTGGTCAGGCCCTGGGTCAGCACGCCGTTGAGCAGCGCGCCGACACCCGGACGGTGAACTTCCACGCCGATGAAGTCCTGCTCCGGGGCCGCCGCGGCCATTTCCAGCAGCGAGTGGCCCATGCCGAAGCCGATTTCCAACGAGCGCGGCGCCGAACGGCCGAACACCTGGTCGTAGTCCACCGGGGCGTCGGCCAGGGGCAGCACGTACAGCGGCGCGCCCTGATCCAGGCCGCGCTGCTGGCCTTCGGTCATGCGCCCGGCGCGCATCACGAAACTCTTGATGCGGCGGTGTTGGCGCTCGTCGCCGGCTTCCGGCTGGATTGGCGTGTCGTTTGATTCAGTCATCAATGGCTCTTACTTGATCAGACCATCCAGCGGCGAGGAGGCGCTGGCATAGAGTTTCTTCGGCATGCGACCGGCGAGGTACGCCAGGCGGCCCGCGACAATCGCGTGTTTCATGGCTTCGGCCATCATTACCGGTTGCTGCGCGTGGGCGATGGCCGAGTTCATCAGCACCGCTTCACAGCCCAGCTCCATGGCGATGGTGGCGTCGGAAGCGGTGCCGACACCGGCATCCACCAGCACCGGGACCTTGGCTTCTTCGAGGATGATCTGCAGGTTGTACGGGTTGCAGATCCCCAGCCCGGTGCCGATCAGGCCGGCCAGCGGCATGACCGCGATGCAGCCCATTTCCGCCAGCTGGCGGGCGATGATCGGGTCGTCGCTGGTGTAGACCATCACGTCGAACCCTTCCTTGACCAGCACTTCGGCGGCCTTGAGGGTTTCCAGCACGTTGGGGAACAGGGTCTTCTGGTCGGCCAGCACTTCCAGCTTTACCAGGTTGTGACCATCGAGCAGCTCACGGGCCAGGCGGCAGGTGCGCACGGCTTCGACCGCGTCATAGCAGCCGGCGGTGTTGGGCAGGATGGTGTAGCGATCCGGCGGCAGGATATCCAGCAGGTTCGGTTCGCCCGGGTTCTGGCCGATATTGGTCCGGCGCACGGCGACGGTGACGATCTCGGCACCCGAGGCCTCGATGGCCAGGCGGGTTTCTTCCATGTCGCGGTACTTGCCGGTGCCTACCAGCAAACGCGACTGGTACGTCCGACCGGCCAGGACGAAAGGCTTGTCACTACGAACGTTGCTCATCGGAAATCCTCTGTTGGGGTGAGGTTCTTGCAGAATTCTTTATCAGGCCCGGGGCGCTGGTGACCCACGATCCCGGGCCGGTGAAAGCATGTCGTCCATGAGAGGGCCCGGAGTCGGGCCAGGGCGCTGCGCAGATCAGCGCCAGCGCTGCTGAGGCCAGTGACTAGCCGCCGCCGATGGCGTGGACCACTTCCACCTGGTCGCCCTCGTTAAGGGCGGTTTCGGCGTGCTGGCTGCGCGGAACGATATCCAGGTTGAGCTCCACCGCGATCCGCCGTCCGCTCAGTTGCAGCTGGCTCAGCAGCGCCGCAACGGTCGAGCCGTCGGGCAGTTCAAAGGATTCACCGTTCAACTGAATGCGCATGCTCAAGGCCGCCATCATTTTTAGGGGCCAGCATTCTAGCCCGATCGTGACCTAAAGGTCAGCTATAAGCGTCAGGCGGCCCCTTGCAGGCGCCAGGCGGCGAGCCCCAGCAGGAACCAGCCAACGAGGAAGGCCAGACCGCCGAACGGGGTGATGATGCCCAGCTTGCCGATGCCGCTCAGGGTCAGCAGGTACAGGCTGCCGGAGAACAGCAGGATGCCCAGGGTGAAGGCTGCGCCAGCCCAGGTCACCAGCCGCCCGGGAACATGCGCCGCCAGCAAGGCGACGCCGAACAGGGCCAGGGTGTGCACCAACTGGTAGGTCACGCCGGTATGAAAAATAGCCAGGTATTCCGTGCTCAGGCGGTTTTTCAGGCCGTGGGCGGCGAAGGCGCCGAGGGCAACCCCGGTGAAACCGAAGAAGGCGGCCAGCATCAGGAAGCCACGCAGCATGAGGAACTCCAGTCAGATTCAGCGCAAAGGGTCTGTATAATGGCGCGCTCAACGGGTTCGGCCAAGCCATCTCTATGCTGCGTTATCTGTTTCGTCGCCTTGTAAAAGCCTTGATGTGGTTCGTGGTCGGTAGCGTGCTGCTGGTGCTGCTATTTCGTTTCGTGCCGCCACCGGGCACCGCCCTGATGGTGGAGCGCAAGATCGAATCCTGGATCGACGACGATCCCATCGACCTGCAGCGCACCTGGACACCCTGGGACGAAATCTCCGACAACCTCAAGCTGGCGGTCATCGCCAGCGAGGATCAGAAATTCCCCGACCACTGGGGCTTCGACATCGATGCGATCCAGGCGGCCCTGGCCCACAACGAACGCGGCGGCTCGATCCGCGGCGCCAGCACCCTGAGTCAGCAAGTGTCGAAGAACCTGTTCCTGTGGTCCGGCCGCAGCTACCTGCGCAAGGGCCTGGAAGCCTGGTTTACCGCCCTGATCGAGGTGTTCTGGCCCAAGCAGCGGATTCTCGAGGTCTACCTCAACAGCGCCGAGTGGGATGAAGGGGTATTCGGCGCCGAGGCGGCTGCGCGCCATCATTTCGGCGTCAGCGCGGCCAGCCTGTCGCGCCAGCAGGTCAGTCTGCTGGCGGCGGTGCTGCCCAATCCACGGGTGTGGAGCGCAGCGCGGCCCAGCACCTATGTGCTGCAGCGGGCCGGCTGGGTTCGGCGACAGATGAGCCTGTTGGGCGGCACCGATTATCTGAATCGATTGAACGAGTCGCGCAAGGCGCCTTGGGCGGAGTAACCCGAGACTGGTTTTACACCTGCTCTTCTTGAGCAGGTTCGAAAGGGGCGCCGGGCTGGGGATTCGCCGGCAAGCCGGCTCCTGCGACAACCGCACAAACAAAAACGCCCCGATCATCTCGGGGCGTTTTGCATGACGCTTCAGGCTTAGGCGGCGATGGACAGTTTCAGTTTGTTCATCGCGCTTTTTTCCAGCTGGCGAATACGCTCGGCGGAAACGTTGTACTTCTGCGCCAGGTCGTGCAGCGTGGCTTTCTCTTCGGCCAACCAGCGCTGGTAGAGAATGTCGCGGCTACGCTCGTCCAGCACTTCCAGCGCTTCGTGCAGGTTGTGGGTGGAGTTGTCGCTCCAATCGGCATCTTCCAGTTGCAGCGCCGGGTCGTAACGATGGTCTTCCAGGTAGTTGGCCGGCGATTGGAAGGCGCTGTCGTCGTCCGCTTCAGCGGCCGGATCGAAGGCCATGTCCTGGCCGGTCAGACGGCTTTCCATCTCGCGCACTTCACGGGGCTCGACGCCCAGGCTTTCCGCCACGCGATGCACTTCTTCATTGTTCAGCCAGGCCAGACGCTTCTTCTGGCTGCGCAGGTTAAAGAACAGCTTGCGCTGGGCCTTGGTGGTCGCGACTTTGACAATCCGCCAGTTACGCAGGATGAACTCGTGAATCTCTGCCTTGATCCAGTGCACGGCAAAGGACACCAGGCGCACGCCCATTTCCGGGTTGAAGCGCTTCACGGCTTTCATCAGGCCAACGTTGCCTTCCTGGATCAGGTCGGCCTGGGCCAGCCCGTAGCCGGAATAGCTGCGGGCGATATGTACGACAAAACGCAGGTGGGCGAGCACCATCTGCCGAGCCGCCTCAAGATCCTGCTCATAGTAGAGACTCTCGGCCAGTTCACGCTCCTGCTCGGGCGTCAGCAATGGAATGCTGTTCACCGTGTGCACATAGGCCTCCAGGTTGGCGCCTGGAACCAATGCGTAAGCAGGTTGCAAAGAAGTGGTCATACGAAAAAACCTCCGACTCACATAACTCGTGCAGTTCAGCACTGCGAAAATTGACCGGGAACCGCGAAACAAGTTCCCAAATATTCTGAAAGGTCAATACAAGCAAAAAGACATTACTTCGGTGCCAGCTCCCTCAGGTGGCGGGCCACCGCAATCCACGCACCGATATAACCCAACAGCACCGCCCCAAGCAAGAGCGACAGACCATCGGCGACCGGCACTCCCGCAAGGGCAAAATCACTGCCATACAGGCCAGCCAGACCGACCACCGCGTCGTTCAGCCAATCCAGGCCGAACGCCAGTACGCCCCAGGACAGAATCCCCGCACCGAAGCCATACAGCGCGCCCATATAAAGGAAGGGACGTCGCACATAGCTGTCCGTGCCGCCGACGAGTTTAATCACTTCTATCTCGGTGCGGCGGTTTTCAATATGAAGACGAATGGTATTGCCTATCACCAAAAGTAATGCAGAAACCAACAGCACCGTCAGACCGAAGACAAAACGGTCCCCCAGCTTGAGGATCGCCGCCAGTCGCTCGACCCAGACCAGGTCCAGCTGCGCCAATTGCACCTTGGGCATGTCCGCCAGACGCTGGCGCAAGGCCTCAAGCGTAGCCTTGTCCACCTCGTTCGGCGTCACCAGCACCACACCCGGCAACGGGTTGTGCGGCAACTCGCGCAAGGCCTCGCCCAGCCCGGACTGCTGCTGGAACTCTTCCAGGGCCTTTTCCTTGCTGATGAACTCGGCATCCGCCACCCCGGGCAGGCCCTTGATCTCTGTACTGAGTTTCTCGCCCTCGGCCGCCGAGGCACCCAGCTCCAGGTACAGCGAAATCTGCGCCGCCCGCTGCCAGGAACCGCCCAGGCGTTCGACGTTGTTGAGCAGCAGCGACAGCCCCATGGGCAGGCTCAGGGCCACGGCCATCACCAGGCAGGTAAAGAAGCTGCCGATGGGCTGCTTGCCCAGGCGCCGCAGGCTGTCCAGCAGGCTGGCACGATGGCTTTCGATCCAGGCGTGCAATAGCGTGGCGAAATCCGGGCCGTCGTCTTCGTCGCGTTTTTTCTTTGGTGGCGGCGCTTCGGAAGCCTTGGGCGCTACGCGCTCCGCCACTTTAGGGGTACGTGTTGCACTCATACGCCGGCCTCCCCGTCACCGATCAGTCGGCCGCGCTGCAGGGTCAGCATGCGGTGACGCATGCGCGCGATCAGCGCCAGGTCGTGACTGGCGATCAGCACGCTGGTGCCCAGGCGGTTGATATCTTCGAACACGCCCATGATTTCCGCCGCAAGACGCGGGTCGAGGTTACCGGTGGGCTCGTCCGCCAGCAGCAGGGCCGGACGGTGGACGATGGCCCGGGCAATGCCCACGCGCTGTTGCTGGCCTGTGGACAGGTCGCCGGGGTACAGATCGGTCTTGTCCGACAGGGCCACGCGCTCCAGGGCCGAATCCACCCGCTTGGCGATTTCCGCCTTGGACAGACCGAGGATCTGCAACGGCAGCGCCACGTTGTTGAACACGGTGCGATCGAACAGCAATTGGTGGTTCTGGAACACCACGCCGATCTGCCGCCGCAGGAACGGGATCTGCGCGTTGCTGATCTGCCCCAGGTCCTGGCCGGCCAGCAGCAGCTTGCCCGAGGTCGGGCGCTCCATGGCCAGCAGCAGGCGCAGCAAGGTGCTCTTGCCGGCGCCGGAGTGGCCGGTGACAAACAGGAATTCGCCGCGACGGACGCGAAAGCTCAGCTCATGCAGGCCAACGTGGCCATTGGGATAGCGCTTACCGACCTGTTCGAAACGAATCATGAACGCTCCCGCTCGGCAAACAGTGCCTGGACAAAGGGTTCGGCTTCAAAGGTACGCAAGTCGTCGATGCCTTCACCGACCCCGATATAGCGAATCGGCAGGCCGAACTGCTTGGCCAGGGCGAAGATCACCCCGCCCTTGGCCGTGCCATCGAGCTTGGTCAGGGCCAGGCCGGTCAGTTCCACGGTCTGGTTGAATTGCTTGGCCTGGTTGATGGCGTTCTGGCCAGTACCGGCGTCCAGCACCAGCAGCACTTCGTGGGGCGCATCGGCGTCGAGCTTGCCGATCACCCGACGGACTTTCTTCAGCTCTTCCATCAGATTGTCTTTGGTGTGCAGGCGCCCCGCCGTGTCGGCGATCAGCACATCGATACCGCGGGCCTTCGCCGCCTGCACCGCATCGAAGATCACCGAGGCGGAATCGGCGCCGGTGTGCTGGGCGATCACCGGGATCTTGTTGCGTTCGCCCCAGACTTGCAGTTGCTCCACCGCCGCGGCGCGGAAGGTGTCGCCAGCGGCCAGCATGACTTTCTTGCCTTCCAGCTGCAGCTTCTTCGCCAGCTTGCCGATGGTGGTGGTCTTGCCGGCGCCGTTGACGCCCACCACCAGGATCACGAAAGGCTTGTTCTGGGCGACGATTTTCAGCGGCTGCTCCACCGGCTTGAGCATGCTGGTGAGTTCGGCCTGCAACGAGGCATACAGCGCGTCGGAATCGGTGAGCTGCTTGCGCGCCACCTTCTGGGTCAGGTTCTGGATGATCACCGAAGTCGCCTCGACCCCGACGTCGGCGGTCAGCAGGCGGGTTTCCAGATCTTCCAGCAAGTCGTCATCGATGGCCTTCTTGCCCAGGAACAGGCTGGCCATGCCTTCGCCGATACTGGCGCTGGTCTTGGACAGGCCCTGCTTCAAACGGGCGAAGAAACCGACCTTGTTCTCTTCAGCAGGACGGACTGGCTCGACCACAGGCTCGGGCTCCGCCGCTTGGGCAACCGGCTCGGCAACAGGAGCAGGAGCAGGAGCAGGAGCAGGAGCAGGAGCAGGAGCAGGAGCAGGAGCAGGAGCAGGAGCAGCAGGCTCGGGGGCGACGAAGACCGGCGCTACCGGAGTGTGCACTTCGAGCACTGGCGCCGGAGCGACAACCGGGGCTTCGACCACCGGTTCAGGCGCAGCGGCCAGGGCCGGAATCGGCGGCGCGACATGCTCCGCCTGGGTGTCCTCCACCAGCGCCACCGGCTCTTCCGCAACCGGCAGCGTCAGCCAGGGCTTGTGCTCCGGGCTCGGAGTCAGGGGCAGCTCGGGCGCGGCGGCCGCGACCGGCTCGGCCTCGACCCGGGGTTGCAGCACCGGCTCGCCGGTCGACAGCACCACCGGCTCGCTCGGGGCGACGCTGGGTGCGGTTTCAATGACCGGAGCCGGTACGGGCTCGACAGGCACTTGCGGCTGTTCGACGACGGGTTCCTGCGGCTTTTTGCGCAGCCATCCGAACAGGCCTTTCTTCTCGCCAGCCGCGGCTGGGGTCTTTTTGTCGTCGTTGGAACCAAACATGGAGACGGCTATCTCAAGGTAGCGATGCGCCACTGGGCGCCTCGGTAAATAAATATTCGATGCAGAACAGACTGTGTTTATTCCAGCTTGTTCACGCGCAACATGTTGTCGAAATGCCCAAAAGCACTTCAAGGAGCGATTTTACTAAAGGACTGGAACGGCAAAATCGGCGAAAAGTCGCAGTTTAGCTGACAAATCAAGGCTTATTGCCGGTAACTCATACAACCTGCTCAAGTACCTGCTGATCCGCGAAGACCTGATAGGCGTGGCCGCCAGTAAAACGGATCAGTATCCTAGCACCTCCTCGCCCGCTGACGCTAAGAACACACGGGCAGCCCAACAGGTTTAAAAACGAATGAATGCTCTAGCCCGCCGCGCCGCAGGCCTGCTGCTCAGCACAGTTTGTCTGCCCCTTGCAGCCCTGGCTGCCGACCCGCAACCCACCCACGAATTCACCCTCGACAACGGCCTCAAGGTCGTGGTCCGCGAAGATCATCGCGCGCCGGTGGTGGTGTCCCAGGTCTGGTACAAGGTCGGCTCCAGCTACGAAACCCCGGGCCAGACCGGTTTGTCCCACGCCCTGGAACACATGATGTTCAAGGGCAGCGAGAAGGTCGGCCCCGGCGAAGCCTCGTTGATCCTGCGCGACCTGGGCGCCGAAGAGAACGCCTTCACCAGCGACGACTTCACCGCTTATTACCAGGTCCTGGCCCGCGACCGCCTGGGCGTGGCCCTGGAACTGGAAGCCGACCGCATGGCCAGCCTGCGCCTGCCGGCCGACGAGTTCGCCCGCGAGATCGAAGTGATCAAGGAAGAACGCCGCCTGCGCACCGACGACAAGCCGCTGTCCAAGGCCTACGAGCGCTTCAAGGCCATGGCCTACCCGGCCAGCGGCTACCACACGCCGACCATCGGCTGGATGGCCGACCTGAACCGGATGAAGGTCGAGGAACTGCGCCACTGGTACCAGGCCTGGTACGTGCCGAACAACGCCACCCTGGTGGTGGTCGGCGACGTCACTCCGGACGAAGTGAAAACCCTGGCCCAGCGTTACTTCGGCGCCATTCCCAAGCGTGACGTGCCACCGGCGAAGATCCCCATGGAACTGGCCGAGCCCGGCGAGCGCCTGATCACCCTGCACGTGAAGACCCAACTGCCGAGCCTGATGCTGGCCTTCAACGTGCCGAGCATCGCCACCGCCGAGGACCAGCGCTCGGTGCACGCCCTGCGCCTGGCCGCGGCCCTGCTGGACGGCGGCTACAGCGCGCGCATCCCGACCCTGCTGGAGCGTGGCGAAGAACTGCTGTCCAACGGTTCCACCAGCTACGACGCCTACACCCGGGGCGACAGCCTGTTCATGCTCTCGGCCACCCCCAACAGCCAGAAGAAGAAAACCATCGCCCAGGCCGAGGCCGGGCTGTGGCGCCTGCTGGAGCAACTGAAGACCACCCCGCCGTCCGCCGAGGAACTGGAGCGGGTGCGGGCCCAGGTGATCGCCGGGCTGGTCTACGAGCGTGACTCCATCACCAGCCAGGCCAGCGCCATCGGCCAGCTGGAAACCGTCGGCCTGTCGTGGAAGCTGATGGACACCGAGCTGGCGGAACTGCAAAGCGTGACCCCGGAAGACATCCAGAAGGCCGCCCGCACCTATTTCACCCGGGAGCGTATGAGCGTGGCCCACGTACTGCCTGAGGAGTCCGCTCATGAGTAAGCGCAAGAATGCTTCACCGGTCCTGCTGGGCCTGGCCCTGGTCGCCCTGCTCACCGCCGGTGGCCTGTACCTGTCGCGCTCCGGCGAGACTAATGCCAGCCAGGCCCTGGACAACGCCAAGAGCAGCCAGAAGCTGCAGTCCCTGGCCGAGCTGGATGGCAAGGCCCCCAGCCATCGCAACCTCAATGTGCAGACCTGGAACACCGCCGAAGGCGCCAAGGTGCTGTTCGTCGAAGCCCGCGAGCTGCCGATGTTCGACATGCGCCTGATCTTCGCCGCCGGCAGCAGCCAGGACGGCAACACCTCCGGCCTGGCCCTGCTGACCAATGCCATGCTCAACGAAGGCGTACCCGGCAAGGATGTGGGCGCCATCGCCCGGGGCTTCGAGAGCCTGGGTGCGGATATCGGCAACGGCGCCTACAAGGACATGGCCGTGGTTTCGCTGCGCAGCCTCAGCGCGGTGGATAAACGCCAGCCGGCGCTGAAGCTGTTCGCCGAAGTGGTGGGCAAGCCGACCTTCCCGGCCGACTCCCTGGCGCGGATCAAGAACCAGCTGCTCGCCGGCTTCGAGTACCAGAAGCAGAACCCCGGCAAGCTGGCCAGCCTGGAACTGATGCAGCGCCTGTACGGCAGCCATCCCTATGCGCATGCCAGCGAAGGCAACGCCAAGAGCGTTCCAACTATCACCCAGGCGCAACTGCAGGCCTTCCACGCCAAGGCCTATACCGCCGGCAACGTGGTGATCGCCCTGGTCGGCGACCTCTCGCGCAGCGACGCCGAAGCGATTGCCGCGCAGGTTTCCGCCGCCCTGCCCAAAGGCCCGGCCCTGGCCAAGGTCGAGCAACCCAGCGAACCCAAGGCCAGCATCGGCCATATCGAATTCCCGTCGAGCCAGACCAGCCTGATGCTGGCGCAACTGGGCATCGACCGTGACGATCCGGACTACGCCGCCGTATCCCTGGGCAACCAGATCCTCGGCGGTGGCGGTTTCGGCACCCGGCTGATGAGCGAAGTGCGCGAGAAACGCGGCCTGACCTACGGCGTCTACTCAGGCTTCACCCCGATGCAGGCCCGCGGCCCGTTCATGATCAACCTGCAGACCCGCGCGGAAATGAGCGAAGGCACCCTGAAACTGGTGCAGGACGTGTTCGCCGACTACCTGAAGAACGGCCCGACCCAGAAGGAACTGGACGACGCCAAGCGTGAACTGGCCGGCAGCTTCCCGCTGTCCACCGCCAGCAACGCCGATATCGTCGGCCAGCTGGGCGCCATGGGCTTCTACAACCTGCCGTTGAGCTACCTGGAAGATTTCATGCGTCAATCCCAGGCACTGACGGTGGAACAGGTCAAGGCCGCCATGAACAAGCGCCTGAGCATCGACAAGATGGTCATCGTCAGCGCCGGCCCCACCGTCGCGCAAAAGCCGTTGCCGCCCCCCACTGACAAACCCGCCGAGCAGCCGCTCGGGGTTCCGGAGCACTGATGGCCCGTCCAGCCCGTCCCAGCAAGAAACCCGTCCATAACCAGCACAATGGCGTGGGCCAGTTGCGCATCATCGGCGGCGAATGGCGCAGCCGTAAGCTGAGCTTCCCCGACCTGCCGGGGCTGCGCCCGACCCCGGACCGGGTGCGCGAAACCCTGTTCAACTGGCTCGCTCCCTATGTCGCCGGGGCCAAGGTCATCGACCTGTTCGCCGGCAGCGGCGCGGTGTTCCTCGAAGCCCTGTCCCGTGGCGCCGCCACGGGCCTGGCCCTGGACAGCAGCAGCGTGGCCATTTCCAGCCTGCGCGAGCACCTGGGCACCCTGCGCTGCACCGTGGGCCAGGCGCAGACCGCCGATGCCCTGCGCTACCTGGAAACCCAGCCGGCGACGCCGTTCGACCTGGCCTTCCTCGACCCGCCGTTCAACCAGAACCTGCTGCCCGCCGCCTGCGCCCTGCTGGAAGAGCGCGGCTGGCTGGCGGACGACGCCTGGATCTACACCGAAAGCGAAACCGCGCCATCGACCCTGGGCCTGCCCGGGCGCTGGCGCCTGCACCGTGAACAAAAATCCGGGCAGGTCTACTACTCGCTGTGGCAACGTATGGCAGACAACGCCGCGTAGCCCCTGCCTACGTTTGGCCGGAACAAGGCGCGCACCCCGCCCGGGCTGCGCGCCGCTGCATCGAGATCCTCCCCGTGCCCGACTCGCCTGATCGTTTCATCCCCGCCTTCGGCCTTGGCAACCCGCACCTGCAGACCCTGTGGGGCCCGCTGTGGCGCCCGACCACTCACCTGGAGCGCCAGCGCGAGCGCTTGTGGCTGGACGACGGCGACTTTCTCGATCTGGACTGGCACGGCCCGCATAGCGCCGAAGCCCCTCTGGTGCTGGTGCTGCACGGCCTGACCGGTTCCTCCAACTCTCCCTACGTGGCCGGCCTGCAGCAGGCCCTCGCCGCTCGGGGCTGGGCCAGCGCGGCGCTGAACTGGCGCGGCTGCTCCGGCGAACCCAACCTGCTGCCCCGCAGCTACCACTCCGGCGCCAGCGAAGACCTGGCCGCCGCCATCGCCCACCTGCGGGCCAAGCGTCCGCTGGCGCCGCTGTATGCGGTGGGCTATTCGCTGGGGGGCAATGTGCTGCTCAAGTACCTGGGGGAAAGCGGCAGCGCCAGCCCGTTGCAGGGCGCCACGGCGGTGTCGGTGCCGTTTCGCCTGGACCAGTGCGCCGACCGCATCGGCCGGGGCTTTTCCAAGGTCTACCAGGCGCACTTCATGCGCGAGATGCTGGCCTACATCAAGGACAAGCAGCGCCAGTTCCAGCACGACGGCCGCCATGAAGGCCTGGCCACCCTGGCGCAACTGGGCCCGCTGACCAAGATGCGCACCTTCTGGGACTTCGACGGCCGGGTCACCGCCCCGCTGCATGGCTTTGCCGACGCTCACGACTATTACCGCCGCGCCTCCAGCCGCTATTTCCTCGGCGAAATCCGTACCCCGACCCTGATCATCCAGGCCGCGGACGATCCCTTCGTGTTCCCCCACAGCCTGCCCGAGGCCAGCGAGTTGTCCGCCAGCACCCAGTTCGAACTGCAGGCCAAGGGCGGTCACGTGGGCTTTGTCGGCGGCAGCCTGAAACATCCGCGCTACTACCTGGAACAGCGCATTCCGCAATGGCTGATGGACCTGGGCCGCCATGGCTAAGTCCACCCGGGAGTCGATCCGCTTCTGGCAGACCGAACCCCTGGCCGGGGTCGAGCTGCTGGCGGCGCGCTATATCGAGCAGCGCTTCGTGCCTCATGTGCACGAGGGTTATGTGATCGGCATGATCATGGCCGGGGCCCAGCGCTACCGCTATCGCGGCGCCGAGCACCTGGCGGGCAGCGGCACCCTGGTGCTGATCAACCCGGATGAGCTGCACACCGGCGCCAAGGGCGTCGAGGACGGCTGGCTGTACCGGGCCTTCTACCCGGACAACCGGCAGATTCTCGGCCTGCTGGATGAACTGGAGCTGCCCAGCGGCAGCCTGCCGGCCTTCGGCGCCACCCTGTACCGCGACCCGGACCTGGTGCAGGGTTTTGCCCGCCTGCACCACCTGCTGGAAAGCCCGGCCACGGCCCTGCAACAACAGACCCAATGGCGGGAAATGCTGCTGTTGCTGTTGCAGCGACACGCCGGAGTCCGGGCGCCGGGCGAACCTGGGCAGGAGCACCGGGCGATTGTCCAGGCCAAGGAACTGCTGCGCTCGCAGTTGGCCGCGCCGCCGTCACTGGAGGAGTTGGCGGCGGCGGTGAACCTGTCGCCGTTCCATTTCGCCCGGGTGTTTCGCCGGGCCACCGGGATTCCGCCCCACACCTGGCTGATGCAGCAGCGCATCGCCAAGGCCCGGGCCCTGTTGCGCGATGGCTGCCTGCCGCTGGAAGTGGCCACGCAATTGGGATTTGCCGACCAGAGTCACCTCAGTCGGCAGTTCAAGCAGGTGTATGGGGTGGCGCCGGCGGCTTATCGCAGTGCCGTTCTGCAGTAGGGCGGTGCGGGTTTCGCGAGCAAGCTCGCGCCTGCTGCGGCCAACGCGTCCCTGTCGACGCTTTCGCGAGCAAGCTCGCTCCTACAGGTTCGCGGGGCTTGCGGGTCGTGGGAGCTGGCTTGCCAGCGAAGAGGCCGACTGGGGCAACTCGTCAATCGCCGGTGGCGACAGGTCGCTGGGCATCGGTGATCCATTCGCTCCACGACCCGGCATACAGCCGCGCCAGGGGATAGCCAGCCAGGCACAGGGCGAACAGGTTGTGGCAGGCGGTGACGCCAGAGCCGCAGTAAGCCACCAAGTGCTCCGGGGAGCGTCCGGCGAGTTTTTCGGCAAAACGCTGCTTGAGCTGCTGCGCCGGCAAAAAGCGTCCGTCGCTGTCCAGGTTGTCGGTGAACGCCGCGCATTGTGCCCCGGGAATATGCCCGGCCACCGGATCGATGGGTTCCACCTCGCCACGAAAGCGCGGCAGGCCACGGGCATCCAGCAGGGTCAGGTCTGCCTGGCCCAGGCGCTGGCGCAGGTGTTCGGCATCCAGCAGCAGGCTGTGGTCGGGTTGGCCCGTGAACTGTCCGGCCACGGCCTCCGGCGCATCCAGGCTCAGGGGCAGGCCGGCGGCGTGCCAGGCTTTCAGGCCACCGTCGAGCATGAACACGCCATCACGCTTGCCCAGCCAGGCCAGCAACCACCAGGCGCGAGCGGCAAAGGCACCGGGACCATCGTCATAGAGCACGATTTCGCTGTCGTTATCGATGCCCCAGGCCTGCAGGCGCGCCAGCAGTTGCGCCGGGTCCGGCAACGGATGCCGGCCGGTCACGCCCTTGATCACCGGCCCGCTCAGATCGCGGTTCAGGTCGGCGAAATGCGCCCCGGCGATATGCCCGTCGGCGTAGCTGCGCTGGCCGTAATCCGGGTCTTCCAGGGCAAAGCGACAATCCAGAATCACCAGGCCGGGCTGCTGTTTCTTCTGGTCCAGGGCAAGCGGGCTGATCAACTGCGCGAGGGGCATGGCGGGCTCCTGTGAATAAGTCGGAGGTTGATCCTACTGCACTTCTTCCAGGGCTTGGGCCAGGGGCACGTAAAACTCTTCGAACAGGTCGTTGACCGCTTCCCGGGCCTGCTCGGTGACAAAGCCGGCTTCCAGTACCAGCACCTGATACACCCCGCGCTTGATGGCTTCTTCGCTCAGGTGGGTGGAGTTTTCCCGGGTGGTGCACAAAAAACGCACCCAGGAGGTGAGGATGATCCAGGCATTGAGGGTCAGGGATTCGATCTGCACCTTGTCCATGGCGACGATCCCGGCCTCGACGAAACGCCCATAGATGGCCATGCCCTGGATCAGGCAGCGCTGGGAGAAACGCCGGTAGCGCGCGGCCAGTTCGGGGTCGCTGTCCAGCAGGTGCTCCAGGTCGCGGTGCAGAAAACGGTAGCGCCACATGGCCGCCAGCAGCGCCTGCAGGTAATAGCGCTTGTCTTGCACGGTGACCGCGCGTCCGGGCGGCGGGCGCAGGAAGCTGTCCACCAGGCTTTCGTACTCGGCAAACAGCACGGCGATGATCGCCTGCTTGTTGGGGAAGTGGTAGTACAGGTTGCCCGGGGAAATCTCCATGTGCGCCGCAATGTGGTTGGTGCTGACGTTGCGTTCGCCTTGCTGGTTGAAGAGTTCGAGACTGAACTGGACGATGCGTTCGCGGGTTTTTATGCGTGGGGCCATGGGTGTGGGCTTTAATCAGAAGGCTGGGGTGCATCTTACGTTCTATCCCCCTGGGGATAAATCGCGACCGGCACCGGATGGTATTTGACAATTTAGAGCATAAGCTCTAAAAAACTAGCCACCCCCAGAAACCGGAGCCCGTCCATGTCTGCCGAAATCGCCTACCTGCAGGATTCCCTTCAGCAACAGGACGCGCTGCAAACACTGTTCGAAGCCCAGCGCCGGGCCTTTGCCGCCAACCCCATGCCGCCCGCCGCGCAGCGCCAGCAATGGCTCAAGTCGCTGCACGATCTGCTCAACAGCGAGCGCCAGGCGCTGATCGACGCCATCAGCCAGGACTTCAGCAACCGCAGCGCCGATGAAACCCTGCTGGCCGAGCTGATGCCCAGCCTGCACGGCATCCACTACGCCCGCAAACACCTGAGCAAATGGATGAAGCCGTCCCGCCGCGCCGTGGGCCTGGCCTTCCAGCCGGCCTCGGCCAAGGTGGTCTACCAGCCCCTGGGGGTGGTCGGGGTGATCGTGCCGTGGAACTACCCGCTGTACCTGTGCATGGGCCCGCTGGTCGGGGCCCTGGCCGCCGGCAACCGGGTGATGCTCAAGCTCAGCGAATCCACCCCGGCCACCGGCCAGCTGCTCAAGCAACTGCTGGCGCGGGTGTTCCCCGAGGACCTGGTGTGCGTAGTGCTGGGCGAAGCCGAAGTGGGCATGGCGTTTTCCAAGCTGCGTTTCGATCACCTGCTGTTCACCGGCGCCACCAGCATCGGCAAGCACGTGATGCGCGCCGCCGCGGAAAACCTGACTCCGGTGACGCTTGAACTGGGCGGCAAGTCCCCGGCCATCGTGTCCCACAGCGTGCCGCTCAAGGACGCCGCCGAACGCATCGCCTTCGGCAAGACCCTGAACGCCGGGCAGACCTGCGTCGCCCCGGACTACGTGCTGGTGCCGGAAGAACGGGTCGGCGCCTTTGTCGAAGCCTATCGCCAGGTGGTCCGCGGCTTCTTCCCGACCCTGGCGGACAACCCCGACTACACCGCGATCATCAACCAGCGCCAGTTGAACCGGCTCAACGGCTACCTGAGCGATGCCACCAGCAAGGGCGCGCTGCTGGTGCCGCTGTTCGAGCAGAGCCAGGAACGCCGCCTGGGCCACAGCCTGCTGCTCAACGTCACGGACGACATGAGCGTGATGCAGGACGAGATCTTCGGCCCGATCCTGCCAATCGTGCCCTACAAGACCCTGGACCAGGCCTTGGCCTACATCACCCAGCGCCCGCGCCCGCTGGCGCTGTACTACTTCGGCTACGACAAGGCCGAACAACAGCGGGTGCTCAACGAAACCCACTCCGGCGGCGTGTGCCTGAACGACACCCTGCTGCATGTGGCCCAGGACGACCTGCCGTTTGGCGGCATCGGCCCGTCCGGCATGGGCCACTACCACGGGCATGAAGGCTTCCTGACCTTCAGCAAGGCCAAGGGCGTGTTCATCAAGCAGCGCTTCAATGCCGCGCGCCTGATCTACCCGCCGTATGGCAAATCGATCCAGAAACTCATCCAGAAGCTGTTCATTCGTTAACCAGTACAACGCCGGGTAATAACAATAATGACCCCTAGCCTGTATGAAACACCCGCGCTGTCACGGCGCGGCCTGCTGAAAATCGGCCTCTGCGCCAGCGCCTTCCTGGCCACCGCCGGGCTCGGCGCCAGCCTCAGCGGTTGCTCCGCCAGTACCCCTGCCAGTGGCTTCAGCATGCTGCGCAGCAATGACCTGCCGTTTTTGCGGGCGCTGATTCCGGTGATGCTCGAAGGCGCGGTGGCGGCGGACAAGATGCCCGCCGCCGTCGAGGGCACCCTGGCCAGCCTGGACAACGCCCTCAATCACCTGTCGACCGAGATGTTCAAGCTCACCCAGCAGTTGTTCGATGTGCTGGGCATGGCGGTGACCCGCGGCCCGCTGACGGGGATCTGGGGCAGTTGGGAAAACGCCAGCACGGAAGACATCCGCAACTTTCTCAGCCGTTGGGAAAACAGCTTCCTGGCCCTGCTGCGCATGGGTCATGCCTCGTTGCTGCAACTGGTGATGATGGCCTGGTACACCCGGCCTGAGTCTTGGGGCCATTGCGGTTATCCCGGGCCACCGAAGGTCTGATCGAGCTGTGTAGCCGCTGCCACAGGCTCTGAACGGGCGGGACGCTCGCGGGACACTGGGGGTTCGGCTGGAGATCGTCAAGCAAGGCCCTGCGGGCCTTTTCGCAGCTTCGCAGGCTCAGCAGCGGCTACAGTGGATCCGCGCCGAGCCTTCAATAATAAGAGAGCACCCGATATGCCCGTACCTGATCTGTTCCGCGAAGGCCTGAACCGTGGCTGGAAAACCTACAACGGCTCGCAACTGGAGCAGGACCTGACCCTGGAAGCCGATGTCGCCATCATCGGTAGCGGCGCCGGTGGCGGCACCACCGCCGAAATCCTCAGCGCCGCCGGCTACAAGGTGCTGTTGATCGAGGAAGGCCCGCTCAAGACCAGCGACGACTTCAAGATGCTTGAGGACCAGGCCTATACCAGCCTCTATCAGGAAGGCATCGGGCGCATGAGCAAGGACGGCGCCATCACCATCCTCCAGGGTCGCGCCGTGGGCGGCACCACCCTGATCAACTGGACCTCGAGCTTTCGCACCCCCGACCCGACCCTGGAGCACTGGGCCCGGGAACACGGGGTGGTGGGCCACAGCTCGGCCGAGATGGCGCCCTGGTTCGAAAAGATGGAACAGCGCCTGGGCGTGGCGCCCTGGGCCATGCCGCCCAACGCCAACAACGACGTGATCCGCAAGGGCTGCGAAGCCCTGGGCTACAGCTGGCATGTGATTCCGCGCAACGTGCGCGGCTGCTGGAACCTGGGCTATTGCGGCCTGGGCTGCCCGACCAACGCCAAGCAGTCGATGCTGGTGACCACCATTCCGGCAACCCTGGAAAAAGGCGGCGAGCTGCTGTACCTGGCCCGGGCCGAGCGCCTGCAGATCAAGGATGACAAGGTCACCGGCTTGCAATGCCAGGCCATGGACGCCCGCTGCGTAACGCCCACCGGGCGCACCATCACGGTCAAGGCCCGGCATTACGTGCTGGCCGGCGGCGGCATCAACAGCCCGGCCCTGCTGCTGCGTTCCGATGCCCCGGACCCGCATTCGCGGCTGGGCAAGCGCACCTTCCTGCACCTGGTGAACTTCTCCGCCGGGCAGTTCGACGAGGTGATCAACCCGTTCTACGGCGCGCCGCAATCGATTTACTCCGACCACTTCCAGTGGCAGGACGGCACCACCGGCAAGATGTCCTACAAGCTCGAAGTGCCGCCCCTGCAACCGGCGCTGGCCAGCACCCTGCTGGGCGGTTTCGGCCCCGAGAGCGGGCTGTCCATGGAGCAACTGCCACATACCCACGCGATGCTGGCCCTGCTGCGGGACGGCTTCCACCCCGACAGCACCGGCGGCAACGTCGAGCTGCGCGGCGATGGCACCCCGGTGCTCGACTATCAAGTCTCGCCCTACGCCTGGGACGGCCTGCGCCGGGCCTTCCACAGCATGGCGGAGATCCAGTTCGCCGGTGGCGCCAAGGCGGTCAAGCCGCTGCACAGCGATGCGCGCTTCGCCAAGACCCTCAACGAAGTGCGGGCGCAAATCGACGGCCTGGACCTGGCCCTGTACCGCACCCGCCTGGGCAGCGCCCACGTGATGGGCGGCTGCGCCATGGGCGAAGACCCGAAAATCGCCGTGACCGACAGCCTCGGACGCCACCATCAACTGCACAACCTGTCGATCCATGATGGCTCGCTGTTCCCCACCAGCATCGGCGCCAACCCGCAGCTGTCGGTGTACGGCCTGACGGCGCAACTGGCCACGGCCCTGGCGGAGCGTTTGAAAACGGCGTGAAACAGCCGGGAAATTTCGGCGTCCATAGGACTTTCTTCTCTAAAAGGCGACTTGGCCGACCGGGAAGGCTGCGATACCATCCGACTCCCCAACGGATTCCCGCCAGGACGACGCGATGAACCGAGTGTTGTACCCAGGTACCTTCGACCCTATTACCAAGGGCCACGGCGATCTGGTCGAGCGCGCCTCGCGGCTGTTCGACCACGTGATCATCGCCGTTGCCGCCAGCCCCAAGAAAAACCCGCTGTTCCCTCTGGAGCAGCGCGTGGAACTGGCGCGCGAGGTGACCAAGCACCTGCCCAACGTTGAAGTCGTCGGCTTCTCCACGTTGCTGGCGCATTTCGCCAAGGAGCAGAACGCCAATGTGTTCCTGCGCGGCCTGCGGGCGGTTTCGGACTTCGAATACGAATTCCAGCTGGCCAACATGAACCGCCAACTGGCGCCGGACGTGGAAAGCCTGTTCCTCACCCCGTCGGAGCGCTACTCGTTCATTTCCTCGACGCTGGTTCGTGAAATCGCTGCCCTGGGCGGTGATATCACCAAGTTCGTGCACCCGGCGGTCGCCGACGCGCTGACCCTGCGCTTCAAGAAATAAGCCGCGCGGCCCCGCACTGGGGCCCTTGCCTGGCGTCGGCCATCGCGCCCGCGTGCACTGCGGGCGGCAATACGGCACAATTGCGCGCATTCGTTTTTACATGCCCGGGCCTGCCGCCCAGGCCGGAGTCCCCCATGTCCCTGATCATCACCGACGATTGCATCAACTGCGACGTCTGCGAACCCGAGTGCCCTAACGCGGCGATTTCCCAAGGCGAAGAGATCTACGTCATCGATCCGAACCTGTGCACCCAGTGCGTCGGCCACTACGACGAGCCGCAGTGCCAGCAGGTGTGCCCGGTGGATTGCATTCCGCTGGACGAGAACCGTCCGGAAACCGAAGAAGAGTTGATGGCCAAGTACCGGAAGATCACCGGCAAGGCTTGAGCAATTCAGCGCCCTTCAGGGCACTTTCGCCGGCAAGCCGGCTCCTACGGCGTTCGTAGGAGCCGGCTTGCCGGCGAAGCTTCTCAGCGCTGGCAACGCGGGCAATAGACGCTGGCCCGCTGGCCCAGCTTGATTTCCCGCAGCCCCGTGCCGCAGACCTTGCAGTGCTCCCCGCCACGGCCGTAGACGAACAGTTCCTGCTGGAAGTAGCCCGGCTGACCGTCGCCGCCGATAAAGTCGCGCAAGGTGGTGCCGCCCCGCTCGATGGCCGCCGCCAGGATGCGCTTGATCTCGATCGCCAGCTGCACATAGCGGGTCCGGGAAATGCCCTTGGCCTCACGACGCGGATCGATGCCCGCGGCAAACAGTGCCTCGGTCGCGTAGATGTTGCCCACCCCCACCACCACCGCGTTGTCCATGATGAACGGCTTGACCGCCATGGAGCGGCCGCGGGACAGCTGGAACAGGCGCTCGCCGTCGAACAGATCGGTCAGCGGCTCCGGCCCCAGGCGCGCCAGCAGCTCGTGGTTCAGCGGGTCCAGGCTCCAGAGCATGGCGCCAAACCGGCGCGGGTCGGTGTAGCGCAGGGCCAGGCCCGACTCCAGTTCGATATCCACATGTTCATGCTTGGCCGCCGGCTGGCCGATCTCCACCAGGCGCAGATTGCCCGACATGCCCAGATGACTGATGAGGGTGCCGACTTCGGCGTTGATCAGCAGGTACTTGGCCCGGCGGTCCACCTGAACAATCCGCTGCCCGGACAGGCGCACGTCCAGATCCTCGGGAATCGGCCAGCGCAAGCGCCGGTCACGGACAATCACCCGGCTGACCTTCTGGCCTTCCAGGTGCGGCGCGATCCCGCGCCGGGTGGTTTCGACTTCCGGTAATTCAGGCATCTTCGCCTCAGGCACTCATCGCGATATGAACAGTCAGTGTGCGCCCAGCTCGCGCACGGTTTCCTTGAGGTTCTCGAAGTCGTAGTCCGACAGACCGACGTAATCGAGAATCAGGTGGCCGATGCTGTTCCACTCCAAGTCCTGGGTCTGGTTGCCCAGCACTCGATACGAGGCACAGATGTGCTCGGCCATCTTCAGGATCGCCAGCAGGTTCTTCAGCTGGCTGTTGCGCGACGACTCGTCGCTGAAGATCGCCAGGGCATTGTGGTGATTGGCGATGGCGTTGGTCACGTGTTCCGGCAGGCGCCAGGACTTGGCGGTGTAGTAGCCGACCACCGCGTGATTGGTGTTGAAGGCACGGTTTTCCGTGTCCACCACCCGCCGCTCCGGTCCGGCGCTGCCGTAGGCTTCTTCCAGCACCGCCATGTAGTCGGGGAAGCGCTTGAGCATCAGCGGCACGCCGCAATCATGGAACAGACCCAGGGCGTAGGCTTCGTCCACCGCTTGCGAGCCGGTGCGCTTGGCCAGGGTCAGGCAGGTCATGGCCACATCCTGGGCGGTGTCCCAGAAGCGGTTGAGGGTGACGATGGTTTCATCGCTCATCTCGCCCTTGATCGACTGCGCATTGATCAGGTTGATGATCGAGCGGCTGCCCAAGAGGTTCACCGCGCGCTGGATCGAGGCGATCTTGTTGGTCAACCCGTAATACGGCGAGTTGACGATCTTCAGCAGTGCGCCGGACAGGCCCGGGTCCTGGGATATCAGCTTGGCAATCACTTCCAGGTCGGGATCGGGCATGTACTGCTCCATCTGCAAATCCACCATGATTTGCGGTTGAGGCGGCACGCTGATGCCTTGCAGGGCCTGCTGAATCTGTTCGGCTGATAGCTCTTGGGACATAAGTACACACTCTGGCTGAGGCGGCGATTCTAACCCCTAACGGGCCAATGTTGGGCGAACGGACAGGAACTTTACCCTGCGCCTTTAGCCGCAGGTCCATTGGCCGTCGCTGAAGTTGCGCAGCAAGGTATAATCGCGCCCTTTTTTCCGGAGCGACGTCATGTCCCTGCCAAGCCTGCGCCTCAAAGCCAACGCCGATCGCCGCCTGCGCGCCGGCCACCTGTGGGTCTACAGCAACGAAATCGATGTAGCCGCCACCCCTCTGCACGGCTTCAAGGCAGGCGACCAGGCGGTGCTGGAAGCCGCCGGCGGCAAGCCCCTGGGCGTCGTCGCCATGAGCCCGAACAACCTGATCTGCGCCCGCCTGCTGTCGCGCGATGCCAAGCTGGCCCTGGACAAGTCGCTGCTGGTGCATCGCCTGAACGTGGCCCTGTCCCTGCGCGAGCGCCTGTTCGACAAGCCGTTCTACCGCCTGGTGTACGGCGATTCCGACCTGCTGCCGGGCCTGGTGGTCGATCGGTTCGGCGACATCCTGGTGGTCCAGCTGGCCTCGGCCACCATGGAACAGCACAAGGACGACGTGATCGCCGCCCTGGTCCAGGTGCTCAAGCCCAGCGGCATCCTGTTCAAGAACGACTCCGCCGCCCGCGACGCCGAAGGCCTGGGCCGCTACGTCGAAACCGTGTTCGGCCTGGTGCCGGAGTGGGTCGCCCTGGAAGAGAACGGCGTGAAGTTCGAAGCCCCGGTGATGGAAGGCCAGAAGACCGGCTGGTTCTACGACCACCGCATGAACCGCGCACGCCTGGCGCCTTACGCCAAGGGCAAGCGGGTACTGGACCTGTTCAGCTACATCGGTGGCTGGGGCGTGCAGGCCGGGGTGTTCGGCGCCAGTGAAGTGTTCTGCGTCGACGCCTCGGGCTTTGCCCTCGACGGCGTGGAGCGCAACGCCGCGCTCAATGGCATCGCCGAGAAAGTCACCTGCGTCGAAGGCGACGTGTTCGAAGCCCTGAAAGAGCTGAAGGCCGCCGAAGAACGCTTTGACGTGATCGTTGCCGACCCGCCCGCCTTCATCAAACGCAAGAAAGACCTGAAGAACGGCGAAGGCGCCTACCGCCGCCTCAACGAACAGGCCATGCGCCTCTTGAGCAAGGACGGCATCCTGGTCAGCGCTTCGTGCTCGATGCACCTGCCCGAGGACGATCTGCAGAACATCCTGCTGACCAGCGCCCGTCACCTGGACCGCAACATCCAGCTGCTGGAACGCGGCGGCCAGGGCCCGGATCACCCGGTGCACCCGGCCATCCCGGAAACCCGCTACATCAAGAGCATCACCTGCCGCCTGCTGCCCAACAGCTGAGCCCGGGCCGATGGCCCTTCCCGCCCAGCGCGGGAAGGGCCATCGCCCTCGATTGACTTTGCACGGCCACGACTCGATTCTCGGCAGCTTCTCAAGGACCGAGAGCACCGCACCATGGGCCACTCCCCCGCCACCCCGAACAAGACCTCGGCGGTCATTCTGCTGCTGACCATGACCCTGCTCGGGGTCTTCCCGCTGGACGTGATCCTCCCCTCCTTTCCCGCCCTGGCCGAACGCTTCAATACCTCCAGCGCCGATATCGCGCTGTCCGTCAGTCTGTTCGCCATTGGCTTGTCGTTTTCCCTGATGGTGGTCGGGCCGCTGTCAGACTCCCTGGGGCGCAAGAAGCTGCTACTGGCAGGCATGGCCGTGGCCATCGCCGGAGCGCTGGGCTGCATGGCCGCCACCGAGTACCGGTGGTTCCTGCTGTTTCGCGTGGTTCAGGCCGTGGGTTGCGGCTGCTTCGTGCTGTCCCAGGCGCTGGTGCAGGACCTGTTCGTCGGCCGCCAGCAGGAGCGCCTGCGCATCGCCCTGGTCACCGCCAGCGGCATCTTCATTTCCCTGTCACCGCTGCTGGGCACCTGGCTGCAGGCTCACCTGGGCTGGCAGGGCAGCTTCGAGGTGTTCGTCGGCCTCGGCCTGCTGGTCATCCTCAAGGCCTGGGTCCTGCTGGAGAACACCCCAGGCACGGCGACGCGCCAGAGGAACATCCTCGCGGCCTACCGACTGGTGTTTGCCGACCTGTCGTTCGTCGGCTACTGGCTGATCTCGGCGCTGGCCTTCGCCTGCCATTTTTCGTTCATCGTCATTTCACCGCTGATTTTCATGGAGCAGTTGCAGCTCACGCCCTACCAGTACGCCCTGGCGCTGCTGCTGTATGGCGCGGCCTATGTGGTGGGTGGTGCCGGCGCCGGGGTGATGAACCGCTACCTGCAGGCCAGCACCCAGATCGTCACCGGGCTGGGGCTGATCGCCCTGTCCGGCCTGCTGATGCTGCTGTTGCAGCGGTTCGAGCTGTCCGTCGCCACGGTCCTGGTGCCGATGATCGTCTGCACCGCCGGCACCACCATCACCCGCCCGGTGGCGACCTCGCGGGCCATGGGGATCTTCCCGCACAACGCCGGAACCTCGGCTTCGGCGGGCAACATGCTGATCTTTGTCTCTGGCGGCCTGATCAGCGCGTTCATCAACCTGAGCGCCAGCAACCTGGTGATGGCGCTGGGGCTGTGCTTCCTGGGGCTGAGTGCCATTGCCCTGGGCCTGAACAGCCTGGTCAATCGTCGCTATCAGGACGCTTGCGTCTGAAGATCGCGCAGACGGCACAAATCCCGGAGGTACAGCAGGAAGGAAAACGCCAGGGGCGGGCCAGTGAAGTAGCGCAAGGACAAAAACCCGCTCTTGAACGGATCCAGATGCTGCTCGCGGGTCCAGAAATCGAACAACGCCTGCACCAGCCACGCAGCGCCAAGAGCCACCAGCATCCAGGCTCCGTCCCCCAGCAGCCGTCGTTTAAAACCGTCACGTCCCGGCAGCCAGCTGGCGCTGAGCAGCGTCATCAGTAGCAGGAACGCCACCACGCTGTAGATCACCCCGCGGGTGAAGGGCAACTCACTGCAGGCCTGCACCACCACCGCCGCCGCAAAGGCCAGCAACAGCGCGGCCTTCCAGGTGCGCCACTGGCGCCGCTGCCCGGCCAGCAGTTGCACGAAGCCGCCGCCCGTCAGCAGGGCCGCGCCCACCACGGCCATGGCGCTGCCGGGCCAGTCGCTATGGAGCACCAGCCACATCAGCAGCAGCCCTTGCAGCAGGCCAATGCCTAGGTAAAACCTCAGGGATCGCATGTTCGCGGACATTCCAGCTCCATTGGATGGTGATCGAGGGGGCCGCGAGTCTAAACCAGGAGCCGGCGTGCGGGCAGCGCTCGGCGATATCCAGGCAATCGCACGCCACAGAGCGGCCACGGCATTCCTTCCTGACGCCAGCGGTGTAGAATCGGCGAATTCATCGCCAGTCATCCCCCGGCGGGTTTATGAGCTCAGGCTGAGGCGCGCGGCGATCCCGCGGCGTCATCGGCAGCTTTCGGACACACGGCCATTTCTGAGTGTTCCCAAGGTCAATAGAAGCTCACTCCCCACTTGTTCCCTGATTAGCCGCCCGGAGTGCTCCATGCCTGATTACCGCTCGAAAACATCCACCCACGGCCGCAACATGGCCGGTGCTCGCGCCCTGTGGCGCGCCACGGGGATGAAAGATGCCGACTTCAAGAAACCGATCATCGCCATTGCCAACTCCTTCACCCAGTTCGTCCCGGGGCACGTGCACCTGAAGGACCTGGGTCAGCTGGTGGCTCGCGAGATCGAACGCGCCGGTGGCGTGGCCAAGGAATTCAACACCATTGCCGTGGACGACGGCATCGCCATGGGCCATGACGGCATGCTGTATTCCCTGCCGAGCCGCGAGATCATCGCCGACTCCGTGGAATACATGGTCAACGCTCACTGCGCCGACGCCATCGTCTGCATCTCCAACTGCGACAAGATCACCCCCGGCATGCTGATGGCCGCCCTGCGCCTGAACATCCCGGTGATCTTCGTTTCCGGCGGCCCGATGGAAGCCGGCAAGACCAAGCTCGCCAGCCACGGCCTGGACCTGGTGGACGCCATGGTCATCGCCGCCGACTCCAGCGCTTCTGACGAGAAGGTTGCCGAGTACGAGCGCAGCGCCTGCCCGACCTGCGGTTCCTGCTCCGGCATGTTCACCGCCAACTCCATGAACTGCCTGACCGAAGCCTTAGGGCTCGCCCTGCCGGGCAACGGTTCGACCCTGGCCACCCACAGCGACCGCGAAGAGCTGTTCCTGCGGGCCGGGCGCACCATCGTCGAGCTGTGCCAGCGCTACTACGGCGACAACGACGAGTCGGTGCTGCCGCGCAATATCGCCAACTTCAAGGCGTTCGAGAACGCCATGACCCTGGATATCGCCATGGGCGGTTCCACCAACACCATCCTGCACCTGCTGGCCGCCGCCCAGGAAGCCGAGATCGACTTCGACCTGCGAGACATCGATCGCCTGTCGCGCCACGTGCCGCAGCTGTGCAAAGTGGCGCCGAACATCCAGAAGTACCACATGGAAGACGTGCACCGCGCCGGGGGTATCTTTAGCATCCTCGGCGAGCTGGCCCGTGGCGGCCTGCTGCACACCGACCTGCCCACCGTGCACAGCAAGACCCTGGCCGAAGGCATCGCCCAGTGGGACATCACCCAGACCAGCGACGAAGCCGTACACCACTTCTTCAAGGCCGGCCCGGCAGGCATCCCGACCCAGACCGCGTTCAGCCAGTCGACCCGTTGGGACAGCCTCGACGACGACCGTGAAAACGGCTGCATCCGCAGCGTCGAACACGCCTATTCCAAGGAGGGCGGCCTGGCCGTGCTCTACGGCAACATCGCCCTGGACGGCTGCGTGGTGAAGACCGCCGGTGTCGACGAGTCGATCCACGTGTTCGAAGGCAACGCCAAGATCTTCGAAAGCCAGGACAGCGCCGTGCGCGGCATCCTCGCCGACGAAGTGAAAGAAGGCGACATCGTGATCATCCGTTACGAAGGCCCGAAAGGCGGCCCGGGCATGCAGGAAATGCTCTACCCAACCTCCTACCTGAAGTCCAAGGGCCTGGGCAAAGCCTGCGCCCTGCTCACCGACGGCCGCTTCTCCGGCGGTACCTCGGGCCTGTCCATCGGCCACGCCTCGCCTGAAGCGGCGGCCGGCGGCGCCATCGGCCTGGTACAGGACGGCGACAAGGTACTGATCGACATTCCCAACCGCTCGATCAACCTGTTGGTCAGCGACGAGGAACTGGCGGCACGCCGGGTCGAACAGGACAAGAAAGGCTGGAAGCCAGTGGAAGCGCGCCCACGCAAAGTGACCACCGCGCTGAAAGCCTACGCCCTGCTGGCCACCAGCGCCGACAAGGGCGCGGTGCGCAACAAGGCCATGCTCGACGGCCTGTGATCGTCACCCGTAAATGAAAATGCCCCGCCAAGTGCGGGGCATTTTTTTGACCTTGCATCGCCCTGGCGGACGCCTTCACTGGCAAGCCAGCTCCTACGGCAGCATTCGGGGAGCTGGGGCCGGGGCTCAGGGCATGCGTTCGCCCAACTGCCCGCGCAGGAAGCGGTACAGGCCATCGGCGCTCTTGCGGTAGCCGTCGGCGGTCAGGTGCACCAGATCGTTGCGCGCCAGGTCGCTGCCCTGCCATTTGCTGATGGAGCAATCGCCGCCCATGAACGCCTGCCAGTCCCAGAACAGGGTGCGGCTGGTCTTCGCCACGTCCTTCTGGATCTGCACGATCTGCCGCAGCGGTTGCGGCTGGGAAGCCGCGCAGCTGCCGGCATTGCGGCGCTTGATGGAATCCGGCGGACCCACCAGCAGGATCACGGTCTTGGGCAGGTTCTTGCGCAACAGCCTGACCTTTTCCTGCAACTGGCTGCGGTACAGCTGCAGGTCCAGGTCGTCATCAAAGGCTTCGTTGGTGCCGTAGGCCAGCACCACCATGTCCGGGCGCAGGGCCTTGAGGGTTTCCAGCCAGCCGGGCTGCCACTTGTCCAGCACGTCCAGACGCGCGCCATTGATGCCCAGGGCGGAATAGATCACCCCGGCGCTCTTCTGCCCGAGGATGTTCCAGCCGCCCAGGGCCAGGCCCTGGTTGTTGGCCACGTTCAGGTCCAGGGGCAGGGTCAGGTTGTTGAACGGCGGACTGAAGCGCCACTGGCCACCGGTAGCGGCCAGCATGCGGCTGCTTTTGTTGAGGTTGTCCCGGGCGGTCAGGGTGTTGTTGCTGGACGCCTGGTACAGCGCGGAAATCCGGTACTGCTGGTTGCTCGGCTGGCGCTCGGCGATATGCACCCGGGCTCCCGGGGTCATCGGCAGCGACAGGTAACCGCCCAGGGGAAACTGGTTGCTCTGCTGGTTGCGTGCCGACACCAGGGACCACTGGCGCTTGGCCGCCCCCAGGATCACCCGTTCATAGCGGGTGCCGGGCACCGGTGTGGCCGCGACGAAACCAATGCCGCCATCGCCGTACTGCGCTTGCAGCAGGCGGCGCATCTCGCCGCTGAACAGGTCGGCGGCGGTATGGGAGTCACCCAGTTGCACGATGTTGATCGGCGTGCGGTCGGAGGTACTGAACTTGCGCGCCAGCAGTGCCAGGTTCGGGTCGGTGCCGATGGTCACGACTTTCTTGGTTCCGCTCCCGGACCGGGCCAGGGCCGAGGCCGGAGTGGCCTGGACCTCGGTGGTCGGGCTGCAACTGCTCAGCAAGGTGATGCCCAGCAACAGCGCAATGCCTTGCAGTCGCCCCATATCAGTGCTCCGTCAATTGTTGGCTGGGGAAGTTGATCAGCGAGATCACGCGCTCAGCGATCAACTTCTGCCCAGTGGTGGTGAAATGAATACCGTCATCGACCCGGGTCTTGACCTTCTTGCCGTCGCCGGTGGTGCGGTAATAGGAAAACTCGTCGTTCTGGTAGCCGAGAATCTCGTTGGCCGAGACGAAATGCTGCTGATAGCGCTCGATCTGGCTCTTGTACAGGTCGCTCAGGTAAGCCATGGCCGTCGACAGCTTGGGCTTCTCCATGTTCGGCGGGCCGACCCAGATCACTTGCACATTGTGGGCCTGGGCGGTGTCGAGGATCGAATCGATGCGCTGGCGATAGGCGTCTTCCCAGTCCGGGGTCTTGAAGCGCAGGAACGGCTTGCCCTTGGCCACCGGCATGTCCCACGGGTCGTTAGGGCCGAGGAAGATCACCATCAGGCGGATGTTCGGGTTGCTGGCCAGGGTGCTTTCAACGGTCTTGGGCCAGTTGAAAAAGCTCGGATAGGCAAGGCCAGTGCTCTGTTTGCTGAGGTTCAGGCTCTTGACGTTGTAGCGCTTGCGCAGGGTGTTGGCCATGTGCGGCGCCACGCCCTGCATCAGCGAGTCACCGACAAAGAACACCTCGTCGCCGGTGGCCAGACTGGCCATCAGCGGCGCCATGCCTGCCTGCTGGACCTTGGGCCCATGGCTGAGCGCCGGAGCCACGGCCACCGGCTGCGGGGCAACCGGGGCCGGGGCCTGCGCAGCGGCATGGGCGGGGGCGGCATGGGCGGCGCTCAGCGGCGGATGCTCCGGCACCGGCGCGGCGGCCAGCTTCGGCAAGGGTTCCGGCTCGTCGTCCACCGCCGCTTCGGCCTGGGCCACCGTCAGGTCGGCGGTGGCGGCAAAGCTGCCGACAAACGCCACCCGGGCATTCTCCAGGGCCTGGTTGAGCTGGGCGCCATAGCGCCACTGCGGGTTCTGCGACAGCCCAGGGATCTCGCAGTCATCGTGGTACTTCTGCTGGCAGTAAAGGCGGATCGACTGCTGGTTGAACCACACCAGCAACAGGCTGGTCACCACCAGCGCATAGAGCACCTTGGCGGCGCTGCCGAGGCTGACCGACAAGGGCGAACGGTTAGAAGCTGGCATAAATGAACCCCGGCACGCCCGACGGTGAGGCGAAGATGACCACGCAGATGAACAGCCCCAACGGCACCGGATAGAACAGCCACGGCAAGCTGGTGGCGGCGGCGAACAGGCGCTGCAGCAGCGCCACGATCCGTGGGTAGAAGGCGACGAACAACAGGCAGCCAAGCAGGCTCAGGGCGCTGCCAGCCAACCCGGCGAAGGACAGGCCGCCCAGGCCGCTGAGCATGTCCATGGCATCGGACAAGGTGGCGCAGCGGAAGAAGATCCAGGCAAAAGCCACGTAGTGAAAGGTCAGCAGGCGAGCCGCCAGGTCCGACCCGATCCAGCTCGGCCCCCGGGCCAGCAGCGGGCTGCAGAACTTGTACAGCGCCAGGCCCACGCCATGCAGCGCGCCCCAGATGATGAAGTTGGCGCTGGCGCCGTGCCACAAGCCGGAAATCAGCATCGCCAGCAGCATGTTCAGGTTGCCGCGCCACACCGGCCCACGGTTGCCCCCCAGGGGGATGTACACGTAGTCACGGATGAAGGTCGACAGGCTGATGTGCCAGCGTCCCCAGAACTCCTTGAGATTGCGCGCGGCATAGGGGTAGTTGAAGTTCAGCGGCAGGCGGAAGCCCAGCAACAGGGCGATGCCGGTCACCAGGTCGGTGTAGCCGCTGAAGTTGAAGTAGATCAGGAACGAATAACCGTAGACCGCCCGCAGGATCTGCTCGGCCGAGAAGGCCACCGGGCTGTCGAACACCGGATCGACCCACTCGTTGGCCAGCCAGGAGCTGAGGAAGAACAGCTTGACCACCGCCACCGCGATCAGGCCCAGGGCCCGTTGCGGCTCCAGCACCTGGCGCAGCTGCGGCGGGTTGATCTGCTCCAGCATCGGGATCGCCCGGTTCACCGGGCCGGCGATCAGGCTGGGGAAGAAGGCCAGGTACAGCGCCAGGTCAAAGGGCGAACCCGGCGTCAGCTCACGGCGGTTGATCGACACCAGGTAGCTGACCGAGTGGAAGGCATAGAACGACAGCCCCACCGGCAGCAGCACCTCCAGCAGCGGCAGCGACACCTCGACGCCAAACTGGGCGAAGGCGTTCTGCACCGTGCTGGTGAAGAAGTCCTGGTACTTGAACAGATAGAAGGCGCCCAGCACCAGCAACAGCATCAGGCCATTGACCCAGCCCCTGCCAGGGTAACGCTGGCTCAACAGGCCGAGCAGATACACCAGGGCCGTGTAGCCCAGCAGGATATAGAGGAAGTTCAGGCTGAAGCTGGCGAGGATCGCGTAGCTGGCGGCCAGCAACAGCGCATTCTGCAAACGCAGGCTGAAGCCCAGGCCCCAATACAGAACGAAGAACAGGATGAAACAGAGGCCGAATTCGATCGAGAGATAGCTCACAACGTAGTCCATTACGTGCAATCGGGGACAAACCCGGCACAAGGGAGAGCAGGCGGGGGACAGGAAACGGGCGCGATTATGGCAGAGGGGGTTTGACGGTCACAAGTTGAAACATTCTCCGCCTATTGCGGACGCCGGCTGCGCAACAAACGAAAGCCCCCCCCTTGTAGGAGCTGGCTTGCCAGCGAAGACGTCCACAAGAGCGACGCCAGACCCAAAGGCCTGTTCGCCGGCAAGCCGGCTCCTACGAAGGGCCGGCGTAGCGGGCGGGATTACTGGATGTCTTCAGGCTTGACGATCACCCAGTTCTTGTCCGCCGTCACCGGCAGGCCTTCCTTGGCCTGGGCCGCGGCATGCTTGGCCATCATGCCGTTGAGCTGGGTCATGTACTTGTCCTTGCGGTTGATCCACAGGTGGATGCCACCCTTGGCCACGTCCACCCCATGAAACAGCATGTAGCCGTCGCTGGTCGGGGTGTCGCCACCCACCAGCACCGGTTTCTTCCACTCGTCGATGTAGGTCAGGATCGCCGCGTGCTTGCCCGCCATCCAGGTGGCCGGGGTCCACAGGTACGGCGTCAGTTCCAGGCCGAGGTTGGCCTGCTCGTCGTACTTGCCGTCGGTGATCTGTTTGCGCGCGGTGGTCAGGGCGCCGGTCTTGCGGTCCTTGAGCAGGGTGGTCACGCCAATCACGTTCTGCGGCTTGACGTTGTAGCCGTACTTGGGATCGGCGGCGACCATGCGCACCAGCTCTTCGGAGGCGGCGGTCATCACGTAGACCTCGATGCCGTTCTCCATCAGCTTGTTGTACAGCTCGGCCTGGCCGGTGAAGACCTTGGGCGGGTTGACCTCGATGGTCTTGACCACGTCACCGTCGTAATAGGTGCTCGGCACCGGCTTGCCGGAGGCCATCAGCTCGTCGACGTAGCCCTTGAGTTCCTTGAGGGTGAAGCCGGAGAACACCTGCGCCACCCAGGGGTAGCAGACCATGTCGTCGATTTCACACAGGCGGTAGTAGTAGCTGAACAGGCTTTCCTTGTGCTCGGCGGTGTCCTTGAACGGGATCAGCTTGAGCGACGGGTCGAGGGTGTCGCGGGTGATCAGGCCCTTGTTTTCCATGAAGGGCAGCAGGGACTCTTCCAGGTCATAGCGGTAGCTGGTGTTGTCCATGTCGAACACCGCGAAGTTGCCCTTGTGGGCGTTGGCCGCGATCATCGCGTCCAGCTGCTTGGCCTGTTCGGCGGGCCAATGCTTCAACTCGGTGGCCAGGGCCTGGCCGGCGAGGCCCAGGCAGAGTGCGACTGCGAGCAATTTCGGTGCGAGTTTCATCGACGGTTTTCTCCCTGAGTGAAAGCCTTCGACGCTAACAAATCCCTGTGACAGTTCTCGTCTCCACGCGACCGCTTGCATCCCGAGAGCGCCAGCCACATGCGCCTGAGCGTCAGCGGCTTATTCCAAAAACGACAGTTGCCATGCGATATCGTTATTAATTCATTAGATTTCAAGCTGTTAGGCTTGCCGGTTCGCAATCGCCCCGAGCCGCGATTGGCACACGTCTTATCGGAGCCTCAATGAATCTGCCGCTGATCCTCAACCTGCTGGTGTTCCTGGCCCTGCTGCTGGGCCTGGCACAAACCCGCCACACCACCTGGAGCCTGGCCAAGAAGGTCTTGCTGGCCCTGGTCCTGGGCGTGGTGTTCGGCACCGCCCTGCACAGCCTTTACGGCGCCGGCCATCCGGTGCTCAAGGCCTCCATCGGCTGGTTCGACCTGGTGGGCAATGGCTACGTGCAATTGCTGCAAATGATCGTGATCCCCCTGGTGTTCGCCTCGATCCTCAGCGCCGTGGCCCGCCTGCACAACGCCTCGTCCCTGGGCAAGATCAGCTTCCTGACCATCGGCACCCTGCTGTTCACCACCGCTATCGCCGCGCTGGTGGGCATCGGCCTGACCAACCTGTTCGGCCTGACGGCCGAAGGACTGGTGGCCGGCACCCAGGAAATGGCCCGCCTGCAAGTGATCCAGAGCGATTACGCGGGCAAGGTCGCCGACCTCAACGTGCCGCAGCTGCTGCTGTCGTTCATCCCGCAGAACCCTTTCGCCGACCTGGCCCGGGCCAAGCCGACCTCGATCATCAGCGTGGTGATCTTCGCCGCCTTCCTCGGTGTCGCGGCCCTGCAACTGCTCAAGGATGACGCCGACAAGGGCCAGAAAGTGCTCAACGCCATCGACACCCTGCAAGCCTGGGTGATGCGCCTGGTGCGCCTGGTGATGAAGCTCACCCCCTACGGCGTGCTGGCGCTGATGACCAAGGTGGTGGCCGGCTCCAACCTGCAGGACATCATCAAGCTCGGCAGTTTCGTGGTGGTGTCCTACCTCGGCCTGGGCCTGATGTTCGTGGTCCACGGCCTGCTGGTGGCCCTGGCCGGGATCAACCCGCTGCGCTTCTTCCGCAAGGTCTGGCCGGTGCTGACCTTCGCCTTCACCAGCCGCTCCAGCGCCGCGAGCATTCCCCTGAGCATCGAGGCCCAGACCCGGCGCCTTGGCATTCCCCAGTCCATCGCCAGCTTTGCCGCCTCGTTCGGCGCCACCATCGGCCAGAACGGCTGCGCCGGCCTGTACCCGGCGATGCTGGCGGTGATGGTCGCCCCCACCGTGGGCATCAACCCGCTGGACCCACTGTGGATCGCCACCCTGGTGGCCATCGTGACCTTGAGTTCTGCCGGTGTGGCGGGCGTGGGTGGCGGCGCGACCTTCGCCGCGCTGATCGTGCTACCGGCCATGGGCTTGCCGGTGTCGCTGGTGGCGCTGCTGATTTCCGTGGAGCCGCTGATCGACATGGGCCGCACCGCGCTGAACGTCAGCGGCTCGATGACCGCCGGCGCCATCACCAGCCAGGTGATGCAGCAGACCGACAAGGCGCTGCTGGACGCCGATGAACATTCGGAGCTGGAGCACGCGTAAAAGCAGCTACAAGCCGCCAGCTACAAGCTGCAAGCAGAAGCCGACGGGCTCTTGCTTGCAGCTTGAAACTTGAAGCTTGCAGCTGCCTGCCGTCAGCTTCTTTCCCACACCTCGAAGCTGTACGCCGGTTTGTCCCCTTCCGGCGGATTCAGCACCTCCGACACCCGCTTCCACTGCTGTTCATCGAACTGCGGAAACCAGGCATCGCCTTCCGGGTTCAAGGCCACCCGCGTCAGATACAGGCGATCGGCCTGCTCCAGCCCTTGGGCATAAAGCTGCGCGCCGCCGATCAGCATCAGCTCGCTGGCGCCCTGCTCCAGGGCCCATTCCTCGGCCCGGTCCACCGCGGCCTGCAAAGACGGGTAGACCTCGGCACCTTCGAGCACCAGGCCGGTCTGACGACTGACCACGATGTTCAAGCGCCCCGGCAAGGGCCGGCCCAGGGAATCCCAGGTCTTGCGCCCCATGATGATCGGCTTGCCCAGGGTGGTGGCCTTGAAGAATTTGAAATCCCCCGGCAAATGCCAGGGCATGCTGTTGTCGACGCCGATCACGCGGTTTTGTGCGAGGGCCGCGATCAGGCTGAGAGGGAGAGATTTTTTCATGCTGGCGAGGATACCAGAGGCCCCAGGCCTGGCAACTTCACCCGACCGCCGCTGCAGCAGTTATGCTCAGCGCACTTTTGAGCGATGGAATGACGCGTGACTGCACTGACTCCCCTGCAACGCCTGTGGCTGACCGAAACCGTGCGCCTGCGCGAGGAGCACGCCGGCCCGCTGGAGGATCAGGAAGCCAATCGCCTGGCCCGCAACCAGGGCGGCGACCTGGTGACCCGGATCCAGAACCGCGCCCTGTGGCTGGCCCAGCGCGACGGCTTGCACGATGCCCTGCTGCACTGGCACCAGGGCGCGCGCCTGGCGTTGTTGCTGCTCTCGCTCATGGCGGTCCTCAGCGGCGCCGGCCTGGCCTTCAGCGCCCTGGGCAACACCCAGCAACCGGTCAATGTGTTCTGGGCCCTGGGCAGCCTGCTGGGCCTGAACCTGATCCTGCTGCTGAGCTGGCTGGCCGGCCTGCTGTTTGCCGGTGAACACGGGGCGGGCCTGGGCCGCCTGTGGCTGTGGCTCAGCGAAAAATTCTCCCGCGATGCCAAGGCCGCGCAGTTGCCGCCGGCGCTGCTGCTGTTGCTGCAACGGCGCAAGCTCAACCGTTGGGCCCTGGGCAGCCTGATCAACGGCCTGTGGTGCCTGATCCTGTCCAGCGCCGTGGTCATGCTGCTGGTGCTGCTGACCACCCACCGCTACAGCTTTGTCTGGGAAAGCACCCTGCTGGGCAGCGATGCCTTCGTGGCCATTACCAACGCCCTCAGCGCCCTGCCCCGCAGCCTGGGCTTCGGCGCGCCGAGCGTGGCGACCATCCAGGCCAGCACCCGGGACGTCTACAACACCGAACTGATCCGCCAGTCCTGGGCCATCTGGCTGGTGGTGCTGGTGGTGATCTACGGCGTGCTGCCGCGCCTGCTGCTGATGCTGTTCTGCCGTTGGCGCTGGCGGCACGGCAAGGCGCGCCTGCAACTGGACCTCAACCTGCCGGGCTACGCCCAGCTGCGTGAACGCCTGATGCCCAGCAGCGAACGCCTGGGAGTCAATGACGCGGCCCCCGAGCAGTTGCACCGGGTCGAAGGCGGCGTCAGCGCCGAGGACAGCAGCGGCGCCTTGCTGGTGGCCATCGAACTGGACGAGCAGCGCCCCTGGCCGCCGCAACTGCCGGACAGCATCAAGAATGCCGGCATCCTCGACAGCCGCGAGTCGCGCAACCGCCTGCTGGAGCAGATGAGCCGCTTCCCCCCGGCGCGCCTGGTGATCGCCTGCGACCCGCGGCGCTCGCCGGACCGCGGCAGCCTCGGGCTGATCGCCGAACTGGCGCGCAACGCCAGCGCCACCCGGGTCTGGCTGCTGCAAGCCCCGCCCGGCCAGGCCCTGGATGCCGACCGCCTGGGCGACTGGCACAGCGCCCTGCAACAACTGGAACTGCCCTTCGCCGATTGCGCGCCCCTCGACTGGCTGGAGAACGGTCATGACTGATGCTCGGCAAAAGCCGCTGAAACTGGCGGTGGTCGGCCACACCAACGTCGGCAAGACCTCGCTGCTACGCACCCTGACCCGGGACGTGGGCTTTGGCGAAGTCTCCCATCGCCCCAGCACCACCCGGCACGTGGAAGGCGCCCGCCTCTCGGTGGATGGCCAACCCCTGCTGGAGCTCTACGACACCCCCGGCCTGGAAGACGCCATCGCCCTGCTGGACTACCTGGAGCGCCTGGAACGCCCCGGCGAACGCCTGGACGGCCCGGCGCGGCTGGCACGTTTTCTCGATGGCAGCGAGGCTCGGCAACGCTTCGAACAGGAAGCCAAGGTCCTGCGCCAGCTGCTGGCTTCGGATGCCGGCCTGTATGTGATCGACGCCCGCGAGCCGGTGCTGGCCAAGTACCGCGATGAGCTTGAAGTGCTCACGGGGTGCGGCAAGCCGCTGCTGCCGGTGCTGAATTTTGTCAGCAGCGCCGACCAGCGCGAAGGCGACTGGCGCGAAGCCCTGGCGCGCCTGGGGTTGCACGCCCTGGTGCGCTTCGACAGCGTGGCGCCACCGGAGGACGGCGAACGGCGGCTGTATGAAAGCCTGGCTCTGCTGCTGGAGCACGCGCGCCCGGCCCTGCAACGGCTGGTCGACGACCAGGAGGCCCAGCGCCGGGCGCGCCAGCACAGCGCGGCACGGCTGATTGCCGAGTTGCTGGTGGATTGCGCCGCCTGCCGCCGCGGCGTGGCCAGCAATACCGAGCTGGAGCAGCAGGCGATTGGCGAACTGCGCCAGACGATCCGCCAGCGCGAGCAGCGCTGCGTCGAGGCCCTGCTCAAGCTCTACGCCTTCCGCCCCGAGGACGCGGCCGCCAGCGACCTGCCGCTGCTGGATGGGCGCTGGGGCGACGACCTGTTCAACCCGGAAACCCTCAAGCAACTGGGAGTGCGCGTCGGCGGCGGCATCGCCGCGGGCGCGGCGGCCGGCGCCGGGGTGGACCTGCTGGTGGGCGGCCTGACCCTGGGCGCCGCGGCCCTGGCCGGGGCGATTGCCGGTGGCGCCCTGCAAACCGCCCGCAGCTACGGCAGCCGCTTGCTGGGCAAGCTCAAGGGCCAGCGCGAGCTGACCGTGGACGACAGCGTGCTGCGCCTGCTGGCCCTGCGTCAGCGGCAGTTGGTGCAGGCGCTGAACCGGCGCGGGCACGCGGCGCTGGACAGCATCCGCCTGGCGATGCCGGAAGACAAAAGCTGGCGCGAGGGCAAGTTGCCGGAAGCCTTGAGGAAGGCCCGGGCGCATCCGCAGTGGTCGTCGCTCAACCCGCAGAAACGCCTGAGCCAGGCCGAGCGCCAGGAGCAGATCGAGGCGCTGGCGCAACATCTGCTGTAGCCGCTGCCGAGCCCGCGAGGCTGCGCAAAGGGCCGCAGGACCTTCAACAAGCCCAAAAGCGGCGCCTCCTGCGGAGCCGTTCGCAGCCTGCGGCAGCGGCTACAAAAACCAAGCCTGTACCCGCTAAAGCAGCGCCAGCGCCTTGTCCTTGAGCACCTGCAAATCCATTACCGGCACCCACATTTCCTTGGCCTGTTCGTCCCAGTGGCGCAGGCGCAAACTCAGCGCGCACAACGGGTCGAGTTCGAAGGCTGCCGCCTCTGCCGCGTTCATCGCCCCGCCCTGGTATTCCAGGGTGCGCCGGCTGGCTTCGCTCAGCCGCTGGTAATAACCGGGCTCCTTGAAGGTCAGGTAGCGCTTGGCCTGGACGTGGTACTCCACCAGCCGCGCTAGACGCTCGCTGAACCCCGCCCGGCGCAGATAATCCGCCCCCAGGCGCTCATGGCTGACCACGCCGAAACCGCCCATGTTCTCGGCATCCTGCTGGCAGATATGCCCGATATCGTGGAAGAACGCCGCCAGCACCACTTCATCGTCATGACCTTCCGCCAGGGCCAGTTGCGCGGCCTGGGACATGTGCTCGATCTGCGACACCGGCTCGCCAATGTAGTCACAATCGCCGAAGCGCTCGTACAGGCCGAAAACCTCGTCAATCACCTGCTGCCGACGCATCACGCCTCCCCCAGCAGCCGGGCGATATTGCCCTCGGCCATGGCCGGACCGACGCTCATGCCCACGCCGGTATGCATCAGCGCCGCATAAACCCCGGGCGCCGCCTCCAGGAAGGAGAACGGCCCGGGCCCACGCGCCCCATACACGCCCTGCCAGCGCTCCACCACCTGGACCTTGCAGCCCAGGGTCTGTTCGGCCAGTTCGATCAGCCAGTTGTCCACCTGTTCGGCGTTGAACGGCGACGGATCGCTGCCGTAGTCATGGGAATCGCCGATGATCAGCTCGCCGTAGGGGGTCGGGCTGATCAGCAGGTGAATGCCGTGCTCGTGCAGATGGGGCACCTCGCGCAGGATCTGCGCCTGCACTGCCGCCGCTTGCGGCAGGTCGGCGAAGGCGCCGTAGTGCACGCAGCTGAGCCCGGTGAGCAAGGCATGTTGCAGGTTGAGGTTGACCTGGGGCCGGGCGCGAAGCATCTGCAGGCGGCAGATCTGCGGCTGCAGGACGGCGATCTGCTCGGCCAGCAGGGTCTGATAGTCGTGGCCCGAACACAGCACGATCCGCGGCGCATGAAAGCTGCCGGCGGTGCTGTGCAGTTGCCCCGGCTGGATATCGCGCACCAGGGTCGAGAAGTGGAACTGCACGCCCAGGTCGCGACGCAGGTAGTCGATCAGCAGCGGCAGCGCCTCGCGGGAATACAGTTGCTGGTCATCCAGGCCGTGCAAGGCCGCGCGGTGATGGCGGAACTGGCCGCCGTACAGGTCATTCAGGGCCGCGCCCCGCAGCAGTTCGACACGATAGCCGTGCTCCCGCGCGCGACCGGCGCAGAAGGCTTCCAGCAGTTGTTCTTCGGCTTCGTTGCGGGCGAACAGGTAGGAGCCGTTGCGCTTGAGTGGCAGGCCGGCCAGCTGTTGCCAGTCGGCCCAGATATCGCGGCTGGCGCGGGCCAGTTCCAGCATGATGCCCGGCGGCTGGCCGGTGACCAGGGCCTGGCCGAAGTTGCGCACCGAGGCGCCCAGGGGCGTGGCGCTGCGCTCGAATACCTGTACCCGCAAACCGCGCTTGGCGGCCGCGTAGGCGTGGGACAGGCCGAGGATGCCGGCGCCGACGATCAGCAGATCGCTGTGATGGGTCATGTTCATGTCTCGTTGTTTTTGGCGAGGGGCTTGCTCCCGCAGGAGTGCGCAGTACTCCCAGGCAGGTGCACCGCCCGGTCGGGATTCAGGGCCGCTGCGCCGCCCAGCGGGAGCAAGCTCCCTCGCCACAGCAGCCCCTGGCGTTACTGCGCGGCAACCTTTTCCGACTTGCCGTCATAGCGCTTGCGCCATTCGGCGAGGATCTGGTCGCGGTTCTTCGAGGCCCAGGCAAAGTCGTTCTTGATCAGGCGCTGCTCGTAGTCGGCCGGCAGTTCGGTCTGCGGCTTGGCGATGCCCGGCTGGGCCAGCACGGCGAAGTTTTCCTTGTACAGCTCCATGGCCGCCGGACTGGCGGAGAAGTCGGCGAGCTTCTTCGCGGCCTCTTCATGCGGGGTGCCCTTGATCACTGCCGTGGCTTCGATTTCCCAGCCCAGGCCTTCCTTGGGCAGGATGATGTCCAGCGGCGCGCCCTGGCGCTTGAGCTGCACGGCCGGGTATTCGAAGGAGATGCCGATCGGGAATTCACCGGCGGCGGCCAGCTTGCACGGCTTGGAACCGGAGTGGACGTACTGGCCGATGTTCTGGTGCAGGTCATCCATGTACTGCCAGCCCTGCTTCTCGCCGAAGGTCTGCAGCCAGGCGCTGACATCCAGGAAGCCGGTGCCCGAGGACGCCGGGTTGGGCATGACGATCTTGCCCTTGTACTCGGGCTTGGTCAGGTCCTGCCAGCTCACCGGCTTGCTCAGGCCCTGCTTTTCGGCCTCCACGGTGTTGAAACAGATGGTCGCGGCCCAGACGTCCATGCCGACCCAGGCCGGTGGGTTGGCGGCGTCGCGGTAGTTCGGGCCGATCTGGCCCAGGTCCTTGGGCGCATAACTTTGCAACATGCCTTGCTGGTCGAGGATCGCCAGGCTGGACGCCGCCAGGCCCCAGACCGCATCGGCCTGCGGGCGGGCTTTTTCCGCCAGCAGCTTGGCGGTGATGATCCCGGTGGAGTCACGCACCCACTTGATCTCCACGTCCGGGTTGGCCTTTTCGAAGGCTTGCTTGTAGGACTTCAGCTGCTCGGCTTCGAGGGCGGTGTAGACCGTCAGCTCGGTTTTCGCAGCAAAGGCGTTCAGGCTGACAGCAGAGAGGACGGCAGCGACAAGAGCCAGGGGCTTGAACATGGTGCGGTTCCTTAGTGAGTGCAGATCAGGGGGTGGGTGAGCAAGAAATCAATGACCCGGCGCGGTTTGCCGCCAGGCCTGGGAGCGGCGCAACAGCCCGCGCGACGCCCAGGCCAGCAGCAGCGAGACGCCGGCGGAGGTGAACAGGATCAGGGTCGACATCGCCGCGGCGCCGCCGACGTTGCCGGCGTCGTCCATGTTCAGCACGGCGACGGCGGCGAGGATGGTGTCGGGGCTGTAGAGGAAGATCGCCGCCGACACCGTGGTCATGGCCGAGACGAACAGGTAGCGCACGATGTCCAGCAGCGCCGGCAGGCAGATCGGCACGGTGACCCGCAGGTAATGCCGGTACAGCGGCGCCTTGAGCGACAGCGCGGCGGCCTCGAACTCGGCATCCAGCTGGCGCAGGGCGGTGGTGGCGGTCATCTGCGCGGTGGTCAGGTAGTGGGCGATGGTGCACACCACCAGCAGGGTCATGCTGCCGTAGAACACGTGCAGCGGGTTGCCGTTGAGGTTGAAGAAGAACACGTAGCCCAGGCCCAGCACCAAGCCGGGCACCGCCATCGGCACGAAGCTGAGCAGGCGCAGCGCCAGGTTCAGGCCGCGCTGGCCGCGGGTTTTCTCCATCAGATAGGCGCCGGTGAAAATCAGCAGGCTGCCGATCAGCGCCGTGCACAAAGCCATGCTCAGGCTGTTGCGGTAGGCCAGCCAGCCACCGCCGGCGGTGTCGTCGAACTGGTAGTGGTTCAGCGACAGCGACAGGTTGTAGGGCCAGAACTTCACCAGGGAGGAATACACCGCCATGCCGAACACCAGCAGCAGCGCGGCGCAGATCAGCAGCACGATGCTCAGGTAGCAGGCGTCCCGCAGCCGCGATGGCGCCGGCTTGAACACCTGGGCGCGACCGCTCATGGCATCGCCGTGACGGCGGCGCAGCCAGGCATCGACGCCGAAGCTGAACAATGCCGGCAACAGCAACACCATGCCGATCAACGCGCCACGGCCGAACTGCTGCTGGCCCACCACCGCCTTGTAGGCTTCCAGGGCCAGCACCTGATAGTCGCCGCCCACCACCACCGGCACGCCGAAGTCGGTGATGGTCAGGGTGAACACCAGGCAGAACGCGGCGAACACCGCCTGCCGGGTGGCTGGCCAGGTGATGCTGCGAAAGGCCCTGGCCGGGCTGGCGCCCATGCTCGATGCGGCGTCGAACAGCCGCGCATCGGCCAGGGACAGGGCCGAGAGCAGGATCATCAGGGCATGGGGAAAGGTGTAGATGACTTCGCCGAGGACGATGCCCCAGAAGCCGTAGATGTTCTCGGCGAACAGGCCACGCAGCATCCCCTGATTGCCGAACAGATAGACCAGGGCAATCCCCGGGAGCATCGATGGCGCCATCAGCGGCAACAGCGACAGGCCACGCCACAGGCCCTTGCCGGGAATCAGCGTGCGTTGCAGGGCGTAGGCGAACAGGTAAGCCAGGGGCACCACGATGGCGGCGACGCTGAGGGAGACTTTCAGGCTGTTGCCCAGCAGCCAGTGGAAGTTGGCGCTGCTCACCAGCTCGCGGGCTGCCAGCCAACCACCGCCCTGCCCGGCCTCGGCGCTGAAACCGCGCCAGAAGATCGCCAGCAGGGGCAACAGCACCGCGACACCCAGCAGGAGCAGAAGCAGAAGCTTGCCACCGACGACAAAAATACGGTCGCCGATCTCGGCACGCGAAGCCTGGCGCGCCCGCTTGGCAGGTAGCGGCAGGGACATTGGCACGCTCATCTTAGGCAAACACCTGGAGGCTGCGCGGCGGCAAGGCGACCCAGATGTCCTGGGCGCCCAGGCGCGGCATGGCGTCCGGGGCCAGTTCCGCCAGCAGCGCATGCCCCGGCAGCTCGTTGAGCTCGAAGCTCATGCGGCAGCGGTTGCCGAGGAAGGTGATCTCGCGGACCTTGGCCGGGAACAGGTTTTCCTCATGCACCGGCGGGTTCACGCTGATCGCTTCCGGGCGGCAGAACAGCCGGCCCGAAGCGGTCTTGGCCGAGCCGTCGGCCAGGCGCACCTTCATCCCGCCAACCTGGGCATGACTGTCGCTGTTACGGCTGAAGGGCAGCCAGTTGCCCTGGCCGACGAACTCGGCGACGAAGGGCGTGGCGGGGCGATCGTAGATTTCCTGGGGCGTGGCGTACTGCTCGACCTTGCCGTTGTTCATCACGGCGATGCGGTCGGCCATCAACATGGCTTCGTCCTGGTTGTGGGTGACCATCAGGGTGGTGATCCCCAGGCGCCGCTGCAGTTGGCGCAGCTCGGTGCACAGGTGCTCGCGGACCCGGGCATCCAGGGCCGACATCGGCTCGTCCAACAGCAGCAGCGACGGCGCCGGCGCCAGGGCGCGGGCCAGGGCCACGCGCTGCTGCTGGCCGCCGGACAGCTGGCCGGGGTATTTCTTCTCGCTGCCGCTCAGGCCCACCAATTCCAGCATCTGCGCCACGCGCTGCCGCGCTTCCTCGCGCCCGCTGCCGGCCAGGCCGTAGGCGATGTTGGCTTCCACCGTGAGGTTGGGAAACAGCGCATAGGACTGGAACAGGATCCCGTAGTCCCGGGCTTGCGGCGCCAGCAGCGACACATCCCGATCCCCCAGGTACAACTCGCCCTGGTCCTGGCGCTCAAGGCCGGCGATGCAGCGCAGCAAGGTGGTCTTGCCACAACCGGACGGCCCCAGCAGGCACACCAGCTCGCCGGCGGCGACGTCCAGGGAGACGTTATCCAGCGCCGTGAAAGCGCCGAAGCGCTTGCGCACGCCGCGCACTTTCATCGGTGCGCCAGGGTTGCTCAGGGCAGTTGCGATTGCAGGGTTCATGGACAGGCCTCATCAAGCAGATGAGGCCAATCCTAGAGTTGTAATGAGTCGGTCATATGGCAGTAAGGCAAAAACGACCGATAGTGGTATTCGGGGATTTTGGTTCAACCTGCCAGTGATGTGCTGGCTGATCGGACGCCTTCGCGAGCAAGCTCGCTCCCACAGGGGGGAATGCATTTCAATGTAGGAGCGAGCTTGCTCGCGAAGCCCTCGGCATGGCCGATGCAGATCCTTCAGGCGGGAGCCATTTCCTGCGCCAACCCGAGAAAAGCCGCTGGCAAGCGCGCGTTCTTGCGCTCCTTGAGGCAGTACAGGTACTCGACGATCTGCGGCGCGTTTTCAATGCTCAGCACTCGCAACTGCGGGTCGTGGGGCACTTCCTGGCGGGCGATGATGCTGATGCCGATGTTGCGCAGTACCGCCTCACGGATCGATTCGCGGCTGCCGATTTCCAGCAGCGGGCCAAAGCTGACGTTGGCGTCCTTGAGCAAGGTTTCGGTAAGGCTGCGGGTGGTGGAGCCCGGCTCGCGCATCAGCAGGGTATGCCCGGCCAGGGCGTTGAGGGGCACGTGCTCCAGCGCCGCCAGGGGGTGGTTGCGGTGCACCGCCAGCACCAGCGGGTCGCTGCCCAGCACCCGGCGGACCAAGCGTGAATCGTCCAGCAATTGCGAGGAAGCGGCGACATCCACCCGATAGTCCTCCAGCGCCTCCAGGACTTGCTGGGAATTGCCGATTTCCACCGACACCTCCACCTGGGGCAGGCGCTCGCGGAAGGTCTTCACCAGATCGAGGATGTAGTACGGCGCCGTGGCGGCGATGCGCAAGGTGCCCTGTACCTGACCGCTGTTACGCAGGAAGAACTCGATATCGGCTTCTTTCTGCAACAGGTCCTTGACCATCGGCAGCAGCCGCGCGCCCTCGTCGCTGAGGCTCAGGCGCCGACCGCCGCGGTAGAACAACTCCACCGAATACTGGCTTTCCAGGTTGCGGATCTGCGTGGTCACCGTCGGTTGACTGAGGCCGAGCTTCTTCGCCGCCAGGGTGATGCTGCCCAGGCGGGCGACCATGTAAAAGGCCTTCAGCTCCGCGCTCAGCATGGCGGCTTGTCGCAGCTGCAAGCTTGCAGCGGCAAGCCGCAAGCTGAAGCCGGTGCGCGTGAGTTCATCACTCTGGTTCTCTCCTCAGTAGCTTGTTGCTTGCCGCTTGCCGCTTGCCGCTACCGTGTCCTATTTGCGCAGCAGGCGCAGGCCGTTGAACACCACCAACAGGCTCACGCCCATGTCGGCGAACACCGCCATCCACATGGTGGCGAGCCCGGCAAAGGTTACCCCAAGAAAGATCGCCTTGATGACCAGGGCCAGGGCGATATTTTGCTTGAGCACCACCGAGGTCTGGCGCGACAGGCGGATAAACGCCGGGATCTTGCGCAGATCATCGTCCATCAGGGCGACATCCGCGGTTTCGATGGCGGTGTCGGTGCCGGCCGCGGCCATGGCGAAACCGATCTCGGCCCGGGCCAGGGCCGGGGCGTCGTTGATGCCGTCGCCGACCATGCCGACCCGGTGGCCCTGAGCGTACAGGTCTTCGATGGCTTGCAGCTTGTCGCTGGGCAGCAGGTCGCCCCGGGCCTGGTCGATGCCTACCTGAGCGGCGATGGCCTGGGCAGTGTGCGGGTTGTCGCCGGTGAGCATCAGGGTCTTGATCCCCAGCTCATGCAATTGCCGGATGGCTTCGCGGCTGGATTCCTTGACCGTATCGGCCACGGCGAACAGCGCCAGCGGGCCGTTGCTGTCCAGCAACAGGACCACGGTCTTGCCCTGCTGCTCCAGGGCAAAGAGTTTTTCTTCCAGGGCCGGGGAGCACAGGCCCAGCTCTTCCGCCAGGCGGTGGTTGCCCAGGTGATAGAGCTGGCCGTTGATTTCCCCGCGCACTCCGCGCCCGGCCAGGGCTGCGAAGTTATCCACAGGGTGCATGGCCAGCTGTTTATCCACAGCCGCGCGGGCAATGGCCAGGGACACCGGGTGGTCGGAACGCCCCGCCAGGCTCGCGGCCAGGGCCGGAGCCGTGTCCTGCGCCAGTGGGTCCAGGGCCAGGAAGTCGGTCTGCACCGGCTTGCCGTGGGTGATGGTGCCGGTCTTGTCCAAGGCCAGGTAATCGAGCTTGTAGCCACCTTCCAGGTAGACCCCGCCCTTGACCAGGATGCCTTTGCGCGCCGCCGCTGCCAGGCCGCTGACAATGCTCACCGGGGTGGAGATCACCAGGGCGCACGGGCAGGCCACCACCAGCAGCACCAGGGCGCGGTAGATCCAGTCGAACCAGGCGCCGGCCATGAACAGCGGCGGGATCAGCGCCATCGCCAGGGCGAAGGCGAATACCGCCGGGGTGTAGATTTTCGAGAAGGTATCGACGAAGCGCTGGGTCGGCGCCCGTGCGCCCTGGGCCTGCTCCACGGCGTGGATGATCCGCGCCAGGGTCGAGTTGTTGGCGGCGGCGCTCACCCGGTATTCCAGGGAGCCGGCCTGGTTGATGGTGCCGGCGAACACCTTGTCGCCCACGGTCTTTTCCACCGGCAGGCTTTCACCGGTGATCGGCGCCTGATCGATGGTGGAGCTGCCGGACACCACCTCGCCGTCCAGACCGACGCGCTCGCCGGGACGAACCCGCACCAAGGCGCCCAGCTCGACGCTTTTCGCTTCCACTTCGCGCCAAGTGCCATCGGCCTGCTGCACCGTGACCTTTTCCGGGGTCATCTGCATCAGGCCGCTGATGGCGTTGCGCGCCCGGTCCAGGGAGCGGGCCTCGATCAGCTCGGCCACGGTGAACAGGAACATCACCATCGCCGCTTCCGGCCACTGGCCGATCAGCACCGCGCCGGTCACGGCGATGCTCATCAGGGCATTGATGTTGAGGTTGCGGTTCTTCAGGGCAATCCAGCCCTTCTTGTAGGTGCCCAGGCCGCCGCTGAGGATCGACACCAGGGCCACCAGCGCGATCACCCAATCGGGCGCGGCACTGGTGAAGTGAATGACTTCGGCGGCCAGCGCGCCGATACCCGACAGCGCCAGGGGCCACCAGGCTTTCTTCACCGGCGCGGCGGCAGGCGCGACTTCGGCGCCCTCCTGCTGCAGCGGCTCGGCGTGCATGCCCAGGGATTTGACCGCGTCGATGATCGGCGCGGTGCTCGGCAGGTCGTGGGTCACCCCCAGCACGCGGTTCATCAGGTTGAATTCCAGGGCCTGGACCCCCGCCAGCTTGCCCAGCTTGTTCTGGATCAGGGTCTGTTCGGTGGGGCAGTCCATGGCCTCGATGCGAAAGCTGCTCAGGCGCGCGCCGGCGCTCGGGGTTTCGCTCAAGGTGACCCTGGACGGCGCCGGACCGGCGGCACCGCAGCAGGAAGCGCCATGGGCGGCGTGGTCGTGAGCCTTGACCGGCTGCAGCTTGCCCGCCGGTGGGTGGGCATGGCCGTGATCGTGATCGTGATCGTGATCGTGATCAGCATGGGCGTGCTGGGCGTCGGGCTTGCGCGGGTTGTGAATGGAGTCGCTCATCGGGGTCGCGTCCGTATAAAGGTGCTTGTTGCCAAGTGAACACCCTGTAGCCACTATAGGGTCAAGCACCCATTCGGAGACGACGGCAATGAAGATTGGCGAACTGGCGAAACTCACCGACTGTCAGGTCGAGACCATCCGCTACTACGAGCGCGAAGGACTGCTGCCGGAACCGGCCCGCAGCGAAGGCAACTACCGCCTCTACACCCAGGCCCACACCGAGCGCCTGACCTTTATCCGCAATTGCCGCAGCCTGGACATGACCCTTGAGGAAATCCGCAGCCTGCTCAACCTGCGGGACAGCCCGGAAGGCCAGTGCGCCAGCGTCAACGCCCTGATCGACGAGCATATCCATCACGTCAAGGCGCGCATCGACGGGCTCCTGGTGCTCCAGGAGCAACTGCTGGACCTGCGTCAGCGCTGCAGCGAAGGGCCGGACCAGGATCACTGCGGCATCCTCCAGCGCCTGGAAGTCAGCGGTTCGGTGGCCCCCAACGAAGCCGAACCCTCGCACGTCGGCCGCAGCCACGGGCACTGAGCCCCGGGCGCGGCCTCAGGCGCCGCGCCGCGCGCTGCCGATCAGCCGCAGATAAGTCCCCTCGAGCAGCGCCAGCAGCCGCTGGTCAAACTGCCGCCAGGCCAGGCCCTGGCGCACCAGCCAGGCGCTGAGCAGCCCCACCAGGCAGCCACCGAGAATATCGAAGGGGAAATGCACCCCGAGGTAGACCCGGGCCCAGCCCACCAGCAGCGCCAGGCCCAGCATCACCAGCCCGGCCTTGCGCAGGCGCGCGAGGATCAGCGCGAACGCCATGGCGAACATGCCGCTGGCGTGATCGCTGGGGAAGGACGCGCCGGGCGCATGGGCGAGGAAGTTCTGCCCCAGGTCGATCATGAAGGGCCGCGGATGGAACCACAGCTCACGGATCAGCCAATTGCTGGCCAGGGCCAGCACGATGCCGAGGGTCGCCAGCAGCACGATCATGCACTGGCGGCGCTCACCGAAAACCCAGAGCACCGCCAGCAGTAACGGCACGCTGAGCACCAGCCATTGCGCGAAGAAAACCGCCAGTGTACGCATCGGCATTGACGCACCGGCACTGGCGTTGATGGCCAGGAACAGGCTGTGATTGAGTTCTTCCATTCGCGGCTCACGTTGAAGTTCACAAGGGCGACGCCCGGTGTCTGGCAGGGCCACTCCTCAGAGCGTAGCTGGCCGCCAGGCACAGTCATGCCCGGAACAGCTCCGGGCACAGGTCGATAAAGGCTACAGGGTCAATCGACAAGGGCCGCGCGGCATCAGCCACGCGGCCCCTGGCACAGCAGGTGGGGGCTTAAACGGCCATCGGCGCGGTCATTGGCGCGTGGTGCTCGTAGCCTTCCAGGGAAAAGTCGCTCGGTTCGATCAGTTGCAGCCACTCCGGCTGGTAGACGCCGGTCTTGGCGAACTCCGGCACACGCTCGGAAATCACCAGTTTGGGCATCGGGAACGGCTCGCGCTTGAGCTGTTCGTTGAGCATGTCCAGGTGGTTTTCGTAGACGTGGGCATCACCGATGAAATAGGTGAACCAGCGCGGTGTGTAGCCGGTCAGGCGGCCGATCAGGCTCAGCAGCGCGGCGCCCTCGGTGAGGTTGAACGGCGTGCCCAGGAATTTCGTGCTACCCATTTTATGCACACTACGATGAGAATCGTAGGCAATACCCAGATCATCTCGAAGTGCATGATTATAATTGCACATTACGCTATAGATAACAAGCACTTGCGCTCATTGATTGCACATTCTTGTGCAGGCCCTACCCACGGTGAATGTCTAGGAAAACGTGTCGCTCTGCCCACGTCCCTGCTGCCGGTATCTGAAGACCTCAGCTCGACCAACCTCCCAGCTGGGAACGTCTCCTCGTCGATGGTCAAGTCACGCCGAGCCGCCTGTAACGTATACACTCGGCGCAGGCGATCTGCCATTACGACAACCTGATTTTGCAACGGACACTCCATGGACTACAGACGCATCAGAGGCATGGATTCAGGACAGCGGCTTGCCTTTGAAGAACTCGTTTGCCAGCTTGCACGACGAGAGGCACCAGCCGCTGACGCGGAATTTAGGCGAATAGAAGGTGCCGGCGGGGATGGCGGTATCGAAGCTTATTGGTTGCTCAGTGATGGGAGCGAAATCGGTTACCAGGCAAAATACTATCTAAAAGCAGGTGACATTGATTGGGCCAATATTGACGACTCCGTCAAACGCGCCCTTCAGTCACATCCATCGCTAACCAAATACGTTGTGGCGTTAGCCTGCGACCTGACTGATAGGAGCGGTAAGCAAGGGGGCGGCAGAAGAGGTTGGGAACATTGGGAAGCCCATAAGGAAAAATGGACATCCTATGTTCCATCGGGTCAGACAGTGGAGTTTGTTCCTTGGACTGCCTCAGACCTGACTCACCGACTCTCCGTATCAAATGCCGAAGGCCTGAGAAGATACTGGTTTGGGGACATCGAATTCTCACCAACTTGGTTGTCAGAAAAAGTCGACTGGGCTGTAAAGTCTCTCGATGAAAGGTTTCATCCTGAAGATCATGTCGAAGTTGGGATTGAAAAGCTATTCAAGGTGATTTTGCACGATCAGGACATCATTTCAGAGCTCCAAGCTAAGATCGACAAAGTCCGCGCTCTAGCAAAAATAAGCAACACCGAAAATGAATTGGGCAGTTCCACTACCGCTCTCATGGAAAGCGTTGTATCCCAGGTGAAAAAGCTTGATGCGCTTAAAGTAAAAATCACACCTGACGCTTGGCTTACTTGGCCACTGGCGGAATGCCTTGCATGCATCGAACAAATCTCGGACAGCGTCCATGATCTCCAACGTACGGCATGGACAACCAAGGAAGAGAGACGCAATGCTAAAAAGCCCCGTAGTGAGTCTCTAGAATCCCTAGAACATCAGTTGAGCGAGCTTAGCGACGCGTCATACGCACTGAGGTCATCACTTCAAGACAGATATTTGTCTGTAGAGCATAGCCACAGTTTTTTTCTTAACGGAAAAGCCGGCACCGGCAAATCTCACTTACTTGGTAACATTGCTCAGCAAGCCATCTCGGATGGCAGGGTCGTTGTCCTTATACTCGGCCAACATTTGACTAACGAAAGTATCTGGAGCCAAGTCACTGACCGTTTAGGCCTTGGGGATATAGATCCTGACGCTTTCCTTCAAGCATTGAGTGCTGCTGCAGACGTTACGGGCAAGCGCGGCTTGATTCTGATTGATGCTCTAAATGAGGGATCTGGCATAACCCTGTGGCGTAAGGAGCTTGCAGCGTTCATCGCCAGGATCGAGAAGCATAAAAACCTATTGGCTGTGTTCAGTTGCAGAAGTGAATATACACCTTACGTCATACCTTCCAGCCTTGACGAAAAAGTCCCATCTTTTCTAATTCGCGGATTCGTGACCCCTGAAGAACAGGCCCGCGCTGCTCGCATATACCTAGGTAAACGAGGAATCTCACAACCTAATGTTCCCTGGCTAGCTGCGGAATTCGTCAATCCGCTATTTTTGAGAAGTGCCTGTATTGCGCTGAACAAAGAAAATAAAAAATGGTTTCCGAGAGGATTAACTGGTACTAAGCAGGTCTTCTCCTTTTATCTGAGAAGTATTGCTCGACACTTAGGTGCCGGTAGAGACGGCAGCGATGATCTCGTCAAACCAACCAATCAAGCCCTTTTATCGATTGCTAGGGAGATGGCCGCACAGCGGCAAGACTTCGTTCCTTACTCCCACGCCATACGCATCGTTGCTGATAAGTTTCACGCCTTTCCACCTCCGTCAGGAACAACCTGGTTTGAGGTACTTCAGCGAAGTGGCTTGTTCAGGATTGATCCAGATCCAAAAAGCAAAGGTATCGACCCATTCGAATCGTCGGAAGACATTGTCCGCTTTAGCTTCCAGAGGCTACAGGATTATTTGATGGCTTCGGGGCTTCTAGACGAAGTCAAAGACCCCGCAGAAGCTTTAATAAACGGCTCACTCCAGTTCATTCACAGTGGAAAGCGGCTTCATCCCAAGTGGGCCGGTTTGGCGGAAGCACTTTCCGTACAGTTACCTGAGCGTTTCCAAAAGGAGCTTCTCGATGTCATGCCTGGCGGCGCAAATCGATGGGCAAACGACGATTCTAGCGCCAATGCGTTTATAGAAAGTTTGCGGTGGCGAGCTAATGAATCGTTTAGCAACCGTACACTTGAACTCTTTGAGCACTTTCTATCTGAAAACGAAGAACATTTAGATATCATTCTTCAAGTGAGTGCAAGTGTAGGTCACCCGTGGAATGCGAAATTCCTGCACAACCGACTTGCTGCTCAGAGCATGCCCAAACGGGACTCTACATGGACTGCTCAGCTGAATTTCCTGCCCATGGATGAGGAGAATACCGGTCGACGATTGATCGAATGGAGTGCCTTCGAGCAAAGCAATCAAACCGACCCAGAAGTCCAGTACCTCTGCGCAATAACATTGACCTGGTTTTTTACTTGCTCCCACCGTGAGCTGCGAGACCGAGCAACAAAGGCGCTTACGTCGCTCATGATCTGGAATCCCAGCCTGTATGGAATGCTTTGCAGGGACTTCAGTAAGGTAGACGATCTCTACGTCCTCGAGCGCCTACATACAGCCGCCTTTGGAGCATGCTGCATAGATCCAGAGCAGCATCGACTGCGCACCTATTCGGAGATCGCGTACAACGAGGTCTTCGACAGAGAGAACGTTCCGCTCTCGATTTTACTCAGGGACAGCGCGCTCGGCATTATCGAGCACGCACTACTAAATGATCACCTGCCCAAACAGGTCGATATAGTGAAAGCAATGCCGCCTTATCAGTCCAAAAACATCAGGCTGTCAGTGTCCGAAGACGCCCTCGAAAAAGTGGCGAAGCGGGCTGGAGACTCGCAGATCCAAGATTCCTGCGCAGGATGGGGTGGCGATTTTGCCAGTTATGAGATCCAGCCGAGGGTCAGCTCATTCTTGAATGTAGCACTGGATTTGCCTGAACCTCTGAGCGCCACACAGGTATATGAGCGGTTCGAGGATGAGGTCATTAATCATTCCGACCTACGGATCGACATCCTCAAATTGATGAACGATTTCAGGCCTAATGCCTTCAGGGATCTCAGGCTCAAGCTTTCTGAGCAAGATGTTAGTGAGCGCTCAACCTACTTCACGAGAGCTGAAAACCTGCTGCTGGATGTTTTGAGCCCTGAAGAGCGGGCAAGATATAGAAAGGAGTATAAAAAACGCTTCAAACCCTCGGCGGCTGGGGTTGAAAGGCTACCTCACGTCGACATACAGGCGGCACAGCGTTGGGTGGCCAAACGAGCATATGGGCTGGGTTGGACAAAAAAGCTGTTTCCAGATGATCGTTCGGGTCGGTCTGACTACAGTCGCAATCGACCATTGATCGAGCGAATCGGGAAAAAATACCAGTGGCTTGCCCTCGATGAGCTTCTCTGTAGCCTTGCCGACAACAAGTGGTTATCTGAGACGAGTGAACAGGGGGCACGTCGTTATGCCAGCCCTCTAGACATCGGCACTCATCGCGACATAGATCCAACCATCCTGCTCACTGACGAGCACAGCCGGCCTGATGTACGCCATCCGGTGATCGATGAGTTTCGGATATCCATACGGGAGACTGTCGAAAACGACGTGGGGAAATGGCCATTCGAGGAGGAACCCTCCGACGGCATAGAAAACCTGGTAACCCGTACTGATTCAAACCGTGCAGCTTGGGTAGTCCTACACGAACACCGCTCTGTGACGGTGAAGTATCCAGAGAAGGAAGGCGGGGATCACGGCTCCAGGCAACAACAGTGGCGCTTCCTGCTGCCGGTGTTGGTGAGGCAGGAGGACGAACAACAGCTCCTCGATTACATCCAAAAAAAGCAAAAGTTGGACGTGGACTCATGGACTTCCCGTGATTTCACCAACGATGGCTATCTCAGAGAGGCTCCATGGCGCTCGACATGGGCTCAAGAGCAATGGTCAACCTACGAATTTCACGACTTAGGTGAAGTAGAGATTGCCTATCCGTGCTTCCGGCACTATTGGGAATCACACTTGGATGTCTCAATGCCCGAAGGCGCTCAAGCTTTGATACCGGCACCCTGGCTTGCGCAGAGGCTTAACTTAAAGCCCCATCGTGAAGATCCAAACATCTATGTGGATCAAGCAGGGGAAACGCGCTTCGTTTGCGGTAGAAGCCCAGGTGATGGCTCGCACGCGCTTATCGACCAGCAGCTTTTCCAGACATTCCTGGAGGAAGATGGGCTCGCTTGCGTATGGATCTTTGTGATGGAGCGAAGCGCATGGCCGGGCGGTGATAATGAACATGCATCCCGGCGACGTTCAGAAGGTGTAGTGTGGCAAAAGCACGGCAAACCGCAGATGGTTCATTGGAGCGATGATTGGGCTAGGGGCAGCTCAGAGCGTTATGTTCCGGTAAAATCGTAGCCGACCGCTCAGTAGGGGTAGGCTGAAACTAGGCCCTCCCCCCACTAAATCCGGCCTACCTCAAGGCTGCCAGCAACCTTGCTAGCCCTTAAAATAAGCGGCCAATTCCTAGCGTGGTCAGTCGGCCTCTTCCATTTGCGAGAGAATTTGCTTTTTGAAGTGGCTTCGCCGTGTGGTGTCGTGCATGTATGTGTCGATGAGTCTCTCTGCGATCCGGGGAGTATTGCTCAGCACATGCTTCACTATCTCCCGCATTTCACCCAATGGCTTGCCCTGTTGGGCGAGGTACTTCTCAAGCACCTTGCGCAAATTCGCTTTAGATAATTGAGGCTGCTCAGCTACCAGCGCTTCAGGTCTAAGCCGCATGAAGGCCACCTGCCCGACGATTTTTTCTGCATGGTCGTATTCGTTGAAACTTGAAATCTCCAGAGAGCGGGAGTTTAGAACTTGGCCTCCATCGTTAATCAGCGATTCGTAGATGATCTGTGTTTCATCCTCGACTACCGAAGTGAGCACCTCGCCCTTGTAACCAAAGTAGAACCCGAAGGGTAGTTTCCCATCCTCATTTGCTGCCGTCGCGATGAACGAAAATGAGTGGCAGAATCCTGCAACCACCGTTAACTCGCCACGGGCTGCGTCCATAATCGCCCGCAGATCCTGACCATACTGTTGCCAGCAAATGAAGCCGCCACTGGGCATGGCCAAGCCTTTCTCGGCATCTCCATGGCCATCGATGAAAACCAGCGGAAGCAGCCCCACCTTGCAAGAGTCCCGGATCTTTTTCATGGCGGCAGACCAATTATCTCGATGCCTGCATTGCACGTGATACACGCGCGATGTGTCATGGATAATGTTTTGCGCCGACAGAGCCATCAATGAGTCGCAGATCCCTTCATGGCGAGTACGAGCAGATTGCTTATCATCCTCTCTGAGGCAATCGATGAGAAAAATGGTGTTGGCGTCGGAGGCAATCTTCTGGTCGTAGTTAAGCGTTATCTCTTCCATCACAGAGGCCCTCATAGGCAGGTAGGCGCTTAGCATGGCCCACCTGCATCCTGGCAGCACTTCCTTACAAATGCGATAGCAAGAAGCCACCAACCCCGTGACACTGCGTCAAAGCTGAGGCAGGATTATCGCGCTCAAGCACCATCGTGCTCGCCCTAAGAGGCGGGGCCTTGGAACGCACGGAGCGCTCAATTCCCAACAGCTGTACGCGTAAATGGAGTTCACATGGCTGTAACACTGAAACGCTCGAACCTTCAGACTGATGTCTATACCTACACTTGGACTCGAGATGAAGGCGATTCACCTTACGCAGGAATTCAAGATCGCCGCCAGGTGGACAAGGATGAGGGCTATGAAGTCCTGTACTTCCTAGAGCAACTCCTGAACAAGCACGACAAAACGAAGGTTAACGAGCTGCACGCCGCAGAAGACGCCCTTCATCACAAAGACTTGAGCAAGGTCACTGATCGGGTTGACCTCACCGGAGGGGTGGAGAAAATTTTGGGCTGGTAAACAAAGCTGACGCGTACGCGGGGCATGCCGCGTGTCTTCATGACTGCAGCTCGATGGCGATGACGCCGTTGCAGTTTTGGGCTTGCCCCCGCTGGGGTACGGCTGTCGTGAACCAAACCACTGCTGTGCAGTGTTTTGGCCCTTCGGGCGTCCATCCTCCAGCCTTTGGCCCGGAGGGCCGGCGCGCTCCGCTTGCGTTCGTTGGTACAGCCAAGACCCTCATCTTTCGACGGCGGTTGGCGTGCAGGCGACACTAGAACTGCGATCCAAGCCAACTGAAGCTCAGATGAACCCTGAACAAAAACGACCATTCCCACTGTGCGGGGAACCGTGAGGGAGATCTCTATCATCTGCAGCAAGCAGTCACAGATGATTTAAATTAATTTAGAAAACAAAAAAGCCACCCTAAGGTGGCTTTTTTGATCTTGCCTTGCGGCGAAAAACGAATCTTGCCTTGCGGCTACAGACAAAGAATACGGAAAACGCTGAGGCTATGTCAATACCTTTGACATTCAAGCGGGCTGGGCCAAGACCTCTTCGACGTTGGCCGCTGCAGCCTCAACAGGCGCGGGCTCTTCGACAGGCACCATTTTTCCCATACCCATGGAGATCATCACTCCATAGCGGATTTTTAGCAATGTGTTCTCGGACACCTGGTGGGCAGGGATATTTTTTCGAGTCTCCGGATCAAAAACATCAGTCAATCGACCACCGTCAACGGCTTGCACAAGATTGCTTTTCGCCCAGCGAGGTTTACCGGCAGCGTAGCGAGCTGTCACCGGAAAGTCGCCACCCATCTGGACATGCATTCCAGAATTTTCTGGCACCTTGTGTGGTTTCGGGCCATTTTCAAACGTGCTGCTGACAGGCACAACCAAGTATAGACCCCGGTGTTTCCCGATCACCACTACCGCCCTGCGCTTGATGAGCTCGTTGGGAATCCGATAATTGTAGGCAGTGTCATCAGCCTCATCGCGCGCGACCGTGGTATCCGCACCCTCAGCTCCCTTCTTGAAGAGCCCAAATTCACATTCGTAGATGTGACCAATCCTGACCTGTCCGGCTACCCGCGTTTGCGCCACTTCCCTTGCTCCTTCATCACTGCTTTTCTGACTCAGCCGTTTATTGACGCCTATTTGCCTTGCCGAAGCAGGCTCAGATCTTTAGCCACCAAAGATTGCGACACCCCCAGCAAGTCAGCTATCTCTGACTGAGTCAGACCATCGTCATACATCTGCTTCTCAAGCTGACGACGCTCCGAAACGGAAATCTCGTTCGGGTCGAATTGGGTCATCTGCTTGAACGAGCGTCCCCGAATCCGTGCAGAAACCACCTGACCAGATGCCTTGGCAACGTGCGCGACGATCACACCAGCTGCCCCGGTAACCTTGAACTTATCTCGGGTCACGTCGATGCCTAAACCGTCGATTGTGGCCATAAGTGCGTTTCCGTCAGCAGCCAGCTTCGCTGGAGTTCGTGCCATGGACTGACTCCCTTAGTGGTAGATTTCATTGAAATCAAGGAAATCAATGAACGCGGAGAAATCCTAGCACCTCTACGTCAATTTTGCCAAATCAATTACCGATACCCGGTTCAGGAGGGCCGAAAATGCGCGATCCGTGAACGTAACTTGATCCTCTCCAACGCTTTCGCGAGGCGTTCCCTTCCACATCTTGCAACCAATTTGGAGGCAAAAAACATGGCAAATAGCCATTCCCTGCCTACGCTCAGGAATTACTCTGTGAGATGAGCGCACCATGACGAAGATTGAGGCAGGGCCAGTTGTAGCTGATGATTTTGAGACGTGGCTGAATGGGCGCCCCAAATGGTTGCAGACTGCAGCTCGAATGCTTATCGACTCGAAGCGGCAGCTGAACCAGGACGAAATCAAAGAGCTGTCCAGGCTTTGCAAGGTCGAAGCCAAGGGTGAGGCTGATACAGGATTTCTGAGCGTTACGCCCGGCGCGTTATCGCAGGTCGCCAATAGACCCATGCTTCGGATTGAAGAGATTTTGGATGTGCATGGGTTGAACGCAATCAAGCCTGGCGCCAACCTCCCCTTCGGCAAGAGTAACCTGTCTGTTATCTACGGACAGAATGGAACCGGCAAAAGCGGGTTTGCAAGGTTGCTCAAGCAGATCTGCGGATCACGTTCCAAGGACGACATTCACGGAAATGTCTTCGATCCAGCACCGACTCCGTGCCGTGCACAGTTCAAGGTATCGATTGACGGTAAATCGGCTGATGTTCACTGGGACATTCCCAGTGGGCCTCACAAAGCGCTACGACATGCACAGGTGTTCGATACCAAGGCTGCCCAGCAGTACATGACCAGGACTGAGGCTTGCTATGAGCCAAGCCGGATGAAGTTTGTATCCGCGCTGATCGCCACCGCAGATGCCGTTAGCGCGGAGCTGGCAAGAGAAAAGGCGTTGCTTAGCAAAGCGCTACCCGCTATGGCTCAGAGCCTTAGTCAAACAGTCGAAGCGAAATGGCTTTCCGCCTTGAAGAGCACGACTGCGCCTGCGAGCATTGATAAGGAATGTCTGTATACCGACCAACTTGATCGGGAGCGTATAGAAAGCGAAGCCTTGCTTGCAGAGAAGGACATCGCCGGTCGTCTTTTGGCTATCAACAAAGAAAAAACTGCCCTGAAAAGTATCGAGACAGCGATGTCGACACTTCAGTTGGGCTTGAACGACGCGACGGCGGGTGAACTGGAAAACCTGAAGAATACCGCCGTCAAAGCGAGGAGCACCTGCGAAGAGGCAGCGGCAGCTATTTTCGGGAAAGCAGAGCTTGAGGGTGTTGGCTCAGCGACCTGGCAGAAAATGTGGGAGCAAGCACGTGCCTATTCCACGGGCACAGCCTACGTCGATATAGCGTTCCCTAACGTCTTAGCTGACTCACGTTGCGTACTTTGTCACCAAAGCCTCAGCGAGGACGCCAAAGCCCGACTGACAGGGTTTGAGAAGTTCGTGACCGACGGCCTCGAAACAACCGCCAAGACGGCTGAAAATGGTTTTGCTGATCGCAAAAAGCGGCTGCCAATTCTTCCCGGACAAGCTGACTGGATTGTCCACATGTCCACTCTAGGTTTTGAAGAGGCCGATGGGGTCAGTTGGCTTGGCCTGTTGAAAGCACGGTTTGATCAAATTGCACTGGGCAGCCCTGTAGGCACCCTGCAACCTTTCGACTGGTCGGGCATAAACGAGGCGGCAAAGACCAAGTCAGCAAAACTCATCGAAGAGGAGCTGAGCCTGTCGGCCTTGTTGAAAGATGAACATCGCCAAGCCGTGCAGAGTCGAGTTCAGCAACTCCAAGCCAAGCAGTGGCTCTCTCAAAGCAAAGCGTCAATTGTTGCAGAAAGGGCTAGGTTGATCGCCGTTGCAGCGATTGATAAAGCTTCGCGCTCAGCCGCCACCAATGCCCTGACTACGAAGAAAAACGAGCTGGCGAAGACCGAGCTTGATGCTGGCTATCAATCTCGATTCCTAGATGAGTTGAAGCGCCTCGGCGGACACCGCCTTCCAATCGCGCCGCAAAGTAAATCCGGGGGCAAAGGCAAGATCACCTTCGGCTTGAACCTGGTGGGTGCAAATGGCACCCACGGCCTGGACTACATCTTGAGCGAAGGAGAGACCAGGATCGCTGCGCTGGCAGCGTTCCTTGCGGACACCACAGGCTCAAACCAACTGGCCCCGTTCATTTTTGATGACCCGATTTCTTCGCTGGATCAGGACTTCGAAGAAAAAGTAGTCGAGCGTCTCGTGGCCCTATCTCAGACGAGGCAGGTCATCATTTTCACTCACCGACTTTCTCTAGTAGCTCAGGTAGAAGCTGTTACCAAGAAGTGGGAGCAGACCCCTGGTATGCCCACCATCAAGCCAACGCTGACGTCACTTCAACGGTTAGCGAAAACTGCCGGCATTGTCGCGACTGCAAGCGCTCGAGACCTAAAGCCGGAAAGCGCGGTGCGCGGATTGATAGATAACACTATTACACACCTCAAAAAGCATCTGGAGAAGGCTGAGGTCGAGGCGTATGAGTCGCTTGGCAAGAGCGCTTGCAGTGACTTCAGAATCATCGTGGAAAAGACGGTGGAGTACATCTTACTGGCAGATGTCGTAGGACGTTTCAGGCGTGCGATCAACACCCAGGGCAAACTGCACAAGGTTGCCAAGGTGACAAATGAAGACTGCGTATTCATTGATGACCTGATGACACGCTACTCAGTGTTTGAACATGCCCAGTCGGACGAGTTGCCCAGCAGCGCGCTCGAGCTGGATGTCTTTGAGGCAGACGTAACAGCGTTGCAAAAATGGCTAGCCGAGTTCTCCTCGAGAGCCAGCTAGCACGGCCCATTGAGCAAGGGTCAGAATCAAGCCGAGCGCTCTGATTTTGACCCTGGCCTAGTTCAGAGATCCCACTGGATACATCCCGCCTGAAGCTCAAATGGCAACGTACTGCTGACCCTGTCACTCTTCTTCCTGGTGGCTCAGGAAATCAAAGGTTGTCAGAGTGTCGCAGTTTAGGCAGTGGTACATACTCGATGCGTCTTGAAAGTGCATGCCGCAAAAGCTTCCGCAGAAAGGGCAGCATTCATCCCATTCCAGATCACCCCAGTTCCAAACCCCCAGGTATTCAGGCACACCATCCCGATCATGTCCGATGACCTCAAACGAGTCATCAGTAGTACCGACGAACCCATCGATGTCGAAGTGCTTAAGGATCGGCAAAATGTCCGCCGGATCCAAGGTGAACCATTCACCAGAACCACGCAGATGCGAGAAATGTCGATGAATCTCCTTTTCCAGCCGCACGTCATCATCGGTACGAATCCACCCCAGAAGTAAAAGTTTCCTTGGATTCCCGGTTTGGAGACCTTTTTTTCGTTTCTCGATGTCCTTGGCCCGGCCTATTTTCACTTGCTCATTACTGTCTTCAATGAAGAAGTAGATCATCGCCGCGCCCTCCGTAGATCCATTATCCTGTGTCCTTTCAGAAAGCAGCCCACCGAATGAGTAGTAGGTGACACCAGACTGCCGATCCTGCGCCTAAGTCAGGTCACGGCTTGAACAACTCATCCAACGGCACGAACGCAGCGCCAGTTTCTGCGGCAGCTCTAACCTTCCGGTCAATCACCTCCGCAATGGGTATCCGCCGTCCCAGTGCTTTGTAGATATCCTCGCCGGACATGCAGATCACCTTTCGGCCTCTGCCAAACGCGTGAAGGCCTTCCTGTGTAAACCCGCCATAGCTGATGAAAACGCCACGCGCCCAAGCAGCCTTCTGATCGAGCTTGCCTTGAAACGTATGAAGCTCAGCTGCCCCAATCGGATCTCTGACCCATTTGGCCTCGATCAAATACGTTTCGTTTCCTAGCTGGAAGCTTCCGTCTATTTGCTCGCCAACCAGGCTGAACGGCGAACGCGCCTGAAGCTTGGAGGAGTCAAAAAGCTCTTTGAGGAATCCTTCGAATTCGTAGCCACGCTTCTGCGGAGCTAGGTCGCGCAGATCATATAAACGCTGCTTCAGGGCATCAAGGATCGCGCCCTGATCAATCACCGCTGCCGCAGCGAAAGGATTTTTTACCACCTGGGCGTGCTGCCCTGGCGATCTGATAGATTCGAGCAGGGATAGAAAGCGGCCTTCGGCGTTTACCACGTCTTCCGTGGCTTTGCTCTCCGCCCGAATGGTTTGGCGGTGTTTCCAGAGGGCTTCGAGCACTCGAGTTACCGTGGAGTGATCGGCGTTCTGGAGGAGGCATCTGACGCGCCTGGCCTTGGAGGTGCCATCCTTGGAAAACATCTCGTGGGAGATGTCGATCTCAAGCTCCTCCATGAAGAATTCGTCCATGGTGCGGTTGGAGAAATCGAGGACGTATCCGCCGCCCATGTCGAAGATCGAATCTAGAAACCGCATCTCAGTCGATTTGAAATTCGCCACACCTTTCCTCGGTCTTCATTTGCCCGACACTCAGATGCCAAGCCAAGATAGCGTTGAAAAATTTATTTAATAATATGCCCCAATCCAATCCCGAGGAATATATTCATGGCCACTGATACCGTGACTCAGCGATTGCAGGAAGCTAAGCACGTCGTGGTCTTCACTGGCGCTGGTGTATCAGTTGAGAGCGGCATCCCAACTTTCAGAGATGCGCTGGTTGGTCTCTGGGAGCGTTTTGATCCTGCACAACTTGCGACTCCCGAAGCCTTTCGAGCAGACCCGAGCCTGTGTTGGGGATGGTATGAATGGCGTCGAAACAAGGTCATCCATGCGCAGCCGAACGGTGCGCATATCGCTATCGCTGAGCTCGCCAGCCATGTACCCAAGCTAACTGTGGTCACCCAAAACGTTGATGACCTTCATGAGCGAGCCGGCAACCAGGATGTGATTCATCTGCATGGCAGCCTGCACTCTCCCAAGTGCATCGATTGCGGGATCGCGCATACCTTGCCCCTCACGACTGACGCTTTGCCTGAGAATGGACGTCGGATTGAGCCGCCACGATGCACCGCATGTAACGGATATGTTCGGCCAGGCGTTGTTTGGTTCGGTGAGATGCTGCCCGAGGATGCATGGAGTGCAGGGCTCGCAGCTGCAGAGGAGTGCGATATGTTCCTGTCGATTGGAACGTCCGGCATCGTTTACCCCGCAGCTGAGCTTCCGCTACGCGCTTTAGGTCACGGGGCGACTGTCGTTCACATTAATCCCGTGCGGTTCGATATCAGCTGTCAGGAGCACTTTCTTGAAGGCGCTGCCTCGGTAATGATGCAAAAGCTACTACGCGAGAGCTTCGGCGACCTTCCTGCCTAGTGGTCAGAGGTAGATTCACATTACTTCTGCTTTGGGCTTGCCCCCTTTGGGGGGCGGCTGGCGTGAACCAAACCCTGACTGAGCCAGGTTTTGGCCCTCCGGGCTTTCATCCTCAAGCCTTTGGCCCGTCGTGGGCCGGCGCGCTTCGCTTGCGTAGCTATCCTTTCCAAGACTCAACCAGTCAATTTATGCCGGACGGATGTGCACCGCTGGTAAGGCAGGTAGCTATTGACAATGGCAATATGGCAGCACAATACTTTTACTGTGAAGCTTACAGGCAGATTTTTTGCCGCGTTTCGCGGCATTTGAAACCATCGTGTCGGAGATTGCTTCTACGCGACTCACAACTTGGCGCTTCGGAATACCCTGCCGGGACGCATATGAGTGCCTGTAAGCTTCCGCTCTCAAACAAGGATGCTGCATGTCGGAATTACATCAGCTTCGGAAAGCCACCTCTCTTCATGACCTGGCTGCCATCCTTAACTACACTCCAAGTGCTTTATCCTACCTAGTGTACAAGAGACCTGCGAAATACACACAGTTCTCAATCCCTAAAAGCAATGGTTCAACACGCCAAATCTGTGCGCCTTGTGATGAGTTAAAAGCCCTTCAGCGCCGAGTAAAAATTCTCTTGGATGAATGCTTAGCCACCATCGAGAATTCAAGTCTAGCTCGCGGGGCAATTTCTCACGGTTTTAAACAAGGTCACTCCATTATTACAAATGCGGAAACTCATAAAAAAAGAAGATACGTATTTAACGTAGATCTTAAGGGTTTTTTCGACTCTATTCATATGGGCAGAGTTCGCGGCTACTTAATCAGCAACAATGATTTCAAGCTCAACCCTAATGTGGCAACTGTCATGGCACAGATCATGTGCCATGACAACAAACTTCCCCAAGGTAGCCCTACCTCACCAGTCGTCTCTAATCTCATTGGTCACCTTTTAGATTTAAGGCTCGTCCAGTTAGCCAAGAGAAATGGTTGTTCATACTCTCGCTATGCGGATGACTTGACGTTCTCAACCAACAAGAAGACGTTTCCTAAAGAGATTGCCTTATCTGACGAGAACGATAATTCTTGGGCGGCAGGCCCAGCGCTTACAAAAGTAATACAAAAAAGCGGATTTGAGCTAAATCACGACAAAACTCGCATGCAGTACAGAACCAATAGGCAATCGGTGACGGGCCTTGTCGTGAACCAGATAACGAATACTCCTGCGGAGGTTCGACGAACTGCTAGAGCCATGGCTTTCCACCTATTTAACAAAGGCCATTATTTAATCAAGGGCGAAGCGACAGGAGCTGAGAAAGCGAAAGCACTGGAAGTTAAAGACTATACCCAACTAGCATCGCTTGATGGGTTGTTTAGCTTTATATACATGGTTAATAATTTTAATCGTAAGAAAATTGTTGAAAATAGCAGCATAAAAATAGAATCATTTAAAAAGACCAGTCTTGAAATGATTCATGGCGACTTTTTGTTTTACAAAAACTTCTACGCCTCGCCTCTACCGACGATTATGTGCGAAGGTAAAACAGACAACATCTATCTTACATGCGCCATGAAGTCTCTGATTGATAAATTTCCGCAACTTTGCAAACTTAACAAAGATGGGAAGCCAGCTTTAAAAGTCCGTTTCATTAACTATTCGGAGCTGACCCATAGGGTGCTAGACCTGAATGGAGGCTCGGCTGACCTCGCTGCATTTATCCGTACGTATGCAAAAAACTGTGGCAAATACAAAGCGCACCCTCCTTTGAATCCAACCATTATAGTTGTAGATAATGACAGCGGTTCCGATCCAATATTCAAAGCGATCAAAGATGTCACCGGGAATCGTTACTCTATCCCTAATGGGAAGGGGGCAATCTTAGACAAGACTAAAACCACTTACTATATTGCTCAAAACCTATCTGTGGTTCTGACCCCATTGAGAAAAGATGGCCAACCAACAATGATGGAGGATTTTTTTCCAGCTAACGTACTGAAAGCCGTTTGGGATAACAAAACCTTTGAGATTTTGAGCAAATCCCCTTCGAAGAATACGTATAACAAAAACACTTTCGCACAAAGAATCGTGAAGGCTGACCGCCCTAACATTGAATTTAAAAGGTTTGCGCCTATTCTTAGATCGATAAGTGAGGTGATTGAGGGGTATCACGTAGAAAAGTCCGTGATTGAGCAAAATTTGCCGCCGAAGCCAGCTAAGCCTTAGTTAACAGAATTCATCCTGAAAGGTGCCGTATGTGCGGTATGTGTTGAGGTCTAGTTCTCGCATTTCAGGGCTTCAATCGCCCAGACCATCAGTTAGCGTGGAGCATTCAGCGTCAAATCTCTGATCTAGGGCGCGATATCAAATGACGCTTTCGTGCCCGTGCAGCAGCAATTGTCATTGGTCGCTGCATTCTTTTGCTCAGCGTAATGTACCCAAGTAGGGCCATTAAGCCCAAGAATGATGGCTAATGTGCCTTATTGGGGACATTAAATATGTATCTCAGAACGACGTACCAATAGCGCTCGATTCTAGGAGGGAAGTAGATTCTCTGATTCGCTGGCCTCATGGCGAGACCAGCGTAAGGTAGCTATCGACATGAATTGCCTAATCCCCAGCGCTCCCCGTTCATTTCTGGCTTTCGAGCCAGGTAGGGTCAGTGCCGCCTCTACCTTGGCACGACTCGCTTCGTACATTGCAAATGCGTTGAACTCAGAATCAAGCAGCACCAAGAGCACTGTATCGAAGGGTTGTCGTAGATCAATTGCACCCATTCGGCCCGTAATCTTTTGCGGGTTCAGGATACATCGCCCCTTGATCTGGATTCTCGCGACGCCATCTTCCAGCTTCTCTGTAACGTCGTAACCTGCCTGCCTTGCAGGATGTAGTAACAGGCCGAGTCTAGTAGCAGCTTCGTACTCTGCGATCTCGCCTGTCACGCCCAGCGGCTTGCCGGTCAGGCGATAGAATCTACGCGCGAGCACCTTGGCCTCTTTCAAGATCTCTAGGATTTCATCCTGGATCAATGCAGCCTGCTGAGGTACGTTGCCATGACTGAGTTCAGTCATCTGCAAACGCCTCGAGCGCAGTGAGCAGCTTGGCAAGCTCAGTCAGGTTGGCTGCAGTCACGATGTCATATTTTCCTCGACTACTCAGCCTATACACCTCTCGAGCCTTTTTGACGCGCTCCAGTAGTGGAACAACAATGCCTGACGCTTTTTCAAGAAACTCATTGATGTCCGCACGCGTCTGGGGAATTTTGTAGCCCTTCGCCGCACTTGTAATGATCACGTCGGAATCGCGCAGCTTGGCAATGCCGCTGGAGCGGATTCTCTGGTCGTTGACGTCACCGAAGCCGCTATCTTTTAGGTGGGCGACTATTTCTGCGGTTGGCACGTAGTCTTTGGTGACGAATTCGCTTTGGAATCTCAAGAACCGCAAGATGCTTAGCTGCAGGCGCTCATCCTCATCAGGGTGCTCATCAACGCGTTCGCTAAAAAGGTTTGCCTGGCGGACAGCTTCTTGGTGTACCTGGTAGTCTGCATACCCAGATTCATCCGTCGGGGGCGGCAGTAGAGGCTGGTATTTGGATGGCCACTCAAGCATTCCAAGAGTCAGGCTGCGAAGGATTTTCTTGTAGGCAAGAACTGCTTCTTCCGATGCTTTCTCTTCGTAGATCTGAGCGACTGAGCCAGCAAAAAAATCTGCAACCTGAACCAAAACGTTGTCCTTACTGGCCATCGTCTGGAACGCATCCTTATCGCCAAATAGGTCGTCCACGAATCGTTCTGCAACGTAGCTTTTGAGACTCTCCTGAAATTCCTGGCCACCATGCTCGTCTACGATCATCTGGAGGTCAGGGTATGCGCGGAACAAACGTTCATAGAGCAACCCGTTCACGTATTTTATGAACGAGGTCTTGATACGGAGGCCACCGTCTTTGTGAATTCGGGACTTATCAAGGACGGTGAAATAGAGCTTGAATGGCAGCTCGGCTAGCTCGTTTAGGATCCGGGCGCGACGATCTGAATCCTTGGGCTTCAGATTGCTGGATTTGATCTCGCCCGTTTGAAAATGGCGCATGCGGAGTGCTTCAGCTTGGGCATAAGCAGCTTCCAGGTCTTTCTCTGCCACCAGAATGGAGCACACGATGAAGAAGTCCGAGCTTCCTCCCTTTGACGTATCAAGGTCGGAATTCCCGGACTCATCCACGAAGGCATAGGTTCTGTCCATGAGCTTGCTCCATCAACAACGTGCTGAGCGCAGGGGGTCGCCCAATGGCAAGGTGGCGAACTTAGTTCGTCGCAGTTGTACTGCCTGGAGCGGGGCCTTCGCTGAACGTGTAGTTGATGACCACGTCATTACGGATCAAAACGTCAAGCGTTTTCTGAGTGCCCGTAGTCGTCACCTTCATGGTGACCACGTAGCTCTGGGCATGGGCTGAGCCATTGGTGTAGGTATAGATCCACTTCTCGTCGGTCTCGCTGACTGCGCTCTTAGCGTAGGGCTCACCAAATAGCGACTTCAACTCAGCAGTCGTGGTTTTGCCTTTGGTGATACTCGCTACACTGGCCGACGGAAAGTCTCGTCCTGCGGTGTAGTGGGACGTAGCGCAACCGCCAAGTGCGACACAGATTCCCATTACTGCGATGAGCTTTTTCATATCCTTCCTTGATCGTAGAAAGCTCCAAATCTAGCTGGCATCGAGGCTAAAAGCCATCAACAGGTAAACCATCAAGCACTCCCCCATCGCGACTCAGATTGGCTAGGTGGGCTTCAACGTCATCAACCGGTCGTCTGGAAGGGCGCACTGATGGTACTGTGCAGTGTCAGAGTGATGTCACATGGAAAGTGCCCGTGCTCCCTTACCACTCCCACAATTAACGTGTGACGTCATGCCTTCTACCGATGATTTTCGATTTAACGCTCATCACCTCCTGATCGATTTAGATGCAACCACTAATCATCTAATGATGCTCGTTGTCTCTCGCGAAGTGACGGGGAGCGGTTGGGACGAAGCTTTAATCCGCCACAAGCAAGCATACGAAGCTTGGGCATCCATTCTGCCTGGAGCTCAAACAGATCCGATGTATGTGCTAGATGCAAGGCCGCCGGGCGAGCACAGTGCCACTGCAAAATAGATGCAACCTCCTAGCATCCATTCGGCATTCTATGAAGCACGCAACTCCCATGCTGATCTCGCGCCGTTAGCAGTAATCTAAGCGTTACTGGAAGGACAGCGGAACCGAACCCACGTCACCATCTAAAACGCGCTAGGGGGAACATGGACGTCGAATCTTTGACGAAGCAGATCACGCTAGTTGGCGCCGTGGTTGCGGCTTGCACCGGCGTCTGGAGCCTCTGACTGCAAATGCGTGGTAAGCGCGACCATTACTCTGTCGGCACAGGAACGGTACGCCCTGAGATCATCAGAGAAACGATGATTCATGTTGTGAGTCATAGTGATCACCCGATCTATCTCGCGGATTACGGATTTATCGATCCAAACTTCAAGTTTTCCTCAATTCCTATGGAGCAGGAGCTGCACGATTTTCAAGACAGTCATGTGTACACCCGTGGCGGCAGCAATCTTGAGAAGCGCAGCGACTTCTTCGAAATTGGCTACATTCGGCGCGACACTCCCATCGGTGCATTCGCAAGAACTGTTACTCAAACTAGGCCCTGCCTCGGATTTGCCTACGATACGCCTGCATGGAAGAGGCTGTGGGTTCGTACCCTGCTTTTGGTGAAAGGGCGAGGGTATTTGCGATGATTTCCTTTCCCCCCCGGAATCCGCTGTGCTTGATTATCAAGCCAGCGGTTCTTCAGACAGCGTTGTCAGCCCGTTCGAATGTAAATCCTTACACATATAGCAAGCCGAGCCAGGGCAAAGCCCTCTGAACTGCTCTGTCTGAGAAACCAGAGGCGGCGCAGAACCTCGTTGATTTACTGCATAGCCCTGCTGCTCAAAAAAGCCTGACGCAGTTGTTGTCAGCAAATGAAATCGAGCGATTCCCTGCTCGACGGCTATCGCTTCAATGACCCGAAGCACCGCGACACCGACCCCTTTCGATCTGTATGCCGGCTCTACGACCATGGAGCGCAGCAATCCATCTGCTCCATATGTTTCAAACCCACCCCATCCGACACTCTTTCCGTCCATGGTGAACTCAAAAAAGGTTCGGCCTGGAAGATCAATATCGTCTGCTGGAAGGTCAGCAGATTTCAGCGCATCGCGAAAGCGCTGCCACTGTCCTCCGGCTATTTCCTTTGCCTGGATCCTCATCTCCTTGCTCATCCCTTTATCTCCTTTGTGCCGCTTTGTATGGGCCGTCACCGCTCAAGCCGAAGCAGCAGTCATCATATTCGCTTTACCGAATATTCGAAAAATCGTATATTCGATTTTCCATATGCATCGAGTTCAACCATGAGCCCTGCTATCAAAGTGCTTTTCGTGTGCGTTGCCAACTCAGTCCGCTCCCTGCTTGCGGAGGCTTTACTGCGGCACACTGACCCGAGCTTCGAGGCCTTCAGCGCCGGTTCCGAACCGTCTGAGGTTGATCCGCGCACGATTCAGGCATTGGAGGCAGTTGGAGTCGATGCAACGGGCCTGCGCAGCAAGTCCATCAGCGAGTTTCAAGCTGATCGATTCGATTACGTAATTACTCTTTGTGATAAATCCGCAAGCGAGTGCCTACCAATGCCCAGTGCAGGTGAAGTCATTGCCTGGGATTTTCCTGACCCAGTAACCAGCGATGATCCTGGCGCATTTCGCCATACGCTCCACGACATCCACGAGCGCATCAAGCTCTTCGTTTTGGTCAAGACCAAACACCTGGAGGATCTGTGACAGAACCCATGAACCCCACCACCTTATTCAAGTGCCTGGCGGATGACACCCGAGCAAAAATTTCGCTGCTTGTCGTGAGTGAAGGTGAGCTGTGTGTTTGCGAGCTAACGGCAGCACTCGACCTGAGTCAGCCAAAGATTTCTCGCCATTTGGCGCTGCTGCGCTCTGCCGGTTTGCTGTTGGATCGTCGCCAAGGCCAATGGGTGTACTACCGGCTGAATCCTGATTTGCCCACGTGGGTGACTGCAGTTTTGAAGGAAGTGGTAGACGCCAATCAGCAATGGCTGGAAACCGAGGCTAAGCGCCTCTGCGGCATGAACGACCGTCCGATCAACCAAGCCGTGTGTAGCTGATTCACGCCCAACCGGATTAATGAAATGCTGATTGCAGTATTGATCTTTATCGCCACCATCGTCCTTGTCATCTGGCAGCCCAAGGGGCTTGGGGTGGGCTGGAGTGCGATGTTCGGTGCCATCGTGGCGTTGCTGGCAGGCGTCGTTACCCTCGCAGACATACCCGAGGTTTGGCGCATCGTCTGGAATGCCACTGGGACTTTCATCGCGGTCATCATCATTAGTCTGCTGCTTGATGAGGCAGGCTTTTTCAAATGGGCTGCGCTGCATGTGGCCCGGTGGGGAGGCGGGAGCACCCGCAAGCTGTTCGCATTTATCGTCCTGCTGGGCGCAGCGGTGTCGGCCCTGTTCGCCAATGACGGAGCAGCATTGATCCTCACACCCATTGTGATCGCGATGTTGCTGGCGTTGCGTTTTTCGCCTGCTGCTACGTTGGCATTCGTTATGGCAGCCGGTTTTATCGCCGATACGGCGAGCTTACCGCTGGTGGTTTCCAACCTGGTCAACATCGTTTCTGCCGACTATTTCGATATCGGCTTCAACGAATATGCTTCGATCATGGTGCCGGTAAACATCGTCAGCGTGGCGGCGACATTAGCCATGCTGCTGTGGTTTTTCCGCAAAGACTTACCAAAGACCTATGACCTCAACCAACTGGACAATCCGGACGAGGCAATCCACGACCGGGCCACTTTTTTAGCCGGCTGGTGGGTGTTGGCACTACTCCTGATCGGCTTCTTTGTCATTGAGCCATTGGGGGTGCCAATCAGCGCCATTGCAGCGGTCTGTGCATTCATTCTTTACGTCATCGCGGCTCGTGGTCACGCCATCAACACAAGCAAAGTGCTCAAAGAGGCGCCATGGCAGGTGGTGATTTTTTCTTTGGGTATGTATCTGGTTGTTTATGGCCTGAAGAACGCCGGCCTGACCGACCACATCGCGCAGATCCTGAACGTGTTCGCCGGTTATGGCGTTTGGGGCGCGTCCCTAGGTACAGGACTGCTAACAGCGTTGCTGTCTTCGATCATGAACAACATGCCCACCGTTCTGGTAGGCGCCTTATCCATTCATGCCGCCGAAGTCGATGGTGTAGTCCAGCAAGCGATGATTTACGCCAACATCATCGGCTGCGACTTGGGCCCGAAGATCACCCCAATTGGGAGCTTGGCAACTCTGTTGTGGCTGCACGTGCTCGCACGGAAAAGCATAACGATCAGCTGGGGTTACTACTTCAAGACCGGGATCGTGCTGACCTTGCCTATCCTCGTCACCACATTGTCCGCCCTGGCACTGCGCCTCAGTTTCTGAATCAAGGAATCGTCTGATGAAAGTCTTGTTCATGTGCACCCACAACAGCTGCCGCAGCATTCTGTCCGAGGCGCTTTTCAACCACTTGGCGCCCGAGGGTGTAGAAGCCGTCAGCTCAGGAAGCTTTCCCAGTGGCCGGGTGAATCAACGGGCATTGCAAACGCTGGAGGCGGCGGGTATCTCCACTGCGGGCTTGAGCAGCAAGGCTTCGGATGCTTTTGAAGGTTCGCCTCCAGACATCGTGATCACTGTCTGTGACCGGGCAGCGGGTGAGGCATGCCCAATCTTCTTTGGGCCAGCTTTGAAGGCGCATTGGGGTCTGGCCGACCCGTCTGACGCTAGCGGGTCGGAAGCCGAGATCACCGCAGCGTTTGAAACCACACTCGCCAAAATTCACGAGCGCGTGAGCGCATTTCTTGCGCTGCCACTGAAGACCATCAGCGCTGAACAGTTGAAAGCTGAACTGAATCGCATCGGTTCGCTTTAAAGATCAACCGAGGCGGTGCCCAACCTGGCGCCGCCGTAGGAGTTTTTATGCAAGATACATTGCCGAACGTACACGCCGACCTGATCGACATTCCGTCGTTGGAGCAACTGGAGCCGCGTACACCGTCACTCCATAAGCCTCGAATCTTGCTTCTGTATGGATCGACGCGAGAGCGCTCTTTCAGCCGGTTGGTGACTCAGGAAGCAGCCCGCTTGTTGGAGGAGTTTGGCGCCGAAACCAAAATCTTCGATCCCTCGGGTTTGCCGCTGCCGGATGATGCTCCGGATACACATCCCAAAGTCGCGGAATTGCGCGAACTCATGCAATGGTCTGAAGGACAGGTGTGGTGTTCGCCTGAGCGGCACGGCTCCATGAGCGCAGTATTCAAGGCCCAGATCGACTGGGTTCCGCTGGCGATAGGTGCTGTACGACCTACGCAAGGGAAGACGCTTGCAGTGATGCAAGTCTGCGGTGGCTCGCAATCTTTCAACGTGGTCAATCAGCTGCGCGTACTGGGCCGATGGATGCGGATGTTCACCATCCCAAATCAATCTTCGGTGGCCAAGGCGTTCACCGAGTTCGACGAGGCAGGCCGTATGAAACCGTCCTCGTACTACGACCGACTGGTGGACGTGATGGAAGAGCTGATGAAGTTCACGCTGCTGTTGCGGGGTCGCCAGGACTACTTGGTTGATCGCTACTCCGAGCGTAAAGAGTCAGCTGAAGAGCTGTCCAAGCGCGTCAACCAGCGCTCCATTTAACTCACCGCGAGGAAACGGTATGAGTCAGATCACGATCTATCACAACCCGCAATGTGGCACCTCTCGCAACACCTTGGAGCTGATCCGCAACAGCGGAGAAGAGCCGACTGTTATTGAGTACCTACAGACCCCACCTGACCGCACCACGCTTGTCAGGTTGATCAAGGAAATGGGTATTGAGGTGCGGGCCCTGCTTCGTATTAAAGGCACTCCCTACGAGGAGCTAGAACTCGGCGATACGTCACTGACTGATGACCAGCTCATCGATGCCATGATCACTCATCCCATCCTGATCAATCGCCCCATCGTCGTGACACCTTTGGGCACACGCTTGTGTCGTCCGTCAGAGGCAGTCCTCGACCTTCTGCCGCAGGAGCAGCGCGGCAGCTTCGTCAAAGAAGACGGACAAGTCGTCATTGATGAGAATGGCCGCAGGGTTTAAACCGATGTAAAGCAGATGGGCCTGGAGAGATGATGGTGAATCAAAACTCGAAATTTGATGTAGTGGTCATTGGCGGTGGCCAATCCGCGCTCACCGTAGCCTATTTTTTGAGGCGTACAGGCCTTTCCTACGTATTACTCGACGCCGAGTCAGCACCTGGAGGGGCCTGGCGGCATGGGTGGGATTCTCTCCGACTATTCTCGCCGTCTGCTTGGAGCTCAATTGCCGGCTGGCCTATGCCAGCAGTACCCGAGGGGACTCCTGGGCGGGACGATGTTGTCGACTATCTGACTCAGTACGAACGCCGATATGACTTCCCCATCATCCGCTCCACGCGGGTGACCCATGTCGAGAACATCGAAGGCGGGTTGCGCGTTTTTTCCGGGGATGCTTTCTGGGATGCCAAAGCGGTCATCAGTGCAACAGGCACGTGGAGCAGTCCGGTTATTCCCACCTATCCAGGGAAGGAGCTTTTCGAGGGGCAGCAAATCCATTCCGCTCAATACGTTGGGCCGAGTGAGTTCGAGGGGAAGGCAGTGCTGGTCGTCGGCGGCGGTAACTCGGGTGCCCAGATTTACGCCGAAGTTTCGAAGGTGGCTCACGCAACTTGGGTGACTCAGCAAGCGCCAAAGTATCTTCCAGATGAGGTCGATGGCCGCGTCCTGTTCGAGCGGGCCACTGCTAGATTGAAGGCGCAACAAGAAGGGATGGAGCCTCAACAGCCCGTTGGAGGGCTGGGAGACATTGTGATGGTGCCACCGGTAAAGGAAGCTCGCGCACGCGGCGTGCTGAACACGGTGCGGCCATTTACGCACTTCACCTCAACAGGTGTTGTGTGGCCATCGGGGGCTGAGACAAAGATCGATGCCGTCATTTGGTGTACTGGATTTTCTCCAGCGCTCAACCACCTGGCCAACCTGGGGATCGTTGACGATGACGGTAAAGTCGCCGTGAATGAAAACCGGAGTGTTGCTTCACCTAATCTGTGGCTGGTGGGCTACGGCGATTGGACGGGGCTAGCCTCCGCTACATTGATCGGAGTGACCCGCACCGCTCGAGATGTAGTCAACCAAGTCCAAAGCGATCTCACAAGCGAAGCCTGATCGCTCGCGACGCAAAACGAGTGCGCCTACTGTGATGTGACTTCAAGCTCAGGGAAGAGAATAGGCTCCAGTGGAGGAGTTGCCTGGCACAGCCCGAGTCGCCAGTAACCGACGTCGTGCCATTTCCCAAGCTTGAAGCCAACCTCCGGATATGTGCCGATATGGACGAATCCCAGCGACTCGTGCAGACCCACACTGCCTTCATTGGGCTGAGCAATTCCGGCGTAAGCTGCGCGAAAGCACTGTTTTTCAAGGATCGGAAGCAAAGTCTCATAGAGCTCACGGCCAACGCCCCGTCGGCGAGCCGATTCAGCTATGTACACTGTCACGTCCACCGCCCACCGGTAGGCCGGACGTGCGCGGTGCTGGCTGGCATAGGCGTAGCCCTTGATCTCCCCACCTTCTTCGGCCACCAGGTAGGGATATATTTGAAGCGTTGTCGCTATTCGTTGAGCGATTTCCTCAGCGCTTGGCGGAATCTCTTCGAACGAGATCGCCGTTGTCGAAACGATGGGAGCGTAAATGCGCTGGATGGCTGCCGCATCTGCTAGCACCGCTGTACGAATCTTCAAAGGCATGTAGGTCGTCCCTGATTTAAAAGCTGAACATTAACCTCTTTGGATCACCATTGGGGATGATCAAAATTATGAAGATTTGGCCATCTTTGAGATCGTCATAGGCTGGCTGATCTTGAGCGAGCCTGAGACTGTAATTGCCGCAAATAACCAGTGATTTATCAAAACAGAATGGAGAGCAAAGGCGCGCCGCCAAGCATGCTCAACTCAGCTTAATAAGGATTGATAATCTACAGTGCTCGACATCTGGTCGCGATCTATGGCGGATTCGCTGTATACTGCCGACTCTGACTTCCCCCTGAGCTACAGGAACACCAGAATGACTGTACTCCAAACGATCTACTGGCAGCCTACGCCGCCTTAGCGCTACGCCCCCTCGCAATACTCGCACCCGCCTGTTTCGCTCGCGGTGCGTACTGCTGTATGTCCGGTTCTTACACCTAAAGCATACAGTCAAATAATCCTCAAAATTTGAATTCGTATCGACGCGCTCGCCATTCGCCTGGTGTGCGTGCGGTGCATTGCCTTGGATATTCTGATGCTGCAATCACTCAAACAAACGTGGCTTTCCAACGTCCGTGGAGACGTGCTCGCGGGTCTTGTTGTCGCCTTGGCGTTGATCCCGGAAGCCATTGCCTTCTCTATCATCGCTGGCGTCGACCCCAAAGTCGGCCTCTACGCCTCCTTCTGTATCTGCGCCGTTATCGCCTTCGTCGGCGGTCGGCCTGGCATGATCTCAGCGGCAACCGGTGCCATGGCGCTACTCATGGTCACACTGGTTAAAGAGCATGGGCTTCAATATTTGCTGGCAGCCACTTTGCTTTGTGGAGTTCTCCAAATTCTCGCTGGTTACCTGAAGCTTGGCTCATTGATGCGCTTTGTCTCGCGCTCAGTAGTCACAGGCTTTGTGAATGCACTGGCGATTCTGATTTTCATGGCGCAGCTACCCGAACTCACCAACGTCACCTGGCACGTCTACGCCATGACCGCAGCAGGCCTGGGAATCATCTACCTGTTTCCGTATATACCGAAGATCGGCAAGCTGATCCCTTCGCCGCTGGTGTGCATCCTGACACTGACCGCTATCGCGATTTACCTGGGGTTGGATATCCGCACCGTAGGTGACATGGGACAACTGCCGGACACGCTGCCGATTTTCCTGTGGCCTGAAGTCCCGCTGAACTTTGAGACTCTGCGGATCGTCTTCCCGTACTCAGCAGCGCTTGCCGTTGTAGGCCTACTGGAGTCCATGATGACCGCGACCATTGTCGATGACCTGACCGATACCACCAGTAACAAAAACCGGGAGTGCAAAGGCCAGGGCGTTGCCAATATCGCAGCAGGGATGCTCGGTGGTATGGCCGGCTGCGCCATGATTGGCCAGTCGATCATCAACGTGAAGTCTGGTGGCCGCACCCGTCTCTCGACATTGTGTGCCGGCGTTTTTCTGCTGCTGATGGTGGTGTTCCTTGGCGAATGGCTCTCCAAAATCCCCATGGCGGCACTCGTGGCTGTGATGATAATGGTGTCCATCGGCACCTTCAGCTGGGATTCCTTGCGCAATCTGAAAGAGCATCCGCTGTCGACCAACCTTGTCATGGTGGCGACTGTCGTGGTCGTCGTGGCCACTCACAACCTTGCATACGGCGTACTGGTAGGTGTGCTGCTGGCCTCCCTGTTCTTTGCCAATAAGGTCGGGCACTACCTGGATATCAAGAGCACTCTGGAAGAGACGGAATCACATCGCACTTACCATGTTGTGGGCCAAGTGTTCTTCAGCTCAGCAGACAAATTCACCAACGTTTTTGACTTCAAGGAAGCCCTGAACAAAGTCACCATCGACCTGACCCAAGCCCATTTCTGGGATATCACTTCGGTTGCAGCGCTGGACAAGGTGGTTATCAAATTCCGCCGCGAAGGCGCCGAGGTTGAAGTGCTCGGTCTCAATGAAGCCAGTGCAACAATCGTCGACCGCTTCGGCGTGCATGACAAACCCGATGCCATCGACAAGCTCATGAGCCACTAAGGAGAACGACAATGACCCACGTAATGGCCTGCATTGATAACTCACAATCCTCATTGGCGGTCTGCGACTACGCAGCATGGGCGTCGCAACAACTTAACGCGCCCCTTACCTTGCTGCATGTATTGGATGAGGAGAAATATCCCGCGTCTGCAGACCTGAGCGGTAATATCGGCCTTGGCAGTCGAGAGCATCTGCTGGAGGAGCTGGCTACGTTGGATGCCCAGCGCGCCAGGCTTGCTCTGGAGCAAGGTCAACACATGCTTGAAAAGGCCAGGGAGCGAACGGTCATTTGCGGAGCTGCATTTCCTGAGCTAAAGCAGCGCCACGGACACTTGATAGAAAGCCTGGTTGATCTTCAGGACGATATTCGACTCTTGGTCATTGGACGAGTGGGTGAAGACAGCACACGTGGAGTGCACAGCCTTGGCAGCCAAATTGAAGCTGTCGTGCGCACAATTCACCGTCCAATTTTGATCACGAGCAGCAGCTATAAAAAGCCAGAAAAAGTAATGCTCGCTTTTGACGGCAGCCCCACAGCCCACAAAACCGTTGAGCTGCTTGCCGCCAGCCCGCTCTGCAAAAATCTACCAATTCATCTCGTTATGGTTGGCGCTGACTCGGAAGGCAACCGAGAAGCGTTGGAGAAAGCCCAGAGCACGCTCATGAGTGCTGGCTTTGTCGTCCAAGCTCAGATCGTAAAGGGGGAAGTGGAAGCGGCGCTCCACGTGTATCAGGCCGAGCACGGAATTGATCTGCTCGTCATGGGGGCCTACGGCCACTCGCGCATCAGACAATTTCTGATCGGTAGCACAACTACAACCATGCTCCGCACAGCTACCATGCCGGTATTGCTGCTCCGCTGAATTGACTCGCCTGACCGCAGTGTTTCCAACACTCTGGAAACACTGCGGTCATCCTAGTTAATGAATATCTGAACATGTCCTGTTGAGACCTCATGCAACTCATAACTGAAATCCTTCACCCGGATCTGAAATCTATACAAGGGAAAGTATTCCGTCGTCATGCCGCGCGCGGAATCGTGTTGCGGAACGAACAGATCCTGTTGCTGTTCACTGAGCGCTATAACGACTTTAGCTTTCCTGGGGGCGGCCTTGATGCTGGCGAGGACATTATCGTAGGTCTTAAGCGTGAGCTTGAGGAAGAGACTGGTGCTCGCGAGATTCGGGTGCTCCAGCACTACGGTTACATCGAGGAGTACCGGCCATACTGGAAACCAGAATATGACCTAATGCACATGACGTCGCATTTTTATGTGTGCGAAGTGGCATCCCAGCTAGAGCCAGTCAAAATGGAAAGTCACGAAATCGCTAATGGAATGCGGCCTGTCTGGATCAACCTGCATGAGGCCATAACGCACAATGAAGCCGTGATGCAGCGTCAGGAGTCATCGATGGGGCAGTCCATCCAGCGCGAAACTTTCATGCTGAAAAAAGTCGCGTCCGAGTTGTTGGTGCCGATCTGCAGTTGAAAGGATACCTCGGTAGCTCCCGGCCACTGAATTTCAATCAGGGAGATATTCTGTGGCCGGCGACCTTACGCTTAACTGGAAATCGTGGCGGGCGAAGCGGCAGGAGCAGCGCTGCGCCGTAAAATCAGGACACCACCGATTGCAGCCAGGGTCGAACCGATCAACACACCGACCTTTACTTCGTCAATCAGGTGAGCCGATCCAGCAAATGCCAGGTTGCCGATGAACAGGCTCATCGTGAAGCCGATGCCACACAAGAGCGCAACGCCGTAAAGCTGTGCCCAATTGCTGCCTTCCGGTAGTTTGGCCAAGCCCGTACGAATGGCCAGAGCAGCCAATAGGAAAATGCCAATCTGCTTGCCCACCAACAGACCCAGAGCTACGCCCAGCGGAACCGGATCGACTAGATTCTCCATAGAAATACCGTCCAGTGAAACACCCGCATTGGCGAAGCCGAAAATCGGCACCACAGCGAACGCTACCCACATGTGCAGCTTTTCTTCCAGGAACAGCAGTGGAGACCGGGCCTCCTCTTCAGGTTTGCCCATTGGGACGCACAGTGCAACGGCAACACCCGCAAGGGTGGCATGCACTCCCGACTGCAGCACGAAGAACCACAGCACACCACCGACCAGCAAATATGGGAATAATCGTCTGACGCCCAATCGATTCATTGCGATCAAAATGACCAGGGTTGCGAGCGATGCCAGCAACATCGGCATGGAAAGACCAGTGGTGTAGAAAAAGGCGATGATGACCACAGCGCCCAGGTCGTCAATGATCGCCAAGGCTGCGAGGAAAACCTTTAACGAAGTCGGGACTCGCTTACCCAGCAGCGACAAGACGCCCAGTGCGAATGCGATGTCGGTAGCGGCTGGGATAGCCCACCCCTTCAAGGTCTCAGAGTTACCCCAGTTGATTGCGATGTAGATTAGCGCAGGCACAACCATGCCGCCTAAAGCACCAAATCCCGGCAAAGCACGCTGGCCCCAAGTGGAGAGCCCGCCGGCCAGAACCTCTCTTTTGATCTCTAGTCCGACCATCAGGAAGAAGATCGCCATCAGGCCATCATTGACCCAATGCTCCACAGACATGCCCAGCCAGACACTGTGCAAGGCGGCAAAATAACCTTGCGAGAGAGGCGAGTTGGCCACAATTAAGGCCGCGAGTGCTGCGCCCATCAGTACGAGACCGCCAGCGGATTCCGACGATAGGAAGCGAGCCAGGATCGCGGCTGCTCTAGGGGTTTCTGCGGGAGTTCTACTGTGAGTCATCAGTGTCCTTACGCTTTGATCTAAAGCGATTATTTTAACATCCGAGGTTTATCGATATGGCTGGGCAAATAGCCTGTAACAGTTATTGTCCTAGGCTAAGATCAGCCTCAACCATGTCCCACTATGGCTCTGGCAAGCGCCATGAGAAATTATACTCACGAGGTTTATCCGTCCTCGCCGAGCTGATCGACGTTCAACCGTGTCATGGCTTCTTGGCTATGACCAACAGCCCTGCCACGATCAAGCCCGCGCCAGCGATCATGCGCAACGTGATGACCTCTCGAAGCACCAGACCGGCGAGCAGCATGGCAACGACCACGCTACCTTTATCGATTAGTGCCACCGTGGCGACATCCCCGACCTTCAGCGCCTTGTAGTAGAAGATCCACGACAAGGCAGTGGTAACGCCAGACAGTCCTAGCCAATACAGATTTCGGCTTGTGATGTTGGCCACTTCCTGTGTCGGAACAGCCCAGGCCGCGAATACGAGTACAAAGGCACACACGAACAGGGTGCGAACGGTTAGACCAAGCTCAGCTGAAATGCCTGCGAGTCCCATCTTGGCGATCACAGAAGTAAACCCGGCAAAAAACATTGAGATGAAGGCATAAGCCACCCATTTTTCCATACGTGTGTTTCCCTGAAAATTTGATGTTGCAAGCGACTGAGAGGCCAATCGCAAATCACTTGCCCCTCAGTACCTACTCCTGGCTGACGCAGTCAATCTGGCGGATGACTTATTTCGGGACGTACGCCGCTACCGACTTGCGAATCTCTTCCCGCGCTTCATCTGCGCTTCCCCAGCGGCCCATCTTCACCCACTTACCCGGCTCCAGCGCCTTGTAGTTTTCGAAGAAGTGCTGGATCTGCGCGAGGAGTAACGCAGGGAGGTCTGAGCACTCTTTCACGTCGCTGTACATAGAATTCAGTTTTTCATGAGGCACTGCGATCACCTTGGCATCCGCTCCGGCTTCGTCAGTCATGTACATCACACCAACCGGGCGACTGCGAATGACAACGCCAGGCGATACCGGGTAAGGGCAAATCACCAGGACATCCAATGGATCTCCGTCATCGCTCAACGTATTTGGAATGAACCCGTAGTTGGCCGGATAGAACATGGGCGTGCTGAGGAAGCGGTCTACGAAAATTTGTCCACTCGGCTTGTCCACCTCGTACTTGATCGGCGAGTGGTTTGCAGGAATCTCGATAACGGTGAAGAAGTCATCGGGGATGGCGTTACCAGCAGGGATGTCTGCGTAGCTCATGCTCATATCTCCAAGCGTCTAGGAAAGACTAATGCCGCTGACGTTTTTGCCAACGGATATACGTGATTCGATTTTTACGCTGACCAAACCAACAGATTTACCGGCTATAGGACGAATGATTTTCTGATCGCATCCAAGTCAGACCAAGGTTGCGAAAATTGAGAATTGACCTCACCACAGCCAAAGCGGTGATCGAACGGTTGATGCCTCAATGTCTGGGGCTGCTGCGCCGCGCACTTTCTACAAATGACAATGCCGCTCTGGATTCTCCATCTCCTGTTCCAGTCGACTAGCTTCTCTGACGGGGTCATTACGTCTCTCTCACTTCAAACTGGCGGGCCTCAAATCGGTGGATATCACCGCACAAACGCATCATGTCCTGCATAGATGGCACGGCTTCCCAGGTGCTCTTCTATTCGCAGAAACTGATTGTATTTCTCAACGCGCTCACCCCGGCATGGAGCTCCTGTCTTGAGATGGCCAGTCCCCATGGCAACGGTCAGATCAGCGATGAAGCTGTCCACAGTCTCGCCGCTACGATGAGAAACCATCGCTCCCCAATTTGCCCCGTAGGCCATTTCGATGGCGGCTTTGGTCTCAGTCAGGGTTCCGATTTGATTGGGTTTGATCAGTACGGCATTGGCGACGTTTTCTGTGATGCCTCGCTGAATCCGTTCGACGTTGGTGACGAACAGGTCATCTCCCACCAACTCGATCCGATCACCCAGTGCAGCATTCAATTGCCTCCAACCCGACCAATCGTCTTCCGAGAGGCCATCTTCCAGTACCGCAATCGGGTACTTATCGACCCATGAGGAATAGAGGCTAATCAGCTCTTGGGCATCAACTTTGCGGCCTTCCGAGCGTAGGTGGTAAAGGCCGTTTTCATAGAAACCGCTGGATGCTGGATCGATAGCGATCTCGATCTGAGATCCAGGGGCGTAACCGGCCCTTTCAATTGCCTTAATGATCAGCTCAATGGCGTCTGAATTTTTCTTGAGTGCCGGCGCAAAGCCGCCCTCATCTCCGACCGCTGTTGAATAGCCGGCGTCTTTAAGCACCGCTTTCAGCTCGTGGTACACCTCAGCGCCCCATCGCAAGGCTTCCTTGAAACTGCCAGCCCCTGTAGGTGCAATCATGAATTCCTGAAAATCAGGGCCTTGCCAGTTGGCGTGAACACCGCCATTGAGAATATTGAACATCGGAACGGGCATTCTTGCTGCTTTCTCGCCGCCCAGATATTGGAACAAGGGCACATTCATCGCAGAAGCCGCCGCTCTGGCAGCGGCGAGGCTCACGCCCAAGATCGCGTTTCCTCCAAGCCTGGATTTATCAGAGGTTCCATCCAGCTTAATCATCAGATGATCAATCTGTTCCTGGTCAGCCGCATCCAGGCCTCTCAAAGACTCAAGTATTTCGGTATTTACATTGCTAACGGCTTTTAAAACTCCTTTGCCGGAATACCGCTGTATATCTTGGTCACGCAACTCAACTGCTTCGTGAGCGCCTGTAGAGGCACCGGACGGTACTGAAGCCCGGCCCAGGGCTCCGCACTCCAAGGTGACGTCGACTTCAACGGTAGGGTTACCACGTGAATCGAGAATTTCACGTGCATGAATAGCCTGGATTTGCGTTTTCATTGATCTTCTCCAAGGAACGATTCGGGAACGTCATTAACCATGTGAATCCGTTGAGAGGCTTCTATGTCGGACGTCAGCTCTCCCTGAGTATCCTGAACAGCTGCACTGCCGACACCGCAATTGCGGGAACCAAGAAGCCTCCAATAATTAGTTCAGGAATCTCTCCCACCAAGGGCATCAACTGCCCTCCCTTTGCCATCTGAAAAAGCTCCAGCATTTGGTTTGACGCAACCATCACGGAGCAGCAGTACGCAGTCTGGGCTTGTAACCTGGCCCGCCTTTGATTGAGCAGATGAAAGGTCAGCAACGACACACCAATGCTTACGATGAACAGCACGGCGAACTCATAGACTGATCCTGTAAAAAACTTACCCATCACAAGCCCGAATACGCTGCTCAGCATCACTGCGCTCATGTGGTCTCCCGATTTTCTAAAGTGGTTTTAATGAGCCGACGTCGCTGAGCTTCATTTCGCAGTCTCATCTTTGGGCTCATGGACATCGCGCTCATTACCCTCAATTTTGCTGTGCTCTCAGCTCGTAGCCCGGCAGGCAGGTGTGGGCTACGTCGGCCTTGCAGGACTTCTCACTGGGCATGCGCATCGTTACTAATGCACCCTCGAGCGAGGTGACGATGTACCAACCCTCGCTCGATACCTTTTGGCTACCTGCAATGCCCGCCAGAAAAAGTGTCCAAAAAATCAGTCCTACGAAGAGCGGCCTGTTGTCACGGGCCCAGTTAGCAGGAGCTGGCTGTGGACTCAGGTTATAAACTCGGTACATGGCGTTTATCCTTTTTATTGGTTGTCCAACAAGGTGTGTTTTTTAGTTTTTCGCCTGGCCCACTCGACCGTACTCGATGGGCAATTTGATATAGCTCAGCGAAAACGACTCCTTGGCTAATGCCTCCAGCAACTTGTCGCACCCAGGTTCATCAGTGGATATAGTCACCGTGACGGGATGATCGGCACCGCTGAGGAAATGTGCGGTATGCAAATGTCCCAAATGATCTAGCCCCTCCGTACCGCTCACCAGCGTTGCTCCCAGAACACCTTGTCGCTTGGCGAAGTCGACCAGCCACTCCCCCAGTGGAAGGTGCTGGTAGTTGGTACTCTGTTCAGTGAAAAACGTCAGTTGAAAGCCATTCATGGCAACATCCTCTAATGTGGCGAGAGCGACCAACGCTCGGTTGTCTATGTCTCTTCATTTGCGAATTTTTTCTTCAAAACTGAATTACAGGGCGTCACCGAGCGGTAACTCGCATAAGAGGAGAACTGCTCGCACCTTGCGCAACTCGTCAGCGTGGTCGCGCAGGAAGGTGCGCAGTTTGCCCTCTGTATCCAGCAATTCCAGACACTGGGGATGACGCATATCGCCAAGCTCCGGGTGATGATGGGAGATGCGATGGCCTGGCAAATAACCTGCAGAAATCGTCTTGAGCATGACCTGCTCAATTTTTGCTTTTTGAGCAACTTTAAGGAGGTGCTGGGCTAGTGCAGGTGCGCTTAGGTGGTGCCAGAAGCTGGTCACGCGAGCCCGGCTAGCGCCAGGAAAATAGAGTTGCAAAGCTGTCAGGCGATCTTGGTGATGTTCAATCATTTCTCTTCCCCCACAAGAGTCACTTTCCGCTCGCTGGCGGATTCACTTTGAGCATGAAATTGCTTGATATCAGAGAGCCGGATTTCCTCCGGAAGAGGACGGTGATGCTTACTGTGGCCGACGCGCTGGGCGTGATAGATCCCGGTGTGTCCGGATACGAGGTAACTTGCGATACAGGCAATGGCTGCAAGCGGAGCAATTTCGGGCCCGAAGAGCTCCATGGCCATGACGATGGTTGCCAGTGGCGTATTCGCTGCACCGGCAAAGACAGCGACAAAGCCGATACCAGCCAGCATGCCGAAGGGAAGGTGCAAGAGGGGAGCCAGCGCATTCCCCAAGGTGGCGCCGATGTAAAACAGCGGTGTCACTTCACCGCCTTTGAATCCAGTGCCCAAGGAGACAACGGTGAACACCATCTTTCCAAGCCAATCCCAAGGGGCCATTGGCATTTGAAAGGATTGGACGATGCTCGGAATGCCTAGCCCGATGTACTTATCAACGTCGATGTAATGGTTACTACCGAGCGCCCACACTGCGACTGCGATCAGCAGGCCGCCGGCGAAGGGTCTTAATGGTGAATAGGTGATAAGCCGCTTAACGAAGGCTCCGAGCTTGTGGGTCGCTGTCGCGAATAGCAGGCCGGTAAGGCCAAAGACAATCCCAGCTGCCACCACAGCCATGACGCTCCACAGCTGCACCGGAACCACTTCGCCAATGACGTAATGCGTGTGAACCACGCCCCAGGCTTGCCCCACCTGGTCAGCAACGATTGCCGCAACCACGCAAGGGAAAAGCGCGTCGTAACGCATACGTCCAATGGCCAATACTTCAAGTCCGAATAAAGCCCCGGCAAGAGGGGTGCCGAAGACGGACGCAAAGCCAGCACTGATACCGGCCATGAGAATCACCCGACGGTCTTCGCGGCGCAGCCGGAAGACATGCGTCAGTTGATCGGCAAGGGCACCGCCCATTTGCACCGCCGTCCCCTCACGTCCCACAGATGCACCAAAAAGGTGGGAAACCACAGTTCCGATCAGCACCATCGGTACCATGCGCAAAGGCACGATCTTCTTAGGATCATGGATCTCATCGATGATCAGGTTGTTTCCGGCATCAACGGGTTTGCCTATCAAGTGATATGCAAGTCCCACAGCAAAGCCGGCCACTGGCAGGAGCCAGATCACCCAGGGATGGGTTTCTCGCCACTGGGTGGCATGATCCAAAGAAAGGAGGAATAACGCAGAAGCAGAGCCTGCCAAAAGAGCTACAAGACCAGCAAGCGCAAGCCATTTCGCTATATAGGGCAGTAAGTCGAGTTGTTCAGGTCGTCGAAATTTAGACATTTGGCCAGCCACAAAAAAGTAAGTGGGCCTGACCAAAAAGGGAATCTGAGCGCGAACGCCTACAGACCTGATTGATCAGGTTTCTGTAGGCATCATCAGCTGCTACGGGCGCAGCGGTTGGTTAATGGAGGAATGCCATCTCCAATCCGTCGATCTTAGCTAGCTCCGCTCAAAATGTAAAATCATGTTACGGAGGTAGTAAGCACAGGAAGATCTCCTGAAGCCTTGCTTGGTAAAAGGATGCCGGACTAGGTGGTTTTTTTGCCGACGAAGCCCATTTCAATTGGAGTCTTTATGTAAAACACCGAGATTTCCTCAAGCTCCAATCGTACGAACAACCGTTCAGATTCGTCCTCGGTGATAGCCATGCGAATCTCGGTAGGCTGATCCGCCAGTTCAAAAAAATGGGAGGAGTGCAGCCGACCGGTATGCCCAAAACCCTCGATACCCGTAGATAGGGTCGCACCACGTAGTCCCATTTCTTTCGCCAAATCTACGATCCAGTCGCCGAGCATCTTTCCCTGATAACGACGGTTCTGTTGGGTAAAGAAAATCACCAGGAAACCTTTCATTTTCATCTCCTCAACGCGTACCGATCATTTGATAGGACAGAAGCCCGGCAGCCGTCATCGCCAGCGAGCCCACGACGTGCAATGAAACCGAACCGAGCGCCCACAGCAGCCTGCCTTCCTGGATCAGGGCAACTGTTTCTGCCGAAAACGTGGAAAAGGTTGTAAGCCCGCCACAGAAACCCGTGATGATCAGCAGACGCCACTCAGGACTCAGGGTGGGAGATGCGGCCAAAAACGCGATGGCTAGGCCAATGATGTAGCCCCCAACCATGTTTGCAACCACTGTGCCTGGGGGAATCGTCGGAAACAGAGCGTTTAGCTTCATGCCCAAGAGCCAGCGCAACCAGGCACCAAGTGACGCGCCAACGGCGATAACTACAAGTGATTTCAGCATGGCGGGCTCACCTCGTCAGACCTAGGCCAAGTAGATACCAGGTAAGCACAACGCGGGAGTGGCGACTGGGGTAGTAGGATCATAATCCTGTCCTAGATTGGGGACAGGAAGCGGATACACCTACGCACCCTGTCCAGGGTTCACGTAGGCATCATCAGCACGAAGGCGGTTAAAGGAGGAATGCCATCTCCTGATCTGATCCTATAGCATCTGCGTCAATAGCATCAAGAGCCATACATGCAGGCGATCTTAAGGCGCCTTTGGCGAGGCAAGATGCTTGATCAATTATCAAGGTACGGGCCGACCCTTTGCGCAACTAGGTCAGTTGGCGCGTCTACATCGATTTAACCGATACGACCTCAACATACTTGTATTTCTTCCTAGCCGCCTTCACAGCCTCTTGCTCAGCAAGCAACGAGCTCAACGTATCCGCCTCGTGAATCAACTCGACCATTTTCCCTTCAAACTCGTTACCAACCCGAAGCGTGACCCGCAGCCTGGGCGCAAACACTTTCTCTGCTTTTTTCTTGTCTGCGGGAGTTGCTATCGACTTGGTAAAAACAACCTCTGGCGTAGGCTCCTGCAACGGAGGAGCAGAAACCTGCACTTCCTGCTGAGCCTCACCAAACAAGGCGCGACGCATTTCTTCTTCAGTTAAATCAGCGTTCATAAAACATCTCAATGGAGAAGCAATTAGCTCAACAAATTCTACAGGGGTGGCTACGCTAAGGTACGCTGTGGAGCATGATCAGACTTCAGATACCTAAGTCTATTTCTAGACAGGAACCTCTCCAGGCTCGCGAAAGCTGCGCCTTCGGTAATAGCATGATGAGCCCGTCCGCTAGGTCACTGGCGTGACGAGCGTATAGCGTCACTGTGCCAGGAACCGGTATCCGATCAGCAACGAAGGCACCGACTCGCTCTTGGGCAATTTTCAGTATGTCTAGGACTTCTGGGCTCACCTGTTTCGTGGACAAGTGCTCAACGACAGGTTTGGGCGGAGGCGCGGCGTGACTCCACATATTTACAACCACCTGAAGCAGTCCGTCTGAACCAAGATGCTCGAGGGCCATTTCCCATAGCTGACCTTCCTGCGCCATATCCAGGCGGGCCCTAGTCATTACGGAGTTCTAACAAGGTGATGGTCTTTCTTGATTGCGAGTTTACCAAGCTCTCAGCGGCTGCGAAGCTGATATCACTCGCATTGGTGGCTGAGGATGGGCGCGAATTCTACGTGGAATTGCTCGATGCTTGGAAAGAAGAAGACTGCAGTGATTTCGTAAAGGAAATCGTGCTTCCGCAGCTGTGGGGCGGTAGCTATGTACGACCCACCATTGAGGCAAGGTCAGCGCTGCTCGATTTCCTAGCCTCGTTTGACGAAATCCTGGAAATTGTCACAGACGCTCCACAGTACGACTGGGAGCTTTTCACCGAACTTGCATATGACAATGGTAAGTGGCCAAGGAACGTCCGGAATTACCCAACTGACGCAACCACTCTAAATGCCACAAGCGACGGGGTTCCGCTTCCGCATCACGCTCTCCTTGACGTCCGTATCATCGCTAGCATGTTCACCACAAGCAATCCATAGGAAGGACTACCCTGAGAAGGCGCATTGATCCGCAGTCTGTATTGGTCAATTGGGCCGAGCGGAGTATGAAATGGAAGGCACGCATGTCGGAGCAAGTCGCGGAGTTGCTCTGTGGTGACAACGCGGAAGGCTATTTTCATTATCCGCCAGGTGCTCAGCATGAACGGAATAGATAACGATTCGCCCTCGCTCAACCGGACTATAGGGAACAATCGCCCCCGCAGCGGCCTGAGCAATCCTCAGAATACTCAACACATCACCACCACCGAGGTAGCCGTCCAGATACCCTCTGTTTTACCACCGGTCGACCGGACATCCGTCCATGACGCGCCCACAACTTGATGGAGATCCGATGGGCCGAGGTGCTCCTCCGAAGTTCTCCACAGGAAGCCTTCCTATGACAGGTTGACTCGGGTTGTGCTCATTTAAAGGTCATTCGAAATCAAGGTCGCTCGGGCGTGGTTGTTTGTAGATATCTGCGCACTGTCGATCTCGACAGCTCCAGTCTCTCTGCTATTTCTGACACAGACACGCCGGCGCTGCTCAAACGATTAGCCTCCGCTGCCTTTTGCGCCGCATCGGATCGGACGGGTCGACCAGGCGGTAGTTTTCCGGCTCGTGCCATTGACTCCATTTCCTGATCAACACTTTCTTTTCTAATTCTGTTCATCTGTTTGGAAACGCGTTTAAGGCCCTCCCCGAACGGCTCATTAGATTGCAGGGACGTTGCCATGAGAATGAGTGAGGCCGGCTCAACTTCCATTAGCGCTGCAAGACGAATGAGCACATCAATCGTGATGTTAACTTCACCACGCTCTATCCGGCCCCAGTAGGAACGGTCAATTGTGATCAGGTTTTCCTGCGCAAAACCCTTTCTTCTACGCAGTGCTCGTACTACTACAGCAAGGGCTTCTGCGGCCTCCATGACATTTCCCCAAGCAAATCGAGGATGAGGCCATATTGCGCCGCACCATAACACGGACTATCATCCGTATTATGGTGCGACCAGCACTTTCAGGCTGGCTTCCCGTGATCCGATTGACGTCTCCAAGCCAACGTAACTGGCGTGCGGAGAGACTCTTTGCGAGGGGCGAGCGCAAACAAGCGGGATTGAATTGTCAATTTCCGGGTTATTAATTGAGGTGAACCCTATGGCTAGCGTCCAAGAGCCCGACTTTATGAAAGGGCCACGTGCGCCCCTTGAGGGCCTGGAGGGTACTTCCGAAGCTCGAGCTTTAGCAGTCGAACGATTCCCTACAAAGCCTTACTGCCTAGTTCGCGACTGGACAATATTTCGCATCGAAGTCACCCGCGACGAACTCTTCAAATGCCATGCAGCGGGCCAGCTCCCGATGATCCTGTTTGCTCACAACGTGGCCGAGGACAGCCAAGGCCGTTTTGAACGCGGCGATTGGGTTCGTTCAAGCATGTGCACCGGTTTCCACGACGGTGTTGCGTTCGAGACCAGAAACTCTATTTACGTGTTGATTGGCCCTGGTCATGAACAGCTCGCGAGCCTGAAAGACGTTTTCTCCCTCTTTTAACTGCGCTCTATATCGGAGCCCATTCAGGCTAAGGACATACGATGTTTAGAACAAACGACTCCGACATGCTTGGCCTGCCGGGTATGTTCGGTGAAGGTCAGTACCAATGGCATCAGGTATCCAAAGTGCTTCGTAATCACTGGTATCACGTAACTGTCCATGCCATGTACGAGGACAGAATTTCAGAGGCGGTTCTGATGATCGACAGCGAACCACGGCTTCAGCAACTGCTGATTGCCCAGGACGCGGAGACGATCATCACAGAGGTGCAAGTAGTCACACCTGCCCACATGAATGGCACGGGAGTTTGGCGCATGGAGAAACTGACCAAAGTGACGCTTGGTGAAGACCAAAACGAGTGTGTTGTGTGCCTGCTAGAGGTGGAGACCGGCTCCAAATACCACAGCTCTCACCAACCTGGCTTCAACACTGATGTGCTGAGCAACCTTCGTCCGATCTATCACGCAAACATGATTCGTACAGCCTGAGATTTACCAAGATTCCTGCACGATACCAGCACAGTTGGTTGCGTGTGGTTTTCCTGGTAACGCCATACTGGCTGCGAAAGGAGCGCAATTATGCTGAACACTGTGGATGTGAATCTTCATGGAAAACGACATACAGATTTCGATCTTGCACGAATCCTAAAAGCACAGGCGCAAGGCTTCGACAAACCGATAACAGCCTATCTCTGCGGAGTATCCATAAAGGCTCGTGCTGGATTAGGCGTAGTGTTTGGTCACAACCGCAAAGACCAATATGGACGGTTCGGCGACGGTCACCTGATCCGGACTTCTGACGTCATTAAGGCGGAGCGCGAGGGCCGATTTTGGGTACTTACCACAGAAAACTCACGCTACGTGATCGCGACGTTTCAGCACGGTAATGGACGTGCAAGCCTGCGCCATTTTCTGCGGTTGTCTCGTGGCCAGCATCATCTGTCCCCGCACCTTCTGCAATAGAGTGTGCCACCCATCACCGGCCCATGCCTTAAGGGTCGGTAGATTGTATGTCCAGGACGGTCATGAAATTGGGCGAGCCGGTCTGAACTGCATCCGGTATCTATAAAGGGTACGAAACGACTAACTTCCTCGCTGACCGGGAAGTGTGGCTGGTCGATGTGCCTGGTATTTCCAAGATGCTTCAGACAGTCCGACCTAAATAGTTTTGAACGGTTTGAAATGTTTTTCTGGCGCCAGGTACAGCCTTCCGCGCGTCCTTGAGAAGGCGACATAGAGCTTGTTTTTTGTTTGTGGGGGGAGCGCGGCAAGCGAGGATGTTTGGTAGATCTTCCGGTGCGTAGCGCCCAGCACAACGCAGACATCGTTATAGTGATCTACGGACTCATAGCCAATACCTAGCCATCTGCAACGAAACCTCGTCACGAGATCGGCTCGTCTACCGGCTAAAGCGCCAGCGAAAGTGTAATCCCCGGCAAGACGTCATCAGATAATCGCTCAAACGCCGTACCGTTTGTTACCACCAGAGGTAATGCAGTATCGACCACCCCGAGGCCCGATACACACGTTTCCTGAGGAACAGGGGCACGAGGAACCGTAAGCTGGAGGCTGTGGAGGCTGGGCCGACGGTCTGGGCTTCGGAACAACGTAGCAGCCAGGCCCACTGCATAGACTCTTGGACGAAAGCCATTTCGAAGATTGACCATCAATGCTGATACGCGCCCATTCATTCCTCGTCTCGAAGACCTGAACCTTTTCCCCGCGCCTCAGTTTGGAGATGACCTTTCCGCCTGGTTGATCCCTGACATTGAGATTATCAGCACTCACAAAGTGTTCAGTTATGTGAGCAGGAGCCGGGGCTGGCGGTGAGGCCGGGGAAATCGACGCTAGCGTATGCGGCGTGCTCAGAGCGTGTGGCTGTACCGGGGCTGGAGGCGTGTCTTTCTTCCCCATTGCCCACAGTACGGCAAAAAGAATCAGGAGCGGGACAAACCATGACTGGGACGTCTTGCGCATATCCATTGCTCTCATTCGTCACGCATTACAACGGCTGTCTTCCTGACCAACCTGACGTCATTCACCTACTGCGAGCTTAGCCAAGCTTCCATTTTTTGCAGCTTGTCGGGATCTAAAAGTTTGGGCCTTCCCGAATTCAGGATTTCAAAAAACCGCTGCTTTGTTTCGTAAGAGGGAAACCAATCAGCTACCTCGACGTTGCAGTGCTTAGAATCACTTAGCACCCATTTCATCGCCATGTCAGCTGCGGCTCTGTAGTGATCCGCCATGAACAGCTTTTTGCCGTCTTCTGACCAGCCTCGCATCGCAAGCTCGTCGGTTACGTTGATGACTCCAGCGTCTCCAAAGAAATCGGTCGTATCTGGATAATGAATACCTGCCAAAGACACTTTCGCTACGCCCGAATCCCGGTCGAAGTAGGACAGGAAATGCCACCCACCTGTAGTGCTTCCAGCGTGGGGAAAGTTAATCGCAGCTTTCCCGGTTATGTAGTGTTCCCGTGAGACGCGTTTGGGATCAAAATCAAATAGCGGCTGCCTCATGGAAGCTTGTTGAGGCGGGCCAAGCCCTGTTTTATATGACCGGCGTTCTCGCCGACTGTGGAAAGCGCACCACGAACGTTGTCGCCGACTTCCGCATGCCCCTGGGCTTCGACCTGGAGGGTCAGCTCCATCACGGCTGCCTCAAGAGCAAGTTGATTTTGGTACATCCTTTCCAGCACATCTGATAGCGAGTATTCGGTCATGATGCACGTCTCTATTAGACAAAAAACCACCATAGCAGCGGAGGGGACGACGGGATGTCCCCCCGAACTTATAAACGCACCGTCAAAAAAAATCAAAGGCGTGCCATCGAATGCTAGACAGCCCGAACTCATCGAGATGATTCATTGCTCTTCAGCATGACCGGCTTTAACAAGGGCAGCGCCTTTACCGTCCTCCTTAGTCATAAAGCTGTGTGCATTCTCAACGGAATAGAAAAATCCGAATATCATGACAAAGTAAATACCCATTACCAGCACACATGCCTCGATGAAAGCTGACTTGCCGTGTTTCAGCAGATATGTGAAGGTAAGACGATTCTTACGCTTGAGGTCTTGCCCAGCCAAACTCTTAACATACGGATCAAGACCGGGCGTTGCCCCAGACCTAAACTCAATAAAGAAGTTTTTGATATTGGCGTGAGCAGCTAGATAAAGTAGTAAAAATATGAGAAAGCAAATCAGCCCCATGGTAGCCGCGTCTCCATAGCGCTGTTTTGCTATGAGGGTGTTAGCTTTTCCTGCGGATATGGCAACCAGCACCATAAGGAAAAACTGAATTGATGTATTGCGAAGAAACTCTAAAAAATGTTTCCTCCCCGAATTCAAAATCCACATAAATAGCTCCGTGCTAGCGATTGCGACAATAACCTAGTGGAGGTGAGGCAAGCTCACCTACCAGGCTACCAAAACCGCATTGTCCCCCCCGGCAACCGCACCTTCCAACAGAAATATGACCAAGCAGGATGACTAAGCTCCATTGCTTTGGGGCAAGCGGAGCGCGCAGGCCAGTAGGCCGGCGGCGGGAGGATGGAAGCCCAAAGGGCCATGACTTGGCGTCAGCCATGGCATGGTTTACGACAGCCGACCCGATAGGGCGTGCCATAAACCGCGAATTGCTCAGATTGTTTTCAGCAGTCGCTCGAGTGTCTGGGCTTTACGTAAACGGACGGAACCGGCTGATAGCTGCCTAGCGCTAGACTGCTATCGGCCACCTGAATCGCATAGGAATGCGCCCTGCAGATCCAAAAGCAGCTACGTCAGATTGCACTTTTCTCCGGCCTTATCTGCCTTGGAAGCGGCTTTCACTGCCTCGCTAACCAGCTTTCCATTTTGAGGGTTCATTGACTTATCCGGGCCATGCAATTCGTAATAACCAGCAGGGCCATCCGGCATCAATTCTCTGCTGTAGCTCTTGAACACATTACAGGAAGTGGTTGCGCCGCAGCTCTGACTGGAAAGTGAAGCGATACAGCTTTCGGCAAGCTGCTTCAGCTTTGTCATCTCCGCTTCCACAGTCTGTGCCTGGGCATCCGCCACAATTAGCAGCAAAGCTACGCCTAAGACTTTTTTCATCAAAACACCTGCTCTCTTCTTTAGTTGAGGGCAGACCTTACCTCTGCGAAGTTAGAGCAACCACTCAAAACCGCGTCAGAAACTGCAAGAGCGAATGCAGGGGGAAACGGTTGGTCGGGTGGGATGGTTACGCCAGGGCGGGTCAGGGATAGCTGATGTTCTGCCGGCTCAAGTATTCCAATATTTTTGGACTGTGCTTCTGGCGATGCCGAGCTTTTCAGCGATTGTTTTCCTGTCGAAACCTTGCGCTTTCAAGGCTCGAATGTAGTGCGCATTAAGCGGCTGCTTAGGCTTTCCCTGGGAGCGCTTGATGAGCTTTCCATCACTAAATTGATCCTCTACTAACTGCCACCCTCCGGACATCTCGAATTCCCTGATTCGCAAGGCAGTACGTTGCAAAGTTTCCGAAGGGAGTTCGTCACCCTGAGCCGCAATGGCGAGAGTGACTACCATCAAAAGGTCGAGGCCTAAGTAGTCAGCGATCTCGTCCAGTTTCTCCAGCGTCGGCGTCGTCCTGGCCTGCTCAAGCTTCCCTACATTCGTTCGGTGCGTTGCCCCTGCGAGATCCTCATAACTCAACCCTTGGTGTGCACGGGCTCCGCGTAATGCCCCCGCCAGCGCTTCCTTCAGATTCATGAGTCGGATCCCCAAAAGCGAGGATAGAGCCACGGGTAGCGTGTTCCGATAAACAGATCATAGTGATATTATCGTGACATATGGTTTGCCAAGCGGTCGTTTGATCATAGCGGCGCGATGTCTGGATTGGTGATGGATTGGTCATGAGAGCAGCACCTAAGACACGGCCAGGGACGTCTCGATGGGAGACGCGCTCATCAAGTCCGACGTTTATGGCCCGCGTAAACCCGCCGCAATAGTCACTGAGCGAAGTCTTGGCGAGAACCAGATCTACTTTTTGAGCGAAGGCAGGGATAGTGAGTGATGAAGTTTGATTGCGTAAAGTTTTCCGGAAAGCTCGACTATGTCCGATCTGTTTTACCCATGAAAGGTGGCTATAAAGCCAAGATCAGTATTGATGGATCGATCATTCCTAATTTGACATTGACCAACAAAATTTACGAAGAATTAGAAGTTGGCCAAGGTGTGACACTTTATGGGATGTTTAAGAACAGTAGTAAAAAAGAAAAAAATATTGGTGTGATTTACGGTCTTCAAAAAGAAAGCGGCGAGAAAATGTTCGCTACTTCTTTTAGATTCATGGTTCCAATGATTTTGGCGGGCGCCGCAGCTCTCGCATTCTGCATGGTATTTCTCATCGGCTGGTTTCCCTCTTTATTTGCATTGATCTCGTTATTCGGACAGGATCAAAGCTATATGTATAACGCTACAGTGGTCACGATAGTTGAAGCAGGGTTGGTTGCGCTGTTTTTTCTATGGCGTGCCTGGGTAATTTTCAGTGCCACCTCAAGGCCGGAATCGTGGGAAGTTATCGCCCCTTCCACGCTGTCGAGTCGCTTCAGCAAGTTTCATAAGGAGTAATGTTCGCGGCTGGCGGTATAAGCGAAATGTTTGCGCCGCAATTTCACTGAAAACTGAACTTAGTCAGAATCCCGGTGCGCTACGCATTAGGCAAGCGGAGCGCGCAGGCGTGCTGGATGAAAGCCCGTAGGGCCGAGACGTGGCTCGCCACGGCTCGGTTCACGCCAGCCATCCGCCGGAGGCGGCACGCCAAAACCACCGCCCAGCCGTGTCAAAAGGAGGCTGAAATGACCTGCGATTTACTCCGCGAACGAGAGAGGACTAGGCGAAGGGTTCTGTGGGCGCTTGCCAGCTTCCATCCTGGTGATCCGAATGCCTCCGAACTCCTCACCATCCTTGATAGCCTCGACGTCCAAGAGCGAAACGATACCCCCTGTAGCGATAAGCCACTCGAACTCATTGAGGTTCGTAACTCTGTCTCGGTGATGCGCCACAACTCCGGCATCGACATCATTTTGGAGCAAACTATTCCGCAACCCTGGAGAGAGCGTTTCTACCAGGCAAGCATCGGGTCGACCAGGTTGGTTGATGGGCCTTACGCAGCGGACTGGGATAAATTCCTGACTGAATGGGAGCGTGAGATGCAGCATCTGCAAACTCACCGAGTTGCACACGCTGCTACCAGCTAGAACGGCTGGTTCGAGCGATGGCGGCGCAAACACACAAGCAGTCGGTGTTGCCGCTGAAATTCGCAACCTCAAACAGGAGCAGCAAGGTGGAACGACCTTCTTTTTTCATTGATTTTGAAGCTTCTGGAATAGCGCCTGACAGCTATCCTATCGAAGTCGCTGTCGTGTCGAGTGAGACCTCCTTCAGCTCGCTTATCAAGCCAGTCCGGTACTGGACGCATTGGTCGTTCGATGCGCAAGACATGCACGGTCTCTCTCAAGATCAGTTACATCAGGAAGGTGATACCCCGGTCGCTGTAGCGAGAAATATGAATCAGCTGTTTTCAGGCCAGGTGCTTTGCAGTGATTCACCTCAGGACGGTTTTTGGCTCGATGTGCTATTCGAGGCCGCTGATTTGATACCCACTTTCGAGTTGAAGCCTTTGGAGGTGTTCGTGGGTCGGCAGGCTGCCAGCGATATTTATCGCCTACTGCCGACAACCAAGCGCCACCGAGCTTTCCATGACGCGACGGCTTTGATGAACGCCTGCCGTGCTTTTTTCGAATCTTGAACGATCAGGTAGGTGCCTACTTACTCAATCAACCAGCTCCAGCAAAGGCTGGTACGCGCAATCCCAGAGGATCACGTTTACCTCCGTGCTGGCCAAATGGTATGGTCAGACCGTTGTCGCCCTTCGCGACTCGCCGGCATTAGGAGAAGCCAGCTTGGGAGCTCTAGAAAATTTGTCTGGAACCTCGCCGTATCTTTCTAGATTCGCCACTCCAAGGACTGGGGAGGACAGAATCCCTGGTTACTACTCGTCTGAGCTCAACATGTGGGCGATTAACTCGCCAACTGGGGCAGTCCCCATCATCGCCGATGGAGCTCTGAATGAGCTCATGACCAAGACCAAGGTTAATGCTGAGCAAGATGATGAAGCCCCTTGGCAGGCCGAGTTGTTGACCAAAACCTATCAAAAGGTTGAGAGCGACGATGACGACCACATACGCTGTCGAGGGCAATCGTCCGCCGATAGCTTTAGCCAACCATTCAGTTTCGACTCCAGCAACCACCTGCTGCAGCTGGTGACCAAGACCGATGCGAACGCAGAGCGCGACGACAGGTGTGGGGCCAATCATATTCTCGAGTTAATCACAAAGACGAATGTCCAGTTGGAGCGTGACGACAACGGCGATCCTACCTTAGGGCTTGATACGCGCTACTACACCGACTGACCTGGAAGGGCCTCATGTTGCTGCTGGTGACCAACCGTCGTGACATCACGATGGATTATGTTGTGGCAGAGCTACGTCGACGTGGCCAGCCTTTCATGCGCTTGAATACGGAGCTGCTCCCGCAGACGCTATGCTCGATGGCAGGATATCCTCGCGATGCATGGTCTATTTCACTGGATGGTGAAACGGCCCAGGGCTCGCAGATTTCAGGAGCTTATTTTCGCAGACCAGGTGCGCCGGCTGTATCTGATCAAATAATTGATGCAGGAGAGCGGGCCTATATCGAGGCGGAGTGGAGCAGCTTTCTCAAGAGCTTATATTCGCGATTGGAAGGTCGCTGGCTTAACTCACCTACCAAGATCTTCATGGCTGAAGACAAGCCAATGCAGCTTCTTCTCGCTCAAGAAATTGGCTTCAATGTCCCCGAAGCAGTCATAACGAACGACATCTCTTCGGCACGGGCCATTACCGCAGTGAGTCAGGCCATTGGTAAACCGCTTCGCCAGGCTGTTCTAACGGGCGAGACAGAGCGCGTTATCTTCACTTCTCGCCTGGGTACGCTTGAGGATGATCAAGCCCAAGCTATCGCAATGACTCCCTTCATTGTTCAGGCTGAGGTGCTCAAACAGTACGATGTGCGGGTTACGGTGGTTGGTGAGCATGTCTTTGCCACAGCCATTTGGTCTCAGGAGAACCCAGAAACAGAAATCGATTGGCGGCAAGGTAGTCGTCCAGACCTTCGCCATGAAAAAATCAGTCTTCCCGAATTGGTACAGGGCCAGTGCCTAGAACTGGTGCGCCGTCTTGGCCTGCGCTATGGGGCTATTGACTTGATCAGTGATCGGACAGGAAAGCTGTGGTTTCTCGAAATCAACCCGAATGGTCAGTGGGCTTGGATAGAAAATCTCACCGGGTATCCAATCGCCTCGGCAATCGTGGATGAGTTGACGGTGAATACGATTGCCAAAATTTAAGGAGCGCCTGCAATGGTTGTGGCCGAGCCTCATTCCCCTAACATTAGAAGAACAGGCCGAGGATGATGACTGCGCGCGTCAGCTAGATTCGTCTGTCAGGGCAAGTAATTGGTCTAAGGACAGCGAGGTCGTTCTGGAAGAATCGCGTCGTCTATTCGATGCAGAGGTTGACCGTCGTAAGGGAGCTGATACCAAGGCGGGTATCTATCTGGCGGCGATCACTGCGCTGATTCCTGTTCTGGTCTCTCTGCTACCTGCATTGTGGAGTGACAAGTCCAGTAAATGGCTGGGCTGTCTGGGGCTGTTCATTTTCTTCTGGGCTGTGGCCTATTTGCTGAAAGCGGGAGCGTGGGCATTCCGTACGTTACAGGTCGCGGGCTTTGCTCAACTGGGCCCTGGAGAGTTAGTAAAGAGCTGGAACAAGAAGACACCGAAGGCTGCACTGGCCAAGGAGCTGTCTAGCGCCGTGCTCTACAACTACCCTCTGGTAAACAAGAAGGTCACCGGCATAAAGATGACCCATGAATACCTTCTTCGGGCGTTCTTGAGCTTCACCATTCTTCTGGTTCTGCAATTAATATGGCCGATAGGGGCGTGGATTTTAGTGGAGGGCAAGAAACTAATTGGCCCGGACGCGTTATCACCATTGATCATGTGCTTTGCCTGAACCGAGGACTACATCACCAAAGGATCATTACCAGGGTGCATAACTTCTAAGCCCCCCTCAATAGTTGACATCTAAGGACGACGCATGAACCAGACAGACCCGTGGATGGTCACGTACAAGGATTTTCAAGGTTGCACAGAAAGACTGACTGATGAAGTGGATCGGCTAACGAGCCAAACCCGTGCAGCCACAGCAGTGCTCGAAAGTTCAGCCAAGTACACGGAGCATGTTGAAGCGGTCGGTATGCAGATCGCGCAGCAAGTAAAAAATGCCGAAATGGCTTGGTCAAAAGCAGACGAAGTCGCCGTTCATGCAGCGAGACAAGCACATTCCGCAGCCTTCAAGGGTGTTGAGGACTCGATCAAATCGGTCGTCGCCGCTGTAGGTCGCTCAGCTCAGCAGAACGCTAATGCTGCTGAGCAAATTGGACAATCCGCACGCCAAGCAAGGGGGTCGATTTACTATCTGTCAGCAGGTTTTCTCGTCATAGCCGCCCTTGGTGTGTCCGCAGCCTTGTACGCCAGCAATAGAGGGGATTCTGGTCTTGAAGCAGAGGTGAGACTCAGTGCAGCGCGTTTCGATTTGCTATGGGGTAATGCTAAGGCTGACGAGAGAAAAAAGATCGTCGAAATTATCCAGCGCCAGCCAGGTGCGGTTACTAGGTAGTACCGCATGCTACATCTGCATGCCTCGACTCGGTCTCTGGAGATGGTCGTGCTCCGGCTCTGGTTTAGGCTCGTATCCTGGGCGTCGGTCATATTCCAATCTGTCGGGCTTAGCCGCTAGCAGCAAGGCTAGATGATCAAGTCCGCGAAACCGTCCATGTGCATACCGCCCCGGCCTGTTTTCATCACCTGGTACAAAAGCAAACACCATACCCTCGAGGGTTGTGGCGTCTCCTTGAGTACCTCCTGCAATCGCCGCGAGCTCGTTCACATAGGTTTTGAATCGATGGACAGTGCCGCCGACTAAGCGGGCGCCTAAGAAGCCATCCAGAAAAGACGTCGTTGAAAAGTCAGCGACTTTTCTGAGGCGAGGTTTTGTGACCATGAATGGGGCGACCTGCAGCGCGTAATGATTCAAGAACTCGCACTCCTCAATAAATCCCTCTTGGCTACCTGAGGTTGGAAGGTAGCTAGTTGCCCCCCAGCAGATGTAGTGAAAGTCCAAGCAGCGCCTTAGCAGGTCATCCCGCACCGTTAAGTGATCAAAAAGAGAGCGCCGCAAGGGTTTCTTTGCCTCGGAGCGGATATCTAAAAATGATGCTTTGAACTCGACCAGCGCAAACCGTGCATTGGCCGCGATCAAGTAATCGGCAAATATTTTATCCTGTGATCCCAGAGTTGTGTCAGCAAAACCGGCTGAGCTTTTGTCTGGTGTGGTGTTTGAGAATCGCTGACGTAGCGCTGCCGAGAAACGTAAGATGACGTTCTGTTCTAATGCGCGCAAAGCCGTCTGATCGTTTTGATGCAATTAAGCTTCCATCCCTTCCTTGATTTTCTGCCGTTTCAGGAGCCATCCCTATAATACGCCAACATCTATAGCCTTACGCTGTATGCCGCGCTCGCGAAAGGCTTGGTGGCGGATAGCAAAAATCTGTCCAGAGATGTTATGGGGATTCATCCCCTCTGGCGGGATATCACCATAACCTTTATCACGAAAAGCCGTCGATCAGGCCATAGAAACTCATGGCCGCGCCCCAGAAGGAGATCCGCCGTCAGTATCCCAATGTGTCCTTGGTCTGCTTGCAGGTGCTCAGCCGGCCTCGTACCTGCCCAGTCAGCATACGTGTCTGCATGGACTGGTAGGCTTTGGTCGAGCCGTATTGCTTCTTCACATCATCGAGCTTGCTTTTCGCTTCGGCCATCTGAATCACGCAGTCATTGATGTCCTGCTTCGAGAGGGTTCGCGTGCCGGCCTGATTATGCGTGCCCTGAGGACGATTCTCGTATAGCTTCTGCACCTCGTTCAGGCTTGCCAGTGCCGCCGCCTCATCCGCATCGCTCGCTGCCCATACCGCACCACACATCAACATCGCGACCATTCCCGCTACACACCGTTTGATCAAATCGGATCTCCCTTTGTCATTGATAGGGCTCTGCCCTAGTGCTTGCGCAGTCAACCAGTGGCTAACTGCACACGGTCATTATCCTCCGCCAGGAGGGCATTGAGAACATTGGTTTTGTCAGACTCAGGGAAGGCAACCCTTACGGCCATCAGAGCTCTGCATCCCAAGCATCCATGGCGTCACCTAAGGTCGTAAACCACCGGAGCTCGGGGTTCTGAATGGCATTGGCAACCTGCATGACTTCATTGGCCTCCATCCACGACGGGAGGCTCTGCTCGCTCCCCGAGAAAAGCCTGGCTGTCGCAACCGCGAATCTCCCCGTAGTCGTAGACTGGAGGCACATGTAGCGCGCAGCAGCTCCACTTGGCAGCCTGCGCCAAGCCACCATCTCAATGCAGTCCTGTGGCTGCATAGAAGCCTTTACGACGTCACTCGTTTGCTGAGCCACCTTGAGGTCTGCCGATATATTTAACGGTCTGCTAGGTGCGCCAGGTTTGTGAGCGAGCTGCTTAAGTTGTTCACGTGAGGCAATGATCTGGTCTCGAATCTCTTCGGGATCGATGGACATGCCACCCCGGTCAGTCACCAAAAGGGTCTTCAAAGAGTTCGCAGCCAGGATGAACTCACGTTCACGCCTCTGCTCCCAATCGGGACGGCGGTCGGGAAACAGCCTGTTAATTAAGCGATGGAGGTTGATCATGTGGTGCTCCGATGACACGGACGGTAGCTAAGGCACCTGGTAGGCTACCACCCAATTCTCGCGGTTCGAAACGGCGGCGTCTGAAGCTGCACCCAGGCGCCACGGGTTGTCGGTCGGGAACGTGATCCCGCTGTACAAGCGCATATGGGCTATCCTCGGCCTGATTGCACTCATCAGACCTAAAGTGCTGGCAACAATCACACTGTCAGGTTCGTGTCGTGTCCCCCGAATCTCCCCCGACTCATACTTGACCCATCCGAACAGCCACTGAAATTGGGGACACGACATGAGCAGCTTCGACAACGTTGAAACCCGCGTACTGAACAAAGGTGAACTGGGCCACGTAATCAGATATCTGCGCGAACTCCGCCAGTGGTCTCAGGAGACTCTCGCCGAGCTCGCCAAGACGACCCCTAGAACAATCCAGCGGGTTGAAGCAGGGGCTGGTGCCAGCCTAAACACGCTTCGCTCTCTAGCCTCTGCCTTTGAGTTCCAGGACATCGACGCATTCACTAAACCGATGGAGATTCCAACCGAGGAGCAGCTGCGCGCTGCTCGTGAGCAGTTCGATCTGAGGTATGTCATGACGAAGGCACTGAAGCTCGAATCAGGCAGGGGCTTGGCCAAGCTCGCAGCTGAAAGCATCGGCGATTACATCGAGCCCGCCTTCGAGCCATCCAGAGACCAGGCACTGGCATTCGCGGAGCTCACTGATTACCTACGGGAGTATCGCGACTGCGCCGAGCTCTATTCCAGCACAGCGCGCTTGGAGGTTTTTGAAGAACTCCAGGCCATGATCGAACGCCTGAACAAACAGGGCGTTGATCTGCGCTATGCAACCTGCCCGGTGATACAAAACACGACCTCGGATTCGCCGCAGGAAGCACTCCCAGTTGGAGACGTGCTTTATCTGATTGGATTCAAAGAAGGCGAAGCCCCAGAGGAATTGGCCCTGCCCCGGAAAATGGGTATATAGGAACCCGCTTAGTCAGAGGTACGCAGTTGCTAGGCCTAGGACGTTCGCTCCCTACGGGCACGCCCGCCTGTTAACGCCAAAAGAGGCAGTGGATCCCTGAGAGCTGATATGACGTCCTCTCCAGGCATCCAAGCCTCGCACTCATCTCGGTCAACCTGTCCAGGACTCTCAGTCCATCCCGTCTTGATATCGAGAACCGCTGAACTCACAGTAAACAGTCGACTGGAACTGATCCACCCAAGCAAGCGGAGCGCGCCGGCCCGCAGGGCCAAAGGCGTGAGGATGGAAGCCCGAAGGGCCGAGACCTCGGCAGCGCCAAGGCTCGGTACACGACAGCCACTACCCGCAGGGGAACGCCCTAACTGAAAGCACAGGGTAATCAGCCCCCAGAAAGCATGATCAGAGCTTGGATATTGCGCCGCATTTCTCCATGTGCAGAAAAGGAAAAACCGGCCCTAAGGCCGGTCTCATCACTCGATGCCGCTGAATATCAAATCGATACAGGTGCAGAGATATGCGGGTGCGGATCGTAGCCCACAACCTCGAAATCTTCGAACTTGTAGTCGTAGATGGAAGCAGGCTTACGAAGCAGCTTCAGCTCAGGCAACTGACGTGGCTCACGAGCGATCTGGGTCTTCACCTGCTCCATATGGTTGGAGTAGATGTGTACATCGCTGAGCGAGATAACGATCTCACCCACGTCGAGATCACACTGCTGGGCGAGCATGTGAGTCAGGCACGCCAGGGATGCCGTGTTGTATGGGAGCCCCAAGAAGGTGTCGGACGACCTGATGAAGAGGTGCGCCGACAGCTTGTTGTCCACAACATAGAACTGGTACAGCAGGTGACACGGAGGCAGCGCCATCTTGCCTTGACGGGCATTTTCCTGAGGGCTCACCTTCTCGTCCGGCAGATACTCTACGTTCCAACCATGGAACAGGATTCGCCGGCTGTTGGGATTGGTCTTCAGCGCGTTAACGACGTAGTCAATCTGGTTGATTGTGCCGCCATCCTTGGTTGGCCAGGCAGTCCACTGCTTACCGTACACTGGCCCGAGGTCACCGTCTTCAGTAGCCCACTCGTTCCAAATCTTGACGCCATTCTCATTAAGCCACTTAACGTTGGTATCACCGCCAAGAAACCAAATGAGCTCATTAACAATGCTTTTGAAGTGCAACTTCTTTGTTGTGAGCAAAGGAAAGCCTTTTGACAGGTCATGACGGAACTGCCTGCCAAATACACTTATTGTGCCCGTACCAGTACGATCACCTTTCTGAGCACCATTTTCGAGAACATCACCCAGTAGATCCAGATAGCTTTTCATGAACTTTTCTCCACCTGGGCAGCTTCCAGGATACTGATAACTTGCTTAAGTTTATCAATTTCTTTCTGAGACTCCAAGAGCCGTTTATTGGCATCCGCCAAAAGGCTCATATAGGTATCTCTCGAACTTACCATACTTTGATACTTGTTCTCGTTGGTCTGAGCAACGTCATACGCTAATTTAGCCTCAGTAAACCAATGAAGCACTTCAATCCGAGCTGACTCTAACTTCTCAGTCAAAACCACCATAGGATCAACTGGCTTCTTATTAGAAACCTGCCTACGCAAAACTTCGATACGGCGATTTTCCTTGATAGTCTCAAGGCGCTCTAAAGGCCAAACACGTTGCCGGATGGTATTTCGATGCATACCGGTAATACGGCTAAGTTCGGCAACAGTTGCCTTCAGAGATTCGTTCGCACCGATATCAAAGAGTGCCCGAGTCAACAACTCTGTGTACTGATCAAAATCTTCCTTGTTCTTCTGATCGAATGCACGTGGATCACTCATTTCAGAGCTCCTCTTCCAGCAGCTGAAGGACGCCGTAAGCTTCCTCCATCGCCGCTTTGTTCTGCGCATGGGTGTGTGCGTAGGCTGGGTTACCAAGCATCGCCTTGTTTTGGTAATACACTTCTCGCCAAGCCGGAGCGTTAGCTTTGCTGACGATGGCATTCTGGCAACGGTTGGGGTTGCAGCGCAGCCCTCCAATGCATGGCAGCGAACTGTCAAACTCATCCACACCTCCACCGTAACAGAAGCCAGAGCCCACGTTGATAACCGCAATGTGCTGGTCGAGCATGGCCTCGAAAATGTCCTCCTTAGTATGCCCAGAGGCCATGTAACCCCGGAAAACCTTCCTAAGACTCTCCTTGTGAGCCTCGGCGTTCACACCTGCATAGCTACCGTCAGGGTCGAACCGCTGATGAATGCTCTCAAGCTCCGCTTCCTGACGAAGCGACCTCCCTTCCGCCTTCCGGGCACCAGCCCCCTTGGAAATCCTGTCGGCGATTTCGCCGTACAGCAGGGTGGTCTTGCTAAACCCACGATCAGAATGCCCCACACCCACAATCTCACCAAAGTGCTTTAGCTGGTGAGAGATAAACGGCAGTCCCAAGTCGGCACGATGCAGTTGGTAGGCCAAGGTATGACGCATCATGTAGGCGTGGAAGTCCAGATTCTCAAACGTCTCGGGTGGCAAGACACGCTCGAAAAATTTCTCCAGCGTGGCTTTGGTTGAACCGGCAGCAAATGGTTTCCCTTGCTCTCCAAAAGCAACGGTATCAACGTTCGAAAAGATATAGTCGTTGTTCTTGTATTTGCTGATCAGCTGGCACACCCGAACAGCGTCGCGAACAATGGGAATCGCGAGCCAGAAATCATCAAACAACTCAGCAAGGTTATCTTGATGCTTGCTCACATTACTTGCCAAAACCCAATAGCGCCCATCAGGTCGGAGGCTCGAGCTTGCGAGCAGCTCTGCATATTCTGAAGGACGCATCCCGGTATATTGACCAATAATGTAGAGACATGAATAGTTAACAAAATTCAGATAAAGCCTGAATTGATCATCGAGAGCCGACCCGGTGTCTTTCGCATATTGCTTAACAGCCCAAGGTGCTATTACAGAAAACAGCCTGCTAGAGTTCATGACATCGCTGCCCAGAACTTTAGCGACCTCATCAAAAGAGAAACCCTTGTTAGAAAGCCGCTTGTACACATACAAGTTGAATTTGAGCGGATTCAACCCACTCTGTTGCGAAGGAAAGTATTCCTTAGCGTTACGACGCGTCAGGCTAGCAACATCGATAACCTCTTCTCCCATCGCATCCAAAAAATCGACAATCGACAGCGAGGCCATCTGGGAAGAAATTTCGAAGACGCTGTTTGGTAAAATTTGCGACTTTTTCTCAGCATCCTTTGCAGGCCGATTTTTACCACCCAGGACTTTCCATTTCAGCTTGGAAAAGTCGACGAATGGCAGGCTCGCACCGAACACGTTCGCTTGCAGGTAGCCAGACTTGAGGTGCTTGAACAGCTTCTCAGTGTATTCGTCGTATACGTAGTCATAATCTTCGGCAGCTGCTGCATAGAAATGCGCAGGCAAGCATTGAATTGAGATCAGCTCACGATCCACGTGCTCCTTTCCAAGCTCAATAGCCGCGACGGCATAAACCTTATCCAAAAACCGAAGCCCGTTCTCATAGTCACTGATCAGCGAATTGGGCTTAAGCGGTTTCTTGCTGACTCTGGTGGATTTCCCATCCGCTGGAATCCCGCTCAGGGCCTTGAGGATGATCATGAATGCAGCTTTGAGCTCGAGAATCGCCAGCTCTGGAATGTTGGAATACTTCGTGAAATCGATGCGAAGTTTAGCCCCACGAATGTAGCGCGAGGCATTTGGGTAATCCGCATTGAAGTCCCAAACCCCGTCCACGAATGCAGAGCTCTGAGATACCTGCAAGTTATTGAGGTAGGACAGGAAAGCCCAGGCTTCCTGCTGGTCGCTCTCTGCTTCAATAGCAGAAAGCTGGCCTTGCAGCAGCGACAGGCTCGAGCGAAAACTTGAGAACCTCAAAAGGGTAGAAAAATTAATCTGCTCCATCATCACATCGCCACCCCATCCACCAGCACAGTCGTATCAACGAACTCCGAAAGACGACGGCCCTCGGCCAACTCTTCAGGCGTGAAATCAGATTTTGAGTGCAGAATGCCATCCAGCAACGCCAAGTTTTCGCGTACTACGCGTCCATACGGCGTATCCATGATGCGAGAAACCTCCTTGAGCGTGAGGTAGTCCCGCTCCATCGCGAACAGCTCTGGCAGGTTCGACGCAGTGAGCAAAACGTTCTCGCATCCCAGGCACATGTTGTACAACGCACAAGGGCTGCCGGGCACGTAGGAGCTCAGCTTCTTGATGAACTCCGGTGGGTTGAAAATGTTACGGCAGCTCGCTAGAGGAGTTTTGAAAACAACCTGTGGCCCATCGAGATTAACGACATCAATGAGGTTGGCTTCAGCCTCGCTGTTCGAGAGGCTATCAGCCAACTCGGCTGCTGACTCATGAAGCTCCCTGAGAGCCACATCCAGCTTGGAGCGTGCGATGTAGTTGAAGTCCATACGATCTAGGTAGGCCAGTGTGGTTTCAATATGCTTGTGGCCAAGAATCAACTGAATCTCACGGACGGGGACGTCACGCTCCACAAGCTCGCTGATGAAGCTGGGGCGCAACCTGGCAGGAGTGAGGTTCAAGGGCTGGCCATTGCTGTCCACGAAGCCTTTACGCTTACCGTAAGCAGCAAAGGCAACCCCTAGTGCGCCGTCCTTCCCAGTGGCGAAGGACTTGATTTCCATGAAGCTTTTCCGAGCACTGGATTGCCAGATGAATAGCTTATCTCGCATAACTGGGGGTGCAGATACGCGGATTTTGGCTGTCAGTGCCTTGATGTCTTCAAAAATCTGAGCGACAGCATACGATTGAGACGTGGTGAGCCAGGTGATGTCAGCTTCGAAAATATCGAGATGCATCAGCTTTTCACCGTCAGAACGCTCTTTCCAGTACCGGAGGCAAGGACGCCCAGTGAGCGGATGCTTAGGCTCGTAGTCATCCACATCAAGCAGCTTGATTGAGTCAGCGTTCAGCCCGGTGACTTGAGCCAGCTTGATCGCGTAAGGCGTGATCACCTGAGCGTCCACCAGATAGTGAACGCCCCAACCCTCTACAACCTCCCGCAGCCCGGTGCCTGAACGGCTCACGATACGCAGAAAGGCTCTCACATGAGGATCTTCACTGTCCTTCTGATCATGACCAACATGCGCGCAACCGAGCTTGTTCTCGAAAATCCAGCGAGCATTTTCAAGGGTATTGCAGCCTGGCTTTAAGCTGCCTTTCGCATCAATGGGATCTTCACCAATACCGCTTCGCTGGTAGGGCTGCGCAAGGGTGTTGTAGTGCTCTATATCCTCGTTCACGCTCGTAGAAATTCGAACACGCTCAGCGCTCGAGTATGGGCGATACGCATCAGTGACACGATCAGCATCAAACCCCTGACAGTTGATGAAATCTGATCCCGCGTAACCCTTGATATTTTTGATGGTCGTCAAGGTGCTACGGACGGCACTCACCAAGGTAGTCGCGGTAATCGGAGAAAGGGTGCCCTCAACAATATGGCGCTCGAGATACGAACGGAACAACGGGAGGCTGAACGGATCGAGAACCTCAGTCAGCGGCTCCAAGCCACTGAAGCCTTGCCCAGCGAGGAGCCTCGTGAACCATTTGAACCCCTCATGATAATTGCTCGCACCAGAGTCGCTGGTAGTACCCAGCGAAGCGGTGGCAAACGCATGTTTCAAGTCGTTGAATGGCCTACCTTCAGATGATTTTTCGAGACCGTCCAAGGTGGCAAAATCAAGCATCTGGAGTCGTTTAAAATCCACAAGAGCATTCTCCTGCGGCACAAACTCCTCCTTGGATTCAACCCGCTCCTTAACGGTCATATAGTCCGCAGAGGCGACCCCAAGAGACTGAAGATCAAGGTTGATTTCCTGGCAGGCGAGCCGCACGCCTTCATACCGGCTGTAGCCGTGCTTAATGGATTCAAGACCAGGAATGGGCTCTACCGCCTTTGAGAGGCTAAGTTTGTTGCCAAAAATCGGAAGCGCAAGTTTTTCTTCATGAGAGAGAGACTTGTACCAGCCCAGTAGTTTCAAACGCCAGTTACAACCAGCGGCTGTTTCTCCCTGATGAATGACACCGTCGATTAGCATATTGAGGATGAGCTTCTGCTCTGCAAGCTCAAACATCTTGATTGATGGGTCGAGATCCTTGCCTGCAATGTACGACTCGCTGAGCATCAGCGGAGCATAAGTACCACTGGAGTTATCGCTGAGCTCGACTTGGTAGTATTGGAGTGGATTTTCTTCCAGCGCCTTCAGCCACCTGAAAATCTTGCCACTCTCGACCGCACGTTCTGAAACATTCATTTCTTATCTCCCAACCTGATTTTCAGCGTCGTCTGAGCAGCAAGATCCGCCATGCTTTTTGCTTTGGTCGCAACCTCTCCAGTGTTCGGGCAAACCAAGTGGAAGATTTCCTGTGGCAACTTGGTATAAGTTCCTGTCGTGGATGTGTCTGAGTGGCCGAGTGACTTCTGAGCCATGAGGAGTTTGTTGAGATAGTCATCGCCGAAGTCAGGGCTAGTCAAAATCGCATATGCGTGACCATGACGAAGCTTATGGGGCGAAATCATGCGTTCAACCCGCTTACTCCTGACGGCGCGCTTAGAGAGCCGCTCAAGCAGTTTGCTAACGGCATCTGGATTAAAGGGCTGTCCCTCCGAATTGAAGAAGCACGGCGTTACATCAGCAGTCTCATAACGGCGAGCGTGCTTCTTATATAAGGGAGATGCGTGATAACGCTTGATACGTTCGAGCACAGCTCGACTCACAATTGAGTATCGTGGCTTGAGCTCATTCCCACGTCCTTTACTGCCGTCAATGTAAAGAGGGCAGTAATCAGGATGCACCCAATCAAGGTCATCATCCGGAACAAAGTTAGCTTGAGCAAACCCCAAAGCTTTATTCACAGCGCCCAAGGTAACCCTGCCAACTTCACTTCGGCGCAAACCCACATCAAAGATAGCTTGGATCAGGCATCGCTCCCTCTCGCTGCTCGCAGACTCAATAAGCGCTTTGAGTTCCTGCAATGAACAGGGATAAACCAAATCCTTCTTTGGAGCAGGAGAAAGAAAACCACCAGCATAAGGATTGTCCTCACGTCCTGGGCCTTTGTGCTTTCCGCCAACGCACAGGAAGTCATTGAACAGGGCCATATAACAAGCATCCCTGTTACGGATTGTAGTTGAGGTCAAACCATCCACTTCACGCAGGTGGGTAAAGTACCGTTGGATACCGAGTTTAGTTACGGCAAGAAGGATTTCGTCATAAGACGAGCTTTTGAAAGTTGGCGTGCCTTTCAGGTGTTCGAGCAAGTAACCAATGTTACGCCCATATGTCTCGGCTGACAGGGCCGCTAGGTTGGCGCTGCGAACTGCGAAGGTCAGGTACTCGCTTACAAGCGGTACAAGCCTCTCTTCTGAATCGAACAGCCCCACCGCCGTCACAGACACCCGGTCTGCCACTGTGGGCCCATCTTCGTTGAGCATCGACCCACCTAGGTCGAGCAACTGCTTCTCTTCGACTACAACCTTCACCGACTACCCCTTTTTGAAGGCCGCCCATCCTATGCAGAATGTGCAGCTTGTCAAGGTCAAGATGAAGTAGCACGAAAGACAAATTTTTTTAGGCGAGGAGCGTGTACTGTGCGCTTTTTCCTACGTCCGATAAAAGGCCCAGGTCGTTGGAGCGGATGTAGAGGGTCAGGGAGATTTCCCGGGTCTCGACATTGGGGTGGAACTGATACAGCAGATGGCACGGCGGCAGGGCCATTTCATCCAGCTGGGCGCAGTTCCAGCCGTGGAACAGGATCCGCCGGCTGCCCGGGTCGTTGATGATGGTGTCGACGCACTGGCGCACCTGGTCGATGGCCTTGTACAGCACCACGTAGCCCTGGCCGTCTTCCTCGCCGGCGGCGATCTGCCGGTAGCCCTGGCTCAGCGCCAGGTCGATGGCGGCCTGGTTGCTGGTCTTGATCTGCTTGTAGGCCGGCCATTTACGCCATTGCACGCCGTAGATCTCGCCCAGGTCGTCGTCGCCCTGGCGAAACGGGTTGGCCAGCCACTGGGCGTTTTCGTTGGCGTTCTGGTCCCAGACCTTGCAACCCAGGGCGCGGAACTCGGCGGCGTTGTTCACCCCACGCAGGAAGCCGACCATCTCGCCAATGGCCGACTTGAAGGCCATCTTGCGGGTGGTGATGGCCGGGAAACCTTCCTTGAGGTCGTAGCGCAGCATGGCCCCGGGGAAGCTGATGGTGTTCACACCGGTGCGGTTGGCCTGCTTGGTGCCGTTGTTGATGACGTGGGCCACCAGATCGAGATATTGCTTCATGAATTACCTGCATCCTTGAACCCGGGGCACGCCCCGGGATTCGAATTTATTGCGCCGCGCTCTGGGCCGGAGCGCGATGATAAGCCAGCCAGATCAGCCCCAGGCCGCCGAGGATCATCGGCACGCACAGCACCTGCCCCATGGTCAGCCAGTTCCACGCCAGGTAGCCCAGCTGTGCGTCCGGCACCCGGACGAACTCGACGATGAAGCGGAAGATCCCGTAGAACAGCGCGAACATACCGGAAACCGCCATGGTCGGCCGCGGTTTGCGCGAGAACAGCCAGAGGATCAGGAACAGCGCCACGCCTTCCAGGGCGAACTGATACAGCTGCGACGGATGACGCGGCAACTGCGCCGGATCGCTGAACGGCGGGAAGATCATCGCCCACGGCACATCGGTGGGTTTGCCCCACAACTCGGCGTTGATGAAGTTGCCGATCCGCCCGGCGCCCAGGCCGATCGGCACCATCGGCGCGACGAAGTCCATCAGCTCGAAGAAGCTCTTGTTGTTGCGCTTGCCGAACCACCAGGCCGCCAGCATCACCCCGATGAAGCCACCGTGGAACGACATGCCGCCCTTCCACACTTCGAAGATCAGGGTCGGGTTGGCCAGGTAGGCGCTCAGGTCGTAGAACAGCACGTAACCCAGGCGGCCGCCGACGATCACCCCCATGGACATCCAGAACACCATGTCCGAGAGCTTCTCCTTGCTCCAGGTCGGATCGAAACGGTTCAGCCGGCGCGAGGCCAGCAGCCAGGCACCGCCGATGCCGATCAGGTACATCAGGCCGTACCAGTGGATTTTCAGCGGGCCGATGGCCAGGGCCACCGGATCAATCTGCGGGTAAGGCAGCATTGCGACTCCTCGTCAGGGTTAGAACTCAAATATTCCCAGGCAAACTGCCAGCCCGGGATTAAGCCAGGATTGCGTCATCGCTCAGAACAGGAAGCTGATCCCCACGCCAAACAGTAGCGCGGCGAACATCCGCTTCAACAGGCGCGGCGACAGTTTATGGGCCAGGCGCGCGCCGATCCGGGCGAACACCATGCTGGTCAGGGCAATGCCCAACAGCGCCGGCAAATACACGAAGCCGAGACTATGAGCCGGAAGCTGCGGATCATGCCAGCCCAGAATCATGAAACTTAAGGCGCTGGCCAGGGCGATGGGCAAACCGCAGGCCGAGGAGGTGGCCACAGCCTGCTGCATCGGTACGCTGCGCCAGGTGAGAAACGGCACGGTCAGCGAGCCACCGCCGATGCCAAAGATCGCCGAGGCCCAGCCGATCACCCCGCCGGCCGCGGCCAGGCCCCATTTGCCGGGCACCTGGCGGCTGGCCTTGGGCTTGAGTTCCAGGGTCATCTGCAGGGCCACCAGCAGGGCAAAGACGCCGATGATCTTCTGCAGGTGCGGGCCGGAAATGGCTTCCGCCGTCAGCGCGCCGAAACCGGCCCCCAGGAGAATGCCTGCGGCCATCCAGGCAAAGATCGGCCAGCGCACCGCGCCGCGCCGATGGTGTTCACGGACCGCATTGACCGAGGTGAAGATGATGCTGGCCAGAGAGGTGCCCACCGCCAGATGGGTCAGTACCGAGGCATCGAAGCCTTGCAGGGTGAAACTGAACACCAGCACCGGGACGATGATGATCCCACCGCCCACGCCGAACAGCCCGGCCAGTACGCCCGCGCAGGCGCCCAGCAGCAGATAGAGCAGAAATTCCATGGGAGCATCCGAAAATGAGAGCGGCATGGTAACGGAAGCGCTACCCCGGACTCCACTGGATGGCGATGGATACCCCGGGGTTGTGTGCGTAGAGTGAGCAAAAACACCCAGGGGGTCACCTCAATGTGCTTGATCGTTTTCGCCTGGCGGCCGGGCCACGCCCAGCCCCTGATCGTCGCGGCCAACCGCGATGAGTTCTACGCTCGCCCCAGCCTGCCCCTGGGGCAATGGCCGGAGTCGCCGCAGATCCACGCCGGACGCGACCTGGAGGCCGGCGGCACCTGGCTTGGGGTCGGTGCCCATGGCCGCTTTGCCGCCCTGACCAATATCCGCAACCCGCACCAACCGCCCGCGCGGCGTTCCCGGGGCGAACTGGTGGCGCGCTTTCTCGCCGGCGATATTGCCCTGGAAGACTACTTGCGCGATGTCGTCGGCCGTTCGGTGGAGTACGCCGGCTTCAACCTGCTGCTGGGCACCGGCGATCAGCTGTGGCACTACAACGCGCAGGACCTGGAGCCCCAATTGCTCAAGCCCGGGGTCTACGGCCTGTCCAATGCCGGGCTCGACACGCCCTGGCCAAAGCTGCTCAAGGCCAGGGCGGCGCTGCAGGAAGTGCTGCATGACCCCAAGCCCCAGGCGCTGCTGGCGCTCTTGAGCGATCCGCAGACCGCGCCCTTCGCCGAGTTGCCGGACACCGGTGTCGGGCTGGCCACGGAAAGCCTGCTGTCCAGCGTGTTCATCGCCAGCCCCAGCTACGGCACACGGGCCAGCACCGCGCTGATCGTCAACGCCGACGGCTCGCGGCATCTGGTCGAACGCAGCTTTGGCCCTTATGGCGGGCATCTGGGGGAGGTCGAGCTGAAGGTGTGAAGCGCGTTCGCCGGCAAGCCAGCTCCCGTGGGAGCCGGCTTGCCAGCGAGGAAAACACCTCGATTACAGGGTCTTGTTCGACGCCGGATTGATCATCCGCGCCAACCCGAGTTTCTTCAGGGCCAGTTGCAGCGAGCTGTGGATAACTTGCGGGTTGTCGATGGTCATCATCTCGTCCAGCAGTTCCTTGGCCTTGCTCAGGCTGATCTGGCGCAGCATCCACTTCACTTTCGGCAGGTTGGTGGCGTTCATCGACAGGCTGTCGAAACCCATGGCCATCAGCAGCACCGCGGCCGCCGGATCGCCAGCCATCTCACCGCAGATGCTCACCGGCTTGCCTTCGGCATGGGCATCACGCACCACGTTCTGCAGGGCTTGCAGCACCGCCGGATGCAGGTAGTCGTAAAGATCGGCGACCCGCGGGTTGTTGCGGTCCACCGCCAGCAAGTACTGGGTCAAGTCGTTGGAGCCCACCGAGAGGAAGTCCACCTGGCGCGCCAGTTCCCGGGTCTGATACACCGCCGCCGGAATCTCGATCATCACCCCCACCGGCGGCATGGGCACGTCGGTGCCTTCGTCACGCACTTCGCCCCAGGCACGGTGAATCAGGTGCAGGGCTTCTTCCAGTTCGTGGATGCCGGAAATCATCGGCAGCAGGATACGCAGGTTGTTCAGGCCTTCGCTGGCCTTGAGCATGGCCCGGGCCTGCACCAGGAAGATTTCCGGGTGGTCGAGGGTCACGCGGATGCCGCGCCAGCCGAGGAAGGGGTTGTCTTCCTTGATCGGGAAGTACGACAGCGACTTGTCGCCACCGATGTCCAGGCTGCGCATGGTGACCGGCTGAGGATGGAATGCCGCCAGTTGCTCGCGATAGATCGCCAGCTGCTCTTTTTCACTGGGGAAGCGCTGGTTGATCATGAACGGCACTTCGGTGCGGTACAGGCCTACGCCCTCGGCACCACGCTTCTGCGCCCGAGCCACATCGGCCAGCAGGCCGGTGTTGACCCACAACGGCATGCGGTGGCCATCGGGGGTGATGCAAGGCAGGTCGCGCAAGGCGTCCAGGCCCTGGGCCAGTTGCCGCTCTTCTTCCACCACATCGGCGAACTGCTTGCGCAGTACCTCGCTGGGGTTGGTGTAGACCTCACCGTGGTAGCCGTCGACGATCATCTGGATGCCGTCGACCTTGGAATACGGCAGGTCCACCAGGCCCATCACCGTGGGAATGCCCATGGCCCGGGCCAGGATCGCCACGTGGGAGTTGCCCGAACCCAGCACCGACACCAGCCCCACCAGCTTGCCTTCGGGCACTTCGCCGAGCATGGCCGGGGTCAGTTCTTCACTGACCAGGATGGTGTTGTCGGGGTAGACCAGGGTCTGCTGGCGTTCTTCCTGCAGGTAGGCCAGGAGCCGGCGCCCCAGGTCCTTGACGTCCGAGGCGCGCTCACGCAGGTAGGCGTCGTCCATCAATTCGAAACGGTTGACGTGATCGGTGACCACCTGGCGCAACGCACCCTGGGCCCATTGCCCGGTCTTGATCACGGTCTTGACTTCGCTGCCCAGGGAGGCGTCGTCGAGCATCATCAGGTAGACGTCGAACAGCGCGCGCTCTTCCGGGCGCAACTGGGTGGCAAGTTTTTCCGACAGCGCGCGCATGTCAGCACGCACCCCTTCCAGGGCGCTCTTGAACAGCGCCAGCTCGGCATCGATGTCGGTGATGTGTTTGTCCGGCACCACGTCCAGGTCGGCCGGCGGCAGCATCACCACCGCGCTACCTACCGCGGCGCCGGGGGAGCCGGGTACGCCGACGAACTTGGCTTCCTGGATGCCCTTGCCCTGGCGTCCCAGGCCGCGGATCGAACCAGTGGCCTCGGCATGGGCGATCACCCCGGCCAGTTGCGCGCTCATGGTCACCAGGAAGGCTTCTTCGCCCTCGTCGAACTGACGGCGCTCTTTCTGCTGGATGACCAGTACGCCCACCACCCGACGGTGGTGAATGATCGGGGCACCGAGGAACGAGGCATAACGCTCTTCACCGGTTTCGGCGAAGTAGCGATAACGCGGGTGATCGGCGGCGTTTTCCAGGTTGAGGGGTTCTTCCCGAGTGCCCACCAGACCGACCAGGCCTTCGTTGGGGGCCATGCTGACCTTGCCGATTGAGCGCTTGTTCAAGCCCTCGGTGGCCATCAGCACGAAACGGTTGGTTTCCGGGTCCAGCAGATAGACCGAGCAGACCTGGCTGCCCATGGCCTCTTTGACGCGCAATACAATAATCCCCAACGCCGCCTTGAGATCCTTGGCGGAGTTAACTTCCTGGACGATCTTGCGCAGCGTATTGAGCATGGCTCGGGGTCGAACTCCGTCGTCAGTCGCGCACTAAAAGGCGCGGGGCAAGCTCTTTGAGAGCGCGGCGATACACTTCGCGCTTGAATGTCACCACCTGGCCCAACGGATACCAATAACTGACCCAGCGCCAGCCATCGAATTCCGGTTTACCGGTCAAATCCATCCGCACCCGCTGCTCGTTGGAGATCAGGCGCAGGAGAAACCATTTCTGTTTCTGGCCGATGCACAGCGGCTGGCTGTGGGTTCGGACCAGACGCTGCGGCAAACGATAGCGCAACCAGCCCCGGGTGCAGGCGAGAATTTGCACATCTTCGCGCTCCAGCCCTACTTCTTCGTTCAACTCGCGGTACAAGGCGTCTTCCGGCGTCTCGTCGGGGTTGATCCCGCCTTGAGGAAACTGCCAGGCATCTTGATTGATACGGCGAGCCCATAGCACCTGTCCGGCATCATTGGTCAGAATGATCCCGACATTGGGGCGGAAACCATCGGGGTCGATCACGGCTACAACCTCGCAAACGCATGTCGCCGCATTGTTCCACAAAGCTTGGGAATGCAGCAACGAGGCTGCTCAGCTTATGTGCACTCTTGTGAAAAGACCGTATTCTGGGCACCTTTTTCCGCGACTTTTCAGTGAGTAACTGCAATGCGCCTGGCTTTATTCGACTTGGACAACACGCTGCTTGGCGGCGACAGCGACCACGCCTGGGGCGACTACCTGTGCGAGCGGGGCTTCCTCGACGCCGTCGCCTACAAGACCCGCAACGACGAGTTCTACCAGGACTACCTGGCCGGCCAACTCGACAACGCCGCCTACCTGAACTTCTGCCTGGAAATCCTCGGCCGCACCGAGATGGCCGTGCTCCAACAGTGGCATCGCGACTACATGCGCGACTGCATCGAACCCATCCTCTTGCCCAAGGCCCAGGCGCTGCTGGATCAGCACCGCGAGGCCGGCGACAAGCTGGTGATCATCACCGCCACCAATCGTTTCATCACCGCACCGATCGCCGAGCGCCTGGGGGTTGAACACCTGATCGCCACCGAATGCGAGATGCATGAGGGTCGCTACACCGGACGCAGCACCGACGTGCCCTGCTTCCGCGAAGGCAAGGTCATCCGTCTCAAGCGCTGGCTGGAAGAAACCGGCCACGACCTGGAAGACAGCTACTTCTACAGCGACTCGATGAATGACCTGCCGCTGCTGGAACAAGTGAGCAACCCGGTGGCCGTCGATCCCGACCCGAACCTGCGGGCCGAAGCCGAGAAACGCGGATGGCAGGTCATCAGCCTGCGCGATTGATCCGCGCGCTGGCGAGCCGGCTGTAGGCACCGGCTTGCCAGCGACAGGCCCTACACCGGCTTGGCCACCATCAGGTAGAAAATCGCCATGAAGGCCAGGAACGCCGGCCAGCCGAGGGCAAACCACCAGCGCATATAAAGGTGGGCCCGCATCGGCATCGCCACCCCATCACGCAAGGCCTGCTCGGCCATCTTGTGCACCCGGATCTGCAACCAGACCACCGGCAGCCAGCACAGCCCCGCCACGACATAGAGCCCCAGGCTCCACAGCAGCCAGGCCTGCTGGATCGGCCAGCCCGCCAGATGCACCAGCCCCAGGCCGCTCAATGGCTGGAACACCGCCGTGGTGGCGGTAAAGGCCCAATCGGCGAACACCAGGTGCTTGAAGGTCACGGCAATCACTTCCACCCGACCACTGCGCCAGGCCCGCAAGGCGTAATAGGCCGAGCCGGCACCGAGCCCGAACAGCACGGTCGAGGACAGGATATGCAGGGTTTTCAACAGCAGATAAGCACTCATCGACGGGGTTCGGTCCACAACAGCCAGAGGGTCGCCACCATCAACACCAGGTTCTTGGCCACGGCGGCATAAGGGTCAAACCAGAAATGCGGCAGGATCAGGCTGATGATCAGGGTGTAGCCGAGCATCAACCCCAACTGCAACTGCAAGGCCCGACGACGCCAGCGCCGCAGCAGCAGGCCGACACCCAGCAGCGCATCGCAGAGTGATCCGCCGACTACCGCCAGGGCCGCCCAGGCGCCCTGCACGCCAGCCTCGGCCATGATTCGCAGGCCCCAGTCGTAGCCCGGGCCGACGCACACCAGCGCCGTACCCAGCCAGATCAACACCATCACCGCAAGCAGCAGCGGGCGCAGGGCCAGCTGGGTGCTTTGCGCGGCCTGCGGCCAGTCGTGCAGGCGAGCCGCCAGGGGCGCCGCGTGATAACCGCAGACCGACGCCAGCACTTCAGGGTCCGCCAGGTTATCGCTGCGAGCCATGGCCAGGCTCTGCCGGTTCAGTGCTCGCCAGCCCAGGCGATCTCCTGCGCCAGCCAACAGCTTGAGCAACACCGAAGGCAGCTGGAAGTAACGGGCCGGGGCCCAGCCCTGGGCCGCGCGCAGACGGTCCAGCAGCTGCGCCATGGTCATTCGCTCCGGGCCGACCAGGGGCAGGATCATGGATTCCTGCGGCCATTGCCTGAGCAACGCCAGCACCGCCGCGCTCAAATCCTCGATATGCAGGGGCTGCATCTGCGCCTTGCTGGACAACAGTGGCAGCAACGGCCAGGGCGACATCTTCGCCAGCCAGCCGCTGCTGGCACCACCGGCGCCCAGCACCAGCGACGGCCGCAGCACCACCGCCGGAATCCCCGAGCGCAGCAGGTAATCATCTGCCGCGGCCTTGCTGGCAAGAAATGGCACGTGGGGCTGGGTGCCGGCACCCAATGCGGAAATCTGCAGCACCCGCACGCCTCGGCTCGCCGCCAGATCGAACAGGGCACGGGTGCCCAGGTCCTGGGTCAGGGTCAGCGCCCGGGCATCGGTGCTCAGCAACCCGGCGGCATTGATCAGTACATCGGTATCGGCGGGCAGGACAAAGGGCTGGGGCTCATGCCCCAGGCGATCGAGGTCCAGTTGTCGCCATTCCACCCCCGGCAGGCTGCACGGCTGTGGATGACGGCTGGTAGCGATCAACTGATGACCGGCGGCATGCAGGGCCGCCAACAGATGGCGGCCGACAAACCCTGTGGCCCCCACCAGAACAACCTTCATGGCAATCCTTAAGGTTCACGCCGGAATCAGACCGGCTTGGCGCCCATCAGGCCGGCAATGGCGACAAAACACACCAGGCTGAACACCGCCAGCACCAGGGTGAAGGTCAGGCCGCTGGCGGCCTTGGCGCGCCGCAGGCGATTGAGTCGCACCATCAGCCACAGCCAGGCCAGGACGCCCAAGGTATAGAGCACGCTGGAGCCCAGGAGCCAGGCCTGGCCCAGCGGCCAGCCCACCAGATGCACCATCCCCCAGCCACTGAACGGCAGGCTCAGCAGACCGATGGCCAGCAGCAACCAGCCGAACAGCCCCGGACGCTGCAACACCCGGCTGTAAACCGCGGCATCGCCCTGGCGGCGCAGGCGCCAGGTCCAGATCGCCAGCCCCAGGGCGCTGCCCAACAGCAGCACCGTGGCCAGTACATGAAGCGTCTTCAGCGTGCTCAGTGTTTCCATGTTCTCGCTTCCTTAAGGCTCCGTTCCTCAGCGTAGTCGTTCAGCCCAGGAACAGCTGGTACGCCGGGTTGTCGCTTTCATCCCAGTACGGATAGCCGATCTGCTCCAGGGCCGCCGGCACCAGGTGACGCTCCTCGGCCGGCACTTGCAGGCCGGCCACGACCCGGCCGTCCGCCGCGCCATGGTTGCGGTAGTGGAACATCGAAATGTTCCAGCGGCCGCCCAGCTTGTTGAGGAAGTTGAACAGCGCGCCCGGACGCTCCGGGAACTCGAAGCGCAGCACCACTTCGTCGCTGACCTTCTCGGCATGGCCACCGACCATGTAGCGGATGTGCAGCTTGGCCAGTTCGTTGTCGGTCAGGTCGATCACCGGAAAGCCCTGCCCGGTCAGGCTGGCGATCAGGGCGCTGCGCGGATCGTTTTCCGGGTGGGTCTGCACGCCGACGAAAATGTGCGCTTCGCTGCCGGTGTTGTAGCGGTAGTTGAATTCGGTGATCTGGCGTTTGCCCACCGCTTCGCAAAACGCCTTGAAGCTGCCCGGCTTCTCGGGAATGGTCACGGCGATGATGGCTTCACGGCCCTCGCCCAGCTCGGCGCGCTCGGCCACATGGCGCAGGCGGTCGAAGTTGACGTTGGCCCCGGAATCGATGGCCACCAGGGTCTGTCCGCTGATGCCGCGCTGCTCGACGTATTTCTTGATCCCGGCCACGCCCAGGGCACCGGCAGGTTCGGTGATCGAGCGGGTATCGTCGTAGATATCCTTGATCGCCGCGCAGATCTCGTCGGTGCTGACGGTGATCACTTCGTCCACATAGTGCTTGCAGATGTCGAAGGTGTGCTGGCCGATCTGCGCCACCGCCACGCCGTCGGCAAAGATCCCCACGGTCGGCAGCACCACCCGCTCGCCCGCGGCCATGGCGGCTTGCAGGCAGTTGGAATCGTCCGGCTCGACGCCGATGATCTTGGTTTCCGGACGCAGGTACTTCACATAGGCGGCAATGCCGGCGATCAACCCGCCGCCACCGACCGGAACGAAAATCGCATCCAGCGGGCCAGGGTGCTGGCGCAGAATCTCCATGGCCACCGTGCCCTGCCCGGCAATGGTGTGCGGATCATCGTAGGGATGGATATAGACGTAGCCTTTTTCATCCACCAGCTTCAGAGAATAGGCCAGCGCCTCGGGGAAGGTATCGCCGTGCAGCACCACTTTGCCGCCACGGGAACGCACGCCTTCGACCTTGATCTCCGGGGTGGTCTTGGGCATCACGATGGTGGCCTTGACCCCCAGCACCTTGGCCGCCAGGGCCAGGCCCTGGGCGTGGTTGCCGGCCGACGCGGTCACCACGCCGCGAGCGCGCTCGGCGTCGCTGAGCTGGGTCAGCTTGTTGTAGGCGCCACGAATCTTGAACGAGAACACCGGCTGCAAGTCTTCGCGCTTGAGCCAGATCTGATTGCCCAGCCGCTCGGAGAGCTGGCGGGCAGTCTGCAATGGGGTTTCTACGGCAACGTCATAAACGCGCGAGGTGAGGATCTTCTTGACGTACTGTTCGAGCATCGGAAAGCATCACTGAGCGGGTTGGGCAGGGCCAAGGAGTCTAACCCAGCGTTTGCCCGGGCGACCACACGAATACCGAGGTTTTAGCCCGCCCCCTCAAAGCCTCTCCCCCGCCATGCGAACTCCCCGTCCACCCCGGCCGATTAGCCAAACGGGCAATGACCGGATCTGCCGCGGCGCCTATAATGCCGGCCTTTGTGCCCCCCCTTGCCCGCTTCGGAGCCCGCATGACCCAGGATCAACTCAAACAGGCCGTCGCCCAGGCCGCCGTCGACCTTATCCTCCCGAAACTCGATGACAAGAGCATCGTCGGGGTCGGCACCGGCTCCACCGCCAACTGCTTCATCGACGCCCTGGCCCTGCACAAGGGCGCCTTCGACGGCGCCGTGGCCAGCTCCGAAGCCACCGCCGCGCGCCTCAAGGGCCACGGGATTCCGGTGTACGAGCTCAATACCGTCAGCGACCTGGAGTTCTACATCGACGGCGCCGACGAAAGCGACGAGCACCTGAACCTGATCAAGGGTGGCGGCGCCGCCCTGACCCGGGAAAAGATCGTCGCCGCCGTGGCCAAGACCTTCATCTGCATCGCCGACGCCAGCAAGCTGGTGCCGGTGCTGGGCAACTTCCCGCTGCCGGTGGAAGTGATCCCGATGGCCCGCAGTCACGTGGCCCGCGAGCTGGTGAAGCTGGGCGGCGACCCGGTGTACCGCGAAGGCGTGATCACCGACAACGGCAACATCATCCTCGACGTGCACAACATGCAGATCACCAACCCGGTGGAGCTGGAAAGCCAGATCAACGCCATCGTCGGCGTGGTCACCAATGGCCTGTTCGCCGCGCGCCCCGCCGATGTGCTGCTGCTGGGCACCGCTGAAGGGGTGAAAACCCTCAAGGCCTGAGCCGCCGGTTTGCCAGCGTAGACGGCGCAAGGCCGCTTCGCTGGCAAGCCAGCGCCTACATGGGTTTCTTGAAGACGTAGAACAGGTTCGGCTCGCTCACCAGATACAGGGTGCCGGCGTCATCCATGGCCATTCCCTCAGCCTGGGGCACCGACTTGCTCAAGCCCTGGCGGCCCTTGCCCAATGCCAGGGTGCTGAGCGGGCGCCCGTCCACGTCCAGTTCCACCACCAAGCGAGATTCGTCCGACAGGGCCAGCAGATGGCCGCTGCGCTCGTCGTATTGCAGGCTGGAAAGATCGCGCACAAAGAGCCCGGCATCCCGCTTGGGGTTATTCAGCACATGCACCCCGTAGGACTTTTCCGGATCGTGATGGGGGAAGCCCTGCACTTCGTAGATCAGCATCGGGTCGCGCTCCTTGGCGACGAACAGGCGCTGGCCCTGTGAATCGTAAGCCAGCCCTTCAAAGCCCTTGTTCCCCGAAAGGTGCACGCCGAGGGTGATCTGCTCGGCCTGTGCCGCGTCCACCACGGTGGTTTCATCGTCCAGCTGGATCTTGATCAGCCGCTGCTGCCGCTCATCGCTGATTACATAGGTATTGGCGCTGATGAACTCCACCGCCTCCGGATCCCCGAAGCCCACCAGGGCAATGCGCCGCAGGACCTGACCGTCCAGGGACAGCTCGACCAGCTCGGCATTCTTGTTGGTCACGGTAAACAGGCTGTTGCGCAGCGGGTCGTAGGTCAGCGCCGAAACTTCGTCCAGGCCCTTGATCGGCTGCGCCTCCAGCACCACCCGATAGTCGCCCAGCCCCAGCGACTCGGGGGCCGCTACCTGCCAGTAGGTTTGCCAGTCAAACCAGGCGCGCTGCCACAACCGGTGATTGTGGACAAACGCCGCCAGCAGTGCGGCCATCAGGCCGAGAGTCAGGTAGAGGGGTTGCAAACGGGTCAGGCGATACATGGCGAGGGAGCTCGAAATCAGGACAGGCGAATGAAATATCACAGCCCACTGAATTCAAGCTTAATGCCGCGGGACGGCACGGCTCAGGCGCCGCGCCGGGGATTCACTGCTTCTCGAAGCGATAGAACAGGTTGGGTTCGCTGACCATGTACAGGTTGCCGGCTTCATCCATGGCCACGCCTTCGGCCCGGGGAATGGTTTTCTTCAAGCCGTTGAAGCCACCGAGCAAGGCCATGAAGCTGACTTGCTCGCCCTGCTCGTCCAGCTCCAGCAGCAGGTGGGAGTCGGCGGACAGCACCAAAACATGACCGGTACGCGGGTCGACGCCCAGGGCCGAAAGGTTGCGCAGGTCGAGTTCATCGCTGGCCAGCTTCTGCTTGTCGCCCTTGAGCACCTGACTGCCATCGCTGTTCCAGGTGAACAGCGCCGGAGGACGCTCCTCGCCCAGCAGCAGTTGCTGCTTGCGCGGGTTCCAGGCGATGGCTTCGAAGGCCTTGTTCTGGTCTTGCGAAGGGCCCAGGTCGTACTGGGGGAAATCGGCGATATTCAGCGCTTGGGTGTTGGCATCGACCTTGACGATCACCAGCGAATGCTGGCGCTCATCGACGATCGCCAGCAGGCCGTTTTCCAGGACCGCCACCCCTTCCGGATTGCTCCAACCCACCAGCGGCATTTTGCGCAGGACGTCGCCCTGCAGAGTCAGCTCCAACAGGAACGGATTCTTGCCCATCACGGAAAACAGGGTTTTGCTGTGCGGATTGTAGGAAAGATCGGAGGCTTCATCGCGCTCCATTCCCGGCAGGGCCTTGGCATCGATGACCGCCCGGTAACTGGGCAGCCAGATGCTGGCGTTACGCTCGGCGCTGCTGACAAAGCCTTCCTGAAGCCAAAGCGCGCCACGATCATCCCAGTGCATGACACTGGCAACGCCATAGCAGATCACGCCCGCCAGCAGCAGCCAGGAGTACCAGCGCATGCGCAAGCGCAGGCGGCGGATGGGGTGAGGTTTGGGTAGGGAGTGGGCGTCCATCACACAGATTCCAGAAGCTCGGCCAATGGTAATAGCACACGAATTTCGGATCCGCGAACCATAAACCTCGGAATTATCCGGAGAAAATGTGAAAAACCGGTTAAAGCTCGCCGAGCCCTCTGCGCTGCGCCCTGGATTGCCGGGTCAGCGCAAAGAGATTCGGATCAACGAACGCTGCTGGTGAAACGACTGACGCCCGGCAACTCCAGCACCAGCTCATCACCGACATTCAGTGGACCAACCCCCACCGGCGTACCGGTAAGAATCACGTCTCCGGCCTGCAGGGAGAAGCAACCGGCCATGTACTGAATCATCGGCACGATGGGGTTGAGCATGACGCTGCTGTTGCCGTCCTGGCGCACTTCGCCGTTGATGGTCAGGCGAATGCCGATATCGGTCAGGTCGGCAAAACTGCTGCTCACCACAAAGGGCGCAAGGACCGCCGCCCCGTCGAAGCACTTGGAAATCTCCCACGGCAGGCCCTTGGCCTTCAGCTCGGCCTGCTTGTCCCGCAGGGTCAGGTCCAGCGCCGGGGCAAAGCCGGAGATGGCATCCAGCACTTCCTCGCGGCTGGGCTGGGTGGACAGCGGCTTGCCGATCAACACCGCGATCTCCGCCTCGTAGTGCACCGAGCCACGGTCGGTGGGAATGCTGAAGCCCCCTTCCAGCGGCACCACACAACTGCCCGGCTTGATAAACAGCAGGGGTTCGGTAGGAACCGGGTTGTCCAACTCCTTGGCGTGCTCGGCGTAGTTGCGGCCGATGCATACCAACTTGCCTACCGGAAAATGAATCCGGGTACCGTCGACATACTGGTGCTGATAGCTCATTACCGACTCCTGCTTGTGTGCTTCATCAGGCTGCTGCTTGCGCTCAAACGGCGAAGATCTTGCCCGGGTTCATGATGCCGTTGGGATCGAACACCGCCTTGACCGCCTTCATGTACTCGATCTCCACCGGCGAGCGGCTGTAGGTCAGGTAATCGCGCTTGGTCATGCCCACGCCGTGTTCGGCGGAAATTGAACCGTTGTACTTCTCGACGGTTTCGAACACCCACTTGTTGACCGTGGCGCACTTGGCGAAGAACTCGTCCTTGCTCAGGTTGTCCGGCTTGAGGATGTTCAGGTGCAGGTTGCCGTCGCCGATGTGACCGAACCAGACGATTTCGAAATCCGGGTAGTGCTTGCCGACAATGGCGTCGATTTCCTGAAGGAAGGCCGGGACTTTCGACACGGTGACCGAGATGTCGTTCTTGTAGGGCGTCCAGTGGGAGATGGTTTCGGAGATGTACTCGCGCAGCTTCCACAGGTTCTGCAACTGGGTTTCGCTCTGGCTCATCACCCCGTCCAGCACCCAGCCCTGCTCGACACAGTGCTCGAAGGTTTCCAGGGCCTGGTTGGCCACTTCTTCGGTGGTGGCTTCGAATTCCAGCAGCGCGTAGAACGGGCAGTCGGATTCGAACGGTGCCGGTACGTCGCCACGGGCCAGGACCTTGGCCAGGGCCTTGTCGGAAAAGAATTCGAAGGCGGTCAGATCAAGCTTGCTCTGAAAGGCGTGCAGCACCGGCATGATCGAATCGAAGTCGGCGGTGCCAAGCACCATGGCAGTGAGGTTCTTCGGCGCCCGATCCAGGCGCATGGTGGCCTCGACCACGAACCCCAGGGTGCCTTCGGCGCCGATGAACAGCTGGCGCAGGTCGTAGCCGGTGGCGTTCTTGATCAGGTCCTTGTTCAGCTCCAGCACATCACCCTTGCCGGTAACCACCTTCATGCCGGCCACCCAGTTGCGGGTCATGCCGTAGCGAATCACCTTGATCCCGCCGGCATTGGTGCCGATATTGCCGCCAATCTGGCTGGAACCTGCCGAAGCGAAATCCACCGGGTAATAGAGGCCGTTTTCTTGCGCCAGGTTCTGCAACTGCTCGGTGACCACGCCCGGCTGGCACACCGCGGTGCGATCCGTCAGGTTCAGGTCGAGGATCTGGTTCATGTAGTCGAAAGACACCACGACTTCGCCATTGGCTGCCACGGCGGCGGCCGACAGGCCGGTACGCCCGCCGGAAGGCACCAGGGCCACCCGGTGCTGGTTGGCCCAGCGCACGATGGCCTGAACCTGCTCGATGGTCTTGGGAAACACGATGGCCGTCGGGGCCGGGGCGAAATGCTTGGTCCAATCCTTGCCGTAAGCTTCCAGGGAGCCAGCGTCGGTCAGCACCTTGCCAGGCTCAACCAGGGTCTTCAGTTCATCAATCAGGGCAGGATTGGTCATCGACAGAACTCTCGAACAATTCATGGTCATCCTGAGAACGCTTCACGTCGCAGGAATGAGTGTTTAGCGGGGCGCGTATGCTAGCATACCGCCCCCGCAGGAGAGTGCCCAAGGGCCTTTCCGCGGTGGCGGTTGCATGCCGTCCAGGTCAGCTCAAGCTGTCCATTTCCCTGCCATTTTTCTCCGGGACACAGGTTTACGCAGATGAGCAAGACTTCTCTCGATAAGAGCAAGATCAAGTTCCTTCTCCTCGAAGGCGTCCACCAATCCGCTGTCGACGTCCTCAAGGCCGCCGGCTACACCAGCATCGAGTACCTCACCGGTTCTCTGCCGGAAGCCCAGCTCAAGGAAAAGATCGCCGATGCGCACTTCATCGGCATTCGCTCCCGCACTCAACTGACCGAAGAAATCTTCGACCACGCGAAGAAACTGGTCGCTGTGGGCTGCTTCTGCATCGGCACCAACCAGGTTGACCTGTCTGCCGCTCGCGAGCGCGGCATTGCGGTGTTCAACGCGCCTTACTCCAACACCCGTTCGGTCGCCGAACTGGTGCTGGCCGAGGCCATCCTGCTGCTGCGCGGCATCCCTGAGAAAAACGCTTCCTGCCACCGTGGCGGCTGGATCAAGAGCGCGGCCAACTCCTTCGAAATCCGCGGCAAGAAGCTGGGTATCGTCGGTTACGGCTCCATTGGTACTCAGCTGTCGGTACTGGCCGAAGGCCTGGGGATGCAGGTGTTCTTCTACGACACCGTGACCAAGCTGCCGCTGGGTAACGCCACCCAAGTGGGCAACCTGCACGAACTGCTGGGCATGTCCGACATCGTGACCCTGCACGTGCCGGAAACCCCGGCCACCCAGTGGATGATCGGCGAGAAGGAAATTCGCGCCATCAAGAAGGGCGGCATCCTGATCAACGCCGCTCGCGGCACCGTGGTCGAGCTGGACGCCCTGGCGGACGCGATCAAGGACAAGCACCTGATCGGCGCGGCCATCGACGTATTCCCGGTCGAACCGCGTTCCAACGACGAAGAGTTCGAAAGTCCGCTGCGCGGCCTGGACAACGTGATCCTGACTCCGCACATCGGCGGTTCCACCGCTGAAGCCCAAGCCAACATCGGCCTGGAAGTGGCAGAGAAGCTGGTCAAGTACAGCGACAACGGTACTTCGGTATCCTCGGTCAACTTCCCGGAAGTGGCGCTGCCGGCCCACCCTGGCAAGCACCGCCTGCTGCACATCCACGAGAACATCCCGGGCGTGATGAGCGAGATCAACAAGGTCTTCGCCGAAAACGGCATCAACATCTCCGGCCAGTTCCTGCAGACCAACGAAAAGGTCGGCTACGTGGTGATCGACGTCGACGCCGAATACTCGGACCTGGCGCAAGAGAAGCTGCAGCACATCAACGGCACCATCCGTTGCCGCGTGCTGTTCTAAGAGCCGCTTCAAGCGGCAAGTTTCAAGCCGCAAGCCAGAGCCCGCTCTTACTTGCCGCTTGTAGCTAAAACCTTGCCGCTAGCCGCGCAAAAAAAGGGAGCCTTGAACGGCTCCCTTTTTTTTGCGCGGCATTTACGATTATTTCACTGTCACTGTGATTTTCTTGGAGACGATGACCGGGTCGAACGGCACGTGGTTCTTGTCGCCCAGCTCCAGTTGCAGGGTGTGCTTGCCGGGGGTCAGGGTCACTTCGGTTTCGGTCTGGGCCTTGCCGAAGTGCAGGTGGTTGGCGTCCATCGGGATCGGCAGGTTTTCCGCCGGCAACTGATCGACGTCGATCAGCAGGTGATGGTGGCCGGTGTTGGCGGTCTGATCACCGGCCGGGGCCAGGGCGATGCCCTCAACCCCGAACTTGACGGTGAAGGTCTTGTCCACGACGGCCCCGTCAGCGGGGGAAACAATGAATACCTTGGCGCCGGCGGGGGCGGCCGTGCGCGGAATCTCCGCTGCGCCGGCCAGCATCGAGGCACCCAGCAACAGCCCGGCCAGGGCCGCACGAGACATAAAATTTTTCATTATCTTCTCCAGTTTTTCCGCAATTCTTTTACGGTTATGACAACTTCGTGGCGATTCGTTGTCGAAGGCATTCAACACCTTAGCAAAGCGAGCCTGAACGGCGCATCGCTCATATAAATTCAAGGAGTGACCATGCGTTTCCTGCCTGGCCTGATACTTTTGCTGCCCCTTGTGAGCACTTGCGCTCAAGCCGAACTGATGGACGACATCAATGACCGCGGGGAACTGCGCATCGCCCTGGAAGCCAATGCGCCACCCTTCAACTTCAAGGATGACGGCAAACTCACCGGCTTCGAGGTGGAGCTGGGACAGTTGCTGGCCAGTGAACTGGATGTACGCCCGGACTTCGTGGTGACGGCTGCCGCCGAACTGCTGCCCGGTGTGGAAAGCGGCCGCTTCGACGTGGCCATCAACCACATAGCAGTGACCCCGGAACTCAAGGATCGTTTCGATTTCAGCGAGCCCTACAGCTACTCCAGCGCCCAATTGATCGTGCGCAAGGAAGAACAGCGCCCGCTGTTTTCCCTGCAGGCCCTGCGCGGCCAGGCCCTGGGCGTGGCTCAGGGCAGCCAGTTCGTCGACCAGGCGCGCACCGTGGAAGGGATCAACCTGCGCAGCTACGCCGACGCCCAGCAGCCGATCAAGGATGTGGCGGACAAGCAGATCGACGCCGCCATCAGCGATCGCCTGTTGATTCCCTACGCCATTCGCGACAGCCGCCTGCCGGTGAAGGAAGGGGCCAAGGTGGGGCCGACCCTGAGCCTGGCGATTCCGTTCCAGAAAGGTAACCCGGCGTTCCAGGCCAGCCTGGATAGCGCTTTGCAGCGGATCAAGGCCGATGGGCGACTGATGGCTCTCTCGGAGAAATGGTTCGGCATGGATGCCAGCAAACCGCCCAAGACCGACGCCGGGCAGTAAACTACACAACCTGCCGGATTGACCTGTAGCCGCTGCCGCAGGCTGCGAACGGCCCGAAGGGACGCAGGGATTTGGCCGCTAGAGGTCGGCGAGAGACCGCCAGGCAAGGCTCTGCGAGCCTTTTCGCAGCCTCGCTGGAGCTCGGCAGCGGCTACAAGGACAGTGCGGCCAGGGCGGCAGCGGCTTCGGCCAGTTGCAGTTCGCTGAAGACCTGGACCCCGTGCTGCCTCAGCAATGCCGCGGTCACCCCTTCGCCCTGGACTTTGACCCCGCTGAAGGTGCCGTCATAGGTCAGCAGGTTGCCGCAGGATGGGCTGTTGGCCTTGAGCACGGCAACGCCAATCCCGTGCTGTTCCACCAGTTCCAGCGCCTGGCGCGCCCCAAAGAGGAATTGGGCGCTGACATCTTCGCCTTCCGTGGTCATCACCGGCGCCCGTCCTGCAAGCACATCGCCCCCTTGCCCACCGGGAATCTCCGCCGCCGCCCGTGGCGTCGGCAAGCCACCGGCCACTTCCGGACAGAGCGCAACCACCCGCCCCTCTTGCAGCCAGACGGCCAGTTGATCGAACGGCCCGCTGGCGCCGCCGTCGTAGCGTACGCGGTGGCCCAACAGACAACGGCTGACCAGGATCTTGTGCATGTTCAGAACGGCTCGTTACCACGACGCCGGAACCAACCGGTCAGGGACAGGCGTTCCCGGGTCGCGGGCAGGACTTCATGGGGCACCTCGCCGGAGAGAAACACCACCAGCCGGCCCCCGACGGGGAGCACATCGTATTGCCCCTGGTCATTGAGGTACATGCGCAACTGCCCACCGTGCTCGGGCAGCCACTGCTCATTGAGGTAGATCACCGCCGACACCATGCGCCGGTCATCGTCGCGAAAGCGGTCCACATGGCGCTTGTAGAAAGCCCCGGGCGGATACATCGCGAAGTGGCACTCGAAGTCCTCCAGCCCCAGAAACAGGCCGCGATTGAGGGCCTCGCGCAGGCTGTCCATCAATCCCAGGTAGGTGTCGCTGGCCCCGGCCTGGCCGGGTTCCAGCCACTGGATATGGTCGCCGCGGATCCCCTCGCGGATCTCCTGGGCCGGCCCGCGACCCACCGCCGCCGGCGCCAGCTCACCTTCAGCCGCACGTTTACGGCACTCAGCCGCCAGTTCGAGGGTCAGAGCCTCGGACAGAAAGACATTTTGCTGCGACCAGCCACGGGCGGCCAGGTCGTCGACAATGTTCAACAACAGCGGGTGATCAGAGGTTATTTGCATGGCGCGCATAGTATCCAGCATCAGATAAATCCGACAGAGCCACAGAGCGGAGGATCAGGCATTTTTTTCAATGCACTTACCACTCATGACTTTAGCTGACGATCCTGATACGAATTCTCGACAACCACCGCCTTGCCCCGGAGAATAGTCGCCTGCTGACAGGAGTCCTTATGCGCCGTTTGCTTTTCTCACTGTTGATGTTCTGCGCCTTGCCTGCCTGGGCAGACAGCCACGACCAGTTGTACAAGGTCGCCGGTTGGCCGGAACAGCGCGCGCATTTCAACGATGCCCTCAGCGCCGCCCAGCAGCGCTACCAGAACAGCTTGCCGCCGGCGGTCTACCAGGCCCTGGTGGACAACAGCAACCAGCGCTTCGCGCCCCAGGCCGTGGACCGCCGCGCCGAGGCCCAACTGCGCCAGCACCTGGCCGATCCGGCTCCGGCCCTGGCCTTCTTCCAGTCGCCGCTGGGACGCAAGATCGTTGCCGCCGAACTGCTGGCCACCCGTCGCGACCAGTTGGCCAAGAACGCCCAGGGCCTGCCGAAGATGCAGGCCAGCGACACCCGCCAGTTGATCATCGGCCACCTGGCCCAGGCCCTGCCGGCCAAGGAAGCCGGGGCGGAAGTCAGCCTGGCGATTGCCGGGGTCGCCGCCGACAGCCTGAGCCAGATGATCCCCGGCCTGCTGGGCGGCGGTCAGGCCCAGGGCATGCTCAACGGCCAGCGCCAGCGATTGATGCAGCAGATCGGCAACGACCTGAACAACACCTTGCTCTACGTCTATCGGGATCTGTCCGACACCGAACTCGAAGAGTTCGCCACCTTCGCCGAATCCAGCGAAGGCAAGGCCTACTACCAGGCGGCCCTGGCGGCGATTCGCGCTGGCCTGGCGGTCGGCCAGAGCACCTCCAGCCTCGCCCCATGAGCCCGCCAACTCACCGGTAACCGCTGCCGAGCCCGCGAGGCTGCGCAAAGGTTGGCAGGACCTTGCCTGGCGATCTAACGCCGAACCTCCAGCGGCTCTTCGGGCCGTTCCCAGCCTGCGACAGCGGCCACACCCCTCTCCCGCAGCTCAGACGTGCTCGGTCAGGAAGGCGAAGTACTGATCGCGGTACAGCGGGATTTCATTGGCCAGGTGGTGCCGTGCATCGGGCAGCATCAGCACCTCAGGCGTTGCGAACTTGTCGCGAATCACCTGCAGGTTGTGCTGCCAGTCCACGGTCATGTCCGCATCACCCTGGACGATCAGCGGCTGCCTGGAACTGCGCGGCGCGGCTTCCAGGCGCTTGATCCAGCGCGACAGCGCCCCCACCCAGGCCGTTGGCAAGCGCTGCGGTTGCAAGGGATCGGCCTGGAGGAAGGCGAGGAAGTCCGGATCGTTGGAGTTTTCGCTGAAACGCCGGGCAATCCCGCTGACAAAGGGCCGCAGCAGGTAATAGCTGAGCATCGACCAGCCCCAGGCCCGCGGCCGCACCAGCGGCGAGAGCAGCACCACCCGTCCCTGGGCCGGGCTCTCGGCGCCCTGGTTGAGCAGGTGATCCATGATGATGGCCCCTCCGGTGCTTTGCCCGAACAGGTGCCAGGGCTGAGGCAGTTCCAGGGCCCGGGCCTCGCCGAACAGGCCCTGCAGCACCCGCTGATACACCGCGAAATCATCGATGCTGGCGCGCTCGCCGCTGGACAGCCCGTGCCCTGGCAGATCGCAGGAAATCACCACGAAGCGGCGTTGCAGCGCCCACTCGATCACATGCCGGTACAAGCCCATGTGATCGTAGAAACCGTGGAACAGAAACAGCGTTGCCCGCGGCTGCTCCGGCCACCAGACCTGACAGACAACCTCGTAGTCGTCCACCTGGATACGCCCCAGGCGACTGCGAGGCACCAGCGCCCGCCCGGCAAAGTCCAGCCCGTAGAAGCGCTGATAGGCTTGAGCCTCGGCCGACAAGGGCTGCCCGGCCGCCAGGGGTTGCAGGCTGGCACGCAGATGGTCGGGGTCGAAGTTCACGGGCATGGGGTTTTCCAAAACGGAGGGCGTTGGGACAAAACGGGCTTTCTGGGCCTGCGATATTCATCTGTCGCGACAAGCATGGCAAGCTACGCGACCTTCGAGGACCGATCTTAATGCGCCAGTCTTACCGCACGCCCCTGCTTGCCAGCCTGCTCGTCCTGTTTTGCGCCGTTGTGCTGTGGAGCGCCTACGACTGGTTCCAGGGCCGCTATCTGCGGGCGTTCAGTGAACACACCGCGGTCTTCTCCGGCGACCCGCTGCAACTGCCCGCCGAACTGGCCGGCCCTGGCGCCATTCGCCTGGTGCACTTCTGGGACCCGGCCTGCCCCTGCAACGTTGGCAACCAGCAGCACCTGGCCGAGCTGATCGCCACCTATGGTCCGCAAGGCGTGGAGTTCTACTCGGTGCAGAAACCCGGCAGTCACGGCCAGTTGCCCGCGACCCTGAGCGCCCTGAAAACCCTCGATCACCTGCCCGGCGCCGAACAGATCCCCGCCAGTCCGGCGGTGGCGATCTGGGATCGCAACGGCAAGCTGGCCTACTTCGGGCCCTACAGCGAAGGCCTGACCTGCAACTCCAGCAACAGCTTCATCGAGCCCATCCTCCAGGCCCTGGCCAGCGATCGCCAGATCAATGCCACCCATACCCTGGCGGTAGGCTGCTATTGTCCCTGGCCGGCCAGCACCCACTAGGGCATTCGCGACTATTCAAGGACTGCCTCCTGCGCGATACCCGAGACTTGTGCTAAATCTCTGCAGCTCTCAAGGCGGCACTGACAACAACAGCAAGGAGCCCGCATGAAACGCAGCCTGACCCTGGTCGCCGTCCTGATCCTCGCCCTGCTGGCGGGTGCCGCCGGCTATCTGTACAGCAAGCAGCCCACACGCCAGGGCCAGGTGGAAATCCGTGGCCTGCAAGGCTCGGTCACCGTGCGCTACGACGAACGCGGGGTGCCGCACATCCGCGCGGAAAACGAAGCCGACCTGTATCGCGCCCTGGGTTACGTGCACGCCCAGGACCGGCTGTTCCAGATGGAAATGCTGCGCCGCCTGTCCCGAGGCGAGCTGGCAGAAGTCCTCGGCCCCAAGCTGCTGGACACCGACAAGCTGTTCCGCAGCTTGCGCATCCGCGAGCGCGCCGACAGCTACGTGGCCGGCCTTGATCGCCAGTCCCCGGCATGGAAGGCCCTGGAAGCCTATCTGGACGGCATCAACCAATATCAGGACAGCCACGTCAGCCCCATGGAGTTCGATGTCCTGGGCATCCACAAGCGGCCGTTCACCGCAGAGGACACCGTCAGCGTCGCCGGCTTCATGGCCTACAGCTTCGCCATGGCCTTTCGCACCGAACCGCTCTTGACCTACATCCGCGATCAACTGGGCAACGATTACCTGAAAGTCTTCGACCTCGACTGGCAGCCCAAGGGCGTGCTGGCCAAGGGCAAGCCGCAACCGGCGCTGCCCCTGGCCGCCGTCGACTGGCAGGACCTGGGACGGATCTCCCGCCTGAGCCAGGATGCCCTGAGCGACGCCGGACTGCCGCAATTCGAAGGCAGCAACGCCTGGGCCGTGGCCGGCACGCGGACCAGGAGCGGCCGCCCGCTGCTGGCCGGCGACCCGCACATCCGCTATTCCCTGCCGTCGGTGTGGTACGAGGCGCAGCTGTCGGCGCCGGGTTTCGAACTCTACGGCCATCATCAGGCCCTGGTGCCCTTCGCCTTCCTGGGCCACAACCTGGATTTCGGCTGGAGCCTGACCATGTTCCAGAACGACGATCTCGACCTGATCGCCGAGAAGGTCAACCCGGAGAACCCCAACCAGGTCTGGTTCCGTGACAAGTGGGTCGACCTGATCAGCAGCGAGCAGCAGATCGCGGTCAAGGGCCAGGCCCCGGTCACCCTGACCCTGCGCCGCTCGCCCCACGGGCCGATCATCAACGACATGCTCGGCAGCACCGTGGGCAAGGCTCCGGTGGCCATGTGGTGGGGTTTTCTGGAAACCCCGAACCCGATCCTCGACGGCTTCTACCAGCTCAACCGCGCCGACACCCTGGCCAAGGCCCGCGCGGCGGCGGCCAAGGTCCATGCTCCGGGCCTCAACATCATCTGGGCCAACGCCAAGGGCGATATCGGCTGGTGGGCGGCGGCGCTGCTGCCTAAACGCCCGGCCGGGGCCAAGCCGACGTTCATGCTCGATGGCAGCACGGCGATGGCCGACAAGGAAGGCTTCTATCCCTTCAGCGCCAACCCCCAGGAAGAGAATCCGCCCAGGGGCTATATCGTCTCGGCCAATTTCCAACCGGTTTCCCCTACCGGCATGGAGATTCCCGGCTACTACAACCTCGCCGACCGCGGCCAGCAACTGGATCGCCAGCTCAGCGACAAGAGCGTGAAATGGGACCTGGAAAACACCCAGAAACTGCAGCTGGGCACGACCACCGCCTACGGCCCGCGCCTGCTGGCACCGCTGTTGCCCGTGCTGCGGGAAGTGGTCGGCGACCCCGAGGAGCTCAAGCTGGTGGAGCAACTGGCCAAGTGGCAGGGCGACTACCCGCTGGACTCCACCAGCGCCACCCTGTTCAACCAGTTCCTGTTCGAACTGGCCAACGCCACCTTCCATGAAAAACTCGGTGACGCCTACTTCGACGCGCTGATCCAGGCCCGAGTGGTGGATGCCGCCCTGCCCCGGCTGGCGGCCGATCCCGACTCGCCCTGGTGGGACAACCGCACCACGCCCCAGCGCGAAAGCCGGGCCGACACGGTCAAGCTGGCCTGGCGCGCCAGCATCGACCACCTGCGGCTGACCCTCGGCGCCAACCCGGCGCAGTGGCGCTGGGGCAGCGCCCACACCCTGACCCACGGCCATCCCCTGGGGATGCAGAAGCCGCTGGACCGGGTCTTCAACGTCGGCCCGCTGGACGCCCCCGGCAGCCATGAGGTGCCGAACAACCTCACCGCCAAGATCGGCCCGGCGCCCTGGTCGGTGGTCTATGGCCCCTCGACCCGACGCATCATCGACTTCGCCGACCCGGCCCACAGCCTGACCATCAACCCGGTGGGCCAGAGCGGCGTCCTGTTCGACAAGCACTACGACGACCAGGCCGAGGCCTACATCGAAGGGGTTTACCAACAGGCGCACTTCAGCGAAGAGGAAGTCACCGCCAACACCCGCAGCACCCTGAAGCTGCTGCCGGCGCGCCGCCCCTGACACTCCCTCTAGCAAGCCCGCTGTAGGAGCTGGCTTGCCAGCGAAGCGGCCCGAAAGCCAAGCGCACATCTGAGGAGCGCTTTCGCCGGCAAGCCAGCTCCTACGGCGAAACAGGCGGCATGGGGCAATAAAAAACCTCGCTCCCGGTTACGGGGCGAGGTTTTTTATTGCGAACCTGAGGTGTTGCGAACCTGAGGTCAGACGGCTTCCGGTGCCTGAGCCCGACGCACGTCTGGCTGCTTCCACGAGTCGGCAGCGCTTTCCTCGATGGCTTGCTGGATCGCGCGCTTGCGGGATTCTTCGGCGCGACGGCTGAAGAACCAGACCAGGAAGGTCACCAGGGACACCGCCAGCAGAATCAGGCTGGCCACGGCGTTGATCTCCGGTTTTACCCCCAGGCGCACCGCCGAGAACACTTCCATCGGCAAGGTGGTGGAACCCGGGCCTGAGACGAAGCTGGCCAGCACCAGGTCATCCAGGGACAAGGCAAAGGACATCATGCCGCCGGCCGCCAGCGAAGGCGCGATCATCGGGATGGTGATCAGGAAGAACACCTTCCACGGCCGCGCGCCCAGGTCCATGGCCGCCTCTTCGATGGACAGGTCCAGCTCGCGCAGGCGGGCCGACACCACCACCGCCACATAGGCGGCGCAGAACGTGGTGTGGGCGATCCAGATGGTGACGATCCCGCGTTCCTGAGGCCAGCCAATCGCCTGGGCCATGGCCACGAACAGCAGCAACAGCGACAGACCGGTGATCACCTCGGGCATCACCAGCGGCGCGGTCACCAGGCCACCGAACAGGGTGCGGCCCTTGAAGTGGGTGATCCGGGTCAGCACGAACGCCGCCAGGGTGCCCAGGGCCACCGCCGCCACGGCGGTGTAGCAGGCGATCTCCAGGGAACGCACCACCGAGCCCATCAACTGCGTGTTATCCAGCAGGCCGATGTACCAGTTGATCGACCAGCCGCCCCAAACGGTCACCAGTTTCGAGGCGTTGAACGAGTAGATCACCAGGATCAGCATCGGCAGGTAGATGAACAACAGGCCCAACACCAGCATCAGGCTGGAGAAACTGAAGCGTTTCATTCCTTGCCCTCCATTTCCTTGGCCTGACTGCGGTTGAACAGGATGATCGGCACAATCAGGATCGCCAGCATCACCACCGCCAGGGCGGACGCCACCGGCCAGTCACGGTTGTTGAAGAACTCTTGCCACAGCACCTTGCCGATCATCAGGGTTTCCGGGCCGCCCAGCAGTTCAGGAATCACGAACTCGCCGACCACCGGGATGAACACCAGCATGCAGCCGGCGATGATGCCGTTCTTGGACAGCGGCACGGTGATCTTCCAGAAGCTGTTGAAGGTGCTTGAACCCAGGTCGGCGGCGGCCTCCAGCAGGCTGGTATCGTGCTTCACCAGGTTGGCGTACAGCGGCAGGATCATGAACGGCAGGTAGGAATAGACCACGCCGATGTACACCGCGATGTTGGTGTTGAGGATCTGCAGCGGCTCGTTGATCCAGCCCATGGACAGCAGGAAGCCGTTGAGCAGGCCGTTGTTGCTGAGGATGCCCATCCAGGCGTAGACGCGGATCAGGATCGCGGTCCAGGTCGGCATCATGATCAGCAGCACCAGCACCGTCTGCAGCTCTTTGCGGGCACTGGCGATGGCGTAGGCCATCGGGTAGCCGATCAGCAGGCAGAGGATGGTGCTGAAGAACGCCATCTTCAGCGAGCCGAGGTAGGCGGCGATGTACAGCTCGTCGTCCCCCAGCATGGCGTAGTTGCCCAGGTTGAGCAGCACCTGCAGCTTCTGGTCGACGTAGCTGTAGATCTCGGTGTACGGCGGAATGGCCACGTCCGCTTCGGCGAAGCTGATCTTCAGGACGATGAAGAACGGCAGCATGAAGAACAGGAACAGCCAGATGAACGGAACCCCGATGACCATCTGACGGCCACCGGGAATTATTCGATTGAGTCGGCGCTTGAGCTTTCGCATGTTCATGAGCGCAGTACCACGCCGCTGTCGTCTTCCCACCAGACGTAAACCTGGTCGCCCCAGGTTGGCCGCGCGCCACGACGCTCGGCGTTGGCGACGAAGGACTGCACCAGCTTGCCGCTCGGCAGCTCGACGTAGAACACCGAATGCCCGCCCAGGTAGGCGATGTCATGCACCTTGCCGCTGGACCAGTTGTTTTCGCAGGTCGGCATTTCGGCGGTGACCAGCAGCTTCTCCGGACGAATCGCGTAGGTCACCGACTTGTCCTGCACCGAGGTGCTGATGCCGTGGCCGACGTAGATGTTGCGGTCCAGGTCCTTGCAGGTGATCAGGGCGTGGCCTTCGGCGTCGTCCACCACTTCGCCTTCGAAGATGTTGACGTTGCCGATGAATTCGCAGACCAGACGGCTGACCGGGGTTTCATAGATGTCGATCGGGCTGCCGATCTGGGCGATCCAGCCCAGGTGCATGATGGCGATGCGCTCGGCCATGGTCATGGCCTCTTCCTGGTCGTGGGTCACCATCACGCAGGTCACGCCGACGCGCTCGATGATTTCCACCAGTTCCAGTTGCATCTGCGAACGCAGCTTCTTGTCCAGGGCGCCCATGGGTTCGTCCAGCAGCAACAGCTTGGGACGCTTGGCCAGGGAACGGGCCAGGGCCACGCGCTGGCGCTGGCCACCGGACAGCTGGTGCGGCTTGCGCTTGGCGTACTGGCTCATCTGCACCAGCTTGAGCATCTCCGCCACCCGGGCGTCGATTTCCGCCGGCGGGATCTTGTCCTGCTTGAGGCCGAAGGCGATGTTCTGGGCCACGGTCATGTGCGGGAACAGCGCGTAGGACTGGAACATCATGTTGATCGGCCGCTCGTAGGGCGGCATGTCGGTGATGTCCACGCCATCGAGGAAGATTCGCCCCTCCGTTGGCCGTTCGAAACCGGCCAGCATGCGCAGCAAGGTGGACTTGCCTGAGCCCGAACCGCCGAGCAGGGCAAAAATCTCGCCCTTCTTGATTTCCAGGGACACATCGTCCACGGCAACCGTCTCGTCGAACTTCTTCGTGACCCGGTCGATTTTGACCAGCACCTGCTTAGGTGTCTGGTCGCCCTCGAGGGCTTTCTTATAGGCGCCGGAGGCAACTGCCATTTGCGAAACTCCCAACAAAATTTGCAGCCCGCCCCACGCGGGCGGACCTTGGATAGTTTGAGCCTGTGGAACTATTTACCCGTCTTGACCTTGGTCCAGCTGCGGGTCATCAAGCGTTGGATATTGGGTGGCAGCTCGATGGACACGTAGGTCTTGTCGAGCACGGCCTGCGGTGGATAAACCGCTTCGTCGGTGCGAATGGATTGCTCCATCAGCTTGTCCGACCCGGGGTTGGGGTTGGCATAACCGACGTAATCACTGACCTGGGCGATCACCTCAGGCTGCAGCAAGTAGTTGATGAAGGCGTGGGCTTGCTTGACGTTGGTCGAATCCTTGGGGATCGCCAGCATGTCGAACCACAGGGCACCACCTTCCTTGGGAATGGCGTAGGCGATGTTCACGCCCTTGCCGGCGTCGGCGGCCCGGGCCTTGGCCTGGAACACGTCGCCGGAAAAGCCGATGGCCACGCAGATATTGCCGTTGGCCAGGTCCGAGATGTACTTGGACGAATGGAAGTAGGTCACGTAGGGACGCACCGCCAGCAACGTGGCCTCAGCCTTCTTGTAGTCCTGGGGGTTGGTGCTGTTGGCATCCAGGCCCAGGTAATTGAGGACCGTGGGCAGCATTTCATCGGCGGAGTCGAGGAAGGCCACGCCGCAGCTGTTGAGCTTCTTGATGTTCTCCGGTTCGAACAGCACGCTCCAGGAGTCGATCTTGTCCACGCCCAGCACGGCCTTGACCTTGTCGACGTTGTAGCCGATGCCGTTGGTGCCCCACAAGTAAGGCACCGCGTACTGGTTGCCCGGGTCGTTCATCTCCAGGCGCTTGAGCAGCGCCGGGTCGAGATTGGAGTAGTTCGGCAGCAGGCTCTTGTCGAGTTTCTGGAAGGCCCCGGCCTTGATCTGCTTGCCCAGGAAGTGGTTGGACGGCACCACCACGTCATAACCGGTGCGACCGGCCAGCAACTTGCCTTCCAGGGTTTCGTTGGAATCGAACACGTCATACACCGGCTTGATGCCCGTGGCCTTTTCAAACTCGGCCAGGGTGTTTTTCCCGATGTAGTCGGACCAGTTATAAATATGCACGGTCGGTGCAGCCTGGACGCCGGCCACCAGCGTCAGGCTGGCGGCGACCAGCATGGCTTTGCGAAACAAAGAAATAGGCAAGTGGAGGTCCTCTTCAATAGTTGGGCCCAAGTTGCCCCGCGCTACCTGACAGCCTCCGAGCTGCCCAGCAACAAAACCGGCGCGCAACTTACCCTCGATAAACCAATCCAGCAAAACTTTCTGTCATTTAATTGTTTCCTGTTGCCGCCCTCGCCATGACGACGGCAACAGGTGGTGCTGCAAATCGGCTTATTTGCCGGATTTGATCTTGGTCCAGCTGCGGGTCAGGATGCGCTGGGTCGCGGCCGGCAGGTCGGCAATCGCGTACAGCTTGGCCTGCACATCAGCTGGCGGGTAAACGCCCGGGTCGCTGGTGATGTCTTTATCGACCAACGGGGTTGCAGCCGCATTACCGTTGGGGAAACGCACGGCGTTGGTGATTTCGGCCATGACTTCAGGCTTTTGCAGGAAGGTCATGAACTTGTAGGCGCCTTCGACGTTTTCCGCGTCTTTAGGGATGGCGACCATGTCGTAGAAGCTGCCAGCACCCTCTTTCGGAATGTTGTAGCTGACCTTGACCTTGTCACCGGCTTCGGCAGCACGGGCCTTGGCCTGGTAGATGTCGCCCGAGTAGCCCACGGCGACGCAGATGTTGCCGTTAGCCAGGTCGGAGATGTACTTGGAGGAGTGGAAGTAGGCGATCGAAGGACGGATCTTGAGGAACAGCGCTTCGGCTTCAGCCAGCTGCTTCTTGTCCTGGCTGTCGGTCGGGTAGCCCAGGTAGTGCAGCGCCACCGGAATCATCTCGGTTGGCGAATCGAGGAAGCTGACGCCACAGGCCTTCAACTTCTCGGCATTTTCCGGCTTGAACAGCAGGTCCCAGGAGTTGGTCGGTGCGTCGGCGCCCAATACGGCCTTGACCTTCTCGGCGTTGAAACCGATGCCGATCGAGCCCCACATGTAAGGGAAGGCGTGCTTGTTGCCCGGGTCGCTCACCGATACCGCCTTGAGCAGCGATTCGTTGAGGTTCTTCCAGTTCGGCAGCTTGGACTTGTCCAGCTCCTGATAGACGCCGGCCTTGATCTGCTTGGCCAGGAAGTTGTTGGAAGGCACTACCACGTCGTAACCGGATTTGCCGGCGAGCAACTTGGCTTCCAGGGTTTCGTTGCTGTCGAACACGTCGTAGACCACTTTGATGCCCGACTCGGCTTCAAACTTCTTGATGGTGTCCGGAGCGATGTAATCGGACCAGTTGTAAACGTGCAGCACTTTATCGTCCGCCTGTGCTGCCGCCGCCATCACGCCCATCAGGGACATGGCGAGGAGGGTCTTGCCAGCTAACTTCATACCTAATGCCTTCATGCGTAATGCTCCAATTATTCTTTTTAACCACTCGTTCAGCGGCCAATATCCGGGCAACCAAAACGGCGGGTAGTCTGGCAAGATCCAAGGCCGGCTTTCAAGGAAAGACCGGCCTTTATGCCTGCTTCGAACAGGGTGCCCGCAAGCACCGCGCCCAAAGCCTAGCACTCAGCCCTGCAGGGCACTCAAGGTCAGGTCCAGGCACTTGCGCGCCTTGGCTACCAGCTCGTCGATCTCCGCTTCGCTGATCACCAGCGGCGGGGAAATGATCATGGTGTCGCCCACGGCCCGCATGATCAGGCCGTTGTCGAAACAGAACTGCCGACAGATCATGCCCACGCCCCGGCCCTGATAGCGCGCCCGGGTCGCCTTGTCCTTGACCAGCTCGATCGCCCCCAGCAGACCGACCCCGCGAACCTCGCCCACCAACGGATGGTCGTTCAGCTCGCGCAGACGTTTCTGCAAATACGGTGCCGTTTTTTCATGGACGCGCTGGATAATTTTTTCATCGCGCAGGATGCGGATGTTTTCCAGGGCCACGGCGGCGGCCACCGGATGCCCGGAATAGGTGAAGCCGTGGTTGAAGTCGCCGCCCTCGTTGAGCACCGCCACCACTTCATCACGCACGATCAGGCCACCCATGGGGATGTAGCCGGAAGTCAGGCCCTTGGCGATGGTCATCATGTCGGGCTTGAGGTCGTAGAAATCGCTACCGAACCACTCACCGGTGCGACCAAAACCACAAATCACCTCATCGGCGACGAACAGGATGTCGTACTTGGCGAGGATCTCCTTGATCCGCGGCCAGTAGCTGTCTGGCGGCACGATCACGCCGCCGGCACCCTGGATCGGCTCGGCGATAAAGGCGCCGACGTTGTCCACGCCCAGTTCCAGGATCTTTTCTTCGAGCTGGTTGGCCGCCCAGATGCCGAACTCGTCGGGGCTCATGTCGCCGCCCTCGCCGAACCAGTAGGGTTGCGGGATGTGGACGATGCCCGGGATCGGCAAGTCGCCTTGTTCGTGCATGTAGGTCATGCCGCCGAGGCTGGCGCCGGCCACGGTGGAGCCGTGGTAGCCATTGACCCGGCTGATGATGGTTTTCTTGTTCGGCTGGCCCTTGATCGCCCAGTAATGGCGGACCATGCGCAGCATGGTGTCGTTGCCTTCGGAGCCGGAACCGGTAAAGAACACATGGTTCATGCCTTGCGGCGCGATCTCGGAAATTACCTTGGACAACTCCAGTACCGGTGGGTGGGCGGTCTGGAAGAACAGGTTGTAGTACGGCAGTTCGCGCATTTGCTGGCTGGCGGCCTCGGCCAGCTCATCACGGCCGTAGCCGATGGCGACGCACCACAGACCGGCCATGCCGTCGAGAATCTGATTGCCTTCACTGTCCCAGAGATACACACCTTTGGCGTGGGTGATGATCCGCGGCCCCTTTTCCTTCAATTGCTTGAAATCACTGAAGGGCGCCAGGTGGTGATCACTGCTGAGGGTTTGCCACTCGCGGGTTTGCGGGTTTTTTTGAGTCATCAATCTCTCCTAAGTGTCAGTGAAGGCGCCACTGGCGGGCAGTGGCGCCCGGCGAATCAGACGGCGAACAACAGGAATTCCCGCTCCCACGAACTGATCACGCGCTTGAAGTTTTCATGTTCGGCCCGCTTCACCGCGACGTAGCCGGTGATGAACTTCTGGCCCAGGTACTTCTCGATGGTCTTGCTGTTTTCCATGCGTTCCAGAGCGTCCTCGATGGTCAACGGCAGACGCAGATTGCGGCGTTCATAGCCGCGCCCGACCACTGGCGCACTCGGATTGTGGCCTTCGACCATGCCGATGTAGCCACACAACAGGCTGGCGGCAATCGCCAGGTAAGGGTTGGCGTCGGCGCCCGGCAGGCGGTTTTCCACCCGACGGTTCTGCGGACCGGCATCCGGCACCCGCAGGCCCACGGTGCGGTTCTCTTCGCCCCACTCGACGTTCACCGGTGCCGAAGTGTCCGGCAGGAAACGGCGGAACGAGTTGACGTTGGGGGCGAACAGCGGCAGCAGCTCGGGGATGAATTTCTGCAAACCGCCGATGTGGTTGAGGAACAGCTGGCTCATGGTCCCGTCTTCGTTGGAGAAGACGTTCTTGCCGGTGTTGATGTCGATGATGCTCTGGTGCAGGTGCATGGCACTGCCCGGCTCGCCGGTCATGGGCTTGGCCATGAAGGTGGCGGCCACGTCGTGCTTGAGCGCGGCTTCGCGCATGGTGCGCTTGAACACCAGGATCTGGTCGGCCAGGGACAGGGCGTCGCCGTGACGGAAGTTGATCTCCATCTGCGCCGTGCCGTCTTCGTGGATCAGGGTGTCCAGGTCCAGTTCCTGCAATTCGCACCAGTCATAGACGTCTTCGAACAGCGGGTCGAACTCGTTCGCCGCTTCGATGGAAAACGACTGACGACCGGTTTCCGGGCGACCGGAGCGGCCGATCGGCGGCTGCAACGGGTAGTCCGGGTCGTCGCTGCGCTTGGTCAGGTAGAACTCCATCTCCGGCGCCACGATGGGCTGCCAGCCGTGGTCGGCGTAGAGCTTGAGCACCTTCTTCAAGACGTTGCGCGGCGACAGCTCGATGGGGTTGCCCTGCTTGTCGTAGGTGTCGTGGATCACCTGGGCGGTGGGCTCGATGGCCCAGGGCACCAGGTACACCGCGTTCTGGTCAGGGCGGCAGACCATGTCGATATCCGCCGGGTCCAGTAGCTCGTAGTAGATGTCGTCTTCGACATAGTCGCCGGTCACGGTCTGCAACAGCACGCTTTCGGGCAGGCGCATGCCTTTTTCGGCAATGAACTTGTTGGTCGGCGAGATCTTGCCCCGGGTGATGCCGGTCAGGTCGCCGATCATGCATTCGACTTCTGTGATCTTGTGGTCTTTCAACCAATCGGTGAGCTGGTCGAGGTTGTTACTCATAAATGCCTCTAGGCTGAGTTTCCTGACTCTCTATTAAGTCAGGCGTTGTGTGACGCTTCGGCGTCGCGTTGTTTTGCCCGCCGGCGGCAGGCATCACCAAAAGCCTGGAAAATGGCCAGGTAGTGAGGGTTGCAGCTTACCTGCCATTCGGGGTGCCATTGCACCCCCAAAGCAAAAGCCTTGCTGGCCTCGACCGAAACAGCCTCGACCAGACCGTCGGGAGCCAGTGCCTCAACCCGCAGCCCCGGCGCCAGACGCTCAACGCCCTGAGCATGAATCGAGTTGACCTGGATCGTCTGCGGCAAGCCCAGGCCCGCCAGGACACCGCCGGGCTGGACGTGCACGTCATGGGCCGGTGCATACCAGGCATCCAGGGGCTGGCCGGCCTCTTCATCATGGCGGTGGTCCATGAATGGCTGCACTTCATGCACGTTCTGGTGGAGGCTGCCGCCCAGGGCGACGTTCATTTCCTGAAACCCGCGGCAGATGCCCAGCACGGGAACGCCCGCAACGACGGCGGCATCCAGCAGCGGCAGGGTCGCGGCATCCCGTGCAGAATCATGAGCAGTGCCCGGCGCGCTGGCAGGTCCCTGATAATGGAAAGGTTCGATATTGGAGGGGGAGCCGGTAAAGAGAATGCCGTCCAGACCGTCCAGAATATCGGACGGGGAAAGCAGCTGCGCCAGGGACGGAAGAATCACCGGCACGCCTTGGGCTGCGCTGGCTATTGCCTGGACATACTCGTCGCCACTGATGTGATAGGCATGCAGACCGATCTGCCTGGAGCAGGCGGTGATGCCGATTAACGGCAGGCGAGACATGAAACACCCCGGTATTATTGCTGTTATGGGTTTGATTCGAGCTTAGCCTTGTTCATTTTTTTACACAACACCCCCGTAAAAAATACAACACGGCCCGCTCAAGCCTGCGCCACCCGAGGCAGTCGAGTCCCAAAAAACGCCCTGTTTTGCCCCAAAAGAGCCTTGGCAGCCCTTTATTAGGGCGTAAAGAGCCTTACTTGACTTCGGCATGCCGTTCGGGTTGACTGAAACCAGAAAAGATCAATGATTGATATTTTTAACAACAAAGGTGTTGCATCATGTCGGTACCCCCGCGTGCCGTTCAGCTTAACGAAGCGAACGCGTTCCTTAAGGAACATCCTGAGGTTCTGTACGTTGACCTTCTGATTGCGGATATGAATGGTGTGGTGCGCGGCAAGCGCATCGAACGCACCAGCCTCCACAAGGTTTACGAGAAAGGCATCAACCTGCCGGCCTCCCTCTTTGCCCTGGATATCAATGGCTCTACGGTGGAAAGCACCGGCCTGGGCCTGGACATCGGCGATGCTGACCGAATCTGCTATCCGATCCCCGATACCCTGTGCAATGAACCCTGGCAGAAGCGCCCGACCGCGCAGTTGCTGATGACCATGCACGAGCTGGAAGGCGATCCGTTCTTCGCCGATCCACGGGAAGTGCTGCGTCAGGTCGTGACCAAGTTCGACGAACTGGGACTGACCATCTGCGCGGCCTTCGAACTGGAGTTCTACCTGATCGACCAGGAGAATGTGAACGGCCGTCCACAACCGCCACGTTCGCCGATCTCCGGCAAACGTCCGCATTCCACCCAGGTCTACCTGATCGACGATCTCGACGAATACGTCGACTGCCTCCAGGACATTCTGGAAGGTGCCAAAGAGCAAGGCATCCCGGCCGACGCCATCGTCAAGGAAAGTGCCCCGGCACAATTCGAAGTCAACCTGCACCACGTGGCCGATCCGATCAAGGCTTGCGACTACGCGGTACTGCTCAAGCGCCTGATCAAGAACATCGCCTACGACCATGAGATGGACACCACCTTCATGGCCAAGCCTTACCCGGGCCAGGCGGGCAACGGTCTGCACGTCCACATTTCGGTTCTGGACAAAGATGGCAAGAACATCTTTGCCAGCGAGGATCCCGAGCAGAACGCCGCACTGCGTCACGCGATCGGCGGTGTGCTCGAGACCCTACCGGCGCAGATGGCCTTCCTCTGCCCGAACGTCAACTCCTACCGTCGTTTCGGCGCCCAGTTCTATGTGCCGAACTCGCCGAGCTGGGGCCTGGACAACCGTACCGTGGCCATTCGCGTACCAACGGGCTCCGCTGATGCGGTGCGCATCGAGCATCGGGTCGCCGGTGCCGACGCCAACCCGTACCTGCTGATGGCTTCGGTCCTGGCAGGCGTGCATCACGGCCTGACCAACAAGATCGAGCCGCCGGCACCGACCGAAGGCAACAGCTACGAGCAGAACGAGCAAAGCCTGCCGAACAACTTGCGCGATGCCCTGCGCGAGCTGGACGACAGTGAAGTGATGGCCAAGTACATCGATCCGAAATACATCGATATCTTCGTGGCCTGCAAAGAGAGCGAGCTGGAGGAGTTCGAACACTCCATCTCCGACCTCGAGTACAACTGGTACCTGCACACCGTGTAAGCACCAGTTGCCTGAAGAACGCCGCCGGGCTCACCCCCCGCGGCGTTTTTTTTATGCCCGTGATTCCCATGCGCAATAGCTCCGGGCGACCGCTACAGGGATAACTGCCCACTCGCGTACAATGCCCGCTGCCCAGTAGGAGACACCGATGACGCGCACCGCCCCGCTTCGCAAACCCCGTGCACGCAGCCAGGCCCGGATCGACTCGATACTCGAGGCCGCCCGGACCCTGCTGGCCAGCGAGGGCGTGGCCAGCCTGTCGATCTACAGCGTGGCCGAACGCGCGCAGATTCCACCGTCGTCGGTCTATCACTTCTTCGCCAGCGTCCCGGCCCTGCTGGAGGCCCTGACCGCCGATGTCCACGCGGCGTTCCGCGCCTGCCTGCAAGCCCCCATCGACCACCACCGACTCCAGGGCTGGCGAGACCTGTCACGCCTGGTGGAACAGCGCATGCTCGACATCTACGGCGCGGACGCGGCGGCCCGCCAGCTGATCCTCGCCCAGCACGGGCTGACCGAAGTCACCCAGGCCGACCGGCAGCACGACCTGGAGCTGGGGGACCTGATGCACACACTGTTCAATCAGCACTTCGAGCTGCCGACCCTACCCCGTGATGTGGATGTTTTCGCCCTGGCCATGGAGTTGGGCGACCGGGTCTACGCCCGTTCGGTGCAGCAACACGGACAGATCACCCCGCGCATGGCCGAGGAAGGCATGCGCGTGTTCGATGCTTACCTGAGCCTTTATCTGCCGCCCTACCTGCCCAAGCGCCCAGCACCGCTCTGAGCGCTCAAGCTTGCCGCAGCAGCAGCCTGTCGATGCTGTGATCCGCTGATTTGTGAATGATCAGGTTGGCCCGTTCCCGGGTCGGCAGGATGTTTTCGACAAGGTTCTTCAGGTTGACCCGATCCCAGGTATCGGACGCCACCGACAGCGCCTCGGGATCCGAAAGCCCCTTGTACTTGTTGAAATAGGAATCTGCCGCTTGGAAAGCGGTGTTCTTCAAGTAGACAAAGCGCTCCAGATACCAGGCCTTGATCGCCTCCTCGGAGGCATCGACGTAGATCGAGAAGTCGATGAAATCCAAGGGGTTCAAGCCTTGCCCCTGCTCCCCCTGCAACACATTCAGGCCTTCGAGGATGATGATGTCCGGCGCCTCCACCGACTGCGCCTCATCGGCCAGGATGTCGTAGCGCACATGGGAATAGATGGGAATCCGCGCCGCCTCGCCCCGGCGGCACACGGCCTGGAGAAAATCCACGAACAGCGGTTCATCGTAGGACTCGGGAAACCCCTTGCGGTGCAGGATATTTTTTTCCTGCAGGGTGGCCAGGGGGAACAGAAACGAATCCGTGGTCACCAGGTGCACATTGGGCTTGCCCGGCCAATAGGCCAGGAGCGCCGCCAGGACCCGGGCAAAACTGCTCTTGCCCACCGCCACGCTGCCGGACACACCGATCACATAAGGGGCCTTGAAGCCGGCCTGGGGCACCTTGAGCGACTGCACCTGGGCCGCATGCAAATGCAGCAGGCGCGACAGCGGCAGCAGGATCTGCCGCACCTCTTCGGACGCCATGGGCTGGGTCGGACTGGTCAGCGAGTCCATCTCGGACGGCGACAGGTTCATGGGTTCTCCGGCCCGCAACGCCGACCAGTGGTCGCGATCGAACTCCAGATACCCTGCGTTTGGACCCTGCTCTGTTGTCATGTTTACTGTTCAGGTCTTGCCGAAAGCAGGGAAAGTATCAAATCTGACCGGTATTTACAGCGCCCATGAAAAAGCCCCGAAGGGCTCGCACCCTTCGGGGCTGATCTCTGGCATCGCTCACAGCTTGGCGATCGACACCTCGGTGGACTTCACAAAGGCAATCACTTCGCTGCCGATGGACAGTTCCAGTTCCTTGACCGAACGGGTGGTGATCACCGAAGTGACAATCCCGGACGCGGTCTGCACGTCGATTTCCGAGAGCACGTCGCCTTCGACGATTTCCTTGATGGTGCCCTTGAACTGGTTGCGTACGTTGATGGCTTTGATGGTCATGGTATTTCTCCTAGGGTCGAAAAACAGAGCTGCAAGCTTCAAGCGCTCAACGGCAAGCAAAAGCGCGACGCTCTGGCTTGCCGCTTGCAGCTGAAAACTTGCCGCTGCTCTAAAGCGCCCAACGCAACTGCGTGGGCAAGGGTGAAACGGGTTCCGGTTCCGGCGGCGAGCCGGGCAGTGACAGCACACGGTTGAGGACTTGGGTTTCCAGGGCCGCCAGGCGATGGGAACCCCGCACCCGCGGACGCGGCAGCTCGACGTGCAGGTCCAGCCCCACCTCGCCGTCCTCGATCAGGATCACCCGATCGGCAATCGCCACCGCCTCGCTGACATCATGGGTCACCAGCAACACGGTAAAACCGTGCTGCTGCCACAGGCGTTCGATCAACTGCTGCATCTCGATCCGGGTCAGGGCATCCAGCGCCCCCAGCGGTTCGTCCAGCAGCAACAGCCGCGGTTGATGGATCAGGGCCCGGGCCAGCGCCACACGCTGCTTCTGGCCACCGGACAGCGCCGCCGGCCACTCATTGGCGCGATCGGCCAGGCCCACCGCCTCAAGGGCTTCCAGGGCCTGGGGCCGCCAGTTGCCCGCCAGACCGAGCCCGACGTTGTCGATGACTTTCTTCCAGGGCAGCAAACGCGCTTCCTGGAACATCAGCCGGGTGTCTTCGATGGCCGCGCTCAAGGGCGCGGAGCCCGCCAGCAACTCCCCGGCCGAAGGCTGGTCGAGTCCGGCCAGCAGGCGCAGCAAGGTGCTCTTGCCGCAACCGCTGCGCCCCACCACCGCGACGAACTGGCCGGCGGGAATGTGCAGGTCGATTTCCCGCAGCACCTGGCGCGAGCCGAAAGTCTTTTGCAGTTTGCGCACGGCCAGGGGAATGCCCCGCAGCAGCCGTGGAGGTTGTTGAGCCGTCATTGGGCACCGCCCTTGGTCACTTGGTAGGCCGGATGCCAGCGCAGCCAGACCCGCTCCAGGCCACGCGCGGCCAGATCCGCCAGCTTGCCGAGCACCGCATACATGACAATGGCCAGCACCACCACATCGGTCTGCAGGAACTCCCGGGCGTTCATCGCCAGATAGCCGATGCCGGAGCTGGCGGAGATGGTTTCGGCGACGATCAGGGTCAGCCACATGAAGCCCAGGGCAAAGCGCACGCCCACCAGGATCGAGGGCAAGGCCCCCGGCAGGATCACCTGGCGAAACAGGGCAAAGCCGGACAGGCCATAACTGCGCGCCATCTCCACCAGCGCCGGATCGACGTTGCGGATGCCGTGGTAAGTGTTGAGGTAGATCGGGAACAGCGTGCCCAGGGCCACCAGGAAAATCTTCGCCGACTCATCGATGCCGAACCACAGGATCACCAGGGGGATCAGCGCCAGATGCGGCACGTTGCGGATCATCTGCACCGAACTGTCCAGCAGCCGCTCGCCCCACTTCGACAGGCCGGTGATGAAGCCCAGCGACAGGCCGATACCGCCGCCGATGACAAATCCGAGCCCCGCGCGCCAGCCACTGATGGCCAGGTGAGTCCAGATATCGCCGCTGCGGACCAGACTGATCCCGGCTTCGATCACCGCGCTGGGGGCCGGCAGGATGCGGGTCGACAGCCAGCCCGCCGACACCGACAGCTGCCACACCGCGAGCAGCAGCAAGGGCAGGCCCCAGGGCGCCAGACGCTGCACTATGCGTTGTCCATTCATGGCCGCACCTCAGCTCTGGGACGCAGCTTTGGGAATGATGTCATTGGCCACCATCTCTCCGAACGGACTGACGTAACCGGCGGCTTCAGGCAGCTTGGGCCGTTCGATATCCAGATGCGGGAACAGCAGCTCGGCCACGCGATAGGACTCTTCCAGGTGTGGATAACCGGAGAAGATGAAGGTGTCGATGCCCAGGTCCGCATACTCTTTCATCCGCGCCGCCACGGTCGGGCCGTCGCCCACCAGGGCGGTGCCGGCCCCGCCACGCACCAGACCGACGCCGGCCCACAGGTTGGGGCTGACTTCCAGCTTGTCGCGACGACCGCCATGCAAAGCCGCCATGCGTTGCTGGCCCACCGAGTCGAAGCATGCCAGGGATGCCTGGGCCCGGGCGATGGTGTCGTCGTCCAGATGGGAAATCAGGCGTTCGGCGGCCTGCCAGGCTTCGGCGTTGGTTTCCCGCACAATCACGTGCAGGCGGATGCCGAAGCGCACGCTGCGTCCGAGCTTGGCAGCCTTGTCGCGCACCTGCCGGATCTTCTCGGCCACGGCGGCCGGCGGCTCGCCCCAGGTCAGAACCATGTCCACCTGCTCGGCGGCCAGGTCCTGGGCAGCTTCCGAAGAGCCGCCGAAATACAGCGGCGGGCGCGGTTGCTGCAACGGCGGATAGAGCAGCTTGGCGCCCTTCACGCTGATGTGCTGGCCGTCATAGTCCACGGTTTCGCCTTCCAGCACCCGGCGCCAGATACGGGTGAACTCCACCGAGGCCTGGTAACGCTGTTCATGGTCGAGAAACAGACCATCGCCGGCCAACTCGTCGGGATCGCCCCCGGTCACCAGGTTGAACAGCGCCCGGCCGCCGGACAGCCGATCCAGGGTTGCCGCCTGACGCGCCGCCACCGTCGGGGAAATGATCCCGGGGCGCAGGGCGACCAGAAACTTCAGGCGCTGGGTCACCGGAATCAGCGAGGCCGCCACCAGCCAGGAATCCTCGCAGGAGCGTCCGGTGGGGATCAGCACGCCGCCAAACCCCAGGCGGTCGGCGGCCTGGGCGATCTGCTGCAGGTATGCATGATCCACGGCGCGAGCGCCTTCGGCGGTGCCAAGGTAATGGCCGTCGCCGTGAGTGGGCAGGAACCAGAAGATGTTGAGGCTCATGGAGTTGTCTCCTAAGGGGTCGAATTACGGCGCTTTGGCCACGGCGGCAGTGGGCGTCCAGATCACGTCTTTGATGCTCAGCGGCTTGGGAATCAGCTTGAGCTGATAGAAGCTGTCGGCGATTTTCTGCTGCGCCCCGATCACCTCCGGAGTCAGGAAGCCCGCGCCGTAGCCCTGGCGCTTCACCGAGGTCAGGGTGATATCCGTGGACAGGCCGAGCAGTGGCGCCACCTGCTCGGTGACCTCCTGCGGATTGGCCTTGGACCACTCGCCCACCGCCCGCACTTCTTCCACCAGGGCCTTGATCACCTCGGGGTGCTGCTGTGCGTAGGGTTTGGTCGCCAGGTAGAACTGGTGGTTGTCGACGATGCCGCTGCCGTCACGCAGCGTGCGCGCCTGCAGTTGCTGCTCGGCCGCCGCCTGGTATGGATCCCAGATGACCCAGGCGTCGACGCTGCCACGCTCGAACGCGGCGCGGGCATCGGCCGGGGGCAGGAACACGGTCTGGATGTCGCTGTACTTGAGGCCGGCGTCTTCCAGGGCGCGGACCAGCAGGTAATGAACGTTGGAGCCCTTGTTCAGCACCACTTTCTTGCCCTTGAGGTCCTGCACCGACTTGATCGGCGAGTCCTTGGGCACCAGGATCGCCTCGCTATGGGGCGCCGGTGGTTCGTAGGCCACGTAGAGCAGATCGGCACCGGCGGCCTGGGCGAACACCGGCGGGGTTTCGCCGGTCACGCCGAAGTCGATGGAACCGACGTTCAGCCCTTCCAGCAACTGCGGACCACCCGGGAACTCGGTCCACTTCACGTCCACGCCTTGCTGCGCCAGGCGCTTTTCCAGGGTGCCCTTGGCCTTGAGCAGCACCAGGGTGCCGTACTTCTGATAACCGATACGCAGGGTGTCGGCTTGAGCTTGAACGATGGCGCCGAAGGACACAGCCGCAGCAAACAGAGCGACCAGACCGCGACGCAAAATGACAGGGCGCATGGCGCTCTCCTTTTTGCTGTGGGGGTTGTGGCTGCACCTGCTTGCCCGTTGGCGGGCGAGTAAGGTCAGTAGTTCAAATCAGGGGTGTGGCTCAAATGCTCCAGCGAGCACTCAACAGGCGTTCATTCAACAGATGCGGGTCCAGCGGCTTGGGGCGACGGGCCATGGCGCTGTGAAACTGCTCCAGAGCCTCTTTCAAACGCAGCTCCAGAGCCTCGGCCAGCTGCGGCTGGACACTGCCTTCGCCGTAGGCGATCTGGCTGTCCTCGGCAAAGATGCCCTGGAGCATCTCCTGGGCCTTGAGCGCCGAAAGCACCGGCTTCAGCGCGTAATCCACCGCCAGCATGCGGGCGATGCTGCCGCCGGTGGCCATGGGCAATACCACCTTGTGGCTCAGGGCACGCTCCGGCAGCAGGTCGAGCAGGGTTTTCAGGGCCCCGGAAAAAGACGCCTTGTACACCGGCGTGGCGATCAGCAAGCCGTCGGCCTGTTCGATCTGTTGCAGCAGGTCAATGACCTTGGGACTGTCGAAGCGGGCGTGGAGCAGATCCTCGGCCGGGAAGTCCCGCACCTGGTAGCTGACCACTTCCACGCCGTGCTGCTGTAACCAGCGCTTGGCCAACTCCAGCAGCACCCCGGAACGGGATCGCTGACTGGGACTGCCACCGAGAGAGACCACCAGCATTCGGGGGATTCCTTGAACAAGATAAGCGATTCGCGGGATGCGATCTCGCCGGACTGCACAGACCTTAACAGCCTATTTATATATCCATAAATCTTATTTTTTCATTTGTTTATTCTTTAAATGAATATAAGAAAGGATGATTTCCAGGCAAAAAAATAGGCCGTCGAAACGGCCTGAAAACCCCTGCTTTGTGGTTCTGTGACTCCTGCATTCTGCGCAGGAGCGGGCTTGCCCGCGAAAGGGTCCGCGACACTTGCATCGGCCTCACCGCCGCCTTCGCCGGCAAGCCGGCTCCTACAGCGGTGAGTGGGTCAGCGATTGGGTTGTGGAGTCAGGCGCAGGTAGGGCTTCACTGCGCGATAGCCTTTGGGAAAACGTCGCTTGATCTCGTCCTCGTCCTTGAGCGACGGCACGATCACCACTTCATCACCGTCCTGCCAGTTGGCCGGCGTGGCCACCTTGTAGTTGTCGGTCAGTTGCAGCGAATCGATCACCCGCAGAATTTCATGGAAGTTGCGCCCGGTGCTGGCCGGATAGGTGATGGTCAGGCGAATCTTCTTGTTCGGGTCGATGATGAACAGCGAACGCACGGTCAGGGTATCGCTGGCGTTGGGATGGATCAGGTCATAGAGGTCCGACACCTTGCGATCAGCGTCCGCCAGGATCGGGAAGTTGACCCGGGTGTTCTGGGTTTCGTTGATGTCCTCGATCCACTTGTGATGGGAGTCCACCGGGTCCACCGACAGGGCAATGGCTTTCACCCCGCGCTGGGCGAATTCGTCCTTGAGCTTGGCGGTAAAGCCCAGCTCGGTGGTGCACACCGGGGTGAAGTCCGCCGGATGAGAAAACAGCACGCCCCAGCTGTCGCCCAGCCACTCGTGGAAACGAATCTTTCCGGCACTGGAATCCTGTTCGAAGTCGGGGGCGATATCGCCCAGTCTGAGGCTCATGGCTGCTGCTCCTGTGAGTGCGTGATGGAGCTACTCTGCCTGCGCCAGAGTTTATTTAAAAAGAATAAATATCGATTTATTAAGAACTGGAAAGAATATTAAAAATCTCTTCACTGGACGCGCGCGCAGGCGAAGACCACCCTTCTCAACAAGGTTCGAGAAGGCCTTGAGTCGCTGTAAAAAGAGGGGAATTCAGGAAGGGCTCACGGGGGTGGGCCTGACTTGAAGCAATACCTCGCCCGGCGTTGCGCCGGGCGAGGCTTTCAACCCGCTATTACTTCAACGGGATCGAGTAGCTGACGATCAGACGGTTTTCGTCCTGGTCGCGCTGGCCCGGAATGTCGTTACGCCACATGGCGTTTTTCCAGGTCAGACCCAGGTTCTTCAGCGGACCTTGCGGCACCACGTAGGACAGGGTCAGGTCGCGTTCCCACTCGGTGCCACCGGTGCCCAGGGTGAGCTTCTGAGCAGCGCCGACTTTACCGGCGGTGTCGATGTTGTTGCCACGCAGGTAGATGATGCCGGCGGTCAGGCCAGGCACGCCAACCTTGGCGAAGTCATAGGCGTAGCGAGCCTGCCAGGTACGCTCGCCGGCACGGGCGAACTTCTGGATCTGCATGTCGGTGATGGTGCTGTTGGACGAGCCGTCACCCTGGTTCAGCCAAGGGAAGTCGCTGTCACCGTTGCTGTACTGGTAGCCGCCACCGAAGGTGTGACCTTCAACCGAGTACAGGGCCAGGTAGCTGTACAGGTTGTTGTCGACCTTACCCTTGGTGATTGCCGACAGGCCTTTGTCCGGGTAGTAGCCGGTGGTGTAGTAGGCAGCAGTGTCGCCGTTGGAGCCGTTGTCGCGGCTGCGGTAGTAGCGCAGGTCGCTTTTCAGTACGCCAGGACCGATGGACCAGTTGTGTACCAGGCCCAGGAAGTTCTGCGAGTAGAAGTCTTTCAGCTCACCGTAGTAGTACGAAGCGGTCAGATCCTTGGTGATCTTGTAGTCAGCACCAGCGTAGTAGAACTTGTTGCTGAACTTGCCGGCATCGTAGTTGGAGCTGGCGTTGGCACCGGCGATGGACAGGCCTTCGTTGTTGCTCGAGTTACGCCCTTTGGCGTGCTCGATCTGACCTGCGGTCAGGGTCAGGTCCTTGATCTCGTTCGAAGTGATCTGGCCACCCTGGAAGGTTTGTGGCAACAGACGACCGTCGTTGTACTTGATCACCGGGTTGTTTGGCTGCAGGGTGCCGATCTTCAGCTCGGTCTGGGAAACCTTGACCTTGCCGGTCAGGCCCAGGCTGGAGTAGTCGTTCACCGCTTGAGCGTTTTTGCCGCTGGAGGAGTGAGTCGGGAAAATGGTGCCGCCAGCAGATGTGGTGGTTGCGCCGTTGGTGCCGCCACCGGAATCCAGGCGCACGCCCAGCAGGCCGATAGCGTCCAGACCGAAACCTACGGTGCCTTCGGTGTAGCCAGAGGTGAAGTTGAAGATGAAGCCTTGGCCCCATTCTTCCTGCTTGTTCTGGGCTTTGGCGGCTTTGGTATCACCGTCACGGTTATCGGTATTGATATAGAAGTTACGCAGCCCCAAGGTGGCCTTGCTGTCTTCGATGAAACCGGCGGCGCCTGCCTGCTGCGCCAAAACCCCTACGGCCACAGCCAGGGCCAAGGTGGACTTGTTCATGTTTCGCTCCTCTCGTTTCTAATTCTTGTGGTTCCTGGCCCCGGATCGAACGCCCGGGTGCCACAGATGCGCGATTAGCGCCAGACCGTGACTGATAAGTCAATCGTAACGATCTGTGTCTACGACCATGGTCTAATCGCCGTAATTTGGTCCCTGCAGGGTAATGAATTACTCATAAACCCAAAAAGAATTGTTTAATTCTTTTTCATGCCTTTCAGGAATAAAGCTCGCCACTAATACGCTGAACGTCCCAGCGTAGACGCTCACGAGCTTATTGCTGAAAAGATTTTTCCCACTCTTGCGGCCATGATCCGATGCGTTTTGGGCGCAAAACGTCAAACAGGATCAAAAAAGCGACGCAATCATGGCTAAGAGCCTATCCTCCCGTCAATTTGTTACAGTTTTTGTATCGAAATGAAATTTTTCTGACATGTCCATAAAGCACAACGCCTCGATCCAGGGACCGAGGCGTTGCCGATTACGGAACGAGTGGAAGACTCAGAGAGCCTTCTCGAAGATCTTCGAATTGCGCTGATAGTTGTACAGCGAAGCCCTGGCCGAAGGCAGGCGCTCGACGCTGCTGGGCACAAAGCCCCGCTCACGGAACCAGTGCGCGGTGCGGGTGGTGAGAACGAACAAGGTTTTCAGGCCCTGGGCCCGGGCCCGGGCTTCGATCCTTTCCAACAGTTCATCGCCACGTTTGCCATGGCGATATTCCGGGTTCACCGCCAGACAGGCCAGTTCACCGGCATCGGAATCGGCAATCTGGTACAAGGCCGCGCAGGCAATGATCATGCCCTCGCGCTCGACCACGCTGAACTGTTCGATCTCGCGCTCCAGCACCTCGCGGGAGCGCCGCACCAGGATGCCTTGCTCTTCCAGCGGACTGATCAGATCCAGCAATCCGCCGACGTCTTCAATCGCCGCCTCGCGCACCCGCTCGAACTGCTCCTGGGCCACCAGGGTGCCGCCGCCATCGCGGGTGAACAGCTCGGTCAACAGCGCGCCATCTTCGGCATAGCTGACGATATGGCTGCGCCCCACCCCGCCACGGCAAGCCTCGGCGGCGGCATCCAAAAGCTCGGCCTGGTAATTGCTGCCCAGGCGCTGCAGGTGGGCTGGCACCTGTTGTGGACGCAGCTCGCGCACCAGCTTGCCGTTTTCATCCAGCAGCCCAGGGTCGGCACCGAACAGCAGCAGCTTGTCGGCCCCCAGGTCGATGGCGGCACGGGTCGCCACGTCCTCGCAGGCCAGGTTGAAGGTTTCGCCGGTGGGCGAATAACCCAGGGGCGACAGCAGCACGATGGAGCGTTCATCCAGCAGGCGGTTGATGCCCTTGCGGTCGACCCGGCGCACTTCGCCGGTGTGGTGGAAATCGACGCCTTCCAGCACGCCGATCGGACGCGCCGTCACCAGGTTGCCGCTGGCCACCCGCAAGCGCGAGCCCTGCATTGGCGAGGAAGCCATGTCCATGGACAGGCGCGCCTCGATGGCGATGCGCAACTGGCCGACGGCGTCGATCACGCATTCCAGGGTCGCCGCATCGGTGATGCGCAGGCCGTGATGGTAATGCGGGGTCAGGCCACGAGCCGCCAGGCGCGCTTCGATCTGCGGGCGCGAACCGTGCACCAGCACCAGACGCACCCCCAGGCTGTGCAGCAGCACCAGGTCGTGAACGATATTGCCGAAGTTGGGGTGTTCAACACCGTCGCCCGGGAGCATGACCACAAAGGTGCAATCCCGGTGAGCGTTGATGTAGGGAGACGCGTGGCGAAGCCAATTGACGTATTCGGGCATGAACCTGAGCCTGTAAATAAATAGCAGCCTATAAAAGGACGAAACGGAAAACGCACAGCGGGCTGATGGTTATCGTCGGAACAGGCTTGGCAACACGCTTACTCTCCTCAATGGGTACGGACAGGAACACCGGCAATTTACTTAAATCGGGGCCGGTGTCAGGCAGTAATGTTCGATCAATTCTCGTAATAGATGCACGGTAGGCTGCAAGCGTGACATTTCGAGGTATTCCCCAGGCTGGTGGGCACAGGCGATATCACCCGGACCGAGCACCAGCGTCTCGCAGCCAAGGCGCTGAAGATAAGGCGCTTCGGTGCCAAACGCCACTGCTTCGGCGCGATGCCCGGTCAGCCGCTCCGCCACTCGCACCAGCTCGGCATCCTCGGGCTGCTCGAACGGCGGCACGGCGGGAAACAGCGGTGCATAGTCGATCTGCACTTCATGGCGCTGGGCGATCGGCACCAGCTTCTGACGAATGGCTTCGCGCAACATCTGCGGGTCCATGCCCGGCAACGGGCGCAGGTCGAACTCCAGGGAACATTGGCCACAGATGCGATTGGGGTTGTCGCCACCATGGATGCAGCCGAAGTTCAGGGTCGGCTGCGGCACGCTGAACTGCGGATTGCGGTATTCGCGTTGCCACAGCAGCCGAAGCCCGCGCAGCTCGCCGATGGCGTCGTGCATCGCTTCCAGGGCACTGCGGCCCAGGCTCGGGTCGGAGGAGTGACCGCTGCGCCCGAGAATATCGATGCGCTCCATCATGACCCCCTTGTGCAGGCGGATCGGCTTGAGCCCCGTGGGTTCGCCGATCACCGCGGCGCGTCCCAGGGGCCGCCCGGCTTGGGCCAGGGCCCGCGCCCCGGCCATGGAGCTCTCTTCGTCGCAAGTGGCCAGGATCAGCAGCGGCTGCTTGAACGGCTGCTCCAGCAACGGCCGCACCGCCTCGATGATCAGGGCGAAAAAGCCCTTCATGTCGCAACTGCCCAGACCGACCCAGCGGCCGTCGACCTCGGTCAGCTTCAGCGGATCGGTCTGCCACAGCGCGGCGTCGAATGGCACGGTGTCGCTGTGCCCGGCCAGCACCAGCCCACCAGGACCACTGCCGTAGCTGGCCAGCAGGTTGAACTTGCCGGGGCTGACCGGCTGGATATCGCAGCTAAACCCGAGGTCGCCGAGCCAGCCGGCCAGCAACTCGATCACCGCTCGGTTGGACTGGTCCAGCGCAGGCTGGGTGCAGCTCACCGACGGCGCGGCGATCAGTGCAGCGAACTGCTCCTTCAAGGACGGCAATGGCATGAGCTGGCTCCGGAAATCCCAAGATGAGCAGCATCATAGAGGCATCCGGCGAGAGGAAGGAACCGTCGTGGCGCCTCCACGCGCCCGCTCCTGTACACTGCACGGCCTTGGCAGCCAACTCTTCCTCCGGCTGCACTCCCGATCCTGGATTTTCCGGCCATGCAGAAAGAAACCGAAATCAAACTCCGCGTCAGCCGCGAAACCCTCGCCGCCCTGCGCGAGCACCCGCTCCTGAAAAAACGCAACAAAAGTGGCTGGGAACGCCGTGAGCTGATGAACCAGTACTTCGACACCCCAGAGCGCGACCTGGCCCGGGCCAAAGTCGCCCTGCGCCTGCGCCGCGACGGCGACGCGGTGATCCAGACTCTCAAGACCAGCGGCCAGAGCGTCGCCGGCCTGTCCGAACGCAACGAGTACGACTGGCATCTGCCCAAAGCCAAGCTCGACCTGAAGAAACTCGACGGCGAATGCTGGCCAGAAGCCCTCGCCGAGCTGGACAAAAAGACCCTCAAGCCGCTGTTCACCACCGATTTTGTCCGCGAGCGCGCGGAAATCGCCTGGGGCCGGGGCAAGGCCAAGGTGGTGATCGAGGCCGCCCTGGATCTGGGCCAGGTGATCGCCGGCAAGCACAAGGAAGAAATCTGCGAGCTGGAGCTGGAACTGCGCGAAGGCGAGCCGGCCGCGCTGCTGGAACTGGCCGCGGAACTGGCCCTCACCCTGCCGTTGATGCCCTGCGACATCAGCAAGGCCGAGCGCGGCTATCGCCTGTTCGATGCCGGCAGCTACTCCCTGAGCCTGCCGGCGCCACAGCTGAGCGCCGAAACCCCGCTGGACGACGCTTTCGCCGCCCTGGCCTGGCATCTGCTGGGCAGCAGCCAGCGCCTGGCCGAACAATATCGTTTCAACGGCCACTGGCGCCTGCTGCAGGACTGGGTCGACAACCTCGCCGAATTGCGGGCCCTGGCCAGCAGCCTGGGCCAGGCCGCGCCGCGCCAGTCCACCGCGGAACTGCGCAGCGCCCTGGATGCCCTGCTGGAAGACTGGCGCCCTCTGGTGCAGGCCGGCCTGGATGACGAAGACGTGCGCAAGGCCGCGCCGGAGCAGTTCATGGAAGAGCTGCAGGACGTGCGCTGGGGCCTGTTCTCCCTGAACACTTCGCGCTGGCTGCTGGCCCGGGCCTGGACCGCCGAGCGCAACACCCGTGGCAACCGCCAGGGCGCGGCGCAACTGGGCAGCTGGCTGCCACGCCTGCTGGCCGAAGAGGCCAGCTCCCTGCAACTGCCGCGCTACCAGCAGCAGCCCGAGGACCTGGCCGAGCAGCTGCCGCGGATCGAACGCATCCAGGCCTGGCTGCACCACGCCCGCGCCGCGCTGGAGATTGCGGAGCTGGATCGCCTCTACGGTGAACTGAACAAGCTGGCCCAACTGGCCAACGAACCGATCACCGACGAAGCCCTCGATGCGCGCAAGCAGCAAGCCATCGCGGTGTTCCAGAACCGCGCCTGGAAGACCCTGCTGCGCCTGTAATCGATCACCCTCAACGCAATACCGGCAGGCTGGTGGTGGACTTGATCTCCGACAGGGCGACGATCGAGTTCACCTCCTGAATGCCCGGCACCATGGACAGCTTCTCGAAGAAGAACCGCTCGTAGGCTTCGATATCCGCCGTCACGATGCGCAACAGGAAGTCCACCGCGCCCATCAGCACATAACACTCCAGCACCTCGGGAAAACCGCGAATGGCTTCGGTGAACTCGGTGAAGTTGGAGCGTCCATGGGCGTTGAGCTTGACCTCGGCAAAGATCTGCGTGTTCAGGCCAATCTTCTTGCGGTCGAGCAGGGTCACCTGGCCGCGAATCACCCCTTCATCCTTCATGCGCTGAATCCGCCGCCAGCAAGGCGACTGGGACAACCCCACCTGTTCGGCAATCTGGGCACTGGAAAGCGATGCGTCGTCTTGCAGCAACGCAAGGATCCGGCGATCGTAGGCATCCAGCTCGCTTTGCATAACCAACCCCCAAAAACGTTAAAAATCGAATCAGACAATTCGTCAGCAGGCGAATTGAGTGCATCTTAGATAAGAAAAACCCGAAACCGAATGTAAAAATTTCTCCACTGACCTGGAGATCGCCATGCCCCTGCACAACCCCGCCACGAGCCCATCGACCCGCGCCGATGTCTGGAACCACGACAATGCCCAGTGCCACGTGCACTACCAGCTGTTCGCCGATGTCGAGGCCGACGTGCTGTGCCGGGTGCTCAACCATTTCGCCCTGCAACTCTTGGTGCCGCAGCGGGTCGCGGTCATCCAGCAGGACGACACGCTGCATATAGAAGTGGAACTCGCGGGCCTGAGCTGGCACCGGGCCCGAGTGATCGGCGACAAGTTGCGCAACCTGATCAGTGTCAGCTCGGTGGAGCTGCAATTGGTCGAGACCTCGCGCCTGCAGGCTACCGGCTGAGCCCGGTAAAACCCTGCAACCCTTGGCCCGCTGGGGCGCCGTCCGATGTGACTATTCTTGGCAGTCGACGACCAGAGAACCGACTCTGGACCACGCTCCCAAGGAGTTCCCATGACCGCAGCCCAGGTGTCCCCGGACCGCTGGCTGGATCTCAGCGAGCTACTGAGTGACCTGCTGGCCCAGGAGCGCATCAGCCAGGACGCCGCCGAACAGGCCATGAGCGCCCGGCGCCAAGGGGCCGACCCGCACCTGCATCCTCTTGAACTCATCGCCAGCCAGCAGTTGCCCGACCGACAGCAGCCAGGGCGACACCTGGACCTGGACAGCCTCAGCGCCTGGCTGGCGCGGCAGGCGGGCCAGCCCTACCTGCGCATCGATCCGCTACGGATCGACGTGGCCGGCATCACCCCCTTGATGTCCTTCGCCTTCGCCCAACGGCACAAGATCCTCGCCGTGGCGGAGGATGCCCACAGCGTTACCGTGGCCAGCGCCCAGCCCTATGTCAGGGGCTGGGAGGCCGATCTGGCCCAGGTGCTCAAGCGCCCGATCCGACGGGTCGTGGCCAGCCCGGCGGAGATCCAGCGCCTGACCCTGGAGTTCTATCGCCTGGCCAAGTCGGTCAGCGGCGCCAGCAATGAACAGAAGACCCGCGGCCCGGGCAACTTCGAACAGCTGCTCAAGCTGGGCGCCAACGATCAGGCACCGGATGCCGACGATGCCCACATCGTCAACATTGTCGACTGGCTGTTTCAGTACGCGTTCCAGCAACGGGCCAGCGACATTCATATCGAACCGCGTCGCGAACACGGCACCCTGCGCTTTCGCATCGACGGTGTGCTGCACAACGTCTATCAGTTTCCGCCCCTGGTCACCCTGGCCATGGTCAGCCGCCTCAAGAGCCTGGGACGCATGAACGTCGCAGAAAAGCGCAGGCCCCAGGACGGCCGGATCAAGACCCGCCCTCCCGCAGGCAGCGAAATCGAGCTGCGCCTGTCGACCCTGCCCACGGCCTTCGGCGAGAAACTGGTCATGCGCATCTTCGATCCCCAGGTGCTGCTCAAGGACTTCGACCAATTGGGCTTTGGCGCCGACGACCTGAGCCGCTGGCAGGCCATGACCTCCCAGGCCCACGGCATCATCCTGGTCACCGGGCCCACCGGTTCGGGCAAGACCAGCACCCTCTACACCACCCTGAAGCAGCTGGCGACGCCTGAAATCAACCTGTGCACCATCGAGGATCCGATCGAGATGATCGAGCCGGCCTTCAACCAGATGCAGGTCCAGCCCAACATCGACCTGAGTTTTTCCAGCGGTGTACGGGCGCTGATGCGCCAGGACCCGGACATCATCATGATCGGCGAGATTCGCGACCTGGAAACCGCGGAAATGGCCATCCAGGCCGCGCTCACCGGGCACCTGGTGCTGTCCACCCTGCACACCAACGACGCCCCGGCCGCCATCAGCCGCCTGCTGGAACTGGGCGTGCCGCCCTATTTGCTCAGGGCCACCCTGGTCGGGGTCATGGCCCAGCGCCTGGTGCGCACCCTGTGCCGACACTGCAAGGCCCCCGCCGAACTCGCCAGCGATGACTGGCACAACCTGATCCATCCCCGGCAATCGCCGCCACCGCGCCATGGCATGCGGGCCGTGGGCTGCGCCGAGTGCCGGGGCACCGGCTATCACGGACGCACGGCGGTCTACGAAGTCATGCCCTTGAGCGCCGCGCTCCGGGCCCTGATCCAAAGCGACCTCGACCTCGCCGATCTGCGTCGCCAGGCCGCCGAGGACGGCATGCACAGCCTGCGCCAGGCCGCCGCACGCAAACTCGCCGAAGGCCTGACCAGTTTCGAGGAGGTATTGCGGGTCACGCCGCAGAACCCTGGCGGGTAGCCGAGAACTCGCCCGGCGGCGAACCCCGGGCACTGGACTACGCTTGAATTACCGCCAAAACGAGCAGGAAGCCAGGCATGAATATTCGGCAAAACATGATCGCCTCCGGGGTCCTCAGCCTACTGGCCATTGCCCTGGTGGCGGGCCTCGGTCTGTGGGGACAATCGCGCCTGGCCGGCGCACTGCAGGACAATGAACTCAATGCCAGCGCCCTGCGCAACCACCTGGAGGCCGACATGATGCACGACGCCCTGCGCGCCGATGTGCTGGAGGCGCTGAGCAGCGAGCCCGGCGACAGTGCGGCCGGCGAGGAGGTGCGTAGCAGCCTGCGCGAACACGGCGACTGGTTCCGCAAGGCGCTGGCGGAAAACGCCAAACTGCCCCTGGCGCCGGATATCCGCGATGCCATCAGCGAGCTGCAACCGGTCCTGGAGAACTACATTCATGCCGCCGAGAGCATCGCCGAACAGGCGCTCAAGGATCCGCAGGCGGCACGCCAGCACATGCTGGAGTTTTCCCAACGCTTCAGCGAAGTGGAAACCCGCAACACGGCGCTGAGCAGCAAGATCGAAGCGATTTCGGCACAAACTCGCCAAGACAGTGAACATGCCGTGCGCCAGGCGGCCGCTTGGCTGATCGGCGGCAGCCTGATTGCCGCCCTGATCCTGTGCCTGCTGACCCGTCAGTTGCTCATTCGGGTACTCAAGCCTCTGGAAAAGTCCGTCGCCACCGCCCGGGCCATCGCCCAGGGCAACCTGACCACCGTCATCAGTATCGACAGCCGGGACGAAGCCGGGCAGTTGCAGCAGGCCCTGGGTGAAATGCAGGACAACCTGCGGCAGATGATCACCACCATCCGCCACGAGAGCGAGGAGCTGCGAGGACGCTCCCACAGCCTCAGCGACACCTCGCTGGGCATTGCCGACGGCGCCACCGAGCAGGCCGACGGCGCCACCAACATGGCCGCCGCCATGGAACAGATGATCAGCAACATTGCCCAGGTCGCCGAGCACGCGCGCAATGCCCAGAGCATTGCCGCTCAGTCCGAATCCCTGGCCGGCAGCGGTGGCCAGGTGATCCTCGGGGTGGTGGACGGCATGAGCCACATCGCCGAAGCGGTGAACAACTCGTCCCAGAGCATCACCGCCCTGGGACAGTCCTCGGAAGAGATCCATTCGATCATCCAGGTGATCAACGGCATTGCCGAGCAGACCAACCTGCTGGCCCTGAATGCCGCCATCGAGGCGGCCCGGGCCGGCGAGGCCGGACGCGGATTTGCCGTGGTCGCCGACGAAGTGCGCAACCTCGCGGCGCGCACCGCGCAATCCACCCGGGAGATCACCGGCATGATCCAGCGCATCCGCGAAACCACCGAACAAGCGGTGAGCAGCATGCAAACCGGGGTCAGCCGGGTCAACGACGGGGTGCACATGGCCCAGCAGGCGGGGACATCGATCAATGAGATTCGCCAGGGCGCGCAACGCTCGGCGCTGATGGTGGAAGAGATTTCCCACACCATTGGTGAGCAGTCCAAGGCCGGCAGCGAAGTGGCCCAGCGGGTGGAAATGATCAGTCAGGTGGCGCGGCGCAACAGCCAGGCCATGCGGGACCTGACCCTCACGGTGGAGCAGATGGAAAACTCCGTGGCCACTTTGCAGACGTCGGTCACCCGCTTCCGGCTTTGAGCGGATCGGCGCGGTGTTGTGTGTCCTGATGATGCAAGGGCCAAGGTATCCCAACGCCAGAACCGGCAGCCCTCTACACTCGTGCTCGCCGTCCCCATGAGCAATGACTGAGCAGGTGAATGTGATGCAGATAGGAAGCGTACTGTTACTTTTCGTCGCCCTGGCGGTGGCCCTGGTCTTCATGGGCTTCAAGGTTGTGCCGCAAGGCTATCAATGGACCGTGGAGCGTTTCGGCCGCTACACCAATACCCTCAAGCCGGGGCTGAACATCATCATTCCGGTGATGGACCGCATCGGTCGCAAGATCAACGTCATGGAAAGCGTGCTGGACATTCCCCCCCAGGAAGTCATTACCGCCGACAACGCCACGGTGCAGATCGACGCCGTGTGCTTCTTTCAAGTGGTCAACACGGCCCAGGCCGCCTACGAGGTCAACAACCTGGAGCACGCCATCCGCAACCTGCTGCAGACCAATATCCGTACCGTGCTCGGCTCCATGGAGCTGGACGCGATGCTCAGCCAGCGTGACGGCATCAACGAGAAACTCCTGCGCACCGTCGACGAAGCCACCGCGCCCTGGGGCATCAAGATCACCCGGATCGAGATCAAGGACATCAGCCCACCGGCCGACCTGATGGCGGCCATGTCCGGGCAGATGAAGGCCGAACGGGTCAAGCGCGCACAGATCCTCGAAGCCGAAGGCCTGCGGGCGGCGGCCATCCTCACGGCCGAAGGCAAGAAACAGGCGCAGATCCTGGAAGCCGAGGGCGAGCGTCAGGCGGCGTTTCTCGAATCCGAAGCCCGGGAGCGTCAAGCCGAGGCCGAGGCCCGGGCGACCCAGGTGGTGTCCGAGGCGATCGCCAGCGGCAACGTCCAGGCGATCAACTACTTCGTGGCGCAAAAGTACATCGATGCCCTGGGCAAGCTGGCGGCGGCCAACAACAGCAAGGTGATCCTGATGCCGCTGGAGGCCAGCCAGGTGATCGGCGCCGTGGGCGGCATTGGCGAAATCGTCAAAGCCACGTTCGACGGCAAGAAAGGCTGAGGCACGCACTATGCTGGCATACCTGCAAACCCTGTCGTTCTGGGACTGGCTCGCCCTGGGCACCCTGCTGCTGATCTTCGAGGTGTTCGGTGCTGGCGGCTACCTGCTATGGATAGGGCTGGCCGCCGCTTTCGTCGGGGCCCTGACCTTCCTGGTTCCCGGCCTGTCCTGGGAAGTGCAGTTTTTCCTGTTCGGCCTGCTGTCGGTGCTGACGGCGCTGTACTGGTGGCGACGTCAGCGCAACGTGGTCCGCCCCAGCGACCAGCCGAACCTGAACCTGCGGGGCCAGGAACTGATCGGCAAGACCTTCGTCGTGCATCAGGCGATCCTCAATGGCCGCGGCCGGATCAAGGTCGCCGACGGGGTGTGGATCGCCAAGGGCGCCGACGCGCCGGTGGGGGCCCGGGTGCGGGTGATAGGTCAGGAAGGGGCCATTCTGCTGGTCGAAAACCTTGACTGACAGGTCACGGAACTCCGCTGGTGTATCTAGAATCAAACGGTGCAGATAACCCCAGTTGGAGTCACCCATCATGCGTCTGAAAATAGCTGTCGCCACCCTTGCCTTGCTGTCCCTTCCCGTTGGTTCGGCAATGGCCGACACCTTCTGGCGTAACGTCATTTCCTCCGGCGCCACCACCGGCTCCACTTACCTGACCTTCAAGGACCACAAACTGATCGTCGCCGCCCAGGACGACGCCGGTAGCTTCGTCGCCAGCGAAGGCAGCATCCGCGGCCCGTACCTGGAAGCCGCCATGCAGAAAGTCCGCGCCGACAACCCTGGCCTCAAAGCCACCGACATGGAGCTGGCCAACGCCATCCTGGCCAAGAACGCCGTCGCCCAGGAGTAAGCACCGGCCCGGAAATCGCCGAACAGGAACGCCGACCTCAGGGTCGGCGTTTTTTTTGCCCGGACAACGGCCTAGACGGGAGTCGAAGCCCGAGACACGGCAGCCAGGCCGGCCAGGGCGTAACTCATCATGTGCTCGATCAACGCAGGCGGATCGAGCGCCAACCCCGGCAACACATGGCGCGTCAGCGGCTCATGGGCAATCAGCAGGAACAGGCATGGCGCAAACACGCTGACCGCGCTGCGCAGTGTGGCCGGGTCGTCCGGCGGCAGTTGCATGATCTGGCCGAGAATGTTTCGCACGATCTGGGCCTTGGGAAAGGCTTGCTCCTCCAGCACCTCCGGCAACACCGACGAGGGCGACAGCAGCTCGCGGGTCAGCACCTTCAGCGCCCAGCCCTCGCGCTGGTTGGCCAGCCCCTCGATCAGCACGGTGATGATCGCGCGCAGCTTGTCCTCGGCGCGCTCCTGGCTCTCGCTCAGGGTGATCATGGTCTCGATCCGCAGCAGGCGGTCATGGGCCTCGCGCAACACCGCCCGATACAGGCCGTCCTTGTTCTCGAAGTGATAATTGACCGAGGCATTGTTGGCCCTGGAGTTCTCGCAGATCTGCTTGCTGGTGGTATTGGCGTACCCCAGCTCGGCAAAGAGCTGGCCGGCGGTTTCCAGAATCTGCTGGCGAGTCGCCTGGCCATCCTGGCGCGGTGCACGGGCCGCAGGCGTCTGCGGGGAAGCGGAAAGAGCCATGGCTTTCTCACTAAGTTAAATTCAAATTTGACTTTTGTTTATGCACTGCTTAGCTACAAAGCGCCAGTTTCTCGTGCAACCACGATTGAGGGAGTACAGGAAGATGCCGGCCTCTCGTCTATTCAAGCCAAAGGATATCAGCATGGAAGCGCGCGTCATGACCCCCTTCACCTACTTCTCCTTGCCCATGCAGAAGCTGTTCCTGCGCAACCAGGCGGCGGTCAGGAACAAGCCGTATGCCAAATACTTCCGCTCGGAAATGCGCGTGCCACTGTCCGCCGTGCGCAAGATCCAGCAAGGCCCGATGGACCTCAAGGACACCCTGACCCCGAGTGTGGAGGACATCAATCGCCTGCTCGACCCGGACTTCGTCAGCGAAGAGTCCGGCTACGCCCTGCTGCCGGGCCCGATGGCCTATGTGCAGAGCCGCAAGTTCTTCCCCGGTTGCACCGCGCAGATGTTCAAGTGGTGGTTCATGTGGCACCCGGCGGAAGCGCAGCGCTATACCCTGTGGTTCCCCTACGCCCATGTCAGCAATCCATGCGTGAACCACCAGCGCCTGGGTGACGCGTCCTTGAGTTTCGAGGAGCGCTTGTACGGCAACACCTTCTGCGCCTCGGAATATGTTGGCGACCGCCTGATGCACCTGCACATCGATTTCAAGGAGCCGGCCAGCCTGGGCCTGGACCCGGACCTGTATCGCGAAGCGAAAATCGATGGCAGCGTCAGCGCCCTGATGAGCCTGGCCGAGCATCCGCAGGTGCCGGTGTCACTGATGGTGCATCTGTTCAAGGAGGTGCCAGGCGGCATGTACCTGACCAGCCGCTACTGGGTTGGCTCGCACCCCTCGATGGCCCGCTTTCCCGGGGCAGAAAAAGCATCGGCGCTGCTCAAGGAAAGTGGTTTCGGCGAAACCGAGCTGGAAACCCTGGCCTATGAGTTCGCCGTTCACGACATGTGCGAGTTCAATCATCTGGCCAGCTTTCTGCCGGACCTGTATCGGGAGTTCGCTGCCGCTTCAGCCTGAAACATCCGTCATTGAGCCCGCATCCTGTGCAGGCTCAATGCTCTCAAGGAATCAACGTTGCGCGCCAGAACAGACACCGTTGATCAGTAAATCAGTGAATTCCTCAATATCCTGTTCCGCAGTCAACTGCTCGGTCAGCAGCCGATACCAGCAAAAACCGAAAATCATATCGAGCAGCAATTCACGGTTGGTGTCCTTGGGCAATTCACCATTGCTGATGGCATTTTCCACCAGTTTTTTCGGCATCTCCCTTCTGCGCTCCATGAACTGATCCTTGAGTTGGGTCAATGTCGCTGGATCCAACTGAGCTTCGGCAATCACACAGCGAAACGCCTCGCCACAAATGGTTTCTCGCCAAACTTTCCAGAGATTACGCAGTAAAAAGTCGAGATCTGCCTTGAATGAGCCGAGATCAGGAAACTTTCTTACCTGCTCGCTCTCGTTTTCATAGACTTCCGCGATCAACGCCGCTTTGTTCGACCACCACCGATAAATCGTCGGCTTGCTGGCACCCGCCCGGCGCGCGACCGACTCAATGCTGAGTCCGGAATAACCGCATTCCTTGAGGATCTCGATGGTGGAACTGAGGATGGCTTTGTGGGTATGCGGACTTCGCAAAGAGCCGATGGAGCTGCGAGATGGGGTACGAGCCACAATAAAAAATCTCCAGGCAGGGCGCTTGACAAACGCAACGCAGGGTATAGGATTCCCTCGAATCGAAATGAAACGGTCCGTTTCGTTTCATTCTTGAAAGAATCATGAAATTCTTGCACCGATCCATCTAGTTCTTGAAATTTCTCGTAAGGGTTGAGCGGATCAGGCCTTTTAACTCAGAGTCTCTCAAATTCGAGGCTTGAAGCCTTTTCTCTCAAGAGACTGGATCGTCTGAAATTATTATTAAACGAAACGTTCCGTATCATAGCACGATGAGGTGAAGAAAAACAGCTTTCGAGTGGCTTTTCCCCTCTTTGGAGCCTGCGGTAAAACCCCTCTGGACTGAGGGTTTACGCGGTGCCGACCAGAGTCAGGCAGCAAAAACTGTTTTCCGTATGTTTCAAGGGTGCTTCTGAGCAAGCACGACCCAGTTTTCTCAAAAAGAATGGAATCAAGAGGAAAATGAACGTGAAAAAAGTAGGCATTGTCAGCTACGGCGCGGCTGTTCCGGTATGCCGTCTCAAAGTTCAGGACGTCATCAACGTCTGGAAAAACACCGACCTCAAGCTGGTGGAGGAAAACCTCGGCGTCAGCGAACGAGCGGTGCTGCAGCCGGATGAAGATGTCATCACCCTTGGCGTGCTGGCGGCGCAACGGGCCCTCGACAAAATCCCCGGTCATGAACTCCAGGCCCTCTATCTGGGTACTTGCACCAACCCCTACGATTCTCGGGCTTCGGCCTCGATCATCCTGGAAATGCTCGGCAGCGGTTACGACGCCTACTGCGCCGACGTGCAGTTCGCCGGCAAGTCCGGCACCTCAGCCCTGCAGATCTGCCAGGCCCTGGTGGCCTCCGGCATGACCGGCAGCGCCCTGGCCATCGGCGCCGACACCATCAACCGCAACACCGCACCGGGCGACCTGACCGAGTCCTATGCCGGGGCCGGCGCCGCGGCATTGCTGATCGGCAATCAGAATGTCATCGCCGAATTCGACGCCAGCTTCTCCTGCGCCGCCGATATCGCCGACAACATCCGCCCCCAAGGCGATCGCTATATCCGTTCCGGGATGGGCCTGGGCTCGGACAAGAACAGCATCGGCCTGGAAGACCAGACCCGCCGCGCCGCCGAGGGCCTGATGGCCAAGCTGCATACCAGCCCGGCCGATTATGACTATGTGGTGTTCCAGCAAAACCTGGTGTCCACGCCCTATTCCCTGGGCAAGCACCTGGGCTTCAACCCCAAGCAAGTGGAACCGGGGATCTATGCCGGCAGCGTTGGCGACACCGGTTCGGCCAGCCCGCTGCTCGGCCTGATCAACGTGCTGGACCAGGCCCGTCCGGGGCAGAAGATCCTCATGGTGTCCTATGGTTTCGGCGCCGGCAGTGACGCCATCGCCCTGACCGTCACCGACGCCATCGAGCAGTACCAGAAGCACAACAAGCCCCTGCGCGAACTGCTCGAAACCAAGACCTATGTCGATTACGGCACCTCCATCAAGTACGAGTTCAAGTACCTGCGGGCTGACTACGCCCTGACCGCCTACCTCTGATTACGCCTGTCTACGCAAGGAGCATGCACATGTGCGCACGTCGTGTTGCAATCGTTTCGGCCGCCTATACGCCGAAGCCCGGAAGTTCACGAGTTCGGCAGACGTTCAAGGAAATGATCGTCGAGTCCGCTTACAAGGCCCTCAAGGACGCCAAGATGCACCCCCGGGAAATCCAGGGCGTCGCCTACGGTTACCACGGTGAAGGCATCTCCGAATATGGCGGCCTGGGCCCGACCATCTCCGACGCCCTGGGCATCAGCCCGGCGCCGACCTTCATGAGCACCGCCAACTGCACCAGCAGCTCGGTGTCGTTCCAGATGGGCCACCAGATGGTCGCGTCCGGTGAGTACGACATCGTCCTGTGCGGCGGCTTCGAGAAAATGACCGATCACTTCAACTACGCCGAATACATCGGCTCCAGCACTGAATGTGAATACGATTACTTCCTCGGCATCTCCCACACCGACGCCTTCGCCCTGGCCACCGCCGAGTACTTCCAGAAGTTCGGCTACGCCGGTCGCGAGGCTGATGTACTGGCCACGTTCGGCCGGCAGATGCGGGTCTATGCCCACAACACGCCGACCGCCACCCGCTACGGCCAGCCGATCCCCACCCTGGAAGCGCTGAAGAACAGCGAAGCCTGCGGCTCGATGCTGGCCTGGGGCGAGGCCAGTGGCTGCGCGATCCTGGTGGCCGAGCACCTGGCCCACAAGTACACCGACAAACCGGTGTTCGTCCGCGGCTGCGCCTACACCGGGGTTTCGCACTACTTTGGCACGCGCTTCCACAATCCGACCCTGCACCACCCGGGCCTGCCCAAGGACGTGGGCATGGCCGTCTCGGCCAACTCCATCGCCTGCGCGGAAATCGCCTACAAGAAAGCCGGGATCACCGCCAAGGACATCGACGTGGCCCAGGTCTACGACCTGCTCGGCGCCGGGCTGATCCAGATGGAATCCATGGGCATCTGCGGCAAGGGCCAGGCCGGCGACTTCGTGCTCGAAGGCGGCATCGCCCTGGACGGCCAACTGCCGCTGAACACCGACGGCGGCAACATCGGCCGCGGCCATGCCTCCGGCTGCGACGGCATCCTGCACATCACCGAGCTGTTCCGGCAGCTGAGGGGTGAATCCGACAACCAGGTCAAGGGCGCACGCATCGGCGTGTCGCAGAACCTTGGCGGTTACGCGGCGCACAACTCAGTGATTGTCCTCTCGAACGACTAAGGAGCCCGGACCATGTCCATGTACCCAGAACAGATCCACAGAATGACTACCGCCAGCATGCTCCGCGAATGGCGCGAGCATGGCGGCAAGTACCGCCTCGAAGGCAGCCAGTGCGAAGAGTGCAACGAGATCTTCTTCCCAAGGCGCACCGTCTGTGGCGCCTGCAATTCCCTGAGCGTGAAGCCTTACCGCTGCAAGCGCACGGGCAAGATCGAAGTCATGGCCCACGCCGAGAACCCGGTCCTGGCCGCCATGGGTTATGGCGAAACCGTGCCGCGCGTCATGGCCATGGTGCGCCTGGACGACGGCCTGGTGATCGCCTCGGAGATCGTCGACGTCTGCGATCCGCACCAACTGAAAGTCGGCGCGCCGGTGCGCATGGTGATTCGCAAGCATGTGCGCGAAAGCAACCTGGCCTGGCAATACGCTTATAAGTTCGTACTGGATATATAAGTTGTTGTTCAAGGTGCCTTTATATAAGGCACCTTGAAGTTAGCCATTAAAATAAAATCCAACTTAAAAGTTACATCAACGGCCGCTTCACGCCTCGAAGTTGCCTTAAGGTCCTGATTTCCTTTAGGGCCTACAGATTCCTGTGCCTATTAACGGGGAACGATCCCCACCCCTTAACTTATTGGCTTACTTAGAGCCAAGGACCCATCATGTCTACTCTTTGCCTCCCACACGTCATGTTTCCGCAACACAAGATCACCCAGCAGCAGATGGTTGATCACCTGGAAAACCTGCACGCCGACCATCCGCGCATGGCCCTGGCCAAACGCATGATCGCCAACACCGAAGTCAACGAGCGCCACCTGGTGCTGCCGATCGACGAGCTGGCGGTGCACACCGGCTTTACCCACCGCAGCATCGTCTACGAGCGTGAAGCGCGGCAGATGTCGTCGGCCGCAGCGCGCCAGGCCATCGAGAATGCCGGGTTGCAGATCAGCGACATCCGCATGGTGATCGTCACCTCCTGCACCGGCTTCATGATGCCGTCGCTGACCGCGCACCTGATCAACGACCTCGGCCTGCCCAATTCCACCGTGCAACTGCCCATCGCCCAGCTGGGCTGCGTGGCCGGCGCCGCGGCCATCAACCGGGCCAACGATTTCGCCCGGCTCGATGCGCGCAACCACGTGCTGATCGTGTCCCTGGAGTTCTCTTCGCTGTGCTACCAGCCGGACGACACCAAGCTGCACGCCTTCATCTCCGCGGCGCTGTTCGGCGATGCGGTGTCGGCCTGCGTGCTGCGCGCCGATGACCAGGCCAGCGGCTTCAAGATCAAGAAGACCGAGTCGTTCTTCCTGCCCAAGAGCGAGCACTACATCAAGTACGACGTGAAGGACACCGGCTTCCACTTCACCCTCGACAAGGCGGTGATGAACTCGATCAAGGATGTGGCGCCGGTGATGGAGAAGCTCAACTACGACAGCTTCGAACAGAACTGCGCGCACAACGACTTCTTCATCTTCCACACCGGTGGCCGCAAGATCCTCGACGAACTGGTGATGCACCTGGACCTGGCCTCGAACCGGGTGGCGCAATCGCGCAGCAGCCTGTCGGAAGCCGGCAACATTGCCAGCGTGGTGGTGTTCGACGTGCTCAAGCGCCAGTTCGATTCCAATCTGAAGCAGGGCGACATCGGCCTGCTGGCGGCCTTCGGCCCGGGCTTCACCGCAGAAATGGCGGTAGGCCAGTGGACCGCCTGAAGTAGCGCCCTGCGTCTGTCCGACCCGAGGTTGCCGGGCTGCACGGCCCCCTCGGGTCGCACCCTAACGGCGCCCCGCGCCGGGTTCATGGTTTCACAAGGAAGCTGAGCGATGAACACTGGAATACCGACCACGGCTGCCGACAGCCGTTACGAAAGAACCATGGTGCTGCTGCTGTCACTGAGCTTCGGGCTGGTGGGGCTGGACCGCTTCATCATCCTGCCGCTGTTCCCGGTGATCATGCACGACCTGCAACTGGACTATCAGGACCTGGGCTACCTGTCCGCCGCGCTGGCCTTGACCTGGGGGCTGTCCGCCCTGGGCATGGGCGGCGTGATCGAGCGCCTGGGCACCCGCCGCGTGCTGGTGATCTCCATCACCGTGCTGTCGCTGCTGTCCGGCTTCTCCGCGCTGGCCAGCGGGGTACTCGGGCTGGTGATCCTGCGCGGGCTGATGGGCATCTGCGAAGGCGCCTTCACCCCGACCAGCATCATTGTCACCAACGAAGTCTCGCGCCCCGACCGGCGCGGCCTGAACCTGGGTATCCAGCAGGCGCTGTTTCCGATCCTCGGCCTGTGCCTGGGGCCGCTGATCGCCGCCGGCCTGCTGCAACTGACCGGTTCCTGGCGCGCGGTCTTCGCGATCATCGCCCTGCCCGGCCTGCTCCTGGCCGGCTACCTGTGGAAGGCCTACCGGCCGCTGCCGGCAACACCCCGTAGCGCCTCCGACGCCAGCGCCGGGAGCCAATGGCTGGCGGCCTTCAAGAGCGGCAACGTCAGCCTGAACATCCTCATCATGTTCTGCACCTCACTTGCCAGTTCGTGCTTTGCGCCATGCTGCCCAGCTACCTGACCGACCATCTGCACCTGCAGAACCTGTCCATGGCCCTGGTCATCTCGGCCATCGGCCTGGGCGGCTTCATCGGCCAGCTGATCATTCCCGGCCTGTCCGACCGCCTCGGGCGCAAGCCGGTGGTGTCGGTGTGCTTCATGACCAGCAGCACCCTGGTGGGCCTGCTGATCGTCAGCCCGGCGATTCCCTGGCTGCTGTTCCTGCTGCTGTTCCTGCTGTCGTTTTTCAATTTCAGCCTGATCTGCATGACGGTGGGCCCGCTGACCAGTGAATCCGTGGCCCCGGCCCTGCTGCCGACGGCGACCGGGATTGTCGTGGGTTTCGGCGAGATCCTCGGCGGCGGCCTGTCACCGGCCGTGGCCGGGTTTGCCGCCAGCCATTTCGGCCTGCCGTCGATCCTGTACGTGGCCCTGAGCGGCAGCCTGGCCGGCTTGTTGCTGTCGTTGCTGCTCAAGGACAGTGCGCGCCAGCCCCAGCGCGCCAAGGCCCCAGGGCCGCTGCCTATCCTCCCCGCCCGCTTGCCCCTCAAGGACTAGAGAATCATGGACGATTACCTGCTGTTGCTGGATGTCTGCCACAAGGATCAGCGCGCCATCGGGCTGTTCGACTTTCACAATGGCCAGAGCCTGCGTGCCCTTTCCGAACATGGCGGGCTGTACGAGACGTTGCAGTTCTGCGCTCGCCGCCATCTGAGCTGGAGCGAACACCTGCGCGGCCTTCCGGCCCATCCCCAGCTGCCTGCCGAAGGCCTTGTGCAAGGACCGCTGCGCCCGCCGCTCAAGCCCAGCGACAGCCTGCTGGCCCAGGTCTGCGAGGTCACCCTGAACACCGCGCACACGCACCAGGGCTGGTTCTACAAGGGCAACGGCAACCTGCTCAAGACCGATGGCGAGGCGCTGACGATCCCCTACCACGCCCTGAGCATCAGCAGCCAGCCGGGGGTGGTCTGTGTGTACCTGGTGGATCACTTCAAGCAACTGCGGTTTGTCGGTTTCAGCCTGGGCCAGGACATCCACGACCCGCTGTTGAGCCGCCAGGACGCCAGTGCCTGCGCGCAATCGCGGCTGCGCCAATGCGCCATCGCCCCGGCGCTGATCCTTGGCGAGCTGCAGCACAGCCTGTCGCTCAATGTCCGGGTGGAACGCCAGGGCGCGCAGTTGTCCTACCTCAGCTACCACCTCGATCTGCAGAGCTGGTGGGCGCTGCGCAAGTATTCCCAGACGTTCCTCGAACAAAACGAGCAGTTCCTGCAACCGGGCATGGTCCACTACGTGTTCCACAGCGCCAGCCGGCGCGAGAACGAACTGCAACTGCAGCACGGCGACTGGCTGGACCTGGACTGCCCGGAGCTGGAGCTGGGCCTGAGCAACCAGGTCAGCGAAGAAGAGCTGCTGCACCTCTATCCCCTGGAGAGCCAGCCACACCGGGGCCGCGCCCAGGGCACCCGCCCGACGCGGCTACGCCAGCACTACTGAGGCGGACTCAGCGGTAGGCCGCCACCGGGACACAGGCGCAGAACAGGTTGCGATCACCGTAGACGTTGTCCACCCGGTTGACCGTCGGCCAGTACTTGTGGGCCCGCGCGTGGTCGCTGGGCAGCACCGCCTGCTCGATGCTGTAAGGCCGCTCCCAGGTCCCGGCGATATCCGCCAGGGTATGGGGCGCGCCCTTGAGCGGATTGTCCTCGGCCGGCCAGTTGCCCTCCTGGACCTGGGCGATCTCGGCGCGGATGCTCAGCATGGCCTCGACAAAGCGATCCAGCTCGGCCTTGGACTCGCTTTCGGTGGGCTCCACCATCAAGGTGCCCGGCACCGGGAACGACATGGTCGGGGCATGGAAGCCGTAATCCATCAGGCGCTTGGCCACATCCTCCTCGCTGATGCCGGTCAGGGCCTTGAGCGGTCGCAGGTCGAGAATGCATTCATGGGCCACCCGGCCATTACGCCCGCTGAACAGCACCGGGAAGGCGCCGTTGAGCTGAGCGGCCAGGTAGTTGGCGGCCAGGATCGCCACCTCGCTGGCATCCGCCAGTTGCGGCCCCATCAGGGCGATGTACATCCAGCTGATGGGCAGGATACTGGCGCTGCCCCAGGGCGCCGCGCTGACCGCGCCGTTCTCCGCCAGCGGTCCGTCGAGCGGCACCACCGGGTGATTGGCGACAAAGGGCGCCAGATGGGCGCGCACGCCGATGGGCCCCATGCCCGGGCCACCACCGCCGTGGGGAATGCAGAAGGTCTTGTGCAGGTTCATGTGGGAGACGTCGGCGCCGATGTCCGCCGGCCTGGCCAGCCCGACCTGGGCGTTGAGGTTGGCGCCATCCATGTACACCTGGCCGCCGTGGCTGTGGATAACTTCGCAGACCTGGCTGATGCCCTCCTCATAGACACCGTGGGTCGATGGATAAGTGGCCATCAGGCAGGACAGGCGATCGCCGGCTTCGGCGGCCTTGGCCTTGAGATCTTCCAGATCGACGTTGCCGGACTCGTCGCATTCGACGATCACCACCTGCATCCCGGCCATCTGCGCCGACGCCGGGTTGGTGCCATGGGCCGAGGCCGGTATCAGGCAGATGTGCCGCCCGCCTTGCTGGCGGCTCTCGTGGTAGCGACGAATCGCCAGCAACCCGGCGTACTCGCCCTGGGCCCCGGAGTTGGGCTGCATGCAGACCGCGTCGAACCCGGTGATGGCGCACAGCCAACGCTCCAGCTCCTCGATCATCAAGGTGTAACCGACGGCCTGCTCCCGCGGGACGAAAGGATGCAGGTTGGCGAATTCCGGCCAGGTGATGGGGATCATCTCGCTGCTGGCATTGAGCTTCATGGTGCAGGAGCCCAGGGGGATCATCGACTGGTTGAGCGCCAGGTCCTTGTTCTCCAGTTGCTTGAGGTAGCGCAGCATCTCGGTTTCGCTGTGATGGGCGCTGAACACCGGATGGGTCAGGCAGGGGCTGCGCCGCAGCAGCGCATCAGGCAGCCCCGACTCCAGCGCCTCGGCGTCCAGTTCGCCAACGTCCAGCCCGTGGTCGGCGCCAAGAAACACATCCAGCAGCCGGGCCACGGTGGTTTCGTCACAGGTTTCATCCAGGCTCAGGCCCAGCCGGCCGCGCCCGAGAATCCGCAGGTTGATCTGCTGCGCCCTGGCGCTGTCGATGATCGCCGTCTGGCTGCCCCCGACCTCCAGGGTCAGGGTGTCGAAGAAGTGCCGGTTGACCCGGGTGATCCCCTTGCGCTCAAGGCCGGCGGCGAGAATGCAGGTCAGCCGATGCACCCGCTGGGCAATGCGCTTGAGCCCCGCCGGGCCGTGATAGACCGCATAGAAGCCGGCGATGTTGGCCAGCAGCACCTGGGCGGTGCAGATGTTGGAGTTGGCCTTCTCGCGGCGGATATGTTGCTCGCGGGTTTGCAGGGCCATGCGCAGGGCCACCTGGCCCCGGGCATCCTTGGACACGCCGATGATGCGCCCGGGCATGGCGCGCTTGTACTCGTCACGGCAGGCGAAAAACGCCGCATGCGGACCGCCGTAGCCCATGGGCACGCCGAAGCGCTGGGAGGACCCCAGCACCACGTCGGCCCCCAGCTCGCCGGGCGGGGTCAGCACCAGCAGGCTGAGCAGATCGGCGGCGACACAGGCCAGGGCCTGCTGGGCGTGCAGATGGTCGATCAACGGCCGCAGGTCGCGAATCTCGCCGTGGGTATCCGGGTATTGCAGCAGGGCACCGAACACCTGATGCGCGGGCAAGTTATCCACAGCGTCGACGATCAGTTCGAAGCCAAACCCTTCGGCCCGGGTACGCACCACGGAAAGGGTCTGCGGATGGCAGTGTTCATCGACAAAGAACAGATTGCTCCTGGACTTGGTCACGCGCTTGGCCAGGGCCATGGCTTCGGCGGCCGCCGTCGCCTCGTCGAGCAACGAGGCGTTGGCCAGGTCGAGGCCGGTAAGGTCGATGGTCATCTGCTGGAAGTTGAGCAGCGCTTCGAGCCGGCCCTGGGCGATTTCCGGTTGATAGGGCGTGTAGGCGGTGTACCAGCCGGGGTTCTCCAGCACGTTGCGCAGGATAACGGTGGGCGTCAGGGTGCCGTGATAGCCCATGCCGATCAGGCTGGTCCAGACCTGGTTCTGCGCGGCATAACCCTTGAGCTTGGCCAGGGCGGCCTGTTCATCCAGCGCCGGTGGCAGGTCCAGGGCGCGATTGAAGCGGATTCCCGGTGGCACCGTCTGCTCGATCAGCTCGGTCCGGCTGCCCAGCCCGAGGCTGGCGAGCATCGCCTGCTGTTCCTGGGCATCGGGACCCAGGTGCCGGTTGAGAAAAGCGTTGGGCTCGCGTAACTGGCTCAGGGATGGCGACTGGGACATGGCAGGCTCTCCGATAAGCGGCGCTCAGCGTCGATGCAACAGGGTGCAAAGCAGCATAGCAGCCGATTCCGCCGCTCGACGCACTGGCGTCCCGAGGCAATCGGTACCATCATGCAGGGCGTTCGCGCGCCAGCCCCGGCGCGCCTCAACCCCTGCTTCCATCGTCCGCTTATCGGGTGTCCCACTGTCATGAGCCAACTGCCATTCCTGCCGTTCTCCAAACCCACCATTGATGAAGCCACCATCGCCGCCGTCGGCGAAGTGCTGCGTTCGGGCTGGATCACCAGCGGTCCCAAGGTCCAGGCTTTCGAAGCCCAGCTGTCGGAGTTCTTCGGCGGGCGCACGGTACGTACCTTCAACTCCGGCACCTGCACCATGGAGATCGCCCTGCGCATCGCCGGCATCGGCCCCGGGGATGAAGTCATCACCACGCCGATCTCCTGGGTCGCCACCGCCAACGTGATTCTCGAAGTGGGCGCCACGCCGGTGTTCGCCGACATCGATCCGATCACCCGCAACATCGACCTGGCCCAGGTCGAAGCGGCGATCACCCCGCGCACCAAAGCCATCATTCCGGTGTTCCTGGCCGGCTTGCCGGTGGACATGACTCGCCTGTATGCCCTGGCCAAGAAACACGGCCTGCGGGTGGTGGAAGACGCGGCCCAGGCCCTGGGCTCCAGCTGGAATGGCCAGCGTATCGGCGCCGGTGGCGACTTCGTGTCCTTCAGCTTCCAGGCCAACAAGAACGTCACTTCGTCCGAGGGCGGCTGCCTGGTCCTCAACACGCCGGAGGAAGTGCGCCTGGCCGAGAAGTACCGCCTGCAGGGCGTGACCCGCAGCGGCTTCGACGGCCTGGACGTGGACGTGCTCGGCGGCAAGTTCAACATGACCGACGTCGCGGCCGCTATCGGCCTGGGCCAGTTTGCCCATATCGAGGCAATCACCGCCCATCGCCGCGAGCTGGCCCGGCACTACTTCGAATGCTTCGGCAGCGACTTCGAGGCCCGCTATGGCGCCCAGCTACCGCCGGCGGATTTCAGCAACAGCAACTGGCACCTGTTCCAGCTGGTGCTGCCGGAGCGCAAGGACGGCAAGCCGGCGCGCGCCACCTTCATGGAGCAGATGCAGGAACGCGGGATCGGCATCGGCTATCACTACCCGCCGATTCATTTGCTGAGCCTGTACCGCGAGCGCGGTTTCAAGGAGGGGATGTTCCCGGTGGCGGAACGAGTCGGTCGACTGATCGTCTCGTTGCCAATGTTCACCGCCATGAGCAAGGCCGACGTGGAACGTGCGGTGGCGGCGGTGAAAGAGGTGTTGCAGGCCTAAGAGCCTTCGCCGGCCAGCCCGCCCCTGCATAAACAGGCGCGGGCAGGCCGGCGAGAACGGCTTATTCGCCGATGGCGGCCTTGTAGCCGGCGGCGTCCAGCAGCTTGTCCAGGTCACCCGGATTGCTTGGCTTGAGCTTGAAGATCCAGGCGCCGTAAGGGTCGCTGTTGAGCAGCTCGGGGCTGGCGCTCAGCTCTTCGTTGACCGCGATCACCTCACCGGCTACCGGGGCGTAGATATCGGAAGCGGCTTTCACCGACTCCACCACACCGGCCTGGTCCCCTGCGCCAAACACATTGCCGACTTCGGTCAGCTCGACGAACACCACATCGCCCAGGGCTTCCTGAGCATGGTCGCTAATACCCACGGTCACGCTGCCGTCGGCTTCCAGACGGGCCCATTCGTGACTATCGGCAAAACGCAGGTGGGCAGGGATATCGCTCATGTTCTGTGTCCTCAAGAAGAAGTGTCAGCGGCGCAATGCCGGCTGGAAATAGTTAGATCAAGGTCTTGCCGTGGCGCACGAAGGTCGGTTTGACCACCCGGACCGGGTACCACTTGCCGCGGATTTCCACTTCGGCACGGTCGGCGGTGGCCATCGGCACCCGCGCCAGTGCGATCGATTTACTCAGCGTAGGGGAGAAACTACCACTGGTGATCTCACCTTCGCCAACATCGGCGATGCGAACCACCTGATGTGCGCGCAAAACCCCGCGCTCCTCCAGCACCAGGCCCACCAGTTTCTGCTTCACCCCGGATGCGCGCTCGGCCTCCAGGGCCGTGCGCCCAATGAATTTGCGCGAGGACGGCTCCCAGGCAATGCTCCAGGCCATATTCGCCGCCAGGGGCGAAACATCCTGGTGAATATCCTGGCCGTAGAGGTTCATGCCGGCTTCCAGGCGCAGGGTGTCCCGGGCGCCCAGGCCGATGGGCGAGATCCCCGCCCCCACCAGATCGTTGAAGAAACCCGGCGCCTGCTCGGCGGGCAGGACGATCTCCAGACCGTCTTCGCCGGTGTAGCCGGTACGGGCGATGAACCAGTCGCCGTCGCTGCCGGCTTCGAAGGGTTTGAGCTGCTGGATCAGGGTGCCGCGGGACTGGGTCACCAGTTCGGCGATCTTGTGCCGGGCCTGGGGGCCCTGGATCGCCAGCATGGCCAGCTCCGGTCGCTCGCGCAGTTGCACCTGGTATTCGCCCAGTTGCGCCTGCATCCAGGCCAGGTCCTGGTCCCGGGTGGCGGCGTTGAGCGCGAGGCGATAAGCGTCCTCGAGGCGATAGACGATCATGTCGTCGACGATGCCGCCGCGCTCGTTGAGCATGGTGCTGTACAAGGCCTGGCCAGGGTGCTGCAAACGTTCGACATCATTGGCCAGCAAGTGCTGGAGCCAGACCTTGGCCTGGGCGCCGCTGACATCGATCACGGTCATGTGGGATACATCGAACACACCGCAATCACGTCGCACCTGATGGTGCTCCTCGACCTGCGAACCGTAATGCAAAGGCATATCCCAACCGCCAAAATCGACCATTTTCGCGCCGAGGGCGAGATGCAGGTCATACAGAGGCGTGCGCTGTCCCATGGGTTTCTCCTTCCGGGCGTGGCGAGGGTGCGGACTGGCGCTGCTAGGGTGAAAGCCTTGAAACAGGTGGCTTGCAGCCGATTTCAGCGTCCCGGCCAAACAGCAGGCCGCACCGAATGCCGCGCATTGTAGCTGCAAGGTGCAAGGCTGGCACCTAACCGATTCGCTGGGCCGAGCGACGGATCAGGCCAATCACCGGCAGCAGGCCAACCAGTACCAGGGTCAGCGCCGGCAACGAGGCCCGGGCCCACTCCCCTTCGCTGGTCATCTCGAAGATCCGCACCGCCAGCGTGTCCCAGCCGAACGGGCGCATCAGCAGGGTGGCGGGCATTTCCTTGAGCACGTCGACGAACACCAGCAAGGCCGCGCTCAGGGTCCCGGGCAGCAACAGCGGCAGATACACTTTGAAAAACAGTCGCGGCCCACCCACCCCCAGGCTGCGCGCGGCTTCGGGCAGCGACGGGCGAATCCGTTCCAGGCTGTTTTCCAGCGGCCCGTAGGCCACCGCGATAAAGCGCACCAGATAAGCCAGCAGCAAGGCCGACAGGCTGCCCAGCAACAGCGGCTTGCCAGCCCCGCCCAGCCAGCCGGACAGCGGGATCACCAGCTCGCGATCCAGGTAACTGAAGGCCAGCATGATCGACACCGCCAGCACCGAGCCGGGCAAGGCGTAGCCCAGGTTCGCCAGGCTGACCCCGGCGCGGATGCCCCGGGTCGGCGCTTGGCGACGGGCGAAGGCCAGCAGCAGGGCCACGCTGACGGTGATCAACGCCGCCATGCCCCCCAGGTACAAGGTATGCACGATCAATCCGGCGTAGCGCTCGTCCAGATCGAAGCGCCCGCGCTGCCAGAACCACGCCAGCAGTTGCAGCAGCGGAATCACGAAGGCACAGGCAAACACCAGCAGGCACCAGCCCGTGGCCGCCGCGGCCTTGATCCCCCGCAGGTGATACAGGGCCTTGCCCCTCGGGCGTTCATTGCCGGTACGGCTGGCCCCCCGGGCCCGGCGCTCGCCATACAGCACCAGCATCACCGCCAGCAGCAACAGGCTGGCCAGCTGCGCAGCGCTGGAAAGGCTGAAGAAGCCGTACCAGGTCTTGTAGATGGCGGTGGTGAAGGTATCGAAGTTGAACACCGACACCGCGCCGAAATCCGCCAGAGTCTCCATCAGCGCCAGGGCCACCCCGGCGCCGATGGCCGGCCGCGCCATGGGCAGCGCCACGCGCCAGAAGGCCTGCCAGGGCGATTGGCCGAGGACTCGTGCGGCTTCCATCAGCCCCTTGCCCTGGGCCAGGAAGGCATTGCGCGCCAGCAGGTAGACATAGGGATAGAACACCAGCACCAGGACCAGGATCACCCCGCCGGTGGAGCGCACCCTGGGCAGCCGCAAGCCCGTGCCGAACCACTCCCGCAGCAGGCTTTGCACCGGTCCAGAAAAGTCCAGCAGGCCGACGAAGACAAAGGCCAGCACATAGGCCGGAATGGCGAAGGGCAGCATCAGCGCCCAATCCAGCCAACGCCGTCCGGGGAATTCGCAGAGGCTGGTGAGCCAGGCCAGGCTCACCCCCAGCAGCGTGACGCCAACCCCCACCCCGAGCACCAGGGTCAGGGTGTTGTTCAGCAACCGTGGCATCTGCGTGTCCCACAGGTGGGACCAGATCTGCGCATCGACCGCCTGCCAGGACAGCAGCAGCACACTCAGCGGTAGCAGGACCAGGGCCGCTACGGCAAAGACCAGGGGATACCAGCGACGTTGGGCGGGATGGGCCACAAAGAACTCTCGGGCAGGTGGAACAGACAAAAATACTTGCGCAAAACCCGTGGGGTGAGGGAGCTTGCTCCCGCTGGGCGCCATGGCCGCGCCAACAGCTGCAACCACGTTACGCCAGTTGAATCACGTATTCAGGGCTTGCCACCGCTACGCGGTGGAACGGGAGCAAGCTCGCTCGCCACAAAAGCCCAACCGTTAAACAAAACGCCCCGCAAAAGCGGGGCGCAGTATAACGGCAGGCTCAGTTCCAGCCAGCGCGGTCCATCAAGCGAATGGCTTCGGCCTGGCGCTTGCCGGCGATTTCAACCGGCAGGGTATCGGCCACGAACTTGCCCCAGCTGGCCACTTCTTCCGAAGGCGCCACCGCCGGGTTGGCCGGGAACTCCTGGTTGACGTCGGCGAAGATCTTCTGCGCCTCAGGCGTAGTCATCCACTCCACCAGGGCCTTGGCCGCTTCCGGGTGTGGCGCGTGCTTGGTCAGGCCGATGCCCGACAGGTTGACGTGCACCCCGCGATCGCCCTGGTTCGGCCAGAACAGCTTCACCGCCAGGTTCGGCTTCTGCTTGTGCAGGCGACCGTAGTAGTAGGTGTTGACGATGCCGACGTCACATTGCCCGGCGTTGATCGCGTCCAGTACCGCGATGTCATCGGAGAACACATCGGTGGACAGGTTGTTGACCCAGCCCTTGACGATCTCTTCGGTCTTCGCCGCGCCGTGGGTTTCGATCAGGGTGGCGGTCAGAGACTGGTTGTAGACCTTCTTCGCGGTGCGCAGGCACAGGCGACCTTCCCACTGCTTGTCGGCCAGGGCTTCGTAGGTGGTCAGCTCGGAAGGTTTGACCCGCTCGGTGGAGTAGGCCAGGGTCCGCGCCCGCAGGCTGAGGCCGGTCCAGGCGTGGTTGGAAGAGCGATATTGCAGAGGAATGTTGCTGTCGATGACCTTGGAAGTGAACGGCTGCAGGATGCCCATCTGCTCGGCCTGCCACAGGTTGCCGGCATCCACGGTGAGCAGCAGGTCGGCGGTGGCGTTTTCGCCTTCGGCCTTGATCCGCTGCATCAGCGGCGCTTCCTTGTCGGTGATGAACTTGATCTTCACCCCGGTCTTCTGGGTGTAGGCATCGAACACCGGCTTGATCAGCTCATCGATACGCGAGGAGTAGACCACGACTTCATCGGCGGCCTGGGCGGCGCTGCCGATGAGGGTGAGGGCCAGGGCAGTCAGTAGACGCTTCGGTGCCAACATGGGAGCAGTCTCTCGATTTCAAAATGAGGCGAAATGATAAGGACTCCCATTTGCCATCTCAACCGAACCCGGCGCCGAGGCGTTACCAGATGTTGCGTAGGACCGCCCTCAAGCACGCGCCACCTTCGCGTCGGGTCCTAGGCTCTCGCCAGCTCTGGCAGATCGCCGCTCAGGCCCAGGGCCTGGCGCACGAAGACCGCCTTGGCCTCGGGCATTTGCTCGATCACCTTGAGGCCCGTGTTGCGCAGCCAGCGCAGTGGCAGCGGATCGGCCTGGAACAAGCGTTCGAAGCCTTCCATGGCCGCCATCAGCGCCAGGTTGTGCGGCATGCGCCGGCGCTCGAAACGACTGAGGACCTTGACCTCGGCCAGGCGCTCGCCACGACCGGCCGCTTGCAGCAGCACTTCGGCCAGTACCGCGGCATCGAGAAAGCCCAGGTTGACCCCCTGCCCCGCCAACGGATGGATGGTGTGGGCCGCGTCGCCGATCAGCGCCAGGCCTTCGGCCACATAGCGCTTGGCATGCCGCTGGCGCAGCGGTACGCAGAGCCGCGGGTCGGCGCCGAGCACCTTGCCTAAACGGCCTTCGAAGGCGCGCTCCAGTTCAACGCAGAAGCGCTCGTCGTCCAGGGCCATCAGGCGCTCGGCTTCAGTGGGCGTGGTGGACCAGACAATCGAGCACCAATCCTGCTGCCCATCCCGTACCAGCGGCAGGAAGGCCAGCGGGCCGGTATCGGTGAAGCGCTGCCAGGCGGTCATTTGGTGAGGCTGGCTGCTGCGCACGCTGGTGACAATGGCGTGGTGCAGGTAGTCCCATTCGCGGGTGGCACAGCCGGTCAGGCGGCGCACCGCCGAGTTGGCGCCGTCGGCGGCGATCACCAACGGTGCGCGCAACACCCGACCATCGGCCAGGGTCAGCAGCCAGTCATCGCCGGAGCGGCGCATCTGCTCCAGGCGGGCATTGGCCAGCAGGCCGATGTCGCATTCGTGCAGACGTTCGAGCAGGGCGTCCTGCACCACCCGGTTCTCGACGATATGCCCGAGCACCTCGGCATGCACGCTGGACGCGGAGAAGTGGATCTGCCCGGTGCCGCTGCCATCCCAGACCTGCATGTCGCAGTAGGGGCTGCTGCGACGCCGGACGATGCCGTCCCAGGCGCCAAGGCGTTCGAGGATGCGCTGGCTGGCCGCCGACAAGGCGCTGACCCGGGGCTCGAACGGCGACTCGGCGGCGAAGGGTTTGACACTCAAGGAGCCGCCATCGAGCAGCAGCACTTCCAGGCCGCTGCCCTGCAACGCCAGCGCCAAGGCACTGCCGACCATTCCGGCTCCGACAATCAGCACATCTGCGCGCATTTCCATGCTTTAGGCCTGTCTCGCTTGCGGCTTGCGCCGCACATAAAGGGTTTTATCGACCCGCGCCACCAGGGTGCCGGAGCCGTCATGAATCTCGACCTGCAACTGCGGCAGGTACTTTTCGCCATTGGCGGTCTGCCGGCGCACTTCGTCGAGCAGCGCCTGGTCGATGCTGAACCGGGCAAACACCGGCCCCCTGCCCGGGGCAATGAAATCGATAGCCGCGGCCTTGTCCCAGACGATGTAGTCGCGGCCCAGGTTCTCCATCAGCATCAGCATGAAAAACGGGTCCACCATCGAATACAGGCTGCCACCGAACTGGGTGCCGACATAGTTGCGGTTGTACCAGCCCAGGCCCATGGAGACCTGGACTTCGCGCAAATCCGCGCTGATCTGGCGAATCCGCACACCGGCCCCCAGATAGGGCGGATACAGGTTCATCACCCAGCGCAGCAAGCGTGCCTTGCCGACGCGTCGGGCCAGCCACTCACGCATCCGGGCGAGTACCCAGGCCCATGGCCTGGCGCGCGAACCAGCGCTTGGCCGGGGGCAGCAGGTCCAGTCCGAGCAGGCCGAGGTTGCGGCCCACCGACAGCAGCGGCAGCTTGCTGCCAAACAGTCGGGTGACCTGATCGGAGAAGCCCACGGTCAGGTTCTGGTCCAGGCGCTGACGCTCGCGATAGGCCTGCAACACGGCAAAATCCCCGGGCAACTGCTCGCTGGCCAGCAAGGCGTCGGCCAGGGCCTGGGCGTCACGCAGCGACAGGTTGAAGCCCTGGCCGGCAATCGGATGCAGGCTGTGGGCGGCGTTGCCCAGCACCACCAGATGCGGGCGCACCTGCTCTTCGGCTTCTACCAGGGACAGCGGGTACAGATGCCGCGCCCCCACTTGTTTCAGGGTGCCCAGGCGATAACCGAACACGCCCTGCAGTTCGCTGAGGAAACTGCGCTCATCCAGTTCGGCCAGACGCTGGGCGTCCATGCCCTGGCGCGTCCAGATCAGCGCGCAGCGGTTGTCCGGCAAGGGCAGCAGCGCCATCGGGCCGTCGTCGGTGAAGCGCTCGAAGGCCATGCCGTTGTGGGCTTCGCTGGGGGTGATGTTGGCGATCAGCGCACTCTGGTTGTAAGGGCGATTCCGGACCCCGATCCCCAGCTGTTCGCGCAGGCCGGAACGACCGCCATCGGCGAGCACCGCCAGGTCGCATTCCAGGGTGGTTTCGTCATTCAGGGTCAGGCGATAGCCGCCTTCCAGAGGCTCCAGGCGGGTGACTTCCGCCGGGCAGCGCCAACTGATCACGTCCTTGTCCAGGCCCTGCCACAGGCATTGGCCGAGCCAGGCGTTTTCCACCACATAGCCCAGGGCCGGAACGCCCTCTTCCATGGCCGACAGGCGCGCCGTGGAAAACCGCCCGCGGTCGGACACGTGAATCTGCTTGATCGGCTCGGCGCGCCGGGAAATCGCCTGCCACAGGCCCAGGCGCTGGTAGATCTGCCGGGCACCGAAAGACAGCGCCGAAGAGCGCGCATCGTAGCTGGGCTGGAAGCTGTCGCCGGGGGCGAACGGCTCGATCAGCACGATCTTCCAGCCCCGGGCCTTGGCGCCAGCCTGCAGGGCCAGGGCCAGGCTGGCACCGACCAGGCCGCCACCGATGATGGCCAGATTGACCCGGCTCATGAGGCCTGGACCCGGGCGGCGGCCATCAACGCCTCGATTTCGGCGACGCTTTTCGGTACGCCGCCCGTCAGAATTTCACAGCCCTGCTTGGTCACTACCACGTCGTCCTCGATGCGCACGCCAATGCCGCGCCACTTCTTAGCCACCTGCTGGTTGTCCGGGGAGATATAGATGCCCGGCTCCACGGTCAGCGCCATGCCGACCTCCAACACCCGCCACTCGCCGCCGACCTTGTATTCGCCGACATCGTGTACATCCATGCCCAGCCAGTGTCCGGCGCGGTGCATGTAGAAGGCTTTGTAGGCCTCGCTGGCGATCAGCTCGTCGACGCCGCCTTCCAGCAGGCCCAGTCGCACCAGACCGGCGGTGATGACCCGAACCGTCGCCTCGTGGGCCTGGTTCCAGTGCTTGTTCGGGGCGATTTCGGCAAACGCCGCTTCCTGGGCCGCCAGCACCAGTTCGTAGATCGCCTTCTGCTCGGGCGAGAACTTGCCGTTGACCGGCCAGGTCCGGGTGATATCGCTGGCGTAGCAGTCGATTTCACAACCGGCGTCGATCAGCACCAGATCGCCATCCTTGAGCAGGGCGTCATTCTGTTGGTAGTGCAGGATGCAGCTGTTGCGCCCCGCCGCGACGATGGAACCATAAGCCGGCATCTTCGCCCCGCCCTTGCGGAACTCGTAATCCAGCTCGGCCTCCAGACTGAACTCGTGCAATCCGGGGCGACTGGCCTGCATGGCGCGGATATGGGCCTGGGCGGAAATCCGTGCAGCTTCGCGCATCACCTTCACTTCCGCCGCCGATTTATACAGGCGCATGTCGTGCAGCAGATGATCCAGGGCAACGAATTCGTTCGGCGGCTGGGCGCCAAGGTGCGCTTTAGAGCGGATCACGTTGATCCATTCCATCAGGTGACGATCGAACTCGGGGTTGCTGCCCATGGCCGAATAGACCCGGTCACGACCTTCGATCAGGCCCGGGAGAATGTCGTCGATGTCGGTGATGGGAAACGCATCGTCCGCGCCATAGTCGCGGATCGCGCCTTCCTGGCCTGCCCGCAGGCCGTCCCAGAGCTCGCGCTCGGCATTGCGCTCACGGCAGAACAGCAGGTACTCGCCATGCTCGCGACCGGGCATGAGCACGATTACGGCCTGGGGCTCGGGGAAACCGCTGAGGTACTGGAAATCGCTGTCCTGGCGGTAGACATGCTCCACATCGCGGTTGCGAATGGCCACGGCGGCGGCCGGCAGGATCGCAATGCTGTTGGGCTCCATCTGCGCCATGAGCGCCTTGCGGCGACGGCTGTATTCCGTTTTAGGGATATGAATCATGGGCAGATGCAGTTCCCTGTCGATCAGTGCAGAGAAGGCTTGGCAGCCGGTGCAACGGTCTTGTTGGTTTCGGTGAACAGCAGCAACGGCGCGACCCGCAGGTACTCCATCACTTCCATGTAGTCGCTTTCGCCGTCGTCGGACTCTTCCAGTGCATCCTGGACCTGAGCGATGGCGGCAAGGTCCTGCAACACTTCCGTGGCCTCGGCGCTCAGGGCGCTGCTGTCACGGGAATTGAGGCCGAAACCGGCGAGGAAGCCCTGGCACCACTGGCCCAGGGCCGCGGCACGCTCGGTCAGGGGAGCGTCGTCGCTGGGCAGCAGCAGGACCACGGTCATGTCGTCGCTGGTGAGTTCGCCCTTGACCATTTCCTGCAGGCCGATCAAGGCGTTGCGCACGTTGTCTTGCGGCTCGCCTTCGAGCAGCTCGGCGGCGTCCACCAACCAGCCGTCGACCTCGAAGCCGGCGCCGGCGCAGCTGCGACCCAGCAACAGGCCGTGCAATTCGGCAGGAGAAACAGGATGACCACTGCTGCTGAGCAGGGTGGCGAAGGCGTTGTACGGGGAATTCTGAATGGGCATGGGCAGCTAGGCGCCAAGCGGCGCAATGTCTAGAATGAAGGCCTTGTATCGTAGGGCGTGTCATCATTCATTGCCAGCGCCGCGTTGCGCCTCGCGCCCCGTTACAGCGGTCCGCCGGGCCTTGGGCGACGGACAGATTGCCGACCGGACAGCACCGAATGCGCAAGGACCGTTCAGGCCGTCCAGGCGCTGTCCAGCCAGTTGCCACTCATCAGACCAACTTCAGTGGGACACAATGGAAGACACCGACCTGCACGCACTGATGGCCAGACTCGAACTGCTTATTACCCGGGTCGAGCAACTAAAGAGTCAAAACGCACTCTTATTAGCTCAGGAAAAGACCTGGCGCGAGGAACGCGCGCACCTCATTGAAAAAAACGAAATCGCCCGGCGTAAGGTCGAATCGATGATTTCGCGCCTCAAGGCCCTGGAGCAAGACTCATGAGTTCAAGCAATAGCGTTACCGTGCAGATCCTCGACAAAGAATATTCGATCATCTGCCCCCAGGAAGAGCGCAGCAATCTGGTGAGCGCCGCCCGTTACCTGGACGGCAAGATGCGCGAGATCCGCAGCAGCGGCAAAGTCATCGGTGCCGATCGCATCGCGGTCATGGCCGCGCTGAACATCACCCACGATCTGCTGCACCGCCAGGAGCGTCCGGATGTGCAGGCCAGCGCCACCACCCGCGAACAGGTCCGGGATCTGCTGGAACGTGTTGACCTGGTCCTGGCCACCGATTCGGACGCAAGCAAAGCTGATTCCTGACAGCGGTTGCGGTATACTCCCGCCACTCCCTGGGGTGCTTGCCAGTTGGCGATGTCCCTGAGCCGATTCGCACTACCCTGGAAGTTGCACGTTGGGCTGGTGTGCATGTCCGCTAGACGGAAAGCCTTAAAGCCTGCTGCATCTTCCGCCTTGAACTTTCGGGTTCAAGGGCTAAGTCGACAGCGGTTCGCCTGGGGAGCCTGAATTATCAGCCAATGCCAGTTATCCATGCTGGCATTGGTTTTTCCGGGTAGGCTGTTCTGCCATGTCCGACTCTCCATAGCCTCCTCCATGACCGAACCTGCGCCGCTTTCCCGCCCGCAACTTCGACGCATGCTGCGTAAAGCCCGTCGTGCCCTGACACCAGCCCAGCAACGCCAGGCCGCCCGTGGTCTGTACCGCCAACTGGCGCAGAACCCGGTGTTTCGTCGAGCCCGACACCTGTCCCTGTATTTGCCCACCGATGGCGAAATCGACCCGCGCCTGCTGCTGCGTGCCGCCCAACGCCGGGGCAAGGCCACCTACTTGCCTGTGCTCAGTGCCTGGCCACGAACCAAGATGGTATTCCAGCGCATCCGGCCCGGAGAAAAACTACGCCCCAACCGCTTTCGCATCCTCGAGCCGCGGACCAACGCCGCACGGCAACGCAAGGTCTGGGCACTGGATCTGGTGCTCCTGCCCCTGGTGGGATTCGATGAAGAGGGGGGACGCCTGGGAATGGGCGGCGGCTTCTACGACCGCAGTCTGGCTTACCTGGCGCGGCGCCAGAACTGGCGCAAGCCAAAGCTGCTGGGCCTGGCCCATGAATGCCAGAAAGTCGCGAGACTGGATCAGGCCAGCTGGGATGTGCCGCTACAAGGCACGGTGACGGATCAGGGATGGTACTGCGCCCGATAGGCGTTGCCTTCTCTCAGCGACGCCAGGGCAGGTTCAGCGCTTGAAGGGTTGCGGCTGTTGGGCGATCTCGATCGGAGCATCGGTCTTGTTGGCCCACAAGCTTTGCGCATAACCGGTGGTTACAACGCCCAAACCGAACAAAATAACCAAAATCCATAGTAAATCCGGTTGGCGTTTCATCGATTGCCCCCCCTCGGGCAAGTCACACACGATGACAGCAACGGTTTCCATAACAGGCCGTGCAGCAGCGTCAAGCTTAAAATCCCGGCATTTTGCGATAACGTGAACCGACACGCAAACGCTGGCGTCAACCGACCGTCGGTTTGTCATAAAATCCTCCGGCAACCTGCCCAATCACCCTTTGGAGGGTAAGAAACATGGCCTATTGGCTGATGAAATCCGAGCCGGACGAACTCTCGATCCTCGGCCTGCAGCAGCTTGGCCAAGCCCGTTGGGATGGAGTACGCAACTACCAGGCGCGCAATTTTCTGCGCAGCATGGCCGTCGGTGATGAGTTCTTCTTCTATCACTCCAGCTGCCCGGAGCCTGGCATCGCCGGTATCGGCCGGATCATCAAGGCGGCCTACCCGGACCCGACGGCCCTGGAACCGGACAGCCACTACTTCGACCCCAAGGCCAGCGCCGAAAAGAATGCCTGGAGCGCCATCGACGTGGCCCACGTGCAAACCTTCGACAAGGTCCTGCGCCTGGACTACCTCAAGCAGCAAACCGCCCTCGCCGAAATGCCCCTGGTGCAGAAGGGCAGCCGCCTGTCGGTGATGCCGGTCACCGCCGAGCAATGGGCTGCCGTCCTCACCCTGCTCTGAGCATCCCCCAAGTCGCCGGGGCCTGATCCGGGCTGCGGCGGCAGTGGCGGTTTTTTTGCCCCGATCGCCATGCAGCCTGTGGACAATAGGTTTAGTCTTGCCCCTTTCATTTGACGAGCATCAAGCGGGCAAAAGCCTGGCTCTGTCAGACTTGGACGCTATAGCCGCAGGACGCAGAACACATGTCGACGAACCACCGTTCCTCCCGCATTTTCGCTGTTTCCCTCTTGATTCTGTTGCTCGCCGCTGGTGGCTTCGGCTACTGGAAATCCCTCCAGGATCGCCTGCCGGAAGGCCTGAGCATGGGCAATGGCCGTCTTGAGGCCACTGAGGTGCAGATCGCCAGCAAGATCCCCGGGCGCCTGGCGGAAGTGCGGGTCAACGAAGGCGACAAAGTGCTCCAGGGTCAACTGCTGGCCCGCATGGATACCCGTACCCTGGAAGCCCAGCGCAACCAGGCCGAGGCCGAGGTGCTGCGGGCACGGGAAAACCTGTCGGCCGCCGAAGCCAACGTCCAGCTGCGCCAGAGCGAGCAACTGCTGGCCAACCAGGAGCTCAAGCGCTCCCAGGAACTGTTTCGCCGCGGCTTCGCCAGCCAGCAGATCATCGATCAGCAACAGGCTCGGTTGAACACCGGAAATGCCGCCGTACAGGCAGCCCAAGCCCAGGTTGCCGCGGTCAAGGCCGCCATTGGCGCCGCCCAGGCCCAGGTGGCCCAGCTCACCAGCGAGATTGACGACAGCAGCCTGCGGGCGCCCATCGACGGCATCATTCAGTTGCGCCTGGCCGAGCCCGGCGAAGTCCTGGGTGCCGGCGGCCGGGTGCTGCTGCTGATCGACCCCAACGATCAATACATGAACCTCTATCTGCCGGCCTCGGTGACCGGTCGCCTGACCGTTGGCGATGAGTCGCGAATCCTGCTCGACGCCCTGCCCAACCAGCCACTGCCGGCGAAGATCAGCTTCGTCGCCGCCAAGTCCCAGTTCACCCCCAAAGAAGTGGAAACCCGGGACGAGCGCCAGAAGCTAGTGTTTCGGGTCAAGGTGCGCCTGACTCAACCTGCCGCCGTGCCTCAGGCCAAGCCGGGAATGCCCGGTGCCGGTTATGTGCGCACGGCTCCCGTGGACTGGCCGGCTAACTTGAAATGAGCGGCCTGGCGCTGCAAGCCAGCGGCATCAGTCATCGCTACGGCTCCCAGCAAGCGCTGGTCGATATCAGCTTCAACCTGCCGGCGGGCACCCGCTGCGGCTTGATCGGGCCGGACGGCGCCGGCAAGTCGAGCCTTCTGGGCTTGATCGCCGGGGTCAAGAAGCTGCAGCAGGGCGAGCTTGAGGTGCTTGGCGGGGCGATTTCCCAGCGCCGCCACCGCCGCAGCCTGTATCCGCGTATCGCCTTCATGCCCCAGGGCCTGGGCGGCAACCTGTATCCGGATCTGTCCATCAGCGAGAACATCCGCTTCTTCGCCACCCTGTTCGGTCTGCCTCGCGACGAATGCGAGCAGCGCATGCACAGCCTGCTGCTGGCCACCGACCTGCTGCGCTTTGCCGAGCGCCCGGCGGGCAAGCTGTCCGGCGGGATGAAACAGAAACTCGGCCTGTGCTGCGCGTTGATCCACGAGCCGGACCTGCTGATTCTCGACGAACCCACCACCGGGGTTGACCCGCTGTCCCGGCGGCGCTTCTGGGAGCTGGTGGAAGACGTGCGCCAGCAGCGTCCGCAACTGACCCTGCTGGTGGCCACCGCCTACATGGAAGAAGCCGAGCAGTTCGAGCACTGCCTGATGCTCGACAAAGGCCGGATGATTGCCCAGGGCCTGAGCCAGGAGCTGGCGAAAGTGACCGCCAGCGGCAAGCTGGACGATGCCTTCACCCACTTTCAGGGCGACACGGGCCACGACAGTCAGCCACTGGTGATTCCGCCCCGCTCCGGCGACAACCACGACATCGCCATCGAGGCCCACGAGCTGACCCTGCGCTTTGGCGACTTCACCGCGGTCAACAAGGTCAGCTTCGCCATCGGTCGCGGGGAGATCTTCGGCTTCCTCGGCTCCAACGGCTGCGGCAAGACCACCACCATGAAGGTCCTCACCGGACTGATGCCCGCCACCGAAGGCAGCGCCAAGCTGCTGGGCAACCCGGTGGACGCCAAGGACCTGGCCACCCGCAAGCGGGTCGGCTTCATGTCCCAGAGTTTTTCCCTGTACGGCGAGCTCAGCGTGCGCCAGAACCTGGAGCTGCACGCCCGCCTGTTCGACCTGCCGAAAGCCGAAAGCGGCCCGCGCATCGAGGAACTGATCCAGCGCTTCGATCTCGGGGCGATTGCCGAGCAGCAATCCGGCGCCCTGCCCCTGGGCCTGCGCCAGCGCCTGTCCCTGGCGGTGGCGGTGCTGCACCGTCCGGAAGTGCTGATCCTCGACGAGCCCACTTCCGGGGTCGACCCGGCCGCCCGTGACGACTTCTGGCGCCTGTTGATCGAGCTGTCCCGGGAACAGGGCGTGACCATCTTCCTGTCCACTCACTTCATGAACGAAGCCCAGCGCTGCGATCGCATTTCGTTGATGCACGCCGGCAAGGTACTGGCCTGCGACACACCCGCGGCGCTGCAACAGCAGTTTGCCGGCGACACCCTGGAAGCCGCCTTTGTCCGCTGCCTGGAAGAGGCCCAAGGAACCGCGGAGGCCGCGCCAGCGCCTCCTCCGGCGGCGGCCGCCGGACATGCCATCGCCGCTCCACGCTCGGGCCTGAGCCTGGCCCGGCTGCTGGCGGTGGCCACCCGCGAAGGCAAGGAACTGCTGCGGGACAAGGTACGCCTGGGCTTCGCCCTGCTGGGGGCGATCTTCATGATGGTGATCTTTGGCTACGGCATTTCCCTGGATGTGGAAAAGCTCGCCTTCGCCGTCTACGACCAGGACCAGACGCCGCAAAGCCGCGCCTATCTGGAGGCTTTTCGCAGCTCGCGCTACTTCGAGGAAAAACCCAGCATCCGCAGCGCCCCTGAACTGCACCGGCGCCTGCAGCGTTCGGAGATCAAGCTGGCCCTGGAAATCCCGCCCGGCTTCGGCCGCGACCTGTATGCCGGGCGCCAGCCGACAGTGGCCGCCTGGCTGGACGGCGGCATGCCGTTTCGCGCGGAAACCAGCCGCAACTACGTCGAGGCGGTACACCAGGCCAACCTCGAACTCCTGGCCGAACACAGCAGCCCGGCACTGAACGCAAGACCCGCCGCCAAGCTGGAAACGCGCTTTCGCTACAACCAGGACGTGGTCAGCGTCAACGCCATCGGGCCCGGGGTCATGGCGCTGATCCTGGCGTTCATTCCGGCCATGCTCACCGCCCTGGGAATCGTTCGCGAAAAGGAACTGGGCTCGATCACCAACTTCTATGCCACGCCCCTGACCCGCCTGGAGTTCCTCCTGGGCAAGCAGGCGCCCTACCTGGTGGTGAGCCTGATCAACCTGGGCTTGCTGGTGGCCATGAACCGCTGGCTGTTCGGCGTGCCCTTCAAGGGCAGCGGCCTGACCCTGGCCCTGGGCGGGGTGCTCTACGTGCTGGCCACCACCAGCATGGGCCTGCTGATCTCGGCCTTCACCCGCACCCAGATCGCCGCGATCCTCGGCACCATGATCATTACCAGCCTGCCGACCATCCAGTTCTCCGGCTTGATCGTGCCGCGCTCGTCGCTGGAGGGATCGGCGGCGATCATGGGACAGCTGTTCCCCGCCGGGCACTTCCTCGACATCGCCGTCGGCACCTTCACCAAGGCCCTGGACCTGCGTGAGCTCTGGCCTCAGTGCCTGGCCCTGATCGGGTTCTTCCTTGGCTTCACCGGGCTCAGCCTGGTCATGTTGAAAAAGCAGGAGGTCTGATGAACCGGCTCGCCCATATCCTGCGCCTGGGTCTCAAGGAGCTCACCAGCCTGCGCCACGACAGCGTCCTGCTGTTGTTCCTGTTCTACGCCTTCACCGTGGCCATCTACCTGCCGGCGGCCGGCTCGGTCATCGGCGTGCACAACGCCAGCGTGGCCCTGGTGGATGAGGACCACAGCGCGCTGTCGCGACAGCTGGCCGAAGCCCTGCAACCACCCGAATTCCAGGCCCCGGTATCGCTGCCCTACAACCGACTGGACGAAGTGATGGACAGCGGCCAGTACACCTTCGTGATCAACATCCCCGCCAACTTCCAGAGTGATCTGCTGGCCGGCCGCCAGCCGGCGGTGCAGGTCAACGTCGATGCCACCGCCATGAGCCAGGCGTTCATGGGCGCCGGCTACATCGGTCGGATCTTCCAGCGCGAGCTGCTCAGCTACGCCAATCAGGCGGATGCCGCGAGCAAGGCCCCGGCCCTGCTGACCACCCGCGCCCTGTTCAACACCAATCTGCAAGGCGGCTGGTTCCTGGCAGTGATCCAGATCGTCAACAACATCACCATCCTGGCCATCATCCTCACCGGCACCGCGCTGCTGCGCGAACGCGAGCACGGCACCCTCGATCACCTGCTGGTGCTGCCGCTGACGGCGCTGGAGATCATGCTGGCGAAGGTCTGGAGCAACATGCTGGTGGTGGTGTTGTGCACCTGGATATCGCTGGAGGTGATAGTCAAGGGCGTGCTGGGGGTGCCCCTGGCGGGCTCCATGGGGCTGTTCCTGATGGTCACGGCGCTGTATCTGTTCGCCAGCACCGCCCTGGGAATCTTCCTCGCCACCCTGGCCCGTTCGACCCCGCAATTCGGCCTGCTGGCGATCCCGGTGATCATTCCGATGCTGCTGCTGTCCGGCGGCAGCACACCGCTGGACAGCATGCCGCAATGGCTGCAATGGGTGATGCAGGGCTCGCCATCCACGCACTTCGTCAGCCTCAGCGCGGCGATCCTGTTTCGTGATGCGGGCGTCAGTGTGGTCTGGCCCGACCTGCTGGCCCTGGCGACGATCGGGCTGGTGTTCTTCGCCATCGCCCTGGCGCGCTTTCGCAAAAGCCTGGCCTCGTGACCCGTACCTTGTAGGAGCCGGCTGGCCGGCGAAGGGGCTTCAGCCCTGCGTCGCCCTCTCGGGCGTCTTCGCTGGCAAGCCAGGCCCTACAGCGGGCAGGCCTATTGGATGATCAGGTTGTTGAACAACAGGTCTTCCACCACCGGTTTGCCGGTTTCGTCGTTCATCACTTGCTGCACCTGCTTGAGGGCTTCCTGGCGCAGCTTCTCCTTGGCCTCGACGTTGTTCATGGTCTCAGTGGTCTGCTGGGCAAACAGCGCCACCAGTTGGTTACGGATCAGCGGCTCGTTGGCCTTGACCGCCTGGGCCGAAGCGTCGCCGGTCACTCGCAGGGCCACGTCGGCCTTGTAGACCTTGAGCTTGGGGCCGCCATCCAGGCCGTAGTTGCCGACAAAGGGCGGACTCAGGCTGATGTAGCTGACTTTCGGTGCTTCACCTTCTTTGGCCTCTTCAGCCCCGGCTGCCATGGGCAGGGAGAGGGCCAGCAGCAACATGATCCACGCTTTCACAATTCGCTCCTTAATCCGGTTTGCGGCCTAGCATAAAGGCCCGCCCGCCTGAGCCCAAGCACAAGCTTATGGCTGCCCATCAGGGCCGGGCATGCTCATTGACCGCCTGATTCACACTCCTACACTTATCGGCCACCAACCCCAAAGGAATAGCCCTGATGAAAGCCGTGCTGTGCAAAGCCTTCGGCCCCGCCGAAACGCTGGTGCTGGAAGAGGTCGCAAGTCCCGTGCCGAAGAAGAACGAGATCCTCCTGGACGTGCATGCCGCTGGGGTGAATTTTCCGGACACCCTGATCATCGAGGGCAAATACCAGTTCAAGCCGCCCTTTCCCTTTTCCCCCGGTGGCGAGGCCGCCGGCGTGGTCAGCGCGGTGGGCGAGAAAGTCAGCCATCTCAAGGTCGGCGACCGGGTCATGGCCCTGACCGGCTGGGGCAGCTTTGCCGAACAGGTGGCAGTGCCGGGCTACAACGTGCTGCCGATTCCCGCCGCCATGGACTTCAACACCGCCGCCGCGTTCAGCATGACCTACGGCACCTCGATGCACGCCCTCAAGCAGCGCGGCCACCTGCAACCGGGCGAAACCCTGCTGGTGCTCGGTGCCTCGGGCGGGGTCGGGCTGGCGGCGGTGGAAATCGGCAAGGCCATGGGCGCCCGGGTGATCGCCGCCGCCAGCAGCGCGGAAAAGCTCGCCGTGGCCAAGGCCGCCGGTGCCGATGAGCTGATCAACTACAGCGAAAGCAACCTGAAGGACGAGATCAAGCGCCTGACCGACGGCAACGGCGCCGACGTGATCTACGACCCGGTGGGCGGCGACCTGTTCGATCAGGCGGTGCGCTCCATCGCCTGGAACGGCCGCTTGCTGGTGGTGGGCTTTGCCAGCGGACGCATTCCCGAATTGCCGGTGAACCTGGCGCTGCTCAAGGGCGCGGCGGTGGTGGGGGTGTTCTGGGGTTCCTTCGCTCAGCGCCAGCCTCAGGACAACGCGGCGAATTTCCAGCAGCTGTTCGACTGGTTCGCCGCGGGCAAGCTCAAGCCGCTGGTGTCCCAGGTCTATCCCCTGACGGCAGCCGCCCGGGCCATCGATGATCTGGGCCAGCGCAAGGCGGTGGGCAAGGTGGTGGTGCAGGTCCGCTGAGGGCGGCTGCCATCAATGGGCCGCAACGCCCTTGCAGCGCTTGAGCCGCGCCTCCAGATTGCGATCCGGCATGGCGTGGTTGCGCAGGGCCTGAACGGTCTGTTCAACGTAATCGCGGGTGGTGCCATAACGCCCGCAGGCACTCTCGAACACCTGGCTCAGCACATGATCCGGCAGATTGCCGGCATAGCTGGGCAGGTGCCGCTCCAGCACGAATCCCAGGGCCTGGACCTGGCTGCCGTCCTCGAGACGGCAGTTGAGCCAGTGCGGACGGTACGAGGGATAAGGCATTTCACGCTGCCACAGGGCGTACAGCGAAGCATCCAGATGCTCTTCCGGCAGCCGGTAGGCAAAGCCGCTGCAGGAGCCGCCGCGATCCAGGCCGAACACCAGGCCCGGCATCTCCGGCGTGCCGCGGTGCTCGTGGGACCACAAATACAGACCGCGATGATAACCATGTACCCGGCCGCGCATGCGCTCGACCGCCGAACACTCCGGGCGCCAGATCAATGAGCCATAGGCGAACAGCCAGACCGGCCCGCCCTTGTGCCGGGCCATGGTGGATTGCATGGAGCTGCGAAGTTGTTCGTGGGTCAGCTGCGGCCCCAGATCGAGCCGCGGAGGGTAAGCCAGATTCAGATAACTGGATTCAAGGGCTGTCATGGCGAATAGCGTTCTGCTCCCCGCGTAAAAGAAGTTACTGAATAGAACGCCTGGCAGTAACTACAAGACACAAAAGTTTCACGGCAAGTTAAGTGCCACTAGCGCAGCACTTTCAAGTTGAAGGCTTATATATAACCTACCGGCATTTATTTAATTAGATAAATACCGATGGGCTATATACAGAGTTATAAAGAAGCGCCCCGACCGGATGCAGTCAGGGTCGCGGAGCGTAGGCGAACACGTCGGCCCGCATCTGATGGGCGTCCATCCCGGCATTCACCAGCGCATCCAGGGTAGCGTAGATCATGGCCGGCGAGCCACTGGCATAGACATGCACCGCGGACAGGTCGGTGATGTCCTCGCACACCGCCTCGTGCAGCATGCCGCAGCGTCCCTCCCAGCCGCACAGGTCACTGACCACCTTGTGCAGATACAGGTTGGGCAAGCGCTGCCATTCATCCCAGTGTTCCAGCTGGTAGAAGTCCTCCGGCCGGCGCACGCCCCAATACAGATGCACCGGGTGCTTGAAGCCCTTGGCCCGGCAGTGCTCGATCAGGCTGTGCATCTGCGCCATGCCGGTCCCGGCGGCGATCAGCACCAGCGGACCGTCCGGCAACTCGGCCAGGTGGGTATCGCCGAACGGCATCTCGATCCGCGCCATGCGCTCGCGTTGCAACTGCTGCATCAGGCTTTGCGCACTGTTTTCGCGCACCAGTACGTGCAACTCCAGATCCCGCCCGCAATGGGGCGCCGACGCCAGGGAGAACGCCGACTTCTCGCCGTTATCCCGCTCCAGCATCAGGTACTGGCCCGCGTGATAGCGCGGCGGCTTGCCGGCCGGAGCCCGCAGTCTGACGCGCCAGACATCGCCGCCGACTTCCAGGCATTCAGTGAGCTGACACGACAGGCTGCGCACCGGCAACTCTCCCAGCGCAAGGACGCCATCCCACAGCACGATGCAGTCTTCCAGCGGCTCTGCAATGCAAGTGTAGAACTCGCCGTGATCACGCACATCGCCGGCTTGCTGCACGCGGCCCTCCACCAGCAGCGCCGCACACACATGACAGTTGCCATTGCGACAGCTCTGCGGGCATTCATAGCCCAGGCGCCGCGCCGCATCGAGAATCCGCTCGCCGGGCAGCGTCTCAAGCACCGCTCCGGAGGGCTGCAAGGTTACACGCATCAATCTATTCCTAACTGATTCCAGATGGCATCGATCCGGCGGGTGACCGCCTCATCCTTGACGATGACCCGGCCCCACTCTCGGGTGGTTTCTCCGGGCCACTTGTGGGTGGCATCGAGCCCCATCTTCGACCCCAGGCCGGACACCGGCGAGGCGAAGTCGAGGTAATCGATCGGGGTGTTGTCGATCATCACCGTGTCGCGCTTGGGGTCCATGCGCGTGGTGATGGCCCAGATCACATCGTTCCAGTCCCGGGCATTGATATCGTCGTCGGTGACGATAACGAACTTGGTGTACATGAACTGTCGCAAAAACGACCAGACACCCAGCATCACGCGCTTGGCATGCCCCGGGTACTGCTTCTTCATGGTCACCACCGCCATGCGGTAGGAGCAGCCTTCGGGCGGCAGGTAGAAGTCGGTGATCTCCGGGAACTGCTTCTGCAGGATCGGCACGAACACTTCGTTCAACGCCACGCCGAGGATCGCCGGCTCATCCGGTGGCCGGCCGGTGTAGGTGCTGTGGTAGATCGGCTTGATGCGATGGGTGATGCGCTCCACGGTGAACACCGGGAAGCTGTCGACTTCGTTGTAGTAGCCGGTGTGGTCGCCATACGGACCTTCATCGGCCATTTCGCCGGGGTGAATCACCCCTTCGAGAATGATTTCGGCGGTGGCCGGAACCTGCAAGTCGTTGCCACGGCACTTCACCAGTTCGGTGCGGTTGCCCCGCAACAGGCCGGCGAAGGCGTATTCGGAGAGGCTGTCCGGCACCGGGGTCACGGCGCCGAGAATGGTTGCCGGGTCCGCGCCCAGGGCCACGGACACCGGGAACGGCTGGCCCGGGTGCTTGTCGCACCATTCGCGGTAATCCAGCGCGCCGCCACGGTGGCTCAACCAGCGCATGATCACCTTGTTGCGACCGATCACCTGCTGGCGATAGATGCCCAGGTTCTGCCGGTCCTTGTTCGGGCCCTTGGTCACGGTCAGGCCCCAGGTGATCAGCGGCCCGACGTCGCCGGGCCAGCAGGTCTGTACCGGCAGCATGCCCAGGTCGACGTCGTCGCCCTCGATCACCACTTCCTGGCACACCGCATCCTTGACCACCTTGGGCGCCATGGAAATGATCTTGCGGAAGATCGGCAGCTTGGACCAGGCGTCCTTCAAGCCCTTGGGCGGCTCCGGTTCCTTGAGAAAAGCCAGCAGCTTGCCGATTTCGCGCAGTTCGCTGACGGCTTCGGCGCCCATCCCCAGGGCCACGCGCTCGGGGGTGCCGAACAGGTTGCCGAGCACGGGAATGTCATAGCCGGTGGGGTTTTCAAACAGCAGGGCCGGGCCTTTGGCACGCAAGGTGCGATCGCAGACCTCGGTCATTTCCAGCACTGGGGACACCGGAACCTGGATGCGCTTGAGTTCCGAGCGCTGTTCCAGGCCACTGATAAAGTCGCGCAAGTCGCGATACTGCATGCGTGAGCCTCATTTTCGCCGTGGCATTCGGGGCGGGCAGTTTAGCGCCGAACCCACAGGTTCAGAATAGAGAATGTCAGATAGCAAAAAGCCGGGTTTCCCCGGCTCTTGCTGGCCTGATCGATTTACTTGCGCTTCATCGACAGGAAGAACTCATCGTTGGTCTTGGTCTGTTTCAACTTGTCGACCAGGAACTCGATGGCCGCGACTTCATCCATGGGATGCAGCAGCTTGCGCAGGATCCACATGCGCTGCAGCTCGTCGTCGGCGGTCAGCAGCTCTTCACGGCGGGTGCCGGACTTGTTGATGTTGATGGCCGGGAATACGCGCTTCTCGGCGATACGACGATCCAGGGGCAGTTCCATGTTGCCGGTACCCTTGAACTCTTCGTAGATCACTTCATCCATCTTCGAGCCGGTTTCAACCAGCGCGGTGGCGATGATGGTCAGCGAGCCGCCTTCTTCGATGTTGCGCGCGGCACCGAAGAAACGCTTCGGCTTCTCCAGGGCGTGGGCATCGACACCACCGGTCAGGACCTTGCCGGAGCTCGGGATCACGGTGTTGTAGGCGCGGGCCAGACGGGTGATGGAGTCCAGCAGGATCACCACGTCCTTCTTGTGCTCGACCAGGCGCTTGGCCTTCTCGATCACCATCTCGGCCACTTGCACGTGACGGGTTGGCGGCTCGTCGAAGGTGGAGGCGACCACTTCGCCGCGCACGGTGCGCTGCATCTCGGTCACTTCTTCCGGACGCTCGTCGATCAACAGCACGATCAGATGAACTTCTGGGTTGTTACGGGTGATGTTCGCGGCGATGTTCTGCAGCATGATGGTCTTGCCCGCCTTCGGCGGAGCAACGATCAGACCACGCTGGCCTTTACCGATCGGCGCGCACAGGTCGATGACACGACCGGTCAAGTCTTCGGTGGAACCGTTGCCGGCTTCCATCTTCATGCGCACGGTCGGGAACAGCGGCGTCAGGTTTTCGAACAGAATCTTGTTCTTGGCGTTCTCGGGGCGGTCGTAGTTGATGGTATCGACCTTGAGCAGCGCGAAGTAACGCTCGCCTTCCTTGGGAGGGCGGATCTTGCCAACGATGGTGTCACCGGTGCGCAAGTTGAAGCGACGGATCTGGCTTGGCGAGACGTAGATATCGTCCGGGCCGGCCAGGTAGGAGGCGTCGGAGGAGCGGAGGAAGCCGAAGCCGTCCTGGAGGATCTCCAGCACGCCATCACCGGAGATTTCCTCACCGCTTTTCGCGTGCTTTTTCAGCAGGGAGAAAATCACGTCCTGCTTGCGCGAACGGGCCATATTTTCTATGCCCATCTGTTCGGCCAATTCGAGCAGTTCGGTAATCGGCTTTTGCTTGAGTTCAGTCAGATTCATATAGGAATGACGTAATCATTTATAGAGGGGGGAAATTAAGCTTTTGGCTTAATGAGGCCGCGCCGCAGAGAAGGCGACAGGATCGCGTACTTATTCGAAAAGGAGAGCGTCGGCGACAGCTTGCAGGGGGCACTGGAGAAACCAGTGCGGGGCCGAATGTAACACCTGAGTTTCGGAGCGTCTAGCCCTCAATTACGAAAAAGCCCCGCATTTTGCGGGGCTTTTCCAGGGCACTGAAATCGACGCTTAGATGTTGGCGTCGAGGAAAGCGGCCAATTGCGACTTGGACAGTGCGCCGACCTTGGTGGCCTCGACGTTGCCGTTCTTGAACAGCATCAGAGTCGGGATACCACGCACGCCGTGCTTGGCCGGGGTTTCCGAGTTTTCGTCGATGTTCAGCTTGGCGACGGTCAGTTTGCCTTTGTAGGTTTCAGCAATTTCGTCCAGAACCGGAGCGATCATTTTGCATGGGCCGCACCACTCAGCCCAGTAGTCGACCAGTACAGCGCCTTCGGCTTTGAGTACGTCGGCCTCGAAGCTGGCGTCGCTGACGTGTTTGATAAGATCGCTGCTCATGGAATTCTCCAGGTTGTAAGCAAAAAAACGTGGCCCATCATATCTGCCCTTCCCGCGTTCAGGAAGCCGGAGATGATTGACTCTCACTATGGTGACCCATGAGTTTGGGTATAGCTCAGCTCAGGAAGATGCGGGGGTGACGAAGGCGATTCCAGTGCGCAGGGCCGCATTGCGCACATGCTCCTGCATGGCCTTTTGCGCCGCTCCGCAAGCGTGCCGGACCAGGGCCCGGAGGATCTTGCGATGCTCTTGCCAGGTTTCCATGGCCCGCTCGGGGCGGATGAACGGTAGCTTCTGACTCTCCAGAAAGATCTCGGCACTGGCGCTGAGGATGCTCAGCATCGCCTGATTGCCGCTGGCCAGGAGGATCTTCTGGTGAAACTCGAAGTCCAGCCGCGCCGCCGCCTCGAAATCCCCGGCCCGCAACTCACGGCGCATGGCCTGCACATTGTCTTCCAGCACATCCAGCTCATCGGCGGTCAGGGTCACCGCCGCCAGGCCCGCAGCGAACCCCTCCAGGGCATAACGCAACTGAAAGATATCCACAGGCGAAGCCTGGGCGGCGAACGGCCAGCTCAATCCGGCACCGGCAGGCAGGGTTTCCGGCGCCTGGACGAACACCCCCTTGCCCGGCTGCACACTGATCAGCCCCAGGGCGCTCAAGGATGACAAGGCCTCGCGCAGCGACGCCCGGCTGACCCCCAGTTGCACCGCCAGCTCCCGCTGCGAGGGCAGCGCATCCCCCGGACCGAAGCCCCGTTCGGTGATCAATTGGCGAATGGCTTGCAGGGCCACTTCGGGTACGGCACGGGTGATCGAGTTCATGGATTGGCGGCTGACCGGTGCGGGAAAAGCTCCCTTGTAAAGCTATTCGCCGAACCCGGCAAGTCGTGCCCCACGGGGGTTCGGCGCGGCCCCGCGATGCTCGATCCAGGTGCGAAAAGGCCTCCAACTGTTCAGACCAGTAAGACCGAAAAGCCACTGCAAACCGCAGTTCCACGGCCTTTTCCGGGTCTTGGCATGGCCTGTGCTCTGTCGCCACACAGCATTCACTTCCCAAGACTTGCGGAGATTCGCCATGACCAAACGCTGTTGCGCCCTGCTCTCTGCCCTGTTCGCCAGCCTGCTGCTGAGCCAGGCCCCGGCCCAGGCCAGCGCCCTGGACGAGGTGATCGCCCGCGGCACCCTCAAGGTGGCCGTGCCCCAGGATTTCCCGCCGTTCGGCTCGGTGGGCCCGGACATGCAGCCCCGCGGCCTGGACATCGACACCGCACGCCTGCTGGCCGAGCAACTCAAGGTCAAGCTGGAGCTGACCCCGGTCAACAGCACCAACCGCATCCCGTTCCTCACCACCGGCAAGGTCGACCTGGTGATTTCCAGCCTCGGCAAGAACCCCGAGCGGGAAAAGGTCATCGACTTCTCGAAAGCCTACGCGCCCTTCTACCTCGCGGTGTTCGGCCCGCCCGACGCGGCCATCGCCAGCCTCGGCGACCTCAAGGGCAAGACCATCAGCGTCACCCGCGGCGCCATCGAGGACATCGAACTGACCGCCGTGGCGCCCCAGGGCGCGACCATCAAGCGCTTCGAGGACAACAACTCGACCATCGCCGCCTACCTCGCCGGCCAGGTCGACCTGATCGCCAGCGGCAACGTGGTGATGGTCGCCATCAGCCAGCGCAATCCGAAACGCATCCCGGCGATGAAGATCAAGCTCAAGGACTCGCCGGTCTACGTCGGGGTGAACAAGAACCAGCCGGAGCTGCTGGACAAGGTCAACCAGATCCTCACGGCCGCCAAGGCCGACGGCGCCCTGGAGAAGAACTCCCAGCAGTGGCTCAAGGAGCCGCTGCCGGCCGACCTTTGACCGCCCGCCCGGAGCTTGAGCATGGCTTATCAGTTCGACTTCCTGCCGGTGCTGGAAAACACCGGCCTGCTGCTGCGCGGCGCGCTGTTCACCCTGGAGCTGACCGCCATCGGCACCTTGCTCGGGGTCAGCCTGGGGATCATTGGCGCCCTGGTGCGGGCCTGGCGGATTCAGCCCCTGGCGACGATCTTCGGCGTCTACGTCGAGCTGATCCGCAACACCCCGTTCCTGGTGCAGTTGTTTTTCATCTTCTTCGGCCTGCCGTCCCTGGGCCTGCAGATTTCCGAGTGGCAGGCGGCGGTGCTGGCCATGGTGATCAACCTCGGCGCCTATTCCACGGAAATCATCCGCGCCGGCATCCAGGCGATTCCCAAGGGCCAGCTGGAAGCCGCCGCGGCCCTGGCCATGAGCCGCTTCGAGGCGTTTCGCCACGTAGTACTGCTACCGGCCCTGGGCAAGGTCTGGCCGGCCCTGTGCAGCCAGATCATCATCGTCATGCTGGGTTCTGCGGTGTGCTCGCAGATCGCCACCGAAGAGCTGAGCTTCGCCGCCAACTTCATCCAGTCGCGCAACTTCCGCGCCTTTGAAACCTACGCCCTGACCACCCTGATCTACCTGTGCATGGCCCTGCTGATCCGCCAGTGGCTGAACTGGATCGGCCAGCGCTACATCCTGAGGAACAGCCGATGAGCGACTTCAGTTTCTGGGACATCCTGCGCAACCTGCTCAGCGGCCTGCAATGGACGCTGCTGCTGTCCCTGGTGGCCTTTGTCGGCGGCGGCCTGATCGGCCTGCTGGTCATGACCCTGCGAATCTCCGACAAGGGCTGGGCCCGCTCCTGCGCCCGCCTCTATATAGAACTGTTCCAGGGCACACCGCTGCTGATGCAGCTGTTCCTGGTGTTCTTCGGCATCGCCCTGCTGGGTGTGGATATCTCGCCCTGGCTGGCCGCCGCCATCGCCCTGACCCTGTTCACCAGCGCCTACCTGGCGGAGATCTGGCGCGGTTGCGTCGAGTCGATTCCCCATGGGCAGTGGGAAGCCTCGTCGAGCCTGGCGCTCAATTCCTATGAGCAACTGCGCTACGTAATCCTGCCGCAAGCGCTGCGTATCGCCGTGGCGCCCACCGTGGGCTTCTCGGTGCAAGTGGTCAAAGGCACCGCGGTGACCTCGATCATCGGTTTCACCGAGCTGACCAAGACCGGCAGCATGCTGGCCAACGCCACCTTCGAGCCCTTCATGGTCTACGGCCTGGTGGCCCTCGGTTACTTCCTGCTCTGCTACCCCCTGTCCCTCAGTGCCCGCTACCTGGAAAGGAGACTGCATGCCTCTGCTTAGAATTTCCGCCCTGCATAAATACTACGGCGACCACCATGTGCTCAAAGGCATCGACCTGAGCATCGAGGAAGGCCAGGTGGTGGCGATCATCGGGCGCAGCGGCTCGGGCAAGAGCACCCTGCTGCGCACCCTCAACGGCCTGGAGTCGATCAACGACGGGGTGATCGAGGTCGACGGCGAATACCTGGACGCCGCCCGCGCCGATCTGCGCAGCCTGCGTCAGAAGGTCGGCATGGTGTTCCAGCAGTTCAACCTGTTCCCTCACCTGAGCGTGGGCGAGAACGTGATGCTCGCCCCGCAAGTGGTGCAAAAGGTGCCCAAGGCCCGGGCTGCCGAGCTGGCGCGGCAGATGCTGGCCCGGGTCGGCCTGGCGGAGAAGTTCGATGCGTTTCCAGATCGGCTGTCCGGCGGCCAGCAGCAACGGGTCGCCATTGCCCGGGCCCTGGCGATGTCGCCCAAGGTGCTGCTGTGCGACGAGATCACCTCGGCCCTGGATCCGGAGCTGGTCAATGAAGTGCTCAGCGTGGTGCGCCAGCTGGCCCGGGACGGCATGACCCTGATCATGGTCACCCATGAAATGCGCTTTGCCCGGGAGGTCGGCGACAAACTGGTGTTCATGCACCAGGGCAAGGTCCACGAAGTGGGCGATCCGAAACTACTGTTCGCCAACCCGCAGACCGCCGAACTGGCGAACTTCATCGGCAGCACCGAGCCGGCTTGAGGCGGCTCGTTCGCAACAGCCGGCTGGCCGGCAAACAGCGAGAGCATCGCCTGCCACGGGTTTTGTGCGTTGAATCAACGCATTGGACACTGCGCGTTGGCGCAGGCCGTTGATCGTGGCAGGATGGCGAGGTTATCGACCGAGACCCCCAACCATGCCCCAATCCCAAGCCAAGAATCTGTCCCTGATCGCCGCGATCGATCTGGGCTCCAACAGCTTTCACATGGTCGTGGCCAAGGCCCGGAACGGTGAAATCCGCATTCTCGAGCGGCTCGGAGAAAAGGTTCAACTGGCCGCCGGCATCGACGAAGAACGCCAGCTCAACGAAGAATCCATGCAGCGCGGGCTCGACTGCCTCAAGCGCTTCGCCCAACTGATCAACGGCATGCCGCCGGGCACCGTGCGTATCGTCGGCACCAACGCCCTGCGCGAGGCGCGCAACCGTGGCGAGTTCATTCGCCGCGCCGAAGAGATCCTCGGCCACCCGGTGGAGGTCATCTCCGGCCGTGAAGAGGCCCGCCTGATCTACCTCGGGGTGTCCCACACCCTCGCCGATACCCCGGGCAAGCGCCTGGTGGCCGACATCGGCGGCGGCAGTACCGAATTCATCATCGGCCAGCGCTTCGAGCCCCTGCTGCGCGAGAGCCTGCAGATGGGTTGCGTGAGCTTTACCCAGCGCTACTTCCGCGACGGCAAGATCACCCCGGCCCGCTACGCCCAGGCCTACACCGCCGCGCGCCTGGAGATCATGAGCATCGAACATGCCCTGCATCGCCTGACCTGGGACGAAGCCATCGGCTCGTCCGGAACCATCCGCGCCATCGGCCTGGCCCTCAAGGCCGGCGGCCAGGGCAGTGGCGAGGTCAACGCCGAGGGCCTGGCCTGGCTCAAGCGAAAGCTGTTCAAGCTGGGGGATGCCGAGAAGATCGACTTCGAAGGCATCAAGCCCGACCGCCGGGCGATCTTCCCGGCGGGCCTGGCGATTCTCGAAGCCATCTTCGACGCCCTGGAACTGCAACGCATGGACCACTGCGAAGGCGCCCTGCGTGAAGGCGTGCTCTACGACCTGCTGGGTCGTCACCACCACGAAGACGTCCGCGAACGCACCCTCAGCTCGCTGATGGAGCGCTACCACGTCGACCTGGAACAGGCCTCGCGCGTCGAGGGCAAGGCCCTGCGCGCCTTCGACCAGGTCGCCGCGGACTGGGACCTGGAAGACGGCGTCTGGCGCGAACTGCTGGGCTGGGCCGCCAAGGTCCACGAAGTGGGCCTGGATATCGCCCACTACCACTACCACAAGCACGGCGCCTACCTGATCGAGCACTCGGACCTGGCCGGCTTCTCCCGGGAAGACCAGCAGATGCTGGCGCTGCTGGTGCGTGGCCACCGCCGCAACATTCCCAAGGAAAAATTCGCCGAGTTCGGCGACGACGGCATCAAGCTGATCCGTCTGTGCGTGCTGCTGCGCTTTGCCATCCTGTTCCACCACATCCGCGGCACCCAGCAGATGCCCCAGGTGAGCCTGCGCGCCAGCGGCGATCAGTTGGACGTGGAGTTCCCGGAACACTGGCTGGATGAAAACCAGCTGACCCAGGCCGATTTCGCCCTGGAAGCCGAATGGCTGACCCGGGTCGGCATCGTGCTCAACGTCCGCTGACCCTGCCACGGACCTGTAGGAGCCGGCTTGCCGGCGAACAGGCCGCGAAACCTTGCATCACTCGCAGGGACGTCTTCGCTGGCAAGCCAGCTCCTACAGCCTCTTGCAAGCCACAATAAAAAGGCCAGCCCGATGATCGGGCTGGCCTTTTTATTAGCTACGACGCTTGAGGCGCTTAGCGCACCGGCAACACCGGGCTGCCAAGACGCTCCAGCAAGGTCGCCTGGGCGCTGCGCGGGTTCTGGTTGCCGGTCGGCGTGTTGCGGATGTAACGGCCGTCGGACTGCAGGCTCCAGCTGTGGGTGTTATCGGTGAGATAGCTTTCCAGCTCTTTCTTGACCCGCAGGATCAGCTTCTTGCCTTCCACCGGGAAGCAGGTCTCGACCCGCTTGTCGAGGTTGCGCTCCATCCAGTCGGCGCTGGAAAGGAACATCTGCTCCTCGCCGCCGTTGAGGAAGTAGAACACCCGGGTGTGCTCCAGGAAGCGGCCGATGATCGAACGCACATGGATGTTGTGCGAGACCCCGGCAATCCCCGGACGCAGGCAGCACATGCCACGCACCACCAGATCGATGCGCACGCCGGACTGGCTGGCCTTGTACAAGGCGCGGATGATCTTCGGATCGGTCAGCGAGTTGAACTTGGCAATGATGTGCGCCGGCTTGCCGTCCAGGGCGAACTGAGTCTCCCGGGCGATCATGTCGAGCATGCCCTTCTTCAGGGTGAAGGGTGCGTGCAGCAGCTTCTTCATGCGCAGGGTCTTGCCCATGCCGATCAGCTGGCTGAACAGCTTGCCGACGTCTTCGCACAAGGCGTCGTCGGAGGTCAGCAGGCTGTAGTCGGTGTACAGACGGGCGTTGGCCGCGTGGTAGTTGCCGGTGCCCAGGTGCGCATAACGCACGATCTCGCCGGCCTCGCGACGCAGGATCAGCATCATCTTGGCGTGGGTCTTGAAGCCCACCACGCCGTAGATCACCACCGCGCCGGCCGCTTGCAGGCGGCTGGCCATCTGCAGGTTGGACTCTTCGTCAAACCGCGCACGCAGTTCGATCACCGCGGTGACTTCCTTGCCGTTGCGCGCCGCATCCACCAGGGCGTCGACGATCTCCGAGTTGGCGCCACTGCGGTACAGGGTCTGGCGTACCGCCAGCACGTGCGGGTCCTTGGCGGCCTGGCGCAGCAGGTCGACCACCGGGGTGAAGGATTCGAACGGGTGCAGCAGCAGGATGTCCTGCTTGCTGATGACGCTGAAGATGTTCTCGCTGTTCTGCAGCAGCTTGGGGATCTGCGGGGTGAACGGGGTGTATTGCAGTTCCGGGTGGCTGTCCAGGCCGGTGATGCTGAACAGCCGCGTCAGGTTCACCGGGCCATTGACCTGATACAGCTCGGTCTCGTGCAGGTTGAACTGCTTGAGCAGGTAGTCCGACAGGTGTTTGGGGCAGGTGTCGGCCACTTCCAGACGCACCGCGTCACCGTAGCGACGGGAGAACAGCTCGCCGCGCAGGGCGCGGGCCAGGTCTTCGACGTCCTCGGTGTCCACCGCCAGGTCGGCGTTACGGGTCAGGCGGAATTGATAGCAGCCTTTCACCTTCATGCCCTGGAACAGGTCATCGGCGTGGGCGTGGATCATCGACGAGAGGAACACATAGTTGTCGCCAGGGCCGCCGACTTCTTCCGGCACCTTGATGATCCGCGGCAGCAGGCGCGGCGCCGGGATGATCGCAAGACCCGAATCGCGACCGAAGGCATCGATGCCTTCCAGCTCGACGATGAAGTTCAGGCTCTTGTTCACCAGCAAGGGGAACGGGTGCGTCGGGTCCAGGCCGATCGGGGTGATGATCGGCGCGATCTCGTCGCGGAAGTAGCGGCGGACCCAGGTCTTGAGCTTGGTGGTCCAGTAGCGGCGACGGATGAAGCGAATCTGGTGCTTCTCCAGTTCCGGCAACAGGATGTCATTGAGGATCGCGTACTGGCGGTCGACGTGACCGTGCACCAGCTCGCTGATCCGCGCCAGCGCCTGATGCGGCTGCAAGCCGTCGGCGCCCGCCTGCTCACGGGCGAAGGTGATCTGCTTCTTCAGACCGGCGACGCGGATCTCGAAGAACTCGTCCAGGTTGCTGGAGAAGATCAGCAGGAACTTCAGACGCTCCAGCAGCGGGTAGGACTCGTCCAGCGCCTGTTCCAGCACGCGGATGTTGAACTGCAACTGCGACAGCTCGCGGTGAATGTACAGGCTACTGTCATCCAGGTTGGGGATGACAATGGCCGGCGCCGGCGGCGCCTCGGCCACCGCGGGCGCGGGTTCCAGCTCCGGCGGGGTTTCAACCACTGGCTCGACCACCGGCTGAGCGTCTTTTACGGCAACTTCTGAGAGTCCTTCAGTATTCATCGCGTGTTCCTGGGAGGGCTATTTTTGCTCTCGTAACAATTGAGCAGCACGAACGGCAAAGTAAGTCAGGATGCCATCGGCACCTGCACGTTTAAAAGCGGTCAGGGATTCAAGAATAACCCCTTCACCCAACCAGCCATTCTGGATCGCCGCCATGTGCATGGCGTATTCGCCGCTGACCTGATAGACAAAGGTCGGCACCTTGAATTCATCCTTGACCCGAAAAAGGATATCCAGGTACGGCATGCCTGGCTTGACCATGACCATGTCCGCCCCTTCCGCCAGGTCCGCCGCCACTTCATGCAGGGCTTCGTTACCGTTGGCCGGGTCCATCTGGTAGGAGGCCTTGTCGGCCTTGCCCAGGTTCAGCGCCGAACCCACCGCATCGCGGAAGGGGCCATAGTAGGCGCTGGCGTACTTGGCCGAGTAGGCCATGATCCGCACGTTGACGTGCCCCGCCAGCTCCAGGGCTTCGCGGATCGCCTGGACCCGCCCGTCCATCATGTCCGAAGGCGCCACCACCTGGGCGCCAGCCTCGGCGTGGGACAGGGCCTGACGCACCAGGGCATCGACGGTGATGTCGTTCTGCACGTAGCCGTGTTCGTCGAGAATGCCGTCCTGGCCATGGGTGGTGAACGGGTCGAGGGCCACATCGGTGATCACCCCCAGTGCCGGAAAGCGCTCGCGCAAGGCGCGGGTGGCGCGCTGGGCGATGCCCTCGGGATTCCAGGCCTCGGCCGCATCCAGGGACTTGAGCCCGGCCGGGGTCACCGGAAACAGCGCCAGGGCCGGAATCCCCAACTCGACCCAGTGCGCCGCCTCTTCCAGCAGCAGGTCGATGGTCAGGCGCTCGACCCCGGGCATCGACGCCACCGCCTCGCGACGGTTCTCACCGTCAAGCACGAATACCGGCAGGATCAGGTCATCGACGCTCAGCCGGTTTTCACGCACCAGGCGGCGAGAGAATTCATCGCGACGGTTACGCCGCAGACGAGTGGCTGGGAACAGGCGGCTGGCAGGGGTAAAGCTCACGGCGGACTCCAGGGCCCGCGCGGGCGGGCGAGCGGAACAGTTATAAGCGGGCATTATGACGAACAGATGACAGTTGTGCTCAAGCCGTTGACCGGCAGCAACACTCATTGTTATTGGCGCAATTGTTCACGTCGAGACACATTTCGATACTTTCCCGAACGTCGTCGAAGGGGTAGGCTGCGCGTTCATTTCGCCAGCATCCAGACAATGCTCCAACAATTTCTTCAGGATTTCGGCTACTTCGCCCTCTTTCTCGGCACGTTTTTCGAAGGTGAAACCATTCTGGTTCTTGCCGGGTTTCTTGCGTTCCGCGAGTACATGGATATCAAGCTGGTGATGATCGTCGCCTTCCTCGGCAGCTACGCCGGTGACCAGCTGTGGTACTTCCTGGGGCGCAAGCATGGCCGCAAGCTGCTGGCGCGCAAGCCGCGCTGGCAAATGATGGGCGATCGGGCGCTGGAGCATATCCGCAAGCATCCGGATATCTGGGTGCTGAGCTTCCGCTTCGTCTATGGCCTGCGCACCGTGATGCCGGTGGCCATAGGCCTGTCCGGCTATCCGCCGGGCCGCTATCTGCTGCTCAACGGTATTGGCGCGGCCGTCTGGGCCGTGGCCCTGGCCCAGGCCGCCTACCATTTCGGCGCGGTCATGGAAGGCATGCTCGGCAGTATCAAGAAGTACGAGCTGTGGGTCCTGGGCGCCCTGCTGGTGCTGGGCTTCGGCCTGTGGTTGCGCCGGCGTTTCAAGAACGCCCGCCTGGCCAAGCAGGTCTACGAGGCCGAACAAGCCGCCGCGCAGGACAAGACCAAGGCTTCGACCACACCGGTGGAGTGACACGCCCGTCCTTTGGCATGCTGTCGGCACCCTTAACCTGGAGAAACAACCATGAGCAAAAAAGTTGCAGTGATCCTTTCCGGTTGCGGCGTGTTCGACGGTGCCGAGATCCACGAGAGCGTGATCACCCTGCTGCGCCTCGACCAGCGTGGTGCCCAGGTGCAGTGCTTTGCCCCGAACATCCCGCAGATGCATGTGCTCAACCACCTGACCGGTGAAACCATGGCCGAAACCCGCAACGTGCTGGTGGAATCGGCGCGCATTGCCCGTGGCCAGGTCAAGGACCTGGCTGAAGCCAACGTCGAGGATTTCGACGCGCTGATCATTCCCGGCGGCTTCGGCGCCGCCAAGAATCTGTCCAGCTTCGCCACCGAAGGTGCGGCCTGCACGGTCCAGGCCGACGTCCTGGCCCTGGCCGAGGCCTTTGCCGAAGCCGGCAAGCCGGTGGGCCTGATGTGCATCGCCCCGGCCCTGGCGGCGAAGATCTACGGTCCGGGCGTGACCTGCACCATCGGCAACGATGCCGACACCGCCGCGGCCCTGGGCAAGATGGGCGCCAGCCACGCCGAATGCGCGGTGGGCGACATCGTCGAAGACACCGCGCGCAAACTGGTAAGCACACCGGCCTACATGCTGGCGCAATCGATCAGCGAAGCCGCCTCGGGCATCAACAAGCTGGTGGACCGGGTGCTGGAACTGACCCACGAAGGCGAATAACCGCCCCGCCACAAGGACAACCTCCTGTGGCGAGGACAGGGGCTCAAGCCGGGCCGCAAAACGGCCGCACACCGGAATACCCCACTGCAGCCGGCTCCCCGCCGGCTGCACACAGCCAAAGGATTGCTCGGCACATCAGGCCCTTCAGGCCTGACGCGACAGCCGGGTCAGAATCCGATCCAGCGCATTGGCAAATGCCTGCTTCTCCCGATCGCCATAGGGCGCCTGCCCGCCGCTGACCTGCCCCTGCTCCCGCAGATCGGTAAACAGATTACGCACCGCCAGGCGCTCGCCCATGTTCTGCGCGTCGAACTCCTTGCCCCGCGGGTCCAGAGCGGCCACGCCCTTCTTCACCAGGCGGTCGGCCAGCGGCACATCGCTGCAGATCACCAATTCGCCCGGCACCGCGTGCTCCACCAGGTAATCGTCGGCGGCATCCGGGCCGCTGGGCACCACGATCAACCGGACGCAGGCAAACGCCGGCTTGATCTGCGCCTGCCCGGCCACCAGCACCACCTCGAACTGACGCTTCAAGGCAAAGCGCACCACCTGCTCCTTGGCCGCCTTAGGGCAAGCGTCGGCATCGATCCACACACGCATCGAGTGTTCTCCTTCCAGAATGCAAAACGGGCAAGCCACCCCGTGCAGGAGTGGCTTGCCCGCGATCAACCGCGCAGCGTCAAGAAGCCTGCAAGCGCCGCTTCTCACTCAGGCGACTGCGACTATAAAGCACCACGATCGCCAGGATGGCCACCGCCTGGGCACCCAGCGAGTAAGCGTCGGCGTGAATCCCCAGCCAGTCGAAGTCGAAGAACGGCACTGGCCGGGTGCCGAAGATACCGGCTTCCTGCAGGGCCTTGACCCCGTGCCCGGCAAACACCACCGACAAGGCGCAGAGCAACGCCGCGTTGATGCCGAAGAACAGCGCCAGCGGCAGCTTGGCCGAACCCCGCAGGATCACCCAGGCCAGGCCCACCAGCAGCACCAGGGCGGTGGCGCCACCGGCCAGCACCGCGTTGTGTCCGGCGGGGCCGGCCTGCAGCCACAGGGTTTCGTAGAACAGGATCACTTCGAACAGCTCGCGATACACCGAGAAGAACGCCAGCACGGCAAAGCCGAAACGCCCGCCGCCGCCCACCAGGCTGCTTTTGATGTAGTCCTGCCAGGCCGCCGCATGCCGGCGATCATGCATCCACACCCCGAGCCACAGCACCATGACGCTGGCGAACAGCGCGGTAGCACCTTCCAGCAGCTCGCGCTGGGAACCGCTGACGTCGATCACGTAAGCCGCCAGAGCCCAGGTGCCCAGGCCCGCCAGCAACGCCAGGCCCCAGCCGACGTTGACGCTGCGCACCGCCGATTGCTGGCCGGTGTTACGCAGGAAGGCGAGGATGGCCGCCAGCACCAGGATCGCTTCCAGCCCCTCGCGCAGCAGGATCAGCAAGCCGGAGATAAAGCTCAGCGACCAGCTCAGGCTGTCGCCGCCCAGAAGCCCGGCAGACTCCTTGAGCTTGGCCTTGGCCGCGTCCAGGCGCTGCTCGGCCTGAGCCACCGGCAAGCCGTCCTGCAACGACTGACGGTAGGCCATCAGGGCCTTTTCCGTGTCCTTGCGCACCGTGGCATCGACGTTGTCCAGGGAGCTTTCCACCAGCTCGAAACCTTCCAGGTACGCCGCTACCGACAGGTCATAGGCCTGTTCATGATCGCCGTTGCGATAGGCCGCAAGACTCTTGTCCAGGGTCGAGGCGGTGTAGTCCAGCAACTGCCCCGGACCCCGCTTGACCTGAGGCGGCTGCGCCCGCTGGGCGCGGAAGGTGGCGGCGGCCTGCGGGCCTTGGGCGGCCAGGACTTCGGCGGGCGTCTGCCGGGCCAGGTCGGCCAGGTTGAAGCCTTGCTCGCCCTTGGCCGCCGCCGGATCGGCGCTGAACCCGGCGATGTAAGTGGCCAGGTCCCAACGTTGGCGGTCATCCAGCTGATCGGCAAAGGCCGGCATGTCCGTGCCTTCAACACCCAGCCCCAGGGTGTTGTAGACCGCGTACAGGCTCAGGCGATCAAGACGCTCGGCATCCCGCAGATTGGCCGGTGGCGGAGTCATGCCAACGCCGGCCGGACCATCGCCGGCGCCTTTTTCGCCGTGGCACACCGAGCAGTGCTGGGCATACAGCGGCGCACCGCGGCTCGGGTCCGGGGTAATGACCGGCGCCTGGCTGACCTCATAGGCCACCGCCAGCTTGGCTCCCATCTGCCGCGCCAGACGGGCCACCTGAGCCCCCTCGAGCCGATCCTCCACCGCCTTGCGCAAAGCGGCGATGCCCTGCTCCAGCTCGGCCTTCTCCGGTTTGGCCGGCAGCTCGGCGATCAGCCCTTGCAAGACCCCGAGAAACTCCACCTGTTCGCGGTATTCGGACTCGTCGACGACCTTGCCGGCTTCAACCGTGGGCGGGTAATCGGCGCCGATGTAATCCAGCAGATGCAAGGCCTTGGGCGCGCCATCGACGGTATCGGCCAGCAGGTTGAAGCTGCAGAGCGCGAGTACCGGCAGCACCAGCAATGCCAGTAAACGGGAAGGGCCAGTCATGAACGAATCTCAAATGGAAATACGAAGTAACATATTGTTCACTCCCAATGAGTTTCACTCAAGGCTTATCCGTCTGTTGAAACATTTCCGCTGACCAGCGCCTGCCCAACGGCGCCCAGCTGCCGGCCACGCGACAGGCGCCCCGCATCCGCCACCAGGACCCGATAGCCCTTCCCTGCCCACTGTCTGCCCCTGATAATGCGCCACCTCTTGCAGGTCACGTTCAGGGAAGAACCACCATCTATGACCCGCTGCCTTATCTCCTTGCTGCTGTCGATCCTGCTGCTGAGCGGCTGTTCGATCTTTCGCAACTACGACCTGGAACTGCAACAGACCAACCAGCAACTGCAGGCTGGCAACGTCGACGGCGCCCTGGCCCTGCTGGAACAGCACAATCCCTGGCAAGACAAGGACCTGCTCTATTACTTCGAGAAAGGCGAACTGCTGCGGGCCAAGGGCGACCTGATCGGCAGCCAGCTGGCCTGGCGCCGGGCCGACCGGGTGCTGTTCACCTGGGAAGAGTCGGTGAAGTTCGACAGCGCCAAGTACCTGGCCCAGTTCGGCAGCTACCTGATCAACGACAAGGTCCGACGCTACGAGGGCTACGACTACGAAAAGGTCATGCTGACCACCCAGATGGCGATCAACCACCTGGCCCTGCAGGACTTCGACGGCGCGCGCATCGAGATCAAGAAGACCCACGAGCGCGAGGCGCTGATCGCCGAGTTGCGGGACAAGCAGTACCTGCAGCTCGAAGAACAGGCCCACAGCCAGGGCATCAACGTGCGCTACCAGGATTTGCACGGTTATCCGGTGGCGACCCTGGACGCCCCCGAAGTGCTGGAGCTGAAGAACAGCTACCAGAGCGCCTTCAGCCATTACCTGGCCGGCTACCTCTACGAAGCCCTGGGCGAACGGGGCCTGGCCGCCGCCGGTTATCGCCAGGCAATCGAGCTGCGCCCCCATACGCCGTTGCTGGAACAAGCCCTGCGCAGCCTCGATCGCCCCACTGCCAAGGCCGATGAAAGCGACGTGCTGATCATCGTGCAGAACGGCCTGGCGCCGGCCCGAGGCTCGGTGCAGTTGCCGGTCACCGTGGAGATCGAGGGCCAGCCGATCCCGACCCTGGTGTCGTTCCCGATCATGCTCGCCGACACCTCGACCCGCCCCGTGGAGCAGCTCAGCGTGAATGGTCGCAAACAGCCGCTGACCGCCCTCAACAGCGTCAGCGCCATGTCGCGCCGGGCCCTGCGCGACGACATGCCCGGGATCATCCTGCGCACCACCTACCGCGCCCAGTCCTACGCCGCCTTCCAGGCCCAGCAATTGAAGAAGGACCCGCAGCGGGCCAAGGAGAAACAGCGGCTCAACGTGCTGATCGAGGACGCCGACACCCGCACCTGGCGCACCCTGCCGGACACCACCCTGGTAGCCCGTCTGCGCCTGAAGAAAGGCCAGCACCGGCTGGCCCTGGGCAAGAGCGCGCAATTGCCCTTCAGGCTGGACCAGCGCTTCCAGGTCATCAGCCTGCGCAGAGTGGGCGACCAGTTGTTCGTCATCGCCCCCGCGCCGGAGGAACGATCGCCGCTGGCCGCCCTGTTCGGTGGTTAATGCGCAGCGGCTCACATAGTGGCTAACAACTATCAATCTGACCCTAAAAAGCCATTACACCACCCAAAACCACGTCTATAATGCCGCGCCCTCGTTATCGCGAAATGGCATTTAAGCTCCTCTTTTTATGAGGAATTGGCAGGATCGCCAGCGCTCCTGCCAGTGGGTTCGTCCAGCCCGACCCGCACGCCCGGCTGTCTCATTCAGGGAAGAAGAAGTACCCATGGCATCCCGCGCCCTCACCACGATTGCCCTCGGCGCAGTCACTTTGCTTGCAGGCTGTTCGGCCTTGCGCAGCTACGACAGCGAACTGCAGGAAACCAACCAGCAACTGCGCACCGGCAACCTCGATGCCGCCCTGACCCTGCTGGAAAAGAACAACCAGGGTGAAGACAAGGACCTGCTCTACTACTTCGAAAAGGGCGAGTTGCTGCGGGCCAAGGGTGACCTCAATGGCAGCCAGGCCGCCTGGGGCCATGCCGATCAGGTGGTGGCCAGCTGGGAAGATTCGGTCAAGCTCGACACCGACAAGTACCTGGCCCAGTTCGGCAGCTTCCTGGTCAACGACAAGGTCCGCCGCTACGAAGGCTACGACTACGAAAAGGTCATGCTGACCACCCAGATGGCCATGAACCTGCTGGCCGGCAATGACTTCGACGGCGCCCGCATGGCGATCAAGAAGACCCACGAGCGCGAAGCGGTGATCGCCGAACTGCGCGACAAGGAATACCTCAAGCGCGAGGACGAAGCCGAGAAGCAAGGGATCAAGACCGAGTACAAGGACCTCAAGGGCTACCCGGTGGAAGCCCTTGACGCCCCGGACGTGGTCAACCTGAAAAACAGCTACCAGAGCGCCTTCAGCCACTACCTGGCCGGCTTCGTCTACGAAGCCCTGGGCGAGAAGGACCTGGCCGCCCCCGGCTACCGCAAGGCTGCCGAACTGCGCCCCAACACCCCGCTGCTGGAACAGGCCCTGCTGAACCTGGACGCCCCCGTGGAACCGGTGAAAATCGAAGCCCCGGGCAAGTCTTCGGCCAAGTCCAAGCGCAAGGCTGCGGCCAAGGCCCCCGCCAAGGCGCCGGTGGTACCAGCCCTGGCGGCGGATGAAAGCGACGTGCTGATCGTGGTACAGAGCGGCCTGGCCCCGGCCCGCGACTCGGTGCGCATTCCCCTGCCGCTGCCGATCAACGACCATCTGGTGATCACCCCGCTGTCGTTCCCGGTGATCAAGGCCGACACCTCGACCCAGACCTTTGCCCAGATCGGCATCGACGGCCAGCAACACAACCTGACCCTGCTCAACAGCACCACCGCCATGTCGCGCCGCGCCCTGCGCGACGACATGCCGGGGATCATCCTGCGCACCACGGTGCGCGCCGTGACCCGTGGCGTGGCGCAAAAGAACCTCAACGAAGTCAACCCGCTGGCCGGTCTGGCCGTGGGCCTGGCTTCGGCGGTGACCGAAGGCGCCGATACCCGTACCTGGCGCACCCTGCCGGACAACACCCAGGTGACGCGCCTGCGCCTCAAGCAGGGCGAACACAGCCTGAGCCTGCCCAACGCCCTGGGCGGCACCCAGGTGCAGGTCAAGATTGACCAGCGCTACCAAGTGGTCGCCCTGCGGGTGGTCGGCAACCAGGTGTTCAGCAGCGGCCTAGCCGCCCATGTCATCCCGAACAACGCCGGCCAGAACATGGCCAGCAACCAACGTCCTTGAGCGGAGCCCCCTCATGCGCTTGAAGCTTCTCGCTGTCGCCGCACTGGCCCTATTGGCCGGTTGCGCCACCCCGCCACCTCCTGCTCCCGGCAGCGCCGCGAGCAAGGTGGTGGTGATGAACAAGTTCAACAACATCGCCATCGGCGCGATGCGGGTCGCCCGTGAAAACGGCTTCCTGACGGTCAAGGTGGCGCTGAACAACACCAGCCACACCAACATGACCCTGTACTACCGCTTCGTCTGGCTGGGCGACGACGGCTTCCCGGTGGCCGATGAAGAAAGCTGGAAAGTCTTCAACCTGTACGCGGCCCAGGCCACCTTCCTGCCGGCCATCGCGCCGGTGCCCAAGGCCACCGACTTCCGCCTGGAAGTCAAAACCCAATAAGCCGTCCCTGAACCCGATCAAGAGAGCACTTCCATGTTTGCACGCTTTTCCTTCCTCGCCGTGGTCGCCCTGCTGGCCAGCGGTTGCGCCAACACCTCCCCGGTACTGGGCGGCAAGAACATCAGCTACGGCGACAGCAAGGCCGTGGAACTGGTGACCAACGAGTTCGGCTCCACCGACCTGCAGATGATCGCCGAATCCATGACCCGCTCCCTGGCCCAGTCCGGCATCCTCCAGGGTCGCCCGGTGGTGCAGGTCTACGACGTGAAGAACAAGACCAGCGAGTACATCGACACCCGCGAGATCACCACCTCGATCAAGACCCAGCTGATGAAGTCCGGCACTGCTCGCTTCGCCAGCGACAACACCGCCATGCAGAGCCAGGTCGACCAGCTCAAGCTGCAGAACCAGAGCGGCCTGTACAAGAAATCCACGGTGGCCAAGACTGGCAACATGATTGCCGCCAAATACCGTCTTGAAGGCTCCATCAGCTCCATCGTCAAGCGCAGCAGCGACTACAAGGACGTCTTCTACAAATTCAGCCTGCAACTGATCGACGTCGAGAGCGGTCTGGCCGAGTGGATGGACGAGAAAGAGATCCGCAAGACCACGGAGCGCTAAGCAATGCGTGCATGGATTGGCATTCTGGCCCTGGCCTGCGCATTCAGTGCGCAGGCGGCCCCGAAAGTCGCAGTCATGGACCTGGCCTACCAGGAACGTGTGCAGGAATACATCCACGTGGTTTCGGCCCAGCAGAACTACCGCGAGGGCTACTACAGCTCCAGCGGCTCGGCCAGCTACAACGAACTGGAAGCCAGCACCAGCTACATCGAGGAAGGCGAACTGCGCAAGTTCACCGGTGATATCAAGGGCGGGATCCTCAAGTCCGGGATGTTCCAGCTGGTGCAGGGTTCGCCCCACACCGACGCGTCCAGGACCAACGTCTACGACATCATCAAGCGCATCAAGGCCGGCAACTTCAAGGGTGCCGACTACGTGCTGTTCGGCACCGTGTCGGACATCGACTTCACCCAGGACATCAACGAGCTGGCCAATACCAACAGCTACTCGGCGGTGCTGGGCCTGACCCTGGTGGCGGACTTCAGCCTGATCAACACTCGCACCTTCGAGATCACCTCGGCGTTCACCGCCATGGGCGAAGGCCAGGACACCAAGCTGGTGAACAGCCGCGACATCCGTGTCTCGCTGAACCGCCCACGGGTGGTGCGCGAAGTCTCCAAGGCCCTGGGCGAAGACGTCACCCGGCAGATGGCCGAGCAGCTGGGCCGCGGTGGCTACGAGCAACCGGGGCAAGCGCCGATGCGCAACAACCTGCCGCCGGACACCGCGCCGGTGATCCTGCGCTAAGCCGTGCACCAATGAAAAAGGCGACCCGTGGGTCGCCTTTTTTTGTCTCTGGAAAACCTAGGCCGCCGCTTTGCGGATAGTCGCCAGAAAGCCCGCCGCACCGAGGAACAGGCCGGCAAAGGTGCGGTTCATGCGCCGCTGCTGGACCGGGGTGCGCAGCAGGCGCAGGACCTTGGACGCCAGCCCGGTGTAGCCGGCCATGACGATCAGATCGACCACGATCATGGTGGCGCCGAGGATCAGGTACTGCTTGACCAGGGGTGCGTGCGGATCGATGAACTGCGGCAGCACCGCGAGCATGAACACCAGGGCCTTGGGGTTGCTGATGTTCACCAGGAAGCCGCGAAACACCAGGGCCAGGGGCTTGCCGATGGGGCGAATGGCGGCGTCATCGCTGAGGTCGCTGGGCAGCGCGCGCCATTGCTTGACCGCCAGGTACACCAGGTAGGCCACACCGAACCACTTGATGGCATAGAAGGCAGTGGCCGAGGCGGCGAGGATGGCGCCGACACCGGCGGCGACAATGGCAATCTGCATGGCCAGGCCCAGTTGCAGGCCCAGGGCGTTCCAGTAACCGCGCCAGAAACCGTATTGCAGGCCGCAGGACATCGACGCAATGGCGCCGGCGCCCGGGGAAAGACTGATTACCCAACTGGCGGCAAAGAACGCCAGCCATGTCTCAAGCACCATTGCACACCTCGGATCGAATTGGTCGTGACTGCCTAAGCTAATCCTCTGCTTGGCGGCTGACCATATTTTTTTCGCCCAAAGGTCACGCACGCCCCTCTAGCCGCTGCCGCAGGCTGCGAACGACTGCGCAGCAGGCACCGCGCTGGCGGCACCGAAGGTCCTGCGGACCTCATCGCAGCCTGCGGCAGCAACCACAGAGCAAGGCGTTACTTCTCGCCGCCGCCTACTGGCAGCGCATCGGTGCCACGCCAACGGCGCACCGAGCGCTGGAAGAACAGGCTGTTGGGCACCTGGACCATGGCGCTGCCGGTGCCGGCCTCTTCGGCTTCGATGAGGGTGGTGTACAGCAGGTTGATCGCCACCACCCGGCCCTTGACCCCGGGCTTGTCGACGGTGTCCACCAGCTCCACCACATCACCCAGGCGGAACGGGCCAACGGTGAAGATCAGGATCGCGCACAGCAGGTTGGAGAGCACGCTCCACATGGCGAAGAACGCCACCGCCGCCACGGCGACAAAGCCGGACAGGGCGGTCCACAGCACCGTGGCGGAAACCCCCAGGCGCTCCAGGACGAAGATCACCGCGCTGCCCATGATCAGCCAGCGCAGGCCGCCGCGCAGGGGCATCAGCAATTGCGGCGGGAACGGGTAACGCTCACCCAGGCGGGTCAGGCCACGGGCGACGAAACGCTGGGCCAGATAGCCCGCCAGCAGAATCAGCAGGATCTGCACACCGATCCACAACGGACCGATCCACTGCGCCGGCAACGGCAGCTGCAGCGCTTCCATCAGGACAGCGCCTCCAGCTCGGCCTGCATGCTTTCCAGCAGCTCCAGGGCCTCCATCCAGGCCTCTTCCAGCTCGGACTCACGGGTCTTGAGCCTGGCCTGCTCGGCCAGCAAGTCGCGCAGCTCATCCTTGCGCGCCGCCTCGTACAGACCGCTGTCGCCGAGGCTGGCCTCGATCTTGGCCAGGCGCTCATGCACCTTGCCCAGCTCGGCTTCCAGCTTGTCGGCCTCGCGCTTGTGCGGCGCCAATTGCTGACGCAGGGCGGCAGCGGCCTGACGCTGGGCCTTCTTGTCGGTCTTGTCCGGATTGACCGGCGTGTTGCTGACCGGCGCATTGCGCTGGCGGTAATCCACCAGCCAACGGGTGTAGTCGTCCAGGTCGCCGTCGAACTCCTCGACCTTGCCGTCGGCCACCAGGAAGAAATTGTCCGTGGTGCTCTTGAGCAGATGGCGATCGTGGGAAACCACCAGCACCGCGCCACTGAACTCTTGCAGGGCCATGGTCAGGGCCAGGCGCATCTCCAGGTCCAGGTGGTTGGTGGGTTCGTCGAGCAGCAACAGGTTCGGCCGCTCCCAGGCGATCAGCGCCAGGGCCAGACGGGCTTTTTCGCCGCCGGAGAAATTCAGCACCGGCTCGTCGATGCGCGCGCCACGGAAGTCGAAGCCGCCGAGGAAGTCGCGCAGGGTCTGCTCGCGCTCGGTGGGCGCCAGACGCTGCAGGTGCAGCAAAGGGCTGGCCTTGGAATCCAGGGAGTCGAGTTGGTGCTGGGCGAAGTAGCCGACAACGGTGTTCTCGCCCCGGGTCAGGCGTCCGGAGAGCGGCTGCAGCTCACCGGAGAGGTTCTTGATCAGGGTCGACTTGCCGGCGCCGTTAGGGCCCAGCAGACCGATCCGCGCACCCGGGGTCAGCTGCAGCTTGACCTTCTCCAGGATCGTGCGCTCGCCATACCCCAGGCGCGCATCGGAGAGGTCGATCAGCGGGCTGGAAATCTTCGTCGACTCACGGAAGGTGAAGTCGAAGGGCGAATCGACGTGGGCCGCCGACAGCTCCTCCATGCGCTCCAGGGCCTTGATCCGGCTCTGGGCCTGACGGGCCTTGGTGGCCTGGGCCTTGAAGCGGGCGATGTAGCTTTCCATGTGCGCGCGCTGCGCCTGCTGCTTCTCGTAGGCCTGCTGTTGCTGGGCCAGGCGCTCGGCACGGGCGCGCTCGAAGGCGCTGTAGCCACCGCGATAGAGGGTGATCTTGCGCTGATCGACATGAGCGACGTGATCGACCACGGCGTCGAGGAAATCCCGATCGTGGGAGATCAGCAGCAAAGTGCCGGGATAACCCTTGAGCCAGTCTTCCAGCCAGATGATGGCGTCGAGGTCCAAGTGGTTGGTCGGCTCGTCAAGCAGCAACAGGTCCGACGGGCACATCAGGGCCTGGGCCAGGTTCAGGCGCATCCGCCAGCCCCCGGAGAAGTCGCCGACCTGACGGTCCATCTGTTCGTTGGTGAAGCCCAGTCCGGCCAGCAGCTTGCGCGCCCGGGCATCGGCGGTATAACCGTCGGCGCTGTCCAGTTCGGCATGCAAGCGCGCCTGAGCAGCGCCATCCTGGGCCGCTTCGGCAGCCGCCAGGTCACGCTGCACCTGGCGCAGGCGCAGGTCGCCATCGAGCACATAGTCCACCGCCAGGCGCTCGAGGGTATCGACCTCCTGGCGCATGTGGGCAATGCGCCAATCGGCGGGCAGGAAGCAGTCACCCGAATCCGGGTGCAGCTCCCCGCGCAGCAGGGCGAACAGGCTGGATTTGCCGGCGCCGTTGGCACCGATCAGGCCGGCTTTCTGGCCGGCGTGCAGGGTCAGCTCGGCGTCTTCTAGCAGACGTTGCGGACCACGCTGTAAAGTCAGGTTCTGAAGTCGAATCATAATGGCGGCGGAGTCTACCAGCTTCGTTCGCAACTGGCGCGAGTAGCACTATGTCCTCTGACCTGTGGAGTTTTTCCCTTGGCACCTATGCCCTTCCGGGCGTGCAGGAGGCCTGTCTGCAACTGCAGGACAGCGGGGCCAATGTCTGCCTGCTGCTCTGTGGCGCGTGGCTTGGCCAGCGAGGTGTCAGTTGCGACGCTCAGCGTTTGCAGCAGTTGCAGGCGCTGGCGGCGCCCTGGGATCGGGACGTGGTCCAGCCCTTGCGCGACTTGCGCACCCGCTGGCGCCAGGCGGCCCGCGAGGACAGTGAGTTGAGCGCCTTGCGCGAACAGGTCAAGACCCTGGAGCTGGAAGCCGAACGGCAATTGCTGCTGCGCTTGCAGGAACAGGCCAGGCCATGGCCCGACGCTCAGGCAGCGAACCTGGAAGACTGGCTTGAGGGATTGGCGGCCGGAGCCGCCGAACGCAACCGCGACGCGCTGCAGGTGCTGCGCGTCGCGGTGACCGGCGCTTAGGAAGCGCTGGAGGGAGTGCCGGCGGCAGCCGGTGCAGGCGTGGCGGCAGGCGTGCTCGTCGCAGCAGCTGGAGAAGCTGTTGGCGCTGGAGCAGCAGGTTTGGCCGCAGCAGGTGCAGCCGGCTTGGCCGCTGGAGTCGCGGTTTTGGCAGCGGCAGGCTTGGCGGCCGCCGGTTTTTTCACAGCAGGTTTTGCCGCAGGCTTCGCTGCAGCCTTGGCCGCTGCTGGCTTGGCCGCAGGTTTCGCTGCCGCGGCGGCAGGCTTGGCCGCCACTGCCGGTTTGCTGGCAGGCTTGGCCGCAGCTTTTGCCGGGGCTTTGGCTACTGCAGGTTTGGCGGCGGGTTTGGTGGCAGCGGGTTTCGCGGCTGCGGGTTTGGCCGCAGGCTTGGCGGCAGCTTTAGCGGCTACCGGTTTGGCAGCAGGCTTGGCGGTGGTTTTGGCTGCTGGCTTGGCGGCAGCGGTCTTGGCGGCAACAGGTTTGGCAGCGGCAGGCTTAGCCGTTGCGGACTTGCTCGCCGCAGGTTTGGCGGCGCTGGCGGCGGCCGGTTTTTTCGCAGCAGGTTTGGCCGCTGGCTTGGCAGCGGATTTGGCTGGCGCTTTGGCAGCAGGCTTGGCTGCCGGCTTCTTCGCCGCCACTGCGTCCGACTGGGCATCACGAGTGCTCAATGCCTTGGCCACCGCTTCCTTCACACGGCCAACGCCTTGAGCCAACTTCAGGCTTTCCTGGGCATCGCGCTTGAGTTGCAGGATGTAGCTGCGGGTTTGGGCCTGACGTTCTTTCAATGCGTCCAGCAGGTCTTCGAGTTCACTCACCGCGGTCTTGGCCTTGGCTTGTGCCTTGGCTTTGCCGGCCGCCGCGGCATCCTGCAATTTGGTGCGCGATTTGTGCAGTTTTTCCTGCGCCTTGCCTCGTTGTTTTTCCAGCTTGGCGAGCAGTTTTTCAGCATCAGCCAAGGCTTGGGAACAAGCGTTTTCCAAATGTTCGAGCAGGCTGCCCGACAACTGTTGGAGCAAATGCAACGGAGTATTTACAGGCTTCTTACTGGCCGACATGGTTGACCTCCTGGCTGACGTGAGTTGCGGCTCATACTAGACCTCTGCTGTTACCGCCGCTAGGGCATGTTGACAGTATCGAAAGCCTGGCGTTGCAAGCGACGGAAAATGTTCTTCGCCGCCATCGAAGTTGCTCACCAACCCGCCCTTTGTCGCTGGCATAATCCACCGCTACTCAGGCCGGAGAGTGCCCATGTCGCGTTACCTGTTTTTATCCTTGAGCCTGTTCTTGCCCCTGGCGCAGGCTGCTGCGCAAGCACCGCCCAACGACGCTCATGATCTTGCCTACAGCCTGGGCGCGAGCCTCGGCGAACGGCTGCGCGACGAAGTCCCCGACCTGCAGATCCAGGCGTTGGTGGAGGGATTGAAAGCCGCCTACCAAGGCAAGCCGCTGGCCCTCAAGAGCGAGCGCATCGAACAGCTCCTGGCCCAGCACGAAGCGCAGATCAGCGAACAGTCGGCTCGCTCGCAGATCGAGACGGCGCTGGAAAACGAACGACGGTTTCTCGATCAGGAAAAAGCCAAGCCCGGCGTGCGCCAGCTGGCTGACGGCATCCTGCTGACCGAGCTGGCGCCGGGCAGCGGCAACAAGGCCAGCCCTAACGGCTCGGTCCAGGTGCGCTACACCGGGCGCCTGCCTGACGGCACCGTGTTCGATCAGACACAACAGCCTCAATGGTTTCGCCTGGACAGCGTGATTGCCGGCTGGCGCATCGCCCTGGCGCAGATGCCCACCGGTGCCAGATGGCGGTTGGTGATTCCTTCGGACCAGGCCTATGGCACCGAAGGCGCGGGCGATCTGATCGCTCCCTACACGCCGCTGGTGTTCGATATTGAATTGCTGGGCGTTGCCGGCTGAGTCGCAGAAACAAAAACGGCACGCCTGGGCGTGCCGTTTGCTGATGCTCGAACCTGTATTCAGGCCTGAGCCACCGCGTCCTGCTTATGGGCGTTGTGCAGCACTTCGATCAGGCAATCTTCCAGCTCGAAGCGTTCGTGCAACAGGCCGCCCAGCTCCTTGAACTTCTGCGCCACACACTGACCCGCATCGCACAGATCGTTGAACGCCAGGAGTTTTTCGGTGATCACGTCGATACGCGGATAGAGGGTATCGGCCAGTTCAAGACCGCGCTTGTCGCCAAAGGCCTTGGCTTCGCTGGTCAGCTGTTCGTAGATTTCAAAATGTCCGGCGGACACATAATCCACCAGAATCCCGCAGAATTCCTGAAGCGGCTTCTTGCTCTTGCTCAACGCCTCGGGCTCGGCGCCCAGCGCATCATAGGCTCGAACCAGTTCGTGACGCTCCTGCAACCAGCGATCGATCAGCAGATGCACTCCACCCCAGCGTTCCTGAGCATTCTGACAACTTTCGAGCATGGTGATCTCTCTTCCCTTATGGGTCATGCCGTCTGCCCGCCGCCCCCCTTGTTGGAGACTCTGGATCCGGTCGGACACAACAGCATCGAGCAACATAATTCCGGTGACAGGTGCGGGCCAGATTATGCCCGCTCGACAACAGCATCAAGGTACGCAGGAGATAAAGTTCATACAAGCGTTTAATCCGCGCCTTGCCACCAAACGCTGACTCAGGGCAACGCCTCGGCCCTGTGTGTAGCCCGCGTCATGCGCAGCAGACGGTAACCGCTGAAGATCAGCATGATCACGAAAAACAGCAGGCTCCACTCGGGCAGGCTCATGTCCAGCAGCGTCCAGGTGACCTCGGCGCAGTCCGAGGTGCCCATGAAGGTCAGTTGCAGCGCCTGCCACCAGGACAGCTGGCGCAGCATGAAAGACATGTCCGGCAGGCAAGCCAGGAGTTGCTCGGAAGGAATGTTCTGCAGCAATACATGACGCCCGGCGGTGATCACCCCGAGCAGGCCCAGCACCAGGTTCAGCCCCCAGTAGAGCGCTCGCCCCACACGCCCCGGTCCCTGCACCACCGCCAGCAGGTTGACGCCGCCGAACATCAGCAGCAACAAGCGCTGCACGCCCCACAACGGGCAAGACTCGAGGCCGCCACCGGTTTGCAGGTTGAATGCTGCCCACGAGGCCAAGGCCCCCACCAGGAACACCAGGGAGAACAGCACGCGGGAGCCGGCCAGCGACATGAGATATCCGTAACACAAAGAAACAGGCAGCCACGGTAGAGAAAGCGCTCGCTGCTTTCAAGAAGCGCTATGCCGCAGTCGAGCGACGATAGACAGCGAGCCAGTGGTGCAACCCGGGCAAGGAAAGGCCGGTTGCCCGCAACAGGCAACCGGCCCTGACAGCGCTTCAGGCCCGCGCCGGAACCGGCAACGGTGACGCCAGCAGACGCTCGTCGAGCATGCCCAGGCCCTCCTGGAACAGTTGGTTGCTGCGATCGGTATCGCCCAACTGCGCCAACAACCGGGCCAACTCAGCACAGGTTTCAGGATTGCGCTGCAGACGCAGGCTGCTTTCCAGGTAGTCCCGGGCCTTGCCCCACAGGCTGTTCTGCAGGCATAGGCGCCCCAGGGTCAGCAACAGACCGGGATCGTCGGCGTGCTCCTTCAACCAGTGCTCGGCGGTCTGCAACTGCCGGGAGGGGTCACTGCCACGCACCAGGCCGTAAAGCCGCGCCAGATGACTCTCGTACTTGCGCTTGATGGCGGTGCGCAGCGCCTCTTCGGCTTCGGCACCGGCCCCCAGCTGACGCAACTGCTCAGCGTAGGCCAGCACCAGTTGCGGCTCCTGGCGTTGCGCCGAGGTCAGTTGCTGCCAGGCGCGATTGAGGGACTGCAAGCCCGCCACCTGGTCCTCTTCACGACGCGCCGCCAGGCTCAGGTTCTCGCCCCAGGCCCGACGCTCCAGCTCCTGCAACTCGCTGGCCGGCAGCACTTTGTCCTTGCGCAACTCGGGCAGCAGGCGGATCAGCGCCGACCAGTCGCCACGCTGCTGATGCAAACGCTGCAACTGACGCAGCACCTGAACGCTATGCGGATGACGCTCGTGCATGGCTTGCAGGGTGCTCAGGGCGCCTTCGGTATCGCCGCGATCGGTCTGCAACTGGGCATGACTCAAGGCCACCGCCAACTCCGCCTGGGGCTGCCGGGTCAGCGCCCGCTCCAGCAGCCGGTCGCATTCTTCGTAATGGCCTTGCTCGTTGGCGGCACGGGCCGCACCGAGGTAGTACAGCAGCGGCTGGCGCTCGGCCTCGGCGGCACGGTACAGGTGCTTTTGCGCGCTGGCCCAGCGACCTTCGGCCAGGTCCATCTGGCCCTGTTCGATAGCAATCTGCACCCGGCGACTGCGATTGCGGCGCGACCAGGGATTGACCACGCCACCGGAAACCATCACCAGCTCGACCAGCAGCTTGATGCCCCAGATCACCAGCCAGATCAGCGCCACCAGGGCCAGGGTCGCCCACAGACTCGATTCGTAACGGAAATTGCTGTAGGCGATCAGCACGTAGCCCGCATGCTCGGCGATGGCCAGCCCCAGCAAGCCGATAGCGGCGATGACCAACAGCACAATCACGTAGACGCGTTTCATGGGCTGGTCTCCTGGGCGGCGTTCGCGGCAGGTTTGGCCAGAGGCTTGATGGAGTCCTCAGCGTTGAGGTTGCGCCGCTCAAGATAGGCCTGCACCGCGCTCAGGGTCTTGGCCAGGTCTGGAGTGACTACGGTCACCGGCTGCTTGCTCAGTTCGGACAGGCGCTCGAGCATGATCTTGCTCTGCGGATTGTCCTGATTGAAGTTGCTGACCAGTACATCCCGGGCTTCGGTCAGCGCCTGGGTGTACACCGGCGCCTGGCCATTCAGGGCCGCCCACTGCGCCTGCTCCAGCGCCAGGCTCAGGGCCAGGCGCACCTGGGTCAGGCCCTGCCCCGCCAGCAGCGGACGGATGTTCTTGTCGGCATTGAAGTCGATACGGAAGTAGCGGGAGATCTGCTCCCACCACTGGGCCCAGCGGCTTGCGCCATCGCCGTCGGCGGTCAGCCCCAGCAACGAGTCGCCGCGGTCCTTGTATTCCGGCGCCACCGCACTCAGCTCCAGGACCTGATCACGCAGGGCCCCCAATTGCAGGAACAGACCGGTGCGATCCGGTTGTTCGGTGCTGCGCAAGGCCGCCAGGCTCTTGGCCAACTGTTCGCGGGCAGCGAAGGAGCCCGGGTCGTTCTGCTCACGCAGGATATCGTCGGCGCCCTGGACCAGGGCCTGGGCGCTGCTGATGTCCTGCAGAGCGGACAGACGCAGACTGGCCAGGCGCAACAGGTGTTCGGCTTCCGCCAGGCGCCAGTCCTTGCGGCTGGCACCCAGCACGGTTTCCAGGCGCTGACTCAGACGCTGCTGATCACCTTGCAACTGGGCCACGAGACGCCGCCGGTCTTCCAGCTCGTCGGCGGGCGGCAATTGCTCCAGGCGCGCACTCAGGCGCTGCTCACTGAGCTTGAAGCTCTGGGCCTGATCACCCAGGGCCTGCAACTGACTCAGTTGCTGCTGGTGATTGGCTTGCAGGCTACGCACCTGCCAGATCCCCCAGCCACCGGCCGCGACACCCGCCGCCCCCAGCAGCAGGGCCAGTATCGCCAACCCGTTGCCACGACGCTCAACGGTTGGGGTCGTGGGCTCAGCAGGTGTTCCGGACACCGGCTGGACTTCATCTTTAGGCAAGGCTGTTTCGCTCACGTATCCATCCTTTGCGTTAGAGAACGGGCACGGGTTGCTCCCGTAACGCCGTTAGCAAAGCCGCGGCACTGGCGCCGCGACAATCCACAACTTTTTCCGCCCCGGCGGCACGCGCCATGTCGGCGACCCGGGGGCTTGGAACAAACAACGGCATCTGCGCCAACTGCGGCCAGTCCGCTCCGGCCAGCTGCAGCAAATGGCTGAAGCCCTGTCCACTGCTGACCACCAGCCCGTTCAAGCGTTCCCCCGCAATCTTGCGCAGCAGTGCATCCTCGGCGTAATGCGGGAGGCAGCGGCGGTAGAGTTCCAGATAATCGACACTAGCACCAAGGTCGCGCAAACGCTCAGAGAGCAGCTCGCGACCGCCCTCGCCACGCACGATCAACACCCGGGGATCGGGCCGGCAGATAGCCTCGCGCAATTGGGGAAGCGCAAGCAAGGCTTCGCTGTCATCCCCCGTTTGTGGGTAGAACACCTGCAAACCAGCATCCGCGAGGATCTGCCCGGTTCCGGCGCCCACGCTAAACCAGCTCTGGCACGGGGGCTCTGGCCAATAGGCGCGCAGCAGTTTCAGACCCAGATGGGCCGCAGGCTTGCTGACCACGATCAGCGCGCAGTATCGATCCAGTTCAAGCAGGGTCGCGCGTTGCGCGTCAGTGACGGGCAAGGCCTGAATCTCCAGCAACGGCAGGCTGCTACTGAACACCTTGGCGTCGGCCAGGATCGCTGCCAGTGCAGCGCAATCCTCGCTCGGCCGGGTCAGCAGCAGGCGCCAGCCGGTCACTCTTGCTCCGCCTCGCCATAGACCGCGCGCAGGATGTCATCGGCACCCTGGGCCAGCAGGGCATCCGCCACTTGCACCCCCAGTTCGCTGGCAGACGTTCTGGGGCCACGGGCTTCGGCGCTGAGCAGCCGGCCGCCGCTGGGCTCACCCACCAGGCCGCGCAGCCAGATCTGTTCGCCTTCGAGCACCGCATAACAGGCGATCGGCACCTGACAGCCGCCGTTGAGGTGCTTGTTCAGCGCCCGCTCGGCCGTGACCCGGCTGGCGGTGTCGGCGTGATGCAGAGGGGCCAGCAAGGCGTGGATTTCAGTATCGGCACTGCGACATTCGATGCCGACCGCGCCCTGGCCACCGGCAGGCAGGCTGTCGTCGACGCTGATGAAGGAGCTGATGCGATCTTCGAATCCCAGACGGATCAGGCCAGCCGCGGCCAGGATGATGGCGTCGTACTCGCCGGCATCCAGCTTGGCCAGCCGGGTATTGACGTTGCCCCGCAGAAAACGGATCTGCAGGTCGGGGCGACGAGTCAGCAACTGGGCCTGGCGGCGCAGGCTGGAAGTGCCCACGACGCTGCCTTGCGGCAACTGTTCAAGGCTTTGGTAGGTATTGGAAACAAAGGCGTCGCGCGGGTCTTCGCGCTCGCAGATGCAGAACAGGCCCAGGCCTTCGGGGAAGTCCATGGGCACGTCTTTCATCGAATGCACGGCGATGTCGGCCTGGTTTTCCAGCAGCGCGGTTTCCAGCTCCTTGACGAACAGCCCCTTGCCGCCGATTTTCGACAGGGGCGAGTCCAGCAGTTTGTCGCCACGGCTGACCATGGGCACCAGGGTCACCACAAGGCCCGGATGGGCCTCTTGCAGACGGGCTTTGACGTATTCGGCCTGCCACAAGGCCAGAGCACTTTTGCGGGTAGCGATGCGGATTTCGCGAGAGGACATGGATCAATCCGTACTGAATAGATACGGCAGATAATAACAGCTCAGCCAAAGCAGCTTTGACTTGTATCAGAAACGCAGCGTCCCGCCGACGCCGGGCCTGCCTTGGTATGCGAGCAAACGAGCGCGCTAGAGCTGTTGCATCATCTTGCGCACACCCGCAACGTGGCGCCGACTGACGATCAGGGCATCGCCATTGAGACCCTTGAGGTACAGCTGGAAATGCCCCAGCGGCGTGCGCTGCAAGCGCTCGATTCGCTCGCGGGCCACCAGCGCATTGCGATGAATACGCACAAAGCGATCGCCGAATTCGTCTTCCAGGGCCTTCAGGGGTTCGTCCAGAAGCACTTCGCCGCTTTCGTGACGCAAGGTCACGTACTTGTGGTCGGCAATGAAGTACACCACCTGAGCCAGGGGAATCAGTTCGATGCCTTTACGGGTTCGCGCGCTGATGTGGCTACGCGGCCCATTGCCGCTTTCCGCCGCCGGCCGCGTCAGGGCCGCCAGTTGCACACGATTGGGTTTCTCGGCGGCTTTCAAGGCTTCGAGCAACAGCTCGGGGCGCACGGGCTTGACCAGGTGGCAGACGCCACTGGCATTGAAGGCCTCAAGGGCGAATTCATCCGGAGCCGCACAAAACACCAGCGCCGGAGGCGTCTCGCGCTCGCACAATTTGCCGGCAACCTGCAGACCATCCAGACCCGGCATGTGCACATCGAGCAAGACGATATCCGGCTTCAGGCTGTCGATCAGGCTCAATGCCTCTTCGCCGTTGGTGGCGCTGGGCTCCAGGACACTGTATCCCTCGAGCTCACTGACCATCCGGCTCAGGCGCTCGCGGGCTAGGGGTTCGTCATCAACGATCAGGACATTCATATTGCGCTGGATTCCTGCGTGAGTCTCGCACATGGATAGCGTAGACAGGTGGAGTGACGTCCGTCACCGCGATCCACGCTAAGACTAGTGCGAAGGCCAAAAAGTGCCGCAAGTCGGGCACCAATATTTACCCGTACCTGCCCGATACCGCCCAAGGTCGGTGGCTGCGCGACGGTGCCGCAGGGAACGCTGGTATTCAACACAAAGCCCCCCTCGTTACTGTGGTCGGCGTCCACCCTGTCCGCACCCGCCTCGTTTCATGGGCGGATTGCCAGGACCTGCGCGGTGTGAACTCGATGGACAGACCCACTGCGAACACGCGAGGGGGTGTTACGCAATTGTGCCGGTCCTCTTGTCCAACTGTAGACGGTTGCCAAGACGATATTGCTCAATCGACAAATATCGTTTGATCGATATCACCTTCCGCACTCAAGGCCCCCTCCCCCTGATGCACCGCGGATTGTTCCGACGCCAGTCTCTGCGCCCTCATGGCCGGCGACAAGCCATGCACAGGCGGCCCGACGAAAAAAGCTGCCGACCAGTGCCAGCGACAGCCGAGGCAACCCTGTTATCATCGGCTCCTGTTTTTTACGCCATCTTCCTTCAGCAGATCACGAGCGAATTCATGAGCACTGACAAGACCAATCAGTCCTGGGGCGGCCGCTTCAGTGAACCCGTCGACGCCTTCGTCGCCCGCTTCACCGCCTCTGTCACTTTCGACCAGCGCCTGTATCGCCACGACATCATGGGCTCCATTGCCCACGCCACGATGCTGGCCAAGGTCGGCGTGCTCACCGACGCCGAACGCGACAGCATCATTGACGGCCTGAAGACCATCCAGGGCGAGATCGAGGCCGGCAGCTTCGACTGGCGCGTGGATCTTGAAGACGTGCACATGAACATCGAGGCGCGCCTGACCGACCGCATCGGCATCACCGGCAAGAAGCTGCACACCGGCCGCAGCCGCAACGATCAGGTGGCCACCGACATCCGCCTGTGGCTGCGGGACGAGATCGACCTGATCCTGGCCGAGATCACCCGCCTGCAAAAAGGCCTGCTGGAGCTGGCCGAGCGCGAAGCCGAAAGCATCATGCCGGGCTTCACCCACCTGCAGACCGCCCAGCCCGTGACCTTCGGCCACCACATGCTGGCCTGGTTCGAAATGCTCAGCCGTGACTACGAGCGCCTGGTGGACTGCCGCAAGCGCACCAACCGCATGCCCCTGGGCAGCGCCGCGCTGGCCGGCACCACCTACCCGATCGATCGCGAGCTGACCTGCCAGCTGCTGGGCTTCGAAGCCGTGGGCGGCAACTCCCTGGACAGCGTTTCGGACCGTGACTTCGCCATCGAATTCTGCGCCGCCGCCAGCGTGGCGATGATGCACCTGTCGCGTTTCTCCGAAGAACTGGTGCTGTGGACCAGCGCGCAATTCCAGTTCATCGATCTGCCGGACCGCTTCTGCACCGGCAGCTCGATCATGCCGCAAAAGAAAAACCCCGACGTGCCGGAGCTGGTGCGGGGCAAGAGCGGCCGGGTATTCGGCGCGCTGATGGGCCTGCTGACCCTGATGAAGGGCCAGCCCCTGGCGTACAACAAGGACAACCAGGAAGACAAGGAACCGCTGTTCGACGCCGCCGACACCCTGCGCGACTCGCTGCGGGCCTTCGCCGACATGATCCCGGCGATCAAGCCCAAGCACGCCATCATGCGTGAAGCGGCGCTGCGCGGTTTCTCCACCGCCACCGACCTGGCGGATTACCTGGTGCGCCGCGGCCTGCCGTTTCGCGATTGCCACGAAATCGTCGGCCACGCGGTGAAGTACGGCGTGGAAACCGGCAAGGACCTGGCAGAAATGAGCCTGGAAGAACTGCGCCAGTTCAGCGACCAGATCGAGCAGGACGTGTTCGCCGTGCTGACCCTGGAAGGTTCGGTGAATGCCCGCAACCACATCGGCGGCACCGCACCGGCCCAGGTCCGGGCTGCCGTGGTTCGCGGCCAGGCCTTGCTGGCCAACCGCTAGGCCATCGCAGGTCAGCCTGCTGCACCAGCAGGCTGACCCGTCACCCGTGTACCAGTGACCGCGCTACTTCCTCGCCGCCACCATCGCCAGGAACTGCGGCATCGCCGCTTCTCTATCCGCCGCTACTCGCTGGGCATTGGGCAGCTGCTCCAGGCGCTCCAGCAAGGCTTTTGCCGCGGGCATCCCCTCCAGAAAGTCCACCCCGAACAGCTTGTGCCCGACCGCCCGGGCCAGGGTCACGCTGTAGAGAAAATACAGATCCGCCACACTCAGGCTGTCGCCGGCCACATAAGGTGCAAATTTGCCATGCCGCGCCAGGGAGGCAAACCCTAGCAGCAACTCAGCCTTGGACTTTTCCTGGATCGCCGGGGCCACCGACAGACCGAAGAACGCCTCGGGATAGCAGGCCCGCGCCGGCAGTTCGATGTAAAGTTCGATCTCCCTGGCCAGCGCCAGTACCTGGGCACGCTGGAATGGATCGCTGGGCAACAACGCCCGACCTGGCTGGGTGTGCTCCAGGTACTCGAGAATCACGCTGGTTTCGTTCAGGTACCCCTGCTCGACCTCAAGCACCGGCACCTTGCCCCGTGGACTGATGGCCAATGCCTCCGGACTTTGACCACCAGAAAAAACCACCTCTTCGAAAGGCAGGCCTTTCTCCAGCAACGCCAGCTTGACCATGTTGTAGTAGTTACTGACAGAGAAACCGTAAAGCTTGAGCATCACATAGCCTCCAGGCCGTGCAGGGGTTGGCAGCATTTTTTATAGAAGCCCAATGCAATTCTGGCCAGCAGCATCACCGCCCTGAATACGAGTAAACTGGCGACCTTTCCTTGAGGAGCCTGCCATGAGCGAGCCAACCGATATCGACACCGACGAAGAAGAGTTCGCCGAAAACACCCTGATCGAAGCCATCGAAAACCAGATCGAAAGTGACAACCCGCCGGCGGCCAAAGCCACGTTCAACAAACTGACCCTGGTGGGTTACGAACGGGAAGAAATCCTCAATCTGATGGCTCACGTCCTGGCCATCGAGATCGATGCAATTCTCGAGGAAGACCGCGCTTTCGATACCCAATGGTACGAAGCCGCCTTGCGCGCCCTGCCGCAACTGCCTCCCGAGAAGTCCTAAGCCCGCAGCACCGGAGCGCTGCCTAGGGCAACGCTCCTGCAGCACGCTCCCGCCCTGACTACACTGCAAACTCCCTGCGGCCAAACGCCGCCATCCCCAGGTACAAAAGTCCTCAGCGAACGCTGGACACGCCGCCGTTCTGCGGTCACCTTAAGAACGCTGACCTCTCATTCCTAGAAAGTCTGGAGTCCTTATGTCGTATACCCCTGAGTTGGTTGCCGAACTGGAAATCCTTGCACTCTTCAATCTGGACAACTCCCAGGAAGGCCTGAAAATCCATCAGACCGCTGCCCCTTCCGCCATTGCCGCTGCCCAACGCCTGTTTGACAAAGAACTGATTACCCAAGCCGATGGAGGCTACCTGACCAGTCTTGGCCGCGACGCCGCCGAACACGCCCAAGGTCTGCTGACCATCCTGAGCGTCAAAGAAACCGCCTGAACATCGCTCCTCGGCCTGCGGGGTTCCCGTCTGTCGGATTCCGTAGGCACCCTCCCGCCAATACGTTAGAAATCTGGCGTCAAAAAATAAATTGAGCTAAAGACTCGGCCTTGTCTGACGCTAAACTGCTGCCGTTCCAAACCCCGTCACCTTCGAGCTCCGCTTGAAATGCCCCATACCCATGAAATCCGCCCTGTTCTGGATGAAGGAATCGATCGCAAGGTTCTCAGCCAATTGCGCACGCGCTTTCTTAAGGTCAATCAAGGGCGCCTGGCTCGGGCAATGGAGGGGTTGTCGGCACGCCAGCAACTGGTCCTCAACCTGCTGCCGCTGTTCTTTCACGTCAATCACCCGCTGCTGCCCGGCTATGTCTCCGGCGCTACCCCGGCGGGGCTGTCCAACTATGAACCCGATCCCCAGGCCCTGGCCGAAGCCCAGCGCCTGACCCGATCCTTTTCCTACAAGCCGCGCCATGGCAACCCGCCGCGGCCGATTCACGGGCTGTTTCTCATGGGCAGCCTGGGCACCCTGGCACAGGCCGACCAGAGCGATATGGACGTCTGGGTTTGCCACGCTGCAGATTTGAGCGAAACCGAGCTGACCGAACTGCAGAAGAAATGCCAGCTACTGGAAGCCTGGGCCGCCAGCCAGGGCGCCGAAGCTCATTTCTTCCTGATCGATGCCAGCCGCTTTGTCCGCGGCGAACGCGACACCCAGCTCAGTTCGGATGATTGCGGCACCACCCAGCATTACCTGCTACTGGACGAGTTCTACCGCACCGCCATCTGGCTGGCCGGACGCACGCCGCTGTGGTGGCTGGTGCCGGTGTACGAGGAGCCCCGCTACGAGCGCTATATCCATACCCTGCTCTCCAAGCGCTTCGTACCCGCCGAGGAGAATCTGGACCTGGGCCACATGGCGCGCATTCCGCCCGGCGAGTTCATCGGGGCCGGACTCTGGCAGCTGTTCAAGGGCATCGAGTCCCCCTACAAATCGGTACTCAAGCTGCTGCTGATCGAGGTCTACGCCAGTGAGCATCCCAAGGTCCAGTGCCTGAGCCTGCGCTTCAAGCAGGCGGTGTTCGCCAACCGCCTGGACCTGGACGAGCTCGACCCCTATGTCGTGGTCTACCGGCGCATCGAGGAGTACCTCAAGGCCCGCGGAGAACCGGAACGACTGGAGCTGGTACGACGCAGCCTGTACCTCAAGGTCAATCGCAAGCTCACCCAAGGCAATGGCGCCCGCAGCCCGAGCTGGCAGCGCTCGCTGCTGGAGCGCCTGGCCAGCGAGTGGGGCTGGGATCAGCGCCAGCTGGCCCTGCTGGACAGCCGCAGCCAATGGAAAGTGCGCCAGGTCAGCAGCGAGCGCCGGGCCCTGGTCAACGAACTCAACTACAGCTATCGCTTCCTGACCCAGTTCGCCCGTACCGAGCAAGCCGCCAGCCTGATCAACAAGCGCGACTTGAACGTGCTGGGCAGGCGCCTGTACGCCGCCTTCGAACGCAAGGCCGGGAAGATCGAATTCATCAACCCCGGCATCGCTCCGGACCTCGCGGAAGACACCCTGACCCTGGTGCAGTCGCCGAACAAGAAAGAACCGGGACAGACCTATTGGGGCCTGTACAACGGCAACCTGACCGCCTTGGAATCAGAGCATTTCGCCCCGATCAAGCGCAGCCGGCAACTGCTGGAACTGCTCACCTGGTGCCATCGCAACGGGGTGATCGACAGCAGTACGCGCCTGGCCCTGCACCCTGGCAGCAGCGACCTGAGCGAGTTCGAGCTGTTCAACCTGCTGGGCAGCCTGCAGCAGACCGTGGCCCTGCCACTGGCCACGGTGGACGAAGACCAGCTACTGCACGCCAGCGTCCCCAGCGAGGTCTTGATCCTGGTGAACGTCGGCGTCGATCCCCTCAAGCATCACCGCGACCTGAACATCCTCATGACCACCGAACGCACCGACTCACTGAGCTACGCCGGGGTCCGGGAAAATCTGGTGCTGACCCTGGATCAGGTCACCCTCAATAGCTGGAACGAGGTCATGGTCGAGCGCTACGACGCCGAGCATGCGCTGCTCGATTGCCTGCGCGATTACCTGAACAGCCTGCCTGCCGGGCCCCAGCCACGCCTGAGGGTCCGCTGCTTCTGCCACAACCGCGCGCAATTCATCGCCCGCCGAGTGGAGGAGCTGTTCGAAACGGCGCAGCATTTGTTGCTCAGCCAGCTCAACTACCGCTACCTGATCCAGGTGCAGCAGCACTATCACGTCCTGGAACTGGTGGCCGGCCAGGTCCGGCACAAGGCCATGGCCCATCCCGCCGCGCTGCTGGAGTACCTGGGCCAGGAGCAGGCCAGCTACAGCCCCCTGCACCTGGACCCCATGGCCCTTGAGGAGCACGACCTGGCGCTGATCCTGCCCATGGGCCGGCCGGACTGCATCCAGGTGTTCTACCGGATCATCGACGAGCAGGCCGAGCTGTACCTGCTCGATGAGCACAATGCCCTGTGGCAGCAGACCTTGCCCTATCACGACGAGCAAAGCCTGCTGGTGCCATTGCAGCGTTTCCTGCAGTCGATTCTCTACCGTCGCGATGCGCTGTTGCCGATAAGCAGCAACCCGGGCGAGAAACCTTTGGACACACTCTACTTTCAGGTATTGCCTTCGGGCAGCGGCCGGGCACGCCGGGTAGAGCCACGGCCGGCACCGCCGACGCCGGTCGACAAGGCCTTTTATGACGTGCAGGCGATCATCGGCAAGGCCGCACCGGGTCAGGTGCAAGTCTCGCTGTACTGCAATCAACGGGAGTTTTCCGAGCTGGAATATGGCGATCAGCTGTTTGCCGCAGTGGCCCAGGACATCGTCGCCCAACGCCGCGAACCACAGCGCTATCGCTGCTACATCACCGACCTGGACCTGTCCGGCCTGCTCGGTGATGGACAAAGTCCGAGCATTCTCTACCTGCGTTACAAGGCCAGCCTGGAGCGCGCGCTGAATGACGCGCTCGAGCAGGTCTAGCCGCTATCAGAGGTGGTAGTCGCCGGCGGCTTCCGGCTGGTATTCCACTTCCAGCAGCGTCAGCTTCAGGGTCTTGCCGCCCGGAGCCGGCCAGTCGATGTATTGACCGACCTGCAGGCCCAGCAAGGCACTGCCCACTGGCGCGAGGATCGAAATCTTGCCCTCGTCGGCGTTGGCGTCCTGTGGATAGACCAGAGTCAGGTGATAGTCCTTGCCGCTGCTTTCTTCACGGCAATGCACACGCGAATTCATGGTGACGACACCGGCCGGAACTTCATCGTGACCCACCAGCGTTTCGGCACGATCCAACTCGGTCTGCAGTGCAATGACGCCTGGCAGCGAGTCGTCCAGGCTGTCGATCAGGCGCTCAAGACGTTGCACGTCAAGGCGGGTAAGGATGATGGATGGTGCAGTACTCATGATCCTGGCTGACTCCTATTTTTTCTGCACAAAAAAGCAAAACCCCGCCAAATAAGACGGGGTTCTCACCGGCCTCGATGTAGCGAGGCGAAGCCGGACACTATCACAGCACACTGAATAAACAAACCGTACGAGTACGAACCTAAAGTCCCTCCGCGGCCACGCTCTGCTTGCGCAGCAACGCCTGGGCGCAGATCACTCGCCGGCGCTGATCATCGGCCGAGCGCCACTCGCGAATGTCCTCAACATGACGAAAGCAGCCGCGACAGACCTTCTGCTCATCGAGACGGCACAGGCTGATGCACGGCGAACTCACCGCCGGACTGACGTTGCTGTAGAGGGGCTTGGGCGGGCGCACCGCAGCGGGCTCGGTCACGACCTCAGAGCCCTTCGAACTCAAGCTTGATGTCTGCCTGTTCGAAGACGATGCGTTCCAGCATCTCGCCCAACTGCTCCTCGCTCTTGTCGCACATCCAGCGCTCGCTTTCCTCGTCGTAGTCGAAGTGGAAACCACCGGATCGGGCCGCCAGCCACAGTTGGCGCAGAGGCTCCTGGCGACTGAAGATCACCTGGCTGCCGTTGTCGAACTTGACGGTGAGCACACCGGCCGAGTTTTCCAGGTCGATGTCCAGGTCGCTCTCTTCGAAAATATCCTCCAGCGTCTGCTGGGTAGCGTCCACCAGGTCATGAAAACGGGCTTCGGTCAAACTCATTGCGGGAACCTCGGATAGTGTCTACTCACGCTCAAGCGCCGCAAGATACGGGCGCTCCCCGGCGAATGCAAAGGATACCGAACAGGTGGACAAATGCGATGCCCATTGCGCCGCAAGCCATCCAAAGTCCCTGAACCGGGCCTGGCAAAGGCCCGCTGGACGGGAGTTACGCTGCATAGGCAAGCTGCCGGGTGGCCGGTATACTCGGGCGCAATTTACGCATTCTCAAGGATTTCGCCATGAAGCGCCTGATCTCTTCCCTTGCTGCGCTCGTCGCGGTTGCCTGCCTTGTTACTGCCTGTGGCCAGAAAGGCCCGCTGTATCTGCCTGATGACAGCAAATCCCCTGAAGAGCAGGCCAAGTCGCAGTCGCACAAGCACGACACCTACTAAGGGCTCACCATGGACGCTTTCAACTACCGCGACGGTGAGCTGTTCGCGGAAGGCGTAGCCCTGTCCGCCATTGCCGAGCGTTTCGGCACGCCGACCTACGTCTATTCCCGAGCGCATATCGAGGCCCAGTACCTGGCCTATGCCGAGGCGCTTGCCGGCATGCCGCACCTGGTCTGCTTCGCGGTAAAGGCCAACTCCAACCTGGGTGTGCTGAATGTCCTGGCCCGCTTGGGCGCCGGTTTCGACATCGTCTCCCAGGGCGAGCTGGAGCGGGTCCTGGCCGCCGGCGGCCAGGCCGACAAGATCGTCTTTTCCGGTGTCGGCAAGACCCGTGACGACATGCGTCGCGCCCTGGAAGTGGGCGTCCACTGCTTCAACGTCGAGTCCGCCGAAGAGCTGGAGCGCCTGCAACAGGTGGCCGCCGAGCTGGGGGTTCGCGCACCGATCTCGCTGCGGGTCAACCCCGACGTCGACGCCGGCACCCACCCCTACATCTCCACCGGACTCAAGGAAAACAAGTTCGGCATCGACATTGCCACGGCCGAGGATGTGTACATCCGCGCCGCGCAGCTGCCGAACCTGGAAATCGTCGGGGTCGACTGCCATATCGGCTCGCAACTGACCACCCTGGAGCCCTTCATCGACGCCCTCGACCGGTTGCTGGAACTGGTGGACCGCCTCGGTGAATGCGGTATCTACCTGCGCCACATCGATCTGGGTGGTGGCCTGGGCGTGCGCTATCGCGACGAAGAGCCGCCGCTGGCCGCCGACTACGTCAAGGCCGTGCGTGAACGCCTGGATGGCCGCGACCTGGCCCTGGTGTTCGAACCGGGCCGCTTCATCGTGGCCAACGCTGGTGTACTGCTGACCCGGGTCGAGTACCTCAAGCACACCGAACACAAGGATTTCGCCATCGTCGACGGCGCCATGAACGACCTGATCCGCCCGGCGCTGTACCAGGCCTGGATGGACGTCAGCGCCGTACAGCCGCGAGAGGCCGAACCCCGTACCTACGACATCGTCGGCCCGATCTGTGAAACCGGCGACTTCCTCGCCAAGGAACGCGCCCTGGCCCTGGCCGAGGGCGACCTGCTGGCGGTGCATTCCGCTGGCGCCTATGGTTTCGTCATGAGCTCGAACTACAACACCCGCGGCCGTGCCGCCGAAGTGCTGGTCGATGGCGACCAGGCTGTTGAAGTGCGTCGCCGCGAGACGGTAGCCGAGTTATTCGCTGGCGAAAGCCTGCTGCCGGAGTAAGACCATGCTGCTGCGTTTTACCAAGATGCACGGCCTGGGCAATGACTTCATGGTTCTCGACCTGGTCAGCCAGCACGCGCATATTCTGCCCAAGCACGCCAAACAATGGGGTGATCGCAACACCGGGATCGGCTTCGATCAGTTGCTGATCGTCGAGGCCCCGAGCAACCCGGACGTGGATTTCCGCTATCGGATCTTCAACTCCGATGGCTCCGAAGTGGAACAGTGCGGCAACGGTGCCCGCTGCTTCGCGCGCTTCGTGCTGGACAAGCGCCTGACCACCAAGCGCCAGATCCGCGTCGAAACCAAGAGCGGCGTGATCGAACTGGACGTGCGCAACGACGGTCAGATCAGCGTCAACATGGGGGCGCCACGCCTGGTGCCGGCGGATATCCCGTTCCAGGCCCCGGCCCAGGCCAACAGCTATACACTGGACGTCGATGGCCTCCAGGTCGAGCTGGCCGCCGTGTCCATGGGCAACCCCCACGCCGTGCTGCGGGTGGATGACATCAACAGCGCGCCGGTGCACGAGCTGGGGCCGAAGATCGAGCATCACCCGCGCTTCCCGGCGCGGGTCAATGTCGGTTTTCTCCAGGTGCTGGACCGCCAGCGCGCGCAATTGCGGGTCTGGGAACGCGGCGCCGGGGAAACCCAGGCCTGCGGCACCGGGGCCTGCGCAGCTGCAGTGGCCGCGATCAGCCAGGGGTGGATGGATTCGCCACTATTGATCGACCTGCCAGGCGGGCGCCTGTCCATCGAATGGGCAGGTCCAGGCCAACCGGTGATGATGACCGGCCCGGCAGTACGCGTATACGAAGGACAGGTGCGTCTTTAAGTGAGCGAAACCCATGACTGATCAGCCCCAGGCTCCCGCCGCAAAGCCCGACTCAGCACCTTCTGCCGACCTGGACGCAGCCGCCGTCGCTGCGTACCTGGAGGCCCATCCGGACTTCTTCGTCGACCACGACGAGCTGCTTCCAGCCTTGCGCATTCCCCACCAGCGCGGCGATACCGTGTCGCTGGTGGAGCGACAGATGAAGATCCTGCGCGAGCGCAACATCGAGATGCGCCATCGCCTGTCGCAGTTGATGGACGTGGCTCGGGACAACGACCGCCTGTTCGACAAGACCCGCCGCCTGATTCTGGCGCTGATGGACGCCAGCAGCCTGGAAGAAGTGGTGATGAGTGTCGAGGACAGCCTGCGCCAGGACTTCCAGGTGCCCTTCGTCAGCCTGATCCTGTTCAGCGACAACGCCATGCCGGTGGGTCGCTGGGTCTCGGCGGCCGAAGCCCAGGGCGCCATCGGCGGCCTGCTGTCGGAAGGCAAGAGCGTCAGCGGCAGCCTGCGCGAACATGAGCTGGACTTCCTCTTCGGCGAAGAACAGCGCAAGCAGATCGGCTCCACCGCGGTGGTCGCTCTGGCGCACCAGGGCATGCACGGGGTCCTGGCCATCGCCAGCCGTGACCCGCAGCACTACAAGAGCTCGGTCGGCACCCTGTTCCTCAACTACATCGCCGAAGTCACCGGCCGGGTCCTGCCGCGCTTCACCCACTCGCTGCGCTCGGTACGCTGAGCATGCAGCAGCAACTGGATGCCTACTGCGCGCACCTGCGCAGTGAGCGCCAGGTGTCGCCGCATACCCTGCAGGCCTATCGACGCGATCTCGACAAAGTGCTGGGGTTCTGCGAGAAACAGCAGGTCCGCAGCTGGACCGACCTGGATGTCCAGGGACTGCGCAGCATGATCGCCCGCCTGCACCAGCAGGGTCAGTCGTCCCGCAGCCTGGCACGCCTGCTGTCCGCGGTGCGCGGGCTCTATCACTATCTGAACCGCGAAGGGCTGTGCGATCACGACCCGGCCAACGGCCTGGCGCCGCCCAAGGGCGAACGCCGCCTGCCCAAGACCCTGGACACCGATCGCGCCCTGCAATTGCTCGATGGCGCAGTGGAAGATGACTTCCTGGCCCATCGCGACCAGGCCATCCTGGAGCTGTTCTACTCCTGCGGGCTGCGTCTCTCCGAACTGACCAGCCTGAACCTCGAGCAACTGGATCTGGCGGACGGGCTGGTGCAGGTCCTGGGCAAGGGCAGCAAGACCCGCGTGCTGCCCGTGGGCAAAAAGGCCCGGGAAGCCCTGGCCCTGTGGCTGCCGCTGCGCGCCTTGAGCAACCCGCCGGACGGCGCCCTGTTCGTCAGCCAAAAGGGCCGGCGCCTGGGGCCGCGCGCCATCCAGCTACGGGTCAAGGCCGCCGGCGAGCGCGAGCTGGGGCAAAACCTGCATCCGCACATGCTGCGTCATTCCTTTGCCAGCCACCTGCTGGAATCGTCCCAGGACCTGCGCGCCGTGCAGGAGCTGCTGGGGCACTCGGACATCAAGACCACACAGATCTACACCCACCTGGACTTCCAGCACCTGGCAGCGGTCTACGACAGCGCCCACCCTCGGGCCAAACGCAACAAAGGCGGTGAGTAATGACCATCAAACTGATCACCTTCGACCTTGACGACACCCTCTGGGACACCGCCCCGGTGATCGTCAGCGCCGAGGCCACCCTGCGCCAGTGGCTGACCGAGCATGCACCGAATCTCGGCGGCGTGCCGGTGGAGCATCTGTGGAGCATTCGCGAACGCGTGCTGCTCGAACAACCGCACCTCAAGTACCGAATCAGCGCCCTGCGCCGCCAGGTGCTGTTCCATGCCCTGCAAGAGGCCGGGTACGAGCACAGCCAAGCCAGCCAGCTGGCCGATCAGAGCTTCGAAGTATTCCTCCATGCGCGGCATCAGCTGGAAATCTTTCCCGAGGTACTGCCGACCCTGGAAGCCCTGGCCAATCACTTCGCCCTGGGGGTGGTCACCAACGGCAATGCCGACGTGCGCCGCCTGGGCCTGGCGGACTATTTCAAGTTCGCCCTGTGCGCCGAGGACATCGGGGTGGCCAAGCCGGATGCCAGGCTGTTCCATGAAGCCCTGCAACGCGGTGGCGCAACGGCCGATACCGCCGTGCATATCGGCGATCATCCCGGCGACGACATCGCCGGCGCCCAGCAGGCGGGCCTGCGGGCGATCTGGTTCAATCCCAACGGCAAGACCTGGGAAGCCGAGCGCGCGCCAGACGCCGAGATCCGCAGCCTGATTGAACTGCCCGGGCTGCTTGCCCGCTGGCATCGCGGCGCCTGAACCGGCGCTTTCGCGAGCAAGCTCGCTCCTCCAGCAAGCGCCGGCGCTCGGGGGCCGTTTCCGAGACGAGCGCCCATGAAAAAGCCCGCAGCGACGGCGGGCTTTTTCAGCAAGCAAGTAGCGAGGCTCAGATAGGCCGGCTGCCGTACTTGTTATCAGGCTTCTTGGGCGGATCGGCGACCACATTGGCCTCGACTTCCTGCACTTTACCGCCACGGGCCAGGAACTCTTCCATGGCACGCGCCAGTGCATCACGCTCCTTGTTCTTGGCTTCGACGCTTGGCAGCTCGTCTACCGAGACGGCAGCCTTGGCCTTGCCTTTGGCGGTCGGGGCAGGAACATCACTGCCATCGTCTTCCACCACATCGTCGGCGGCCGCTTCAAGACCTTCTTCGGTATCGTCTTCGTCACCTACTTCGAGGTCGTCGTTTTCCAGATCATCGTCGCTCATGTTCTACCTCATGACTTGCGAAAAGCAGATTAGTTATAGCCCAGCTGCGCCGACTGTCGAAGGCCGCCGGAAAAAAATCAACGTCCACTGATACTCAGCGGCTTATGCCCCATCACCCTGCAGGGTGGCAAGGACTTTGCGAGCACCGCCATGATCGCGATGCTCGCCCAGATAAACACCTTGCCAGGTGCCTAGCGCCAAGCGCCCCGCCGCTACCGGCAAAGTCAGCTGACAGCCTAGCAAACTGGCCTTGAAGTGCGCCGGAAGGTCGTCTTCGCCTTCGTCGTTATGTTCGTACCCGGCCATGCCTTGAGGCACCAGGGTGTTGAAGAAACGCTCGAAGTCACGCCGGACCGCCGGATCGGCGTTCTCGTTGATGGTCAACGAGGCCGAGGTATGTTGCAGCCACAAATGCAGCAGACCAACCCGACACGCCCTCAACTCGGGCAGGCCGGCGAGCAACTCGTCCGTCACCAGGTGAAAGCCCCGGGGCCTGGCCCGCAGGGTAATCAGGGTCTGCTGCCACATACCGATCTCCACGCTTCGGCGCGCATTCTAGCGCGCTCAGTGAAAAAACAAAGCGCCGAATAATCCTGCTTTAGTGTAAGCATTTGTCCTGCTGGAAATCGCCACGGCAAACACGCCAATGCTTGTCAGAAAATCCTTTCAGCCTTTTTCAATGACAAACGTCAGGCAAAAAAATGCCCGGCCGGAGCCGGGCTTTTTTCCCCACGCGATTACAGGTTGTAACCACGCTCGTTGTGTTGTGCCAGGTCGAGGCCGACCGCCTCTTCTTCCTCGGTGACACGCAGCCCCATGACCGCATCCAGGACCTTGAGGATGATGAAGGTCACGATCGCGGTGTAGATCACCGTGAAGCCGACGCCCTTGGCCTGGATCCAGACCTGTGCCGCGATATCGGTGACGGTGCCGAAGCCGCCCAGGGACGGTGCGGCGAACACGCCAGTGAGGATCGCTCCGAGAATACCGCCGATGCCGTGAACGCCGAAGGCATCCAGGGAGTCGTCATAACCCAGCTTGCGCTTGAGGCTGGTGGCGCAGAAGAAGCACACCACACCGGCCGCCAGGCCAATGATCAGGGCGCCCATCGGGCCCACGGTGCCGGCAGCCGGAGTGATGGCGACCAGGCCGGCCACCACGCCCGAAGCGATGCCCAGCGCGCTTGGCTTGCCGTGGGTCATCCACTCGGCAAACATCCAGCCCAGGGCGGCGGCAGCGGTGGCGATCTGCGTGACCAGCATGGCCATGCCGGCGGTGCCGTTGGCGGCAGCCGCGGAACCGGCGTTGAAACCGAACCAACCGACCCACAGCATGGCCGCGCCCATCAGGGTGTAGCCCAGGTTGTGCGGCGCCATCGGCGTGGTGGGGAAGCCTTTACGCTTGCCCAGCACCAGACAGGCCACCAGGCCCGCGATACCGGCGTTGATGTGGACCACGGTGCCGCCGGCGAAGTCCAGCACGCCCCAGTCGCCCAGCAAAGAACCCGGACCGCTCCAGACCATGTGCGCGATTGGTGCGTACACCAGGGTGAACCAGACGCCCATGAAGATCAGCATCGCGGAGAACTTCATCCGCTCGGCGAAGGCACCGACGATCAGCGCCGGCGTGATGATGGCGAAGGTCATCTGGAAGGTGACGAACACCGCCTCAGGGAACAACGCCGTCGGGCCGGTCAGGCTGGCCGGAGTGATACCCGCCAGGAAGGCCTTGGACAAGCCGCCCACGAAGGAATTGAGATTGACGACGCCAGCTTCCATCCCGGTGGTATCGAACGCCATGCTGTAGCCATAGATGAACCACAGGACAGTGACCAGACCGGTGATGGCGAAGCACTGCATCATCACGGAAAGAATGTTTTTCGAACGCACCATGCCGCCGTAGAACAGCGCCAGCCCGGGAATGGTCATGAACAGCACCAGGGCCGTGGAGGTCAGCATCCACGCGGTGTCGCCGGAATTGAGCACTGGAGGGGGCACTGGATCTGCCGCCAAGGCCAGGCCAGGCATTACGAGGGACAACAGGGCTCCTAGCCCCGCGAATTTACGCAGAGTCATATTGTTTTCTCCTGGGGCGTTGGGTTTGGCGGCTTAGATGGCGTCGGTATCGGTTTCGCCGGTACGGATGCGAATAGCCTGTTCCAGATTGACCACGAAGATCTTGCCGTCACCGATCTTGCCGGTGTTGGCGGCCTTGGTTATCGCTTCGATAACCCGGTCAAGATCCTTGTCGTCAATGGCGACATCGATCTTCACCTTGGGCAGAAAATCCACCACGTACTCCGCACCGCGATACAGCTCGGTGTGACCCTTCTGCCGGCCGAAGCCTTTGACCTCAGTAACGGTAATGCCCTGCACGCCGATTTCGGACAGCGACTCGCGCACGTCGTCCAACTTGAACGGCTTGATGATGGCAGTGACTAGCTTCATGAAACTCTCTCCCGAATTGGTGGACTTGCCCCAGGAAAACAAACCCGACTCAAGTCTAAGCGCAGTGCCTGGCTTTGTAACGCACCGTCGGCCTTCCTCAGCCCGACCGACGCCAGCTAACCGCTGTCTGACGAAACACTCCCCGCGCAGGCTGCCGCACTGCATTCGTCACAGCGACTGCTTCAGTGCATGGGTCACTAGGGTCTAAGCAGAAAGCTTGCCAGCTCGGGAAAAATCAGTGATTTCAGTCCTTTGCCCGACGCTGACGGCGAATGGCTGAAAACCAGGCCCGGGATACGCACAAAAACAGTGCGTCGGCGCCCGGCCGGATGCGCAAAAAACGTGCAACCCAGGCTCGCCTGGAGCGTTGCTGCTGCGTGATACACTGCGGGCCGACTGCAATTCAGGACTCTCCCATGCTCGCGCCCAAAGACCTTCTCGATGCCCTGAGCGGCCACGCTTCGCGTTTGCTCAGCGGTGACACGCCCCTGCCCCGCAACGAAATCGAAAGCCAGTTCAAGGCCCTGCTGCAAAGCGGCTTCAGCAAGCTCGACCTGGTCAGCCGGGAAGAATTCGACAGCCAGATGGTGGTCCTGGCCCGCACCCGCGCACGCCTGGAAAGCCTCGAAGCCAAAGTGGCGGAGCTGGAAGCGCGGCTGAATCCGGCGCAAGACTGAGCTGAACAACTGATTCGCCGGCAAGCCGGCTCCTGAAGCCCCGTGCCGCAGGAGCCGACCGGCCAGCCAAGGCCGCAGCTTCGGCGACATATCCTGTGCCCATTGCGGCGCCTCTCCCGTCACCCCCCTCATCTATCCTTGCAGCAGCGCCGCAGGAAGCGGTTGCGCCGTCTCAAGGAAGAACTCCCCATGTCCCTGGCGATCATCCACAGCCGCGCCCAGGTCGGCGTGCAGGCACCGGCGGTCAGTGTTGAAGTGCACCTGGCCAATGGCCTGCCAAGCCTGACCCTGGTGGGCCTGCCGGAAGCCGCGGTCAAGGAAAGCAAGGACCGGGTGCGCAGCGCCATTCTCAATGCAGGGTTCAATTTCCCAGCGCGACGCATCACCCTCAACCTGGCCCCGGCGGACCTGCCCAAGGACGGCGGGCGCTTCGACCTGGCCATCGCCCTGGGCATCCTCGCCGCCAGTGTGCAGGTGCCGGCGCTGGCCCTGGACAACATCGAATGCCTGGGGGAACTGGCGCTGTCCGGGGCTGTACGCGCGGTGCGCGGCGTGCTCCCTGCCGCACTGGCGGCACGCGACGCCGGGCGCACCCTGCTGGTGCCCCGCGCCAATGCCGAAGAAGCCTGCCTGGCCAGCGGCCTGGAGGTGATCGCCATCGAGCATCTGCTGGAAGCCGTGGCCCATTTCAACGGCCACGCGCCGATAGCGCCTTATGTCAGCGACGGCCTGACACAAAGCCACGCCGCCTACCCCGATCTTCGCGAAGTGCAGGGCCAGCTCGCCGCCAAGCGCGCCTTGCTGATTGCCGCGGCCGGCGCCCACAACCTACTGTTCAGCGGCCCGCCAGGCACCGGCAAGACCCTGCTGGCCAGCCGCCTGCCCGGCCTGCTGCCCCCCTTGCAGGAAGACGAGGCCCTGGAAGTGGCGGCGATTCAATCGGTGACCAGCCACACGCCGCTGCGCCACTGGCCGCAACGACCATTTCGCCAGCCTCACCATTCGGCTTCGGGGGCGGCGCTGGTCGGCGGTGGCTCCAAACCCCAACCCGGGGAAATCACCCTGGCCCATCACGGCGTGCTGTTTCTCGATGAGCTGCCGGAATTCGATCGCAAGGTTCTGGAGGTCCTGCGCGAGCCCATGGAATCCGGGCAGATCGTCATCTCCCGGGCCCGCGACCGGGTGCAGTTCCCGGCCCGCTTCCAACTGGTCGCGGCGATGAACCCGTGCCCCTGTGGCTATCTTGGCGACCCCAGCGGACGCTGCCGGTGCACGCCGGAACAGATCCAGCGCTATCGCAACAAGCTGTCCGGCCCGCTGCTCGATCGCATCGACCTGCACCTGACCGTGGCCCGCGAAGCCACCGCCCTCAACCCCGAGCCACAACCAGGCGACAACAGCGCCGCAGCCACCGCCAAAGTCGCTCGGGCGCGCCAGCTGCAAGGCCAGCGCCAGGGCTGCGCCAATGCCTTTCTCGACCTGCCCGGCCTGCGCCGCCATTGCCAGTTATCCACCGCCGATGCGCACTGGCTGGAAGCGGCCTGCGAACGCTTGAACCTGTCGTTGCGCGCCGCTCACCGCCTGCTCAAGGTGGCCAGGACCCTGGCCGATCTGGAGCAGGCCGCGAGCATCAGCCGCGACCACCTGGCCGAGGCGCTGCACTATCGTCCCGGCGCCGATTGAAGGCTTACTCCTTGGACAGATCCACCAGCGGCGTTGGCCGCACTTCGGTCTGACGCCCTTGCTGGATCTGACTGACACGATTCAAGGCGTTGTCCACCGCGACCTTGTCCGCCAACAGGCTGTAGCGGATCTGAAACTCCCGCTGCTCCTTGGGACCAATCGTCGGCACCAGATTCAGCGGACGTTGATAACGACGGTTGTAGGAAAAACTGGTGCCCGGCTCCAAGCCGGTCACATAGCCCTGACCCTGGGTGTCGGTGTTTTTCCACAGCGAGAACACCGGCAACTGCCGGGTGTTGAAGCCCAGGGACACCCCGAGGCTACCCGCCTTGTTGTGCAGCACCGCCAGGGTCTGGCCCTGGGCATCGGCATAAGGCACCACGTTGTACACGGTTTCGTCATAGTCTCGGGTCGGGCCGCGATAGGTCTGCCAATCCCCCAGATCGGCCTTGGCCTTGTCGTTGAACGGCGACACCTGCTTCACTGGCGCGGCAAATTTTGCCCCCTGCTCAAGGAATGGCGTGCTGAAGTTGCTGTGGTACAGCGCCTGGTATTCCTTCGCATAATCGCCGTTGTTGGTCAGGCGATCGTTGAGGGTAAAGCTGGTGCTGCCCGGCTCGGTGACCAGCTCGGTGGCCACGCTGAAGTCGACCTTCTTGAACGCCTGCTCCTTGAGCTCGCCCCGCAGATGAATCGCATAGGGCGGCTGTTCGTCGATGTGCAGGGTGACCTTGCTGGCCGGAATGTTCGCGGCGCGGCCGTGCAGGGTCAGCAACTCGCCGTTGTCCATGCCCGGGTGCCCGACCCACTCGTAACCGCAGCGCGTCACCAGCTCGTTGAAGCCCTCCAGCCAGCCCAGGCCACCGCGGCCGTTGAGTTCGATAAACGCTGGATTGACCACTTCCTTGACCGGCGAATCCCACCCCAGGCGCACGTCGCCCACCGAGGCCTGCAGCACATTCATGCCTCGGGTCGGCACCAGCGAAAGCTTCATCTGGCCATTGTCGATATCGACGATGCTGACCCCTTCCTGACGACCGCCATGCAAGGTGCGCAAGGTCACGGAAAAGGGTTGCGCGGTCTTCAGCCCCAGCTGCTCGCTGGTGATGTGCAGGTTTTCAGCGGCCTTGTCGGTGTCGAGCAGTACATAGTCCCAGGCCATGGCGTGGGAGGCGGCGGTCAGCGCGCCGAGGGTGACCAGCAGTTTGAGGGATGTCATGGAAGGGATGCCTTTATTGGAGTTGTGCGGTTTTTATAGCGCTGAAGAATCGTTTCAGCAAGCTGCAAATACCCGATTGCGCGCACAAATCCATCCCCTCGGTTTTCCCCTTCAGCCCTCGAACCCCAGCAGCAGGCCCGCCACTTCCATGACTTCCTGCAACGCTGCCCGGGCCGACTCGGGGGACGCTCGCAGCAGCAGGTCATCGGCGTAACCCATGGTCTGAGCAAACAACTGCCGGGCCGCGCGCTGGGGGCTGGCGCAGCGAAACACCCCGGCCTCGACGCCATCGGCAATGATGCTTGCCAGCATTGCCTGCCACTGGCCGTTGATCCTCAGGTAGGTTTCGGCCAGTTCGGCGTCGTGCATGGCTTCGTCCCAGGCATCGAGCCATAACGCCCAGCCGTCTTCGGCACAATCGGGCAGGCAGTCACGGATAAAGCCTTGCAAGGCGTCCATCGGCGCGGCACCGCGCAGGGGCCCGCCCACCGCCTCCAATTGCTCATTGGCGAAATGCACGAAGGCTTCGCGGCGCAACTCTTTCCAATCACTGAAGTAGTGATAGACGTGGCTGCGGGACAGGCCGGCATGCTCGGCCAGGTCCCGGGTGGAAACCTCGGCGAAACCCTTGCTGCGAAATAATTCCAGGGCGGCCTGGATGATCTGGTCTTTACGGTCGTTACGCGACATGGGCAATCGGGCCTCTTGGCGCCGGGATGGACGGCGCTTGCATTTTGAGCGATCGCTCAAAGATAATTGAGCAGTCGCTCAATACTAACCCCAATCATTCTTGTGGTGCACTCATGCCCGCCGTCAGCCCACTCACCGTCGTGGATCCAACGCAGAAAATCGGCCAACAGTCCGCCGGCCAGACCCTCAAGGCCATAGCCAGGGCCTACCCGGGCAAGCTGTTCGGCACCTTGTCCCTGGTGGCCCTGGAGAACGCCCTGCTGCTGGCCTATCCGCTGTTCGCCGGCTTCGCCGTGGACTCGATCCTGCGCGGCGACGCCGCCCATGCGCTGATCTACGCCCTGGTGGTGCTGGGTTTCTGGGTGGTAGGGGCGGCACGGCGGGCGGTCGACACCCGCACATTCACCCGCATCTACGCCGACCTTGCGGTGCCGGTGATCCTCAACCAGCGCCTGCAACAACAAGACACGTCCACCGCCGCGGCGCGGGTAGTGCTGGCCCGGGAATTCGTCGATTTCTTCGAAAAGCACGTGCCGACCATCGCCACGGCCCTGGTGTCGATCGTCGGGGCGGCGGTGATGCTGCTGGTGATCGAACCCTGGATCGGCCTCGCCTGCCTCACGGCGCTGTTGCTGTGCGTGACCCTGCTGCCGCGTTTTGCCCGGCGTAACCAGCAACTGCACGAACGCCTGAACGACCGGCTGGAAAAGGAAATCGGCCTGGTGGCCAAGGTCGGCGCCGTCTCGCTACAGCGCCACTATCGCCTGCTGTCGCGGCTGCGCATCGGCCTCTCGGACCGGGAAGCGGCAGCCTATCTGTTCCTTGGCGCGGTGGCGGCGCTGCTGTTCGTCATCGCCATCAGCCAGCTGGCGCTGGCGCCCGAGGTCAAGGCCGGCCACGTGTATGCGGTGATGACTTACCTGTGGACCTTCGTCAGCAGCGTCGATGAGGCGCCCACCATGGTCGACCAGCTGGCGCGCCTGCGGGATATCGGCAAGCGCGTCGATCCGGGCCTGGCTGAGTCGACCGCGCCTCACTGAGCCTCGCGGCCGTCGACTGGGCCGGATCAGCGGAAGCGGTCGACTTCCCGGCGCAAGTCCGCGGCCAGGGTTTCCAGCTCACGGGCGGTGAGTGCCAGGTTGGACACCACTTCACGCTGCTCGCTGTTGGCCTGGGCAATGCTCTGCAGATTGCTGCTGAGCACCGTGGCGGTGCTGCTCTGTTCCTGAGTCGCGGTGGTGATGGCGGCGAACTGCTCGCCGGCGCTGCGGCTCTGCTCGTCGATCAGGGCCAGGGCCGAGGCGACGTTGGCGTTGCGCGACAAGCCTTCCTGCATCAAGCGGTTGCCCTGCTCCATGGTTTCGATGGCGTTGCCGGTTTCCTGCTGGATGCTGTTGATCATCTGCGAGATTTCATCGGTGGCCTCGCGGGTGCGCGACGCCAGGTTGCGCACCTCATCGGCGACCACGGCAAACCCGCGCCCCTGCTCGCCGGCACGCGCGGCCTCGATGGCGGCGTTGAGGGCCAGCAGGTTGGTCTGATCGGCAATCGCGGTGATCACCCCGACAATCCCGCCAATCTCCTGGGAACGCTGGCCCAGGGTATTGATCACCGTGGCCGTGCTGTTGAGGGCCCCGGCAATCTGCTCCAGGGACGCCGATGCCTGTTCCATGGACTCGCGGCCGATGTGGGTCTGCTGGGCGTTGTCCTGGGCCAGACGCTGGGTGCTGCCCATGTTGTCGGCAATATTCAGCGAAGTGGCGCTGAACTCCTCCACCGCCCCGGCCATGCTGGTGATCTCGCCGGACTGTTGCTCCATCCCTTCATAGGCGCCGCTGGACAGGCCTGACAAGGCCTGGGCGCGGCCATTGACCTCGGCGGCGGAACGGCGAATGTGCTCGACCATGGTCGACAGGGCTTCGCCCATCTGGTTGAAACTGCGGGCCAGCTGGCCGATTTCGTCATGGCTGGAGACATTCAGCCGCGCGCTCAGGTCGCCGCCGCCCAGGGCCTGGGCCTGGCGCACCAGATCGCCCAAGGGCGCCAGCTTGCTGCGCAGCAGCCAGACCGTGGCCCCCACCGCCAGCAGCATCGCCAGCAGGCTGCCGATCACCAGGCGAATCCCCACGCTCCAGGTCACCGCGCGGATCTCCGCCTTGGGCATGCTGGCCACCACCGACCAGGGGCCGCCCTCGAACGGCACCGCCAGGCTGTAGAAGTCCTCGCCCTGGTCACTCCAGAAACGCCCCTTGCCCGGTTCCTTGGCGGCCGCCGCCATGATCTGCGCCGCCGGCTCCAGCGCCTGCACGCCGGCCGGTGGCACCAGCCACTTGTTCTGCTCATCAAGCAAGGCCAGGGAGCCGCTCTGGCCAATGCGGAAACGCTTGAGATTGGCGAACTGGGCATTCTGCGCATCGGTGTAGTCGAAACCGACGAACAGCACGGCGATGACCTTGCCGTCGCGAGCCAAGACCGGGGTGTACTGGGTCATGTAGAAGCGTTCGAAGAGCACGGCGCGGCCGACATAACCCTGGCCCGCCATGAGCTTCTGGTAGGCCGGGTGGCCATGGTCGAGCAAGGTGCCGATGGCCCGGCTGCCGTCCTGCTTGCTCAAGGAGGTGCTGACCCGGATGAAATCGTCGCCGCTGCGCACGAACAGGGTCGCCACCCCGGCGGTCATCTGCTTGAACTCGTCCACTTCCTCGAAGTTGTTGTTCAGCACCACGTCCCCCAGGTGCAGGCCCGGGGTCTGCACTCCGGCCACATTCACCGGCTGCTCGGGATGCAGACTCAGGCCGCTGCTGAAACGGTTTTCGAACAGGCCACTGAGGCGCTGGGTGCTCTCGCGCAGGCTGCCGTGGAAGGTGTTGAGCTGGTCCGCCAACAACCGCGCCTCGCTGGCCAGGTGTTCTTCCCGGGTATCGAGGTTCGCCGAGTCCAGGGAGCGCAGGGCAAACAGGGTGCTGCCACTGATGACCAGGGCAAGTATCAGGGCGAGGGCAAGCCCTAGCTGGGAGGCTATGCGGGCACGGGGTTGGGACATGATGGCTCCTTGCCGAGAAGGCGGATCATCCTGATTGGTCAGCACGCTCGGCGGTAATAATTCTAGGATTTTTAGTAATTTAGGACCTTCCTGAACGCTGGTTCCATAACCCATGGATTCGGCGGCGCCCGCAAATACTTGAGCGCCTTGCAAGGATATCCGCGCGCGCCCGCCGGCCGGGCACTGCATCGTTTCAGCCGAAGCGCTCTACCTCGGGCAGTTGCATGGCCTGGACCTCGCCCTGGAGAAAATCGCTGAGGCGCCGCAACCGTTCCCCTCCGGGCCGGGTCTTGGGCCAGACCAGGTAGTAGTTCAGGCCACTGGCCACCGCTGTCGGCCAGGGCAGGCTCAGGCGGCCCTGGGCCACATCTTCGGCCACCATCAGCAAATCGCCCATGGATACGCCATACCCCCGCGCCGCCGCGATCATCCCCAGTTCCAGGGTGTCGAACACCTGCCCGCCCTTGAGCGATACCTGGTCGGTCAGGCCCATATGCTCCAGCCAGCTGCGCCAGTCACGGCGGTCCGGGGTGGGGTGCAAGAGTTCGGTGGCGGCCAGCCGCGCCACGTCCCAGGGCTGGTCGTTGAGCAGGTTCGGCGCCCCCACCGGGATCAGCAGCTCGGGGAACAGGTAGCTGGCTTCCCAGTCCGGAGGAAAGTGGCCATTGCTCAGCAGCACCGCGCAGTCGAAGGGCTCCTGGTTGAAATCCACCGAATCCACGTCCATCCAGGCACTGGTGAGCTGTACCTCATTGCCCGGCTGCAGGTGGCGAAAGCGGCTGAGGCGCGCCAGCAACCAGCGCATGGTCAGGGTCGAGGGCGCCTTCATGCGCAGGATGCCGTCTTCGGCCCGCAGGGTATTGCAGGCCCGCTCCAGCGCGCCGAAACCTTCGCGAATGCCCGGCAACAGCAGGCGCGCCGCCTCGGTCAGTTGCAGGTTGCGCCCGCTGCGCTGGAACAGTCGGCAGGCGAAGTGTTCCTCCAGGGTGCGGATATGCCGGCTGACGGCGCTCTGGGTAATCGACAGTTCTTCGGCGGCACGGGTGAACGAGCTGTGGCGGGCCGCCGCTTCAAAGGCGCGCAGGGCATACAGGGGAGGCAGACGACGAGACATGGATGGACTCCGGACAACACCAGGGCGCCACGCGGGCAGGAAAGGGCTTCGCATGAGTTTTTATCATGCCAGCGAGTATTTTTATCCTTTTGTGCTATGCGCTGCGAGCGCCGAGAATCAGCGCTCTTACCGACTTTTGAAGAATCGAGCCTGATGACCATGCAGCATCCAGCACGCACCGAACTCTGGGCCATCCTGCGGCTAGCGGGGCCGCTGATCGCCTCCCAGCTGGCACACATGCTGATGGTCCTCACCGACACCCTGATGATGGCCCGCCTCAGCCCGCAAGCCCTGGCTGGCGGTGGCCTGGGAGCGGCCAGCTATTCCTTCGTCTCGATTTTCTGCATCGGCGTGATTGCCGCGGTAGGCACCCTGGTGGCGATTCGTCAGGGCGCCGGCGACATCGAAGGTGCTGCGCGTCTGACCCAGGCCGGGCTGTGGCTGGCCTGGATCATGGCCCTGGTCGCCGGCCTGCTGCTGTGGAACCTCAAACCGCTGTTGTTGCTGTTCGGCCAGACCCCCAGCAACGTCGAGGCGGCCGGCCAGTTCCTGCTGATCCTGCCATTCGCCCTGCCCGGCTACCTGAGCTTCATGGCCCTGCGCGGCTTTACCAGCGCCATCGGCCGGGCGACGCCGGTGATGGTCATCAGCCTGGCGGGGACGGTGGCCAACTTCCTGCTCAACTATGCATTGATCACCGGCATGTTCGGCCTGCCGAAACTCGGCCTGATGGGCATCGGCCTGGTGACCGCCATCGTCGCCAACTGCATGGCCCTGGCCCTGGCCTGGCACATCAAGCGCCATCCAGCCTACGCCGCGTACCCGTTGCGCCAGGGCCTGGCCCGGCTGAACACCCACTATCTGCGGGAACTGTGGCGCCTGGGCCTGCCCATCGGCGGCACCTATGCGGTGGAAGTCGGGTTGTTCGCCTTCGCCGCGCTGTGCATGGGCACCATGGGCAGCACCCAGTTGGCGGCGCACCAGATCGCCCTGCAGATCGTCTCGGTGGCGTTCATGGTGCCGGCGGGCATCTCCTACGCCATCACCATGCGCATCGGCCAGCACTACGGTGCCGGACAACTGCTGGATGCAAGGCTGGCCGGACGGGTCGGCATCGCCTTCGGCGCGGTGGCGATGCTGGGGTTCGCGATGATTTTCTGGCTGCTGCCCAACCAGCTGATCGGGCTGTTCCTCGATCACAACGACCCGGCCTTCGCCGAGGTGATTCAACTGGCGGTGAGCTTGTTGGCGGTGGCGGCCTGGTTCGAGCTGTTCGATGGCACCCAGACCATCGCCATGGGCGCGATCCGCGGCCTCAAGGATGCCAAGACCACCTTCCTGGTGGGCCTGGGCTGCTATTGGCTGATCGGCGCGCCTGCGGCCTGGCTGATGGCCTTTACCCTGGGCTGGGGACCGACCGGCGTGTGGTGGGGACTGGCCCTGGGCCTGGCCTGCGCGGCCATCAGCCTGACCCTGGCGTTCGAGTGGCGGATGCGTCGCATGATCAAGCGCGAGCCCGTGGCAGCGGCGATGAACGTTCAAGCCAGCGGCGCCGATTGACGGGGAGCTGATCCCGCCGCCCATGGCGGCGGAACAGCACCGCTAGCAGTCGCTTACAGCAAGCCTTCCTGCAGCGACTGCTGGCTGCTACCGAAGGTCAGGTACTCCATCAGTTGCGCCAGGGGCAACGGCTTGCTGATCAGGTAGCCCTGGACCTGGTCGCAGCCAAAGCCCCGCAGCAGCGCCAGTTGCTCCGCGGTTTCCACGCCTTCGGCGACCACGTCCAGGTTGAGGTTGTGGGCCAGGTTGATCATCGCGTGCACCAGCTTGCGGTTCTCTTCTCGCTGCTCCATGCCGCCGACAAAGCTCCGGTCGACCTTGAGCAGGGTGATCGGCAGGCTGTTGAGGTGGACAAAGGAAGAGAAACCGGTGCCGAAGTCGTCCAGGGAAAAACGCACCCCCAGGCGCCCGAGGGCATCCATGGTCTGCTTCACCAGGTCGCTGCGGCGCATCACGGCGGTTTCCGTCAGTTCGAACTCCAGCCACTGCGCCTCGACGCCGCGTTCGGCAATCAGCCGGCTCAGGGTCGAGAGCAACTGACTGTCCTGGAACTGGCGGAACGACAGGTTGACCGCCATGTGCAGCGGCGGCAGCCCGCGCTCGCGCAGCGCCTGCATGTCCCGCAGCGCGCGGGAAATCACCCAGTAACCCAGGGGCACGATCAGCCCGCTCTGCTCGGCCAGAGGCACGAACTCGCTGGGGGGCAGCAAGCCGCGCTCGCCGTGGCGCCAGCGCACCAGGGCCTCGAGGCCGACGATCTTGCCGTCGTGCAGGTTCAGCCGCGGCTGGTAGTGCAGCTCCAGCTCGTCACGGCGCAAGGCCCGGCGCAGTTCGCTTTCCAGGTCGGCGAGGCTGCGGGCATTGCGGTTGATCCGCTCGTTGAAGATATGAAAGGTGCAGCCCTGGGTGCTCTTGGCCTGTTGCATGGCGATGTGCGCATGCCACATCAAGGGGTCGGCGCCGGCATTGGCCCGGGCATGGGCAATCCCCAGGCTGCAGCCGATCAACAGGCTTTCGCCGTCGACCCAGTAGGGTTCGGCCATGGCTTCGATGATGCGCTCGGCCATCCACTCGGCGCGCTGCGGTGCGCGGCGGGTGTCGATGAGCAAGGCGAATTCGTCGCTGCCCAGGCGGGCCAGTTGATCTCCGGCCTCCAATTGGCTCTTGAGCCGCGAGACCACCTGCAGGATCAGCCGGTCGCCGGCCTGATGACCGAGGGCGTCATTGGCGTGGCGGAAGTTGTCCAGGTCCAGATGCCCCAGGGCCAGGCCGCGACCGTCGTTTTCCGCCAGACGCGCAGCCAGCAGGGTCTGGAAGCCCTGGCGGTTGGCGATGCCGGTCAGGGGGTCCTGCTCGGCCAGGCGCTGCAGGGTCGTTTCCAGCACACCGCGTTCGCGCACGTGGCGCAGGCAGCGGCGCAAGGCATCGGTGCTCAGGCAGGAACCCACCAGCCAGTCGCTGACGCCCACCGGGGCCACTTCGGGCTCCTGGTCCAGCAACAGAATGGTGGGCAGGCTGCAACGCCCGGGGCCGGGCTGCAGTTGCGCAGGGGTCAACAGGACCGCATTGCGGTCGTCTTCAAACAAACGGCTGACCGACTCCCAGCTGGGAGCGCTGATCAATACCACCGAGTCTCCCAACGGAGCGACACACTCGCGCAACAACGCTGTCCATACTGGCTCTTCAGCCAGTAGCAGCAAACGCAAGGGTTCGACAGGCTTAGACAAGCTAGCTCCCTAGACTCTGCAAAATAAGTTGGCGGCGGGCATTATGGGGCACGAATAAGCAATAACAATTGATATTGATTATCATACGCAATTTCTTGTACCGCTCTAACTCGAACATTAGGCGCATATTCGGCAAGCATCCTGAGGGAAAGTATCAAAACCGGCAAATTTAGATCGCGTTGTACGTCACAAGTCGGAGACAGCAGCAGAATCCGTCCAGCCTGTTAAAATGCCCGCCCTTTTCGCAACCGACCTCCTTCTACCGTCATGTCCCGACTCAATCCCCGGCAGCAAGAAGCCGTGAACTATGTCGGCGGCCCTCTTTTGGTGCTCGCCGGTGCAGGCTCCGGCAAGACCAGCGTGATCACCCGCAAGATCGCGCACCTGATCCAGAACTGCGGTATCCGCGCCCAATACATTGTCGCCATGACCTTTACCAACAAGGCCGCGCGAGAAATGAAGGAACGGGTCGGCACCCTGCTGCGCGCCGGCGAAGGCCGCGGCCTGACCGTGTCGACCTTCCACAACCTGGGCCTGAACATCATCCGCAAGGAGCATGCGCGGCTGGGCTACAAGCCGGGCTTCTCGATCTTCGACGAAGCCGACGTCAAGGCGCTGATGACCGACATCATGCAAAAGGAGTATTCCGGGGACGACGGCGTCGACGAGATCAAGAACATGATCGGCTCGTGGAAGAACGACCTGATCCTGCCGGCCCAAGCCCTGGAAAACGCGCGCAACCCCAAGGAACAGACCGCAGCCATCGTCTACACCCACTACCAGCGCACGCTCAAGGCGTTCAACGCGGTGGACTTCGACGACCTGATCCTGCTGCCGGTGAAGCTGTTCGAAGAACACGCCGACATCCTGGAAAAATGGCAGAACAAGGTCCGCTACCTGCTGGTGGACGAATACCAGGACACCAACGCCAGCCAGTACCTGCTGGTGAAAATGCTCATCGGCAAGCGCAACCAGTTCACCGTGGTGGGCGACGACGACCAGTCGATCTACGCCTGGCGCGGCGCGCGCCCGGAAAACCTGATGCTGCTCAAGGACGACTACCCGTCCCTGAAAGTGGTGATGCTGGAGCAGAACTACCGCTCCACCAGCCGCATCCTGCGCTGCGCCAACGTGCTGATCTCCAACAACCCTCACGAGTTCGAAAAGCAGCTGTGGAGCGAGATGGGCCACGGCGACGAGATCCGCGTGATCCGCTGCCGCAACGAAGAGGCCGAGGCCGAGCGAGTGGCCATGGAAATCCTCAGCCTGCACCTGCGCACCGACCGGCCCTACAGCGATTTCGCCATTCTTTACCGGGGCAACTACCAGGCCAAGCTGATCGAACTGAAGCTGCAGCACCACCAGGTGCCCTATCGCCTGTCCGGCGGTAACAGCTTCTTCGGACGCCAGGAAGTCAAGGATCTGATGGCCTACTTCCGCCTGATCGTGAACCCGGACGACGACAACGCCTTCCTCCGGGTGATCAACGTGCCGCGCCGGGAAATCGGCTCCACGACCCTGGAAAAACTCGGCAACTACGCCACCGAACGCAAGATCTCGATGTACGCCGCCACCGATGAAATCGGCCTGGGCGAGCACCTGGACAGCCGCTTCACCGATCGCCTGGCGCGCTTCAAGCGCTTCATGGACCGGGTCCGTGAACAATGCGCCGGCGAAGACCCGATCTCCGCCCTGCGCAGCATGGTCATGGACATCGACTACGAGAACTGGCTGCGCACCAACAGCTCCAGCGACAAGGCCGCGGACTACCGGATGGGTAACGTCTGGTTCCTGATCGAGGCCTTGAAGAACACCCTGGAAAAAGACGAAGACGGCGAAATGACCGTCGAGGATGCCATCGGCAAGCTGGTCCTGCGCGACATGCTGGAACGTCAGCAGGAAGAGGAAGAAGGCGCCGAGGGCGTCCAGATGATGACCTTGCATGCGTCCAAGGGCCTGGAATTTCCCTACGTGTTCATCATGGGCATGGAAGAGGAAATCCTCCCGCACCGCTCCAGTATCGAAGCCGACACCATCGAGGAAGAACGGCGCCTGGCCTACGTGGGCATTACCCGCGCCCGCCAGACCCTGGCCTTCACCTTCGCCGCCAAGCGCAAGCAATACGGTGAAATCATCGACTGCGCGCCCAGCCGCTTCCTCGATGAACTGCCCCCGGACGATCTGGCCTGGGAAGGCAACGACGACACGCCGACCGAAGTCAAAGCCGTTCGCGGCAATAGCGCTTTGGCGGATATACGCGCGATGTTAAAGCGCTAAAATCGACTATTTTTAACTGACCTTTGGCGCAACTGGCGCTATTTGAGGAAGCTCCGTGGAAGCACTGCACAAGAAAATTCGCGAAGAAGGCATCGTGCTTTCCGATCAAGTACTGAAAGTCGACGCCTTTCTGAACCATCAGATCGACCCGCAGTTGATGAAGCTGATCGGCGACGAATTCGCCACGCTGTTCAAGGATTCGGGCATCACCAAGATCGTCACCATCGAAGCCTCGGGGATTGCCCCAGCCATCATGACCGGCCTGAACCTGGGCGTGCCGGTGATCTTCGCCCGCAAGCACCAGTCCCTGACCCTGACCGAGAACCTGCTGTCGGCCACCGTGTACTCCTTCACCAAACAGGTGGAAAGCACCGTGGCCATCTCGCCACGGCATCTGACCAGCAGCGACCGCGTGCTGATCATCGACGACTTCCTGGCCAACGGTAAGGCGTCCCAGGCGCTGATCTCGATCATCAAGCAGGCCGGTGCCACCGTGGCCGGCCTGGGCATCGTGATCGAAAAATCGTTCCAGGGCGGCCGCGCCGAACTGGACGCCCAGGGCTACCGCGTGGAATCCCTGGCCCGGGTCAAATCCCTGGCCGGCGGCGTGGTCACCTTCATCGAGTAATCCCGCCCGCCAGCCCTGCGTAGAAGCTGGCTTGTGTAGGAGCTGACTTGCCAGCGAAGGCGCCCTTCAGAGCAATGCAAGACTTGATGGCCCATTCGCCGGCAAGCCGGCTCCTACGACAGTGTTGGCGAAGTGGCCTGCAGCCCGGCCAGCAGGAATCGCTGGTACAGCTCCTCGCGCAGGCCATCGGGCTGCTCCAGCCCCATGCGTTCAAGGTGCGCCGCAAATGCCTCAGGCTCCGGCGCATCGAGTGCCGCCTTGCCCAGCTCAAGGATCTCGCTGAGCTTGAACTTGCTCTTGAGCCAGTTCAGCGCCCGCAGCAGATCACGCTCCTCGGCGCTGAAGTCGCTGCCCAGCGGATACTCCGGAAACAGCTGGCTGTGACGCGCCTGAATCCTCTGTAAACGCTGTGGGCTGTTGTCGGTGAAACGCGGATCCAGACGAAAGTCCTTCGGCAGCTTTCCGGCTTTCTGCGCCTGCTCAATCAACCCCGGCTGAAAGCGTGAATCGCTGATATTGAGCAGCGCCTCGATCACTTTCGCATCCGTTTTACCCCGCAGATCAGCAATGCCGTACTCGGTGATCACGATGTCCCGCAGGTGGCGCGGGATGGTGCAATGGCTGTACTCCCAGACAATATTGGAACTGACCTCGCCCGCGGATTCGCGCCAGCTGCGCAGGATCAGCACCGAGCGGGCATCCGCCAAAGCATGGCCCTGGGCAACGAAGTTGTACTGCCCGCCGACACCGCTGAGCACCTTCCCGCCCTGCAACTGATCGGACACGGCGGCGCCCATCAGGGTCATGGTGAAGGCGCTGTTGATAAATCGCGCATCCCGGCGTTGCAGGCGCTTGAGCTCTTCATGGCCATACAGCTCGTTGATGAAGCTGATGGCGGTCATGTTGAACTCCGCCAGTTTGGGCTTGGGCAGCTCCCGCAGACGCTGATAGAAACTGCGCGGCCCAAGGAAGAATCCACCGTGGATCGACACCCCGCCAGACGCTGTCGTCGGGTCCAGGGTGCCGGCATTGGCTTGCCGTTGCAGCTCCAGCGTCGGGTAGACCTTGCGCCGCACAATCCCGGCATCCGCCAGGGCCAGCAGGCCGTTGACGAACATTTCGCTGCAACCATAGAGCCCCTGGGCAAAGGGCTCGACGCCGCCCTCGCGGTCGATCAGCGCCTGCCAGTGGTCCACCTGCAGATCCGCCAGCAGCGCGCGATACCCTTGGTTGTCGGCCTGCCGCGCCAGCAAGGCTGCGGTCAGCGCGTCGCCCATGGAGCCGATGCCGATCTGCAAGGTGCCGCCGTCGCGCACCAGGGTGCTGGCATGCAGGCCGATGCAATGATCCTGAATGCCCACCGGCATGTTCGGCGTGGAGAACAGGGTGCTGCGTTCTTCGGCGTCGATCAGCAGGTCCAGATCCGCGGCGTCGATTTCGCTGTCCCCCGGCATGTACGGCAGGTCGCTGTGGACCTGGCCGAGGATCAGGATGGTCTCCCCCGCCGCACGGCGCTTGGCGATCATCGGCAGCAGGTCGAGGGTGATGTCCGGGTTACAGCTCAGGCTCAGGCGTTCGGGGTGGTGCGGGTCGCGGGCCAGCAGTTGCGCCACCAGGTTCAGGCCGGCGGCGTTGATGTCCCGGGCGGCGTGGCTGTAGTTGCTACTGACGTAGTCCTGCTGCGCCAGGTCGCTGTGCAACAGGCTGCCGGGCTGCATGAAGAACTGCTGGACACGAATGTTCGCCGGCAGGCTGTCGCGATGCAGATCGGCGAGAAAGTCCAGTTCCGGGTAATCGCCGAATACCCGCTCGACAAAGGGCTCGAGAAAACGCTTCTGCAAACCGTCGCCCAGGGCCGGACGGCCCAGGCTCAAGGCGGTGTAGATGGTCAGCTGGCGCTCCGGCAACTGGGCAATGCGCCGGTACAGGGCGTTGGCGAAACGGTTGGGTTTGCCCAGACCCAGGGGCATGCCCATATGAATGTGTTGCGGCAAACGGGCAAGCACTTCATCTACCGCATGCTCGATAGAACAGGATTGCAGCATCTGACCCTCCGGGGACCGTCCATGAATTGAGGTTGGACCGAGCTTGCCGGGAGTTTGCTGCATTGAACAGTGCGCAAGGCGAATTGCGCCCACAAAAAAGCCGCTCTTAAGCGGCTTTTTCGCTGCAGATGGCGGCTTATTTCAAACCGGACATCTTCTGGATCGCGCCTTTGAGCTCGTCATCGGTGCAGTCGGCGCAGGTGCCCTTAGGCGGCATGGCGTTGATCCCGGTGATGGCCTTGGCCAGGATGCCGTCGAGGCCGCCCTGGTGATCGGCGCGCTCTTTCCAGGCCGCGGTGTCACCGATTTTCGGTGCGCCCAACAGGCCAGTGCCGTGGCAAGCGTTGCAGTGCTTGGCAATCACGTCATCCGGGGACTTCGCGCCACCACCACCGCCGGCAGCGGTGGCCACTTCCATACCCTTGCATTCCTGCCCCTGGACGCAGACCTGGCCGACAGGCTCAAGGCGCTTGGCAATGTCGTCATTAGTCGCAGCTTGAGCGCTGACTGCCCAAAGGGCCAATACGGTTGCTGGTGCGGCCAGCATTTTCATAATTAGGTTCACGCGTACACCCTCAATGGTGGCTAGTCACGCCTGCGGCCACGGTTTCGCAGGCGGGCGAAAGTATAACGGTTAGCCCGCCACACTGAAACAACCCCAAAGTCGAAGGGGTCTTATTCGCGGCAAAATGTCGCTGGAGCTGCACTGCAAGCCTTGCAGGACGCCTCTTGAGCTAGAAGTTCGCCGGAGTGGCTGCGCTGATTAGTCGCGCCGGAACATCGAACGGATTACGGAAACGATGCGGCTTCGTACTCTCAAAGTAGTAGCTGTCACCGGCTTCGAGGACAAAGGTTTCCAGCCCCACCACCAGCTCCAGGCGGCCTTCGAGAAGAATCCCGGTTTCTTCGCCGTCATGGGTGAGCATCTCTTCGCCCGTGTCGGCTCCCGGCGGATAGATCTCGTTGAGGAAGGCAATGGCGCGGCTCGGATGAGCGCGGCCCACCAGCTTCATGGTGACCGCGCCATCGGAGATGTCGATCAGTTCATGAGCCTTGTAGACGATCTGAGAAGGCGTTTCCTGGAGGATTTCCTCGGAAAAGAACTCGACCATGGACATGGGAATGCCACCCAGCACCTTTCGCAGCGAGCTGATCGAAGGACTGACGCTGTTCTTTTCGATCATTGAAATGGTGCTGTTGGTGACGCCCGCACGCTTGGCGAGCTCACGCTGGGAAAGACCTTTCAGTTTACGGATGGATTGCAGTCGTTCACCGACGTCCAATGCGGCAGCCTCCTAGGCGGGAATCAGGCGTTGTTGTAATTGAGCGTTATCATGGCGACAGCGTTCAGTATTTACAACACTTGGTCCCGATTCCCCCAAAGGCAGGCGACTTTCGGTACAGGCCGCGTAATCTCAGCCTTCGCGGTACACCAGGGGCACCCGGCGCAGGTTGCAGAACAGCTGATAAGGGATGGTCCCGGCGGCCAGGGCAACCTCGCTGGCGAGGATGTTCTTGCCCCACAATTCCACGCTGGAACCCAGCCCGGCCTGCGGTACATCCGTCAGGTCGACACACAGCATATCCATGGATACGCGGCCCAGCAGGCGGCTGCGCTGGCCGTCCACCAGCACCGGCGTGCCGGTCGGCGCATGACGCGGATAGCCGTCGGCATAACCCATGGCGACCACGCCGATGCGCATCGGCTTGTCGGTGATGAACTTGGCGCCGTAGCCCACCGGCTCGCCGGCGGGCAGCTCACGCACGCAGATCACCTTGGATTCCAGGGTCATGACCGGCTGCAACCGCTCGGCCACGGAGTTGTTTTCTTCGAACGGCGTGGCGCCATAAAGCATGATGCCGGGACGCACCCAGTCACTGGGCACGCTCGGCCAGCCCATGACCGCCGGCGAGTTGCGCAAGCTGATTTCAGCCCCCAGCCCCTGACGCGCCGCCTCGAATACCGCGACCTGCTCGCTGCTGCGCGGGCAGTCCAGCTCGTCAGCGCGGGCGAAGTGGCTCATCAGCACAATCTTCTCGACCTTGCCGCTGGCCTGCAGGCGCTGGTAGGCCGCCTGATAGTCCTTGGGATGCAGGCCAACCCGGTGCATGCCCGAATCCAGCTTGAGCCAGACCGTCAGCGGCTTGGCCACGGCGGTCTGCTCGATCGCTTCCAGCTGCCACAGGGAATGCACCACGCACCAGAAATCATGCTCGACGATCAGCGCCAGCTCCGAGGCTTCAAAGAAACCTTCCAGCAGCAGGATCGGCGCACGAATACCGGCGGCGCGCAGCTCCAGGGCCTCTTCGATGCAGGCCACGGCAAAACCGTCGGCCTCGGCCTCCAGCGCCTGGGCGCAACGCACGGCGCCATGACCGTAGGCATCGGCCTTGATCACCGCAAGGGCGCGGACACCCGAAACTTCACGGGCCAGTTGGTAGTTGTGACGCAGGGCTTGGAGATCGATCAGGGCACGGGCAGGACGCATGGCGGCAGACTTCTAGGCGGTCATGGGGGAATAAAAAACCGGTGCTGGATGACGGCTGGCCGCCACCGGCACCGGGAGAGGGATCTTGTCGCTTAAGGCAGAGCAGCCACCACGGAAAGCTCAATGAGGATTTCCGGCTCGCAGAGCTTGGCTTCTACGGTGGCCCGGGCCGGTGCCACGCCTTTTGGCAGCCACTGGTCCCAGACACTGTTCATGCCTTCGAAATGAGCATCGATGTCCTTGAGGTAGATGGTCACCGACAGCAGCTTGCTTTTGTCGGTGCCAGCCAGGTCCAGCAGACGTTCGATGTTGGCCAGGGTCTCCCGGGTTTGCTGTTCGATCCCGGCACTCATGTCATCGCCGACCTGCCCGGACAGATACACCGTACCGCTGTGAACGACGACCTGACTCATGCGCTCATTGGTGAGCTGGCGCTGGATTGACATGTTTAGCTGACTCCTGAGGGTTGCCATAACGGGAAATATCGAGGCCTTCGGCGCTGATCTGCGGCTTTTTCTTGGCCATCAGATCCGCCAGCAAACGACCGGAACCGCAAGCCATGGTCCAGCCAAGGGTGCCGTGACCGGTGTTGAGGAACAGGTTCTTGAACGGCGTCGAGCCAACAATCGGTGTGCCGTCCGGGGTGGTTGGACGCAGGCCGGTCCAGAAACTGGCCTGGGACAGATCGCCGCCCTGAGGATAGAGATCGTTGACGATCATCTCCAGCGTTTCACGCCGGCGCGGGTTCAGCGACAGGTCAAAACCGGCGATCTCAGCCATGCCGCCAACCCGGATGCGATTGTCGAAACGGGTGATCGCGACCTTGTAGGTTTCGTCGAGGATGGTCGAAGTCGGGGCCATGGCCGGGTTGGTGATCGGCACGGTCAGCGAGTAACCCTTGAGCGGGTACACCGGGGCCTTGATGCCCAGCGGCTTGAGCAGTTGTGGCGAATAGCTGCCCAGGGCCAGCACGTAGCGGTCGGCGGTTTCCAGCTTGCCGTCGATCCACACGCCATTGATCCGGTCACCGGCGAAGTCGATGCGCTGAATGTCCTGGCCAAAACGGAATTCCACACCCAGCTTGGCGGCCATTTCCGCCAGGCGCGTGGTGAAGATCTGGCAGTCGCCAGTCTGGTCGTTGGGCAGGCGCAGGGCACCGGCGAGGATATCGGTGACGCTGGCCAGGGCCGGCTCGACCCGGGCGATGCCTTCGCGGTCCAGCAGTTCAAACGGCACGCCGGACTCCTTGAGCACGGCGATGTCCTTGGCTGCGCCATCCAGTTGCGCCTGGGTGCGGAACAGCTGGGTGGTACCCAGGCTGCGGCCTTCGTAGGCGATGCCGGTTTCCGCCCGCAGCTCGTCGAGGCAGTCACGGCTGTATTCGGACAGGCGCACCATGCGCTCTTTGTTTACTGCATAGCGGCTGGCAGTGCAGTTGCGCAGCATCTGCGCCATCCACAGGTATTGATCGATATCGGCGGTGGCCTTGATCGCCAGCGGCGCGTGGCGTTGCAGCAGCCACTTGATGGCCTTGAGCGGCACGCCCGGGGCTGCCCAGGGCGAGGCATAGCCCGGCGATACCTGACCGGCGTTGGCGAAGCTGGTTTCCATGGCTGCAGCCGGCTGGCGGTCCACCACTGTCACTTCAAACCCGGCCCGGGCCAGGTAATAGGCACTGGTAGTTCCGATAACACCACTGCCCAAGACCAGAACGCGCATTTTCATTTCCCTCATCGCGGCATGACCGCTGACGTTTGTTATTCAGAGCAAAGATGGGCGCAGTGTAAGAAACATTGAGCAGTGATTTTCACTATATAACCGCCTATATTTGGCGAGAATTCTCGGCAATATCGCTTTTCACGGAGGGGCATCCCCTATGCGCACCAATCATCAGACTCGTCGTGCCCTGGACAAGATAGATCGCAATATCCTGCGGATTCTCCAGGCCGATGGACGCATTTCCTTCACCGAGCTGGGGGAGCGGGTCGGACTGTCCACCACCCCCTGCACCGAGCGAGTGCGCCGCCTGGAGCGCGAGGGAATCATCATGGGCTACAACGCCCGGCTCAACCCGCAGCACTTGAAGGGCAGCCTGCTGGTGTTTGTCGAGATCAGCCTGGACTACAAGTCCGGCGATACCTTCGAGGAATTTCGCCGGGCGGTGCTGAAGCTGCCCCACGTGCTGGAGTGCCATCTGGTGTCCGGCGACTTCGACTATCTGGTCAAGGCGCGGATCTCGGAGATGGCGTCGTACCGCAAGCTGCTGGGGGACATCCTGCTCAAGCTGCCCCATGTGCGGGAATCCAAGAGCTACATCGTCATGGAAGAGGTGAAGGAGAGCCTGAGCCTGCCGATTCCGGATTGAGATAAGGGGCGCCGGTCCAGGACGCTTTCGCCGGCAAGCCGGCGCCTACCAGCTGTGGCGGGCTAGACCAGGACCTGGCGATTGCTGGCCATGTAATCGTGAATCTGTTTTTCGACCCGGGGATGGATCATCTCCACCGGGCGCCGACCATTGGGGCACGGCAGGCTCGGCGTGGTGCCGAACAGACGACAGATCAGCGGACGCTCGTCATACACCGTGCAGCCGTTGGGTCCCAGGTGCACACAGTTGAGCTCGTCCATGGCGGCCTCCTGCTCGGCAGCAGTCTTGCGTGGCAGGCGGGACATTTCCTCCGGCGAGGTGGTCACCGGGCCGCAGCAGTCGTGGCAACCAGGAACGCACTCGAAAGACGGAATCTGCTGACGCAGGCTGCGGACGATTTGACGGTTACAGCTCATGAAAAAGGCTACCGGGACGGGAACAGCCGTGGATTCTGCCTCAAATGCCCCGCAGCAGACAGGGCCGGGCGTCCCGCGGTTGCCGCGACGGAAAGCCCCGGCTTATGCTCCGTGCATTTTTCCAGACGCCACAATCAGGACGCTTTCCATGCCCGCCAGCCCTCAGCACGCCGCCTCCTATTACGCCGCCAGCAGCCTGCCGCAGCCCGACTATCCGGCCCTGGCGGGCGAGCTGACGGCCGATGTCTGCGTGGTCGGCGGCGGGTTCTCCGGGCTCAATACCGCGCTGGAACTGGCCGAGCGCGGGTTCAACGTGGTCCTGCTGGAAGCCCGCAAGATCGGCTGGGGCGCCAGTGGGCGCAACGGCGGACAACTGATTCGCGGGGTCGGCCACGGCCTGGAGCAGTTCACCAAGGTGATCGGCAGCGACGGTGTGCGACAGATGAAACTCATGGGCCTGGAAGCCGTGGACATCGTCCGCCAGCGCATCGAGCGCCTGCAGATCCCCTGTGACCTGACCTGGGGCTACTGCGACCTGGCCAACAAGCCGGCGGACCTTGAAGGCTTCGCCGCAGACGCCGAGGAACTGCGCAGCCTGGGCTATCGCCATCAAACCCGCCTGTTGCAGGCCGATGAGATGCACAGCGTGGTGGGTTCCAAGCGCTACGTTGGCGGCCTGATCGACATGGGCTCGGGCCATCTGCACCCGCTCAACCTGGCCCTGGGCGAAGCCCGGGCGGCGCAGCAGATGGGCGTGCGCCTGTTCGAGCACTCGGCCGTCACCCGCATCGACTACGGTTCCGAGGTCAAGGTGCACAGCGCCCGGGGCACGGTTCGCGCCAAGACCCTGGTCCTGGGCTGCAACGCCTACCTCAACGACCTCAATCCGCAACTGGGGGGCAAAGTGCTCCCGGCCGGCAGCTACATCATTGCCACCGAGCCCTTGAGCCCGGCCCAGGCCCGGGAACTGCTGCCACAGAACATGGCCGTCTGCGACCAGCGCGTGGCCCTGGACTACTACCGACTCTCGGCCGACCGGCGCCTGCTGTTCGGCGGTGCCTGCCACTACTCGGGACGCGACCCCAAGGACATCGCCGCCTACATGCGGCCAAAGATGCTGGCGGTGTTCCCGCAACTGGCCGCAGTGAAGATCGACTATCAATGGGGCGGCATGATCGGCATCGGTGCCAACCGCCTGCCGCAGATCGGCCGCCTCAAGGACCAGCCCAATGTGTATTACGCCCAGGCCTATTCCGGCCACGGCCTGAATGCCACCCACCTGGCGGGCAAACTGCTGGGCGAGGCCATCAGCGGTCAGCACGGCGGCGGCTTCGACCTGTTCGCCAAGGTGCCACACATCACCTTCCCCGGCGGCAAGCACCTGCGCTCGCCGCTGCTGGCCCTGGGCATGCTCTGGCATCGCCTGAAGGAGCTGGTCTGACGGCCAGCGTCAGCCAAGCGCCGCCGGTCACAGACGCCAGAATGGCTTGAGGCCCTCGGCCCGCGCTTGCTCAGGGTTCAATCCGACATCGCGCAGCTGCTCGGCGGTCAGCTCCAGCAATGCCTTGCGGGTGCGCAGCCGATGCCAGTACAGACCCCAGGTGCTCAAGCCCGATGGCGTGCTGCGCGGCAGAGCCGCCGCCGATCCTTCATGCTCCGCCTCCAGCTCCTGACCGCGTAACGACAGCCGCACATCGCTCAAGCCGTTCATCTGCATCGCTCCTGTTTGCTCAAATTGCCATGAGCAGACATGATGCGTGGCGCCACAAAACCATTACAGACTCAAAACAGCGCTATTAACTCCATACAGTTTTGCCGGAAATAGCGCTGAATCCTGTATTTTTGCCCCATCTGTACTGGTTCTTAGCCACCGTCACTTCGAGCCCACGCCATGACCCTCTATGTGAACCTCGCCGAACTCCTGGGCACCCGCATCGAACAGGGCTTCTACCGCCCGGGAGATCGACTGCCCTCGGTACGCGCCCTGAGCGTCGAGCACGGGGTCAGCCTGAGCACCGTGCAGCAGGCCTATCGCTTGCTGGAAGACAACGGCCTGGCGATGCCCAAGCCCAAGTCCGGGTATTTCGTGCCGCCCAGTCGCGAGCTGCCCGCCTTGCCGGCAGTCGGGCGTCCGGCGCAAAGGCCGGTGGAAATCTCGCAATGGGACCAGGTCCTGGAGCTGATCCGCGCCGTGCCGCGCAAGGACGTGGTGCAACTGGGCCGCGGCATGCCGGACATCACCACGCCGACCATGAAGCCCCTGCTGCGGGCCCTGGCCCGGCTCAGTCGGCGCCAGGACATGCCCGGCCTGCACTACGACAACATCTACGGCGTGCTGGAGTTGCGCGAGCAGGTGGCGCGGCTGATGCTGGATTCCGGCTGCCAGTTGGGGCCCAACGACCTGGTGATCACCACCGGCTGCCACGAAGCCCTGTCTTCCAGCATTCGCGCCATCTGTGAGCCGGGGGATATCGTCGCCGTTGACTCGCCGAGCTTTCACGGTGCCATGCAGACCCTCAAGGGCCTGGGCATGAAGGCCCTGGAAATCCCCACCGACCCGATTACCGGGATCAGCCTGGAAGCCCTGGAGCTGGCCCTGGAACAGTGGCCGATCAAGGCCATACAGTTGACCCCCAACTGCAACAACCCGCTGGGCTACATCATGCCGGAGTCGCGCAAGCGGGCTCTCTTGACCCTGGCCCAACGCTTCGACGTGGCGATCATCGAGGACGATGTGTATGGCGAGCTGGCCTACACCTACCCGCGCCCACGCACCATCAAGTCCTTCGACGACGACGGCCGGGTGCTGTTGTGCAGCTCCTTCTCCAAGACCCTGGCCCCCGGCCTGCGCATCGGCTGGGTCGCGCCCGGGCGCTATCTGGAGCGGGTGCTGCACATGAAGTACATCAGCACCGGCTCCACGGCGCCGCAGCCGCAGGTGGCCATCGCCGACTTTCTGAAAAACGGCCATTTCGAGCCCCACTTGCGCAAGATGCGCACTCAATACCAGCGCAATCGCGACCTGATGCTCGACTGGGTCAGCCGCTACTTTCCGGCGGGCACCCGGGCCAGCCGGCCCCAGGGCAGTTTCATGCTGTGGATCGAACTCCCCGAGGGTTTCGACGCTCTGAAGCTCAACCGCATGCTGCTGGATCAGGGGGTGCAGATCGCCGTGGGCAGCATCTTTTCCGCGTCGGGCAAGTACCGCAATTGCCTGCGGATGAACTACGCTGCCAAGCCAACCGCGCAGATCGAAGACGCGGTACGCAAAGTCGGCGCCACAGCCATCGAGCTGCTCAGCGAAACCCAGGACTGAAGCCCGGCCCCGACGCCAGCCACACCCTGCCAACCCGTGCCGTGATGCGAGATGACCTGACTTGAGCCGTATACAGGCGTTTTTCCTGCCGCTGATCCTGAGCCTCGGGCTGGGCGGCTGCAGCACCCTTGACGTGCCCTACGAGCCGAGCCAGGCACTGGCCGCCAACGACTCCAGCTTCGCCCAGTCCATCCGCGCCCAGGCCGCCCCCTACCAGGGTCGCTCGGGCTTTCGCTTGCTGCCCAACAGCACCGAAGCCTTCATGGCCCGCGCCGAGCTGATCCGCAACGCCCAGAGCAGCCTCGACCTGCAGTACTACATCGTCCACGACGGCATCAGCACCCGGATGCTGGTGCATGAACTGCTCAAGGCCGCCGACCGTGGCGTGCGGGTACGCATCCTGCTGGACGACACCACCAGCGACGGCCTGGACCAGATCATCGCCACCCTGGCCGCCCACCCGCAGATCCAGATCCGCCTGTTCAACCCGCTGCACCTGGGCCGCAGCACCGGGCTGACGCGGGCCATGGGGCGCCTGTTCAACCTGTCGCAACAACACCGGCGCATGCACAACAAGCTGTGGCTGGCGGACAACAGCGTGGCCATCGTCGGCGGACGCAACCTGGGGGACGAGTACTTCGATGCCGAGCCGAACCTGAACTTCACCGATATCGACATGTTCAGCGTCGGCCCCGTGGCCGAGCAGCTGGGGCACAGTTTCGACCAGTACTGGAACAGTGCCCTGAGCCGGCCCATCGGCGAGTTCCTCCGCCACGCCCCCTCGACCAAGGCCCTGGACAACACGCGCCAGCGCCTGGAGGAATCGCTGCAGGACAACCGTCGACAAAACCAGGCGCTGTACCGGCAACTGAAGACCTACCAGACCCAGCCGCGCATGGAGATCTGGCGCAAGGAACTGATCTGGGCCTGGAACCAGGCCCTGTGGGACGCACCGACCAAGGTCCTGGCCAAGGGCGATCCCGACCCGCACCTGCTGCTGACCACCCAGCTGGCGCCGGAGCTGCAAGGGGTCAACAAGGAACTGATCATGATTTCGGCCTACTTCGTGCCCGGCCAGCCAGGCCTGGTGTACCTCACCGGGCGCGCCGACGCCGGAGTGCACGTGAGCCTCCTGACCAACTCCCTGGAGGCCACCGATGTGCCCGTGGTGCACGGTGGCTACGCGCCTTACCGCAAGGCCCTGCTGGAGCACGGGGTGAGACTGTTCGAATTGCGCCGCCAGCCCGGCGACCACCGCGGCAGCGGCCCGCACCTGTTGCGCGGCACCTGGCGCGGTTCGGATTCGAGCCTGCACAGCAAGGCGATGATTTTCGACCGGCAGAAATCCTTTATCGGCTCGTTCAACTTCGACCCGCGCTCGGTGCTGTGGAACACCGAAGTCGGGGTCCTGGTGGACAGCCCGGAACTGGCCGAACACCTGCGCGCGCTGGCCGAGCAAGGGATGGCACCGGCCCTGAGCTATCAAGTCAAGCTGGAGGACGGCCGACTGGTCTGGGTCACCGAAGACCAGGGCCGACTGCACAGCCTGAGCCACGAGCCTGGCAACTGGTGGCGGCGCATCAACGCCTGGCTGAGCACCCGCGTCGGCCTGGAGCGCATGCTCTGAACGCTACTGGGGCTGCGCCTGGGCAGTGCCGAAGGCGCCCTGGCGCAGCAGCAGGAGCAACAGGCCCAAGGCGCCCGCCGCCACCAGCAGCAACATGGCGTGACCACTGACCCACTGACTTCCCGCCCCGGCCACCAAGGGGCCGATCAGGCAGCCGATGCCCCAGAGTTGCGCCACATGGGCATTGGCCCGCACCAGCGCATCATCGCGATAACGCTCCCCGATCAGAATCAGCGACAAGGTGAACAAGCCGCCGGCGCTGGCGCCGAACAGCACCCACAACGGCCAGATCAGCACGCTGTCCAGCAACAGCGGAATGGCCAGGCTGGAGCCCAGCAGGATCGCCGCGCAACCGGTGAACAAACCGCGCCGGGAAATGCGATCGGCCAAGGCTCCAATTGGCAACTGCAACAACGCATCCCCCACCACCACGGTGCTGACCATGGCTAGCGCCACGTCCTCGGTGAAGCCCTGGCTCAGGCAATAAACCGGAAGCAGGGTCAGGATCAGCGCCTCGAAAGTCGCGAACAAGGCCACCGCCCAACCAATGGCCGGCAGCGTCTGACAGAAACGCCAGAGATCGATCAGGGTGACATTGCACGACTCGGTGCTCGGCGCGCCATTGCGCCCCAACAGCAGCAGAGGCGCCGCCACTAACAGCCCCACAGAAACCCAGAAACCGTAGTCCTGCTGGGTTCCCAGCACCCCCAGCAGCAGCGGACCGGCCAGCTGGCTCAGGGCATAGCCGCTGCCATAAAGCGCTACCAGCCGCCCCCGCCACTGCTCCACCACCAGCTGGTTGATCCAGCTCTCCCCCAGAATAAAGATGATGGTCAGCACCACACCGAGGAGCAGGCGCAGCGCCAGCCACACCGGATAACTGGGCAACAGCGCCAGTAAACCGATGGAAATCGCCCCCGCCCACAGACACAGACGCATCAGGTTGGCGGTGCCGAAACGGGCCGCCAGGCGACTGGAAATCTTCGCGCCGAGTAACACGCCAATCGCCGGCATCGCCGCCACCACGCCAATCGCAAAGGGCCCGTAGCCCCAGCTTTCCAGGCGAAAGGACACCAGGGGCATGGTCATGCCCAGGGCCAGGCCGACACTCAAGACAGCGGATAAAACGGCGAAATAGGTCGCCCAAGGCATTCCCACGCTCCTGTGGATGATTGTTCTGCAAGGCACAGACAACACAGCCGGACTCCCCTGGCGGAAAGTCCGGCTGCGCTGTGGATCGAGGGCTGTCGGCGAAAGCGCCCCTAGGGGGCGCCTGGCCTCAAACCCGAAGGCTCAGAGCTTGATCCAGGTCGCTTTCAGCTCGGTGTACTTGTCGAACGCGTGCAGCGACTTGTCGCGACCGTTGCCCGACTGCTTGAAGCCGCCGAAAGGCGCGGTCATGTCGCCACCGTCGTACTGGTTGACCCAGACGCTACCGGCCCGCAGGGCCTTGGCGGTCTGGTGGGCCTTGGAGATGTTCGCGGTCCACACGGCGGCCGCCAGCCCGTAAGGGGTGTCGTTGGCAATCTGGATCGCCTCTTCCACGCTGTCGAAGGCAATCACCGACAGCACCGGGCCAAAGATCTCTTCCTGGGCGATCTTCATGGCGTTGCTGACGCCATCGAAAATCGTCGGCTCCACGTAGGTGCCGCCGGTTTCCTGAAGGGTGCGCTTGCCACCGGCCACCAGCTTGGCGCCATCGGCATGACCGGCCTCGATGTAGGACAGCACGGTGTTCATCTGCTGGGTGTCCACCAGGGCGCCGACGTTGGTGGCCGGGTCCAGCGGGTTGCCCGGCTTCCAGCCCTTGAGGGCCTCGATCACCAGAGGCAGGAATTTGTCCTTGATCGAGCGTTCCACCAGCAGGCGGGAACCGGCGGTGCAAACCTCACCCTGGTTGAAGGCAATGGCGCTGGCGGCGGATTCGGCGGCGGCCTGCAGGTCCGGGGCATCGGCGAACACGATGTTCGGGCTCTTGCCGCCGGCTTCCAGCCAGACACGCTTCATGTTGGACTCACCGGAGTACACCAAGAGTTGCTTGGCGATCTTGGTGGAACCGGTGAACACCAGGGTGTCCACGTCCATGTGCAGGGCCAGGGCCTTGCCCACGGTGTGGCCGTAGCCCGGCAGCACGTTGAACACGCCGGCCGGAATCCCGGCCTCGACGGCCAGGGCAGCAATGCGGATGGCGGTCAGCGGGGATTTTTCCGAAGGCTTGAGGATCACCGAGTTGCCGGTGGACAGCGCCGGGCCCAGTTTCCAGCAGGCCATCATCAGCGGGAAGTTCCACGGCACGATGGCCGCGACCACGCCCACGGGCTCGCGGGTGACAAGACCCAGCTGGTCATGGGGGGTGGCGGCGACTTCGTCGTAGATCTTGTCGATGGCCTCGCCGCTCCAGCTCAGGGCTTGCGCCGCGCCGGGAACGTCGATCTGCAGGGAGTCGCTGATGGGCTTGCCCATGTCCAGGGTTTCCAGGAGCGCCAGCTCCTCGGCGTGCTGCTTGAGCAGGCCGGCAAAACGGATCATCACGGACTTGCGCTTGGCCGGCGCCAGGCGCGACCAGACGCCGGAATTGAAGGTGGCGCGAGCATTGTCCACGGCGCGCTGGGCATCGACGGCGTCACAGCTGGCAATGCTCGCCAGTACACGGCCGTCGACCGGGCTGATGCACTCGAAAGTGTCGTTGGAAACGGCTGCGGTGTATTCACCGTTGATGTAGGCGCGGCCTTCGATTTTCAGGTCGCGGGCACGTTGTTCCCAGTCGGCACGAGTCAGGGTGGTCATACGAGTGTCCTCCTCTTATTTGAATACAAGCGCCACGCGAACTACGCCGGCACTCATGAAGAATTCTGCCCGGCCAGCCTGTTTTCGGCCAAAGGCACCCGCCACCCTAAACCAGCGACACCTGTACTTTCAATATATTTGACAAAGCCCGGGCAAACGCCATTGCTATGTGCATTTTAATAAACATAGACTTTGGCCTTCATAGCCACTCGCGCCGCAATCACGGGGGATTACAAGAATGAGCATCCACAACGTCGTCGACTTCAGCCAGGCCAACACCGAGGGCGAGCGCTACCGCCCGGCTCCAGAGAAAGTCCTCAAGGGCGATCCCGAGCAAGCGGTGTTCAACCATTACGCCAGCCCCTGCGGGCAACTCAATGCCGGGATCTGGGAAGGCGCCGTGGGCCAATGGACGGTGAACTTCACCGAGCACGAATACTGCGAGATTCTTCAGGGTGTGTCGGTGCTGCGGGACCACGATGGCAACACCAAGACCCTGCGTGTCGGCGATCGCTTCGTGATTCCGGCCGGCTTCAAGGGCACCTGGGAAGTGCTGGAGCCCTGCCGCAAGGTCTACGTGGCCTTCGAACAGAAAGCCTGAATCGCAGGCACAAAAAAACCCGCTTGAAGGCGGGTTTTTTTGTCAGAAGAAAAATCAATTACTTGATTTTGCCTTCCTTGTAGATCACGTGCTTACGAACAACCGGATCATATTTCTTGATCTCGATTTTGTCCGGAGTAGTACGCTTGTTCTTGTCGGTAGTGTAGAAGTGACCAGTACCGGCGCTCGAGATCAAACGAATCAATTCACGCATGATTAGCTCCCTTAAACCTTGCCGCCATCGCGACGGATTTCGGCCAGCACGACATCAATGCCGCGCTTGTCGATGATACGCATGCCTTTGGCAGATACGCGCAGACGCACAAAGCGTTTCTCGGACTCAACCCAGAAGCGGTGATGCTGCAGGTTCGGCAGGAAACGACGACGGGTTTTGTTGTTTGCGTGGGAAATGTTATTCCCAGTCACCGGACCCTTACCGGTAACTTGACAGACTCTAGACATGCCTCAGCCCTCTAAAACCACATGCCCAACCCGGCATGGGTTGGCCGCTTAATCTCTCAGTCATTTGGCGCCAGGCGCCGCGTTTCTTTAGGGTCTTACCGGCTACACCTACAAGCGAAGGAACCGGGCCCCTAGAAAAGAGCGCTGCTTTATACCAGAAAGACCCCATAGCAACAACAGCCGCTGTGCGCAGGATGATGAAAAGTCCTGATTTTCTCGCGCCGGACGCCTGCGGCAAAGGCTACCGCAGAAATCTACCGCTCGTCGCAGAATATATTGGCGACCTTCGCCAACAGAGAATTCGCCACACCCAAGGCGCCGAATCGGCCAGGAATTGCCTGCGGGGCGCAGGCGCCACTCCAGGTTTTGGCCCCGGATACAAAAGGGGATAGTCATTTGATAAAGAGGCCACTAGGGTAGGGCATTTCCAGACTGCACTCGCAGATGGGCCTTCGATCTGCACAAGGAACCCGACCATGCGTCTCGCCGCCCTCCCGCTCCTGCTAGCCCCTCTTCTGAGCCCATTGGCCCAGGCCGCCGCATTGAGCGTCTGCACCGAAGCCAGCCCGGAAGGCTTCGACGTGGTGCAATACAACTCGCTGACCACCACCAACGCGTCCGCCGACGTGCTGATGAATCGCCTGGTGGAGTTCGATGCCGCCAGCGGCAAGGTGGTCCCCAGCCTGGCCGACAGCTGGGAGGTGTCCGCCGATGGCCTGAGCTATGTCTTCAAGCTGCACCCCAAGGTCAAGTTCCACCGCACCGACTACTTCAGCCCCAGCCGCGAGTTGAGCGCCGAAGACGTCAAGTTCAGCTTCGAGCGCATGCTCGATCCGGCCCACCCGTGGCACAAGGTCACCCAGAGCGGCTTCCCGCACGCCCAGTCCCTGCAACTGCCCAGCCTGATCAAGAGAATCGACGCCCTGGATCCGCTGACCGTGCGCTTCACCCTGGATCACGCCGACTCGACCTTCCTCGCCACCCTGAGCATGGGCTTTGCCTCGATCTACTCTGCGGAATACGCCGACCAACTGCTCAAGGCCGGCACCCCGGAGAAGCTCAACAGCCAGCCGATCGGCAGCGGCCCCTTTATTTTCGGACGCTTCCAGAAAGACGCGTCGATCCGCTACAAGGCCAACCGCGACTACTTTGCCGGCAAACCGGCAGTGGACTCGCTGATCTTCGCCATCACTCCGGACGCCAACGTGCGCCTGCAGAAGCTGCGACGCAACGAGTGCCAGATCGCCCTGTCCCCCAAGCCCCTGGACGTCCAGGCTGCCAGTCAAGACCCCACACTGAAGGTCGAGAAAACCGCGGCCTTCATGACTGCCTTCGTCGCGATCAACAGCGAGCATCCGCCCCTGGACAAGCCCGAAGTGCGCCAGGCAATCAACCTGGCCTTCGACAAGCCCCATTACCTCAAGGCCGTGTTCGAAGACACCGCCGAGGCCGCCAACGGTCCGTATCCGCCCAATACCTGGAGCTACGCCAAGGAACTGCCCGGCTATGCCCACGACCCGGAAAAAGCGCGCCAGCTCCTGGCCAAGGCCGGCCTGAAAAACGGTTTCGAGACCACCATCTGGACCCGCCCCTCCGGCAGCCTGCTCAACCCCAACCCCAGCCTGGGCGCCCAACTGCTGCAAGCGGACCTGGCCCAGGTGGGGATCCAGGCCGAGATCCGGGTAATCGAATGGGGCGAGCTGATCCGTCGGGCCAAAGCTGGCGAGCATGACCTGCTGTTCATGGGTTGGTCCGGCGACAACGGCGACCCGGATAACTTCCTCACACCCCAGTTCACCTGCGCCGCCGTCAAATCCGGCACCAACTTCGCCCGCTATTGCGACCAGAACCTGGACAAGCTGATCACCGCCGGCAAGACCACCAGCGAACAGGGTGTGCGCAGCAAGCTGTACCAGCAGGCCCAGACCCAGATCCAGCAGCAGGCGCTGTGGCTGCCCCTGGCCCATCCGACCGCTTTCGCCCTGACCCGCCAGCAGGTCGAGGGCTATCAAGTGAGCCCCTTCGGCCGCCAGGACTACTCGAAGGTCAGCGTGAAATGAACCGCAGGCGCGCCTCAAGACCAGCACCGGCGTTGCGGCGCGCCACGTTCAGATCCAGCCGTACTCGGCCATGGACAACGGATCACCCTCGCCAACGATGAAGTGGTCCAGCACCCGTACATCGATCAACTCCAGCGCCTCCTGCAAGCGCCGGGTGACGATCCGGTCCGCCGGGCTGGGCTCACAGATGCCCGACGGATGGTTATGGCAGAGAATCACCGCCGCCGCGTTATGCGCCAGGGTGCGCTTGAGCACCTGTCGCGGGTAAACCGTGGTGCTGTCGATCGATCCCTGAAACAACACCTCAAAGGCCAGGACCCGATGCTTGGTGTCGAGAAACAGACAGCCAAACACCTCGTGCGGCTGGTGCCGCAGCATCGACTTCAGGTAATCGCGCACCACCAGCGGGCTCTCCAGCGCGGACTGCCGGTGGAGCCTTTCCGCCAGATGCCGGCGCGCCATCTCCAACACGGCCTGCAGCAAGGCGTACTTGGCCGGGCCTAGCCCCAGTTGCCGGGTGAAGGTCAGCTGATCGGCCTCCAGCAGGCGCCGCAGGCTGCCGAAACGCTGCAACAAGTGTCGCGCCAGATCCACCGCGCTTTTTCCGGCCACCCCGGTACGCAGGAAAATAGCCAGCAGCTCGGCGTCGGAAAGACTGACGGCGCCCTGCTCCAGAAGCCGCTCCCGCGGGCGCTCCGCCGCGGGCCAATCACGAATGCTCATCACACCTCCCTGTGCATGGCGCCGCTGTTCCACAGCGGGCGCTGTGCTATCTTAGCCACCCTCTTTTTGCGTGGTATTTCACCTGGGGAGGGGGCATGCCACGCAGCAATCACTGAACGGAAAGACAGGCCTATGCAGCGGCTGTATCGGAAACGCATCGTGCTCGGCGTCGGCGGCGGCATTGCCGCCTATAAGAGCGCGGAGCTGGTTCGCCGACTCCTCGACCAGGGCGCCGAAGTGCGCGTGGTCATGACCCGGGGCGGCAGTGAATTCATCACCCCGCTGACCATGCAGGCCCTCTCCGGGCACCCTGTTCACCTCGACCTGCTGGATCCGGCCGCCGAAGCCGCCATGGGCCATATCGAGCTGGCCAAATGGGCCGACCTGGTGCTGATCGCCCCCGCCACCGCCGACCTGATCGCCCGCCTGGCCCAGGGCATTGCCGACGACCTGCTGACGACCCTGGTCCTGGCCACCGATGCTACCGTCGCCATCGCTCCGGCCATGAACCAGGCCATGTGGCGCGATCCGGCCACCCAGGCCAACACCCAACTGCTGCAAAGTCGCGGCCTGAAAGTCTTCGGCCCGGCCTCCGGAAGCCAGGCCTGTGGCGACGTCGGCCTGGGCCGCATGCTGGAAGCCAACGATCTGGCGCTGTGCGCCGCCGACTGCTTCCAGCACCAGGCACTGACCGGCAAACACCTGCTGATCACCGCCGGACCGACCCAGGAAAACATCGATCCGGTGCGCTACATCACCAACCATAGCTCAGGAAAAATGGGCTTCGCCCTGGCCGAGGCTGCTGTCGAGGCCGGTGCCCGGGTCACCCTGATCACCGGACCGGTGCACCTGCCGACCCCCGACAGAGTCACGCGGATCGACGTGGTCAGCGCTCGCGACATGCTCGCGGCCTGTGAGGCAGCCATCCCGTGCGACGTTTTCATCGCCTCTGCGGCGGTCGCGGACTACCGCCCGGAAGTCGTCGCCCCACAGAAATTAAAGAAAGACCCTACGAAAGGTGATGGCCTGCTACTACAGATGGTGCGTAACCCAGACATCCTGGCCACCATCGCCAGCCGGCCGGATCGCCCTTTCAGTGTCGGTTTCGCCGCCGAGACCGAGAATCTGCTCGACTACGCTGCACGCAAATTGAAGGACAAGAACCTCGACCTGATCGTCGCCAACGACGTGGCCAACCCGAGCATTGGCTTCAACAGCGAGGAAAACGCCTGCAGCGTGATTGACCGGGAGTTGCACGCCACTCTCTTCGCCCAGACCAGCAAGGGCAAGATTGCCCGCCAACTGATCTCTTTTATCGCCGAACGGCTGAACCAGGTTTAACTCGCATGCACGCTTTACAAGCCAAGATCCTCGACCCACGCATCGGCAACGAATTCCCTCTGCCGCAGTACGCCACGCCGGGCTCCGCCGGCCTCGACCTGCGGGCCATGCTCAAGCAAGACACGGTCCTGGAACCGGGCCAGACCCTACTGATTCCAACCGGCCTGTCGGTCTACATCGGCGATCCGGGCCTGGCGGCGCTGATCCTGCCGCGTTCGGGCCTGGGCCATAAGCACGGCATCGTGCTGGGCAATCTGGTGGGGTTGATCGATTCGGACTACCAGGGCGAACTGATGGTGTCCTGCTGGAACCGTGGCCAGACCGCCTTCAACATCGCCGTCGGCGAGCGCATCGCCCAACTGGTGCTGGTGCCCGTGGTCCAGGCGCATTTCGAGGTGGTTGAAGCCTTTGACGAAAGCCAGCGCGGTGTAGGCGGCTTCGGTCACTCCGGCAGCCACTGATGACCCGGCCTCGGGTCGGGCCTCTCGCCCGGCCCGAGGATGACTGCCAGGGCATTACAGGGCCAACGAGCGCCGCTATCGACATCACGCTTCGGGCCCGCCAGGCCGGGCCCTTGAGCCGTCAAGGCCAGACCGCCCCGGGGCAGGTGGCACTTTCATAGTACGAACTCTATGCCGAAACCGCCGTCATACCCTTGAGTTTGAGCCTGCCGGCCCGCCATTTACCGGCCGTACTGCCCCCCCTTCAGATGGAGCACCCTCAGTGATGAGCAACGCAGCTAAAGTCGCCCCGACCTTTCCTGACAGCATCTTCCGCGCCTACGACATCCGCGGCGTTGTACCGCAAACCCTGACCGCCGAAACCGCGTACTGGATCGGCCGCGCCATCGGCTCCCAGAGCCTGGCCCAGGACGAGCCCAACGTCTGCGTAGGCCGGGACGGCCGCCTGTCCGGTCCGGAGCTGGTGGAGCAACTGATTCAGGGCCTGCAAGACAGCGGCTGCCACGTTTGCGATGTTGGCCTGGTGCCGACTCCAGCCCTGTACTACGCCGCCAATGTCCTGGCCGGCAAATCCGGGGTGATGCTCACCGGCAGCCACAACCCGTCGAACTACAACGGCTTCAAGATCGTCATCGCCGGCGACACCCTGGCCAACGAACAGATCCAGACCCTGCACCAGCGCCTCAAGAGCAACAACCTGAGCAGTGCCCAGGGCAGCGTCACCCGGGTCGACATCCTGCCGCGCTACGCCGAGGAGATCACCCGCGACATCAAGCTGGCCCGCCGCCTGAAGGTCGTGGTGGACTGCGGCAACGGTGCCGCCGGGGTCATCGCTCCGCAGTTGATCGAAGCCCTGAACTGCGAAGTCATCCCGCTGTTCTGCGAGGTGGACGGCAACTTCCCCAACCACCACCCGGACCCGGGCAAGCCCGAAAACCTCGAAGACCTGATCGCCAAGGTCAAGGAAACCGGGGCCGACCTGGGCCTGGCCTTCGACGGCGACGGCGACCGCGTCGGCGTGGTGACCAACACCGGCAGCATCGTCTACCCCGATCGCCTGCTGATGCTGTTCGCCAAGGACGTGGTGGCGCGTAACCCGGACGCGGAGATCATCTTCGACGTCAAATGCACCCGCCGGCTGATTCCGCTGATCAAGGAATACGGCGGTCGCCCGCTCATGTGGAAGACCGGTCACTCGTTGATCAAAAAGAAAATGAAACAGACCGGCGCCCTGCTCGCCGGCGAGATGAGCGGCCATGTGTTCTTCAAGGAGCGCTGGTTCGGTTTCGACGACGGCATTTATAGTGCCGCGCGGTTGCTGGAGATCCTCAGCCAGGAAACATCCACCGCGGAAGAGCTGTTCGCCACCTTCCCGAACGATATTTCTACGCCGGAAATCAATATCCATGTGACCGAAGAGAGCAAATTCAGCATCATTGATGCCTTGCACGACGCGCAGTGGGGCGCAGGCGCCGACCTGACCACCATTGACGGCGTGCGAGTCGACTATGCCAAGGGCTGGGGCCTGGTTCGCGCCTCCAATACCACCCCTGTGCTGGTGCTGCGCTTCGAGGCTGATGACGAAGCCGAGCTGCAGCGGATTAAGGACGTGTTCCACGTCCAGCTGAAACGTGTTGCACCTGATCTCCAACTACCGTTTTGACTGTTTGAAGCACCGGAGCCCTGAATGACCATCGAACGCGATGCCGCCGCCAATACCGCCAAGGTCCTATCCGAAGCGCTGCCTTACATCCGCCGCTATGTCGGCAAGACCCTGGTGATCAAGTACGGCGGCAACGCTATGGAGAGCGAGGAGCTGAAAACCGGCTTCGCCCGCGACATCGTGCTGATGAAGGCTGTCGGGATCAACCCGGTGGTGGTGCACGGCGGCGGCCCGCAGATCGGCGACCTGCTCAAGCGCCTGTCGATTGAAAGCCACTTCGTCGACGGCATGCGCGTGACCGACGCGCAGACCATGGACGTGGTGGAGATGGTCCTCGGCGGTCAGGTCAACAAGGACATCGTCAACCTGATCAACCGGCATGGCGGCAGCGCCATCGGTCTGACCGGTAAAGATGCCGAGCTGATCCGTGCGAAAAAGCTCACCGTGACCCGCAAGACACCGGAAATGACCACGCCGGAAATCATCGATATCGGCCATGTGGGCGAAGTGGTCGGGATCAATACCGATCTTCTGAATCTGCTGGTCAAGGGCGATTTCATCCCGGTGATTGCGCCGATTGGCGTTGGCGCCAATGGTGAGTCCTACAACATCAACGCCGACCTGGTTGCCGGCAAGGTGGCCGAAGCGCTGAAAGCCGAGAAGCTGATGCTGCTGACCAACATTGCCGGCCTGATGGACAAGTCGGGCAAGGTATTGACGGGCCTGAGCACCCAGCAGGTCGACGAACTGATCGCCGACGGCACCATCTACGGCGGCATGCTGCCGAAAATCCGCTGCGCCCTGGAAGCGGTGCAAGGCGGCGTCGGCAGCTCGCTGATCATCGACGGTCGCGTGCCCAACGCGATTCTGCTGGAGATCTTCACCGATACCGGTGTTGGCACCCTGATCAGCAATCGCAAGCGCCCTTAAGCGCCAGCGACAAAAAAGCCCCCGTCCGGGATGCCGGGCGGGGGCTTTTTTATCGACGCAATCTTTGTGGGAGCCGGCTTGCGTAAGAGCTGGCTTGCCAGCGAAGGCGCTTACGCGGGCAACTCAAGACGCAAAGGCCTCTTCGCCGGCAAGCCGGCTCCTACGGTGTCAGATACCGTATTGCGCGCGGTAGGCTTCCACTGCGGGCAGATGCTGCTTGAGCGCCGGGTCGTCTGCCAGGAACTGCAGGACCTGGGTCAGGGAAACGATGCTCACTACGGGAATACCGAAGTCACGCTCGACTTCCTGGATCGCCGACAGCTCGCCGTTGCCGCGCTCCTGACGGTTCAGGGCGATCAACACCCCGGCCGCCTTGGCGCCGTCCTGGGACTCGATGATCTGCATCACCTCGCGAATGGCGGTGCCTGCGGTGATCACGTCATCAATGATCAGCACGTCGCCGGTCAATGGCGCGCCCACCAGGCTGCCGCCCTCGCCGTGCGCCTTGGCTTCCTTGCGGTTGAAGCACCAAGGCAGATCGCGCTGATGATGCTCAGCCAGAGCAACGGCTGTAGCCGCTGCCAGAGGAATGCCTTTATAAGCCGGGCCAAACAGCACATCGAAGGCAATGCCGCTTTCGACGATCGCCGCGGCATAGAAACGCCCCAGCTGGGCCAGGGCCGAACCGCTGTTGAACAGGCCGGCATTGAAGAAGTAAGGACTGGTGCGCCCGGACTTCAGGGTGAACTCACCGAAGCGCAAAACCCCGCGATCGATGGCAAAACGAATGAAATCGCGCTGATACGCCTGCATGAAAAAACCCCAGATACCACGGATTTAGCTAATTAGGTAGAGCTCGGGTATCATACACGCACGTGATTTTTGGGGCCATTTATGCGGATCATCAGTGTGAACGTCAATGGTATTCAGGCTGCAGTGGAGCGTGGTTTGCTCAGTTGGCTGCAGGCACAGAATGCCGACGTCATCTGCCTGCAGGACACCCGCGCCTCTGCCTTTGAACTGGATGACCCAGCCTTCCAACTGGATGGCTACTTCCTTTATGCCTGCGATGCTGAAGTCCCTGCCCAAGGCGGCGTGGCTTTGTATTCGCGGTTGCAGCCGAAGGCGGTCATCAGCGGCCTCGGCTTCGAGACAGCCGATCGTTACGGGCGCTACCTGCAAGCCGATTTCGACAAGGTCAGCATCGCGACCTTGCTGCTTCCATCAGGGCAGAACGGCGATGAAGACTTGAACCAGAAGTTCAAGCTAATGGACGACTTCGCCCGTTATCTGGATAAACAGCGGCGCAAACGTCGCGAGTACATCTATTGTGGCTCGCTGTACGTGGCGCAACAGAAGCTGGATATCAAGAACTGGCGTGACAGCCAGCAATCTCCGGGCTTCCTGGCACCCGAGCGTGCCTGGATGGACGAGATCATTGGCAACATGGGCTATGTCGACGCACTGCGCGAAGTCAGCCGCGAAGGCGATCAGTACAGCTGGTGGCCGGACAACGAACAGGCCGAGATGCTCAACCTGGGCTGGCGCTTTGACTACCAGCTGCTGACTCCTGGCCTGCGCCGCTTTGTCCGTAGCGCTCGCCTGCCGCGTCAGCCGCGCTTCTCGCAGCACGCACCACTGATCGTGGACTATGACTGGACGCTGACCATCTAAGCGTCTTTTCAGAGCCACAAAAAAGCCGACATCGCTGTCGGCTTTTTTGTGCGTGCTCGATCTACTTGATCAGGCGCCAGGTGAAAGGATACCGATACGGCACGCCCTCACCCGCCTTGACCCCACCGATGATGGTCAGCACCAAGGCGCCAATCGCCAGCAGGCCGAACATAAAGAAACCGATCACCACGATCATCAACAGGAAGCAGACTGCCGACGCAATGGCGACCGTCAGCTGGAAGTTCAGCGCTTCCTTGCCCTGGGCATCGATAAAGGGATCCGTCTCGCGCTTCATCTGCCAGAGAATCAGCGGCCCGATCAGCGTACCGAAGGGAACCCAGATCCCCAGCAAGGCGGACAGGTGACAAAACATCGCCCATTGCCGGACTTCATGGCTCGGCGCAGGTTGTGGCAGTTGCTCATCACTCATGGTGCTCTCCTTGCTGAAGACCGGCGCCGATCAATCGGCGAGCGCCGCCTGCTGCAGTTGGAAAATCTCGTTCATGCCTTGCTGGGCCAGGGCCAGCATCGCGTTCAGTTCGGCCGGCTGGAACGGCGCGCCTTCGGCGGTGCCCTGCACTTCGATGAAACCACCGGTGCTGGTCATGACGACATTGAGGTCGGTTTCAGCGGCCGAGTCTTCCAGGTAGTCCAGGTCCAGGACCGGCTCACCCTGATACATACCCACCGATACTGCGGCAATCATCTGCTTCAACGGATCACCGCCTTTCAGGCCGCCACGCTTCTTGATCACTTTCAAGGCGTCGACCAGAGCCACCATCGCGCCAGTGATCGATGCGGTACGGGTGCCGCCATCAGCCTGGATCACATCGCAATCGACATACAGGGTGATGTCGCCCAGTTTGGACATGTCCAGCGCAGCGCGCAGGGAACGACCGATCAGGCGCTGGATCTCCAGGGTGCGGCCGCCCTGCTTGCCACGGCTGGCTTCACGCTGGTTACGCTCGCCGGTGGACCGCGGCAGCATGCCGTATTCGGCCGTCAACCAGCCTTGACCCTGGCCCTTGAGGAAGCGCGGCACACCATTCTCGACACTGACCGTGCAGATCACTTTGGTATCACCGAACTCGACCAGTACAGATCCCTCGGCGTGTTTGGTGTAGTTGCGGGTAATGCGGATCGAGCGGAGCTGATCGGCAGCGCGACCACTTGGACGTTTCATAGGGGAATACCTGTACGAGGACGGAAAACTGCCGGGCATTATAAAGCCCGCAACCGCGCCAGGGCACGCCTAAAAAGGCCAAAGGCGCATTTGTGCCTCAGATTGATCCTGTTGCGACGACCTGCGACCCATTGTCTGCAGCAGGGTTTGGGGACGCCTGTCGCACTGCGCTACAATCCTGCGCCTTCGCCGCCTACCGGCTTTAATTCATCTATCAGGCCTGCTCAGCCCGCTTGCGGTTGGCGTCGGCACTGAATCGGAGGTACCTCCATGGTGCATAGCATGACCGCCTTCGCACGGGTCGAACGGGCTGGAACTCGGGGCACCCTGAGCTGGGAGTTGCGCTCGGTCAACAGCCGCTACCTGGAGCCGCACCTGCGCTTGCCGGAAGCCTTCCGCGATCTCGAAGGCGCAGTCCGCGAAGCACTGCGCCAGGGCTTGTCCCGGGGCAAAGTCGAATGCACCCTGCGCTTCGCCGAGGAAACCACCGGCAAGCCATTGCAGGTCGATCGTGAGCGGGCAGCACAGCTGGTCGCAGCGGCCGAGACGGTTGCCGGCCTGATCAAGCAGCCGGCGGCCCTGAACCCGCTGGAAGTGCTGGCCTGGCCAGGCGTGCTGGTGGCCGACGCCAGCGATCCGCAAGCCTTGAACAGCGATGCCTTGGCCCTGTTCAACCAGGGCCTGAAAGAATTGAAGAGCGGTCGCGAACGCGAGGGCGCCGAGCTGGCCCGACTGATCAACGAGCGCCTGTCATCCATGGAGGAAGACGTCGCGACACTGCGCGAGCTGGTTCCGCAGATGCTCGCGACCCAGCGCCAGAAAGTCCTCGACCGTTTCGCCGACATGCAGGTCGAGCTGGACCCGACCCGCCTCGAGCAAGAGATGGTCCTGCTGGCGCAGAAAAGCGACGTCGCCGAAGAACTGGATCGCCTGAGCACCCACATCACCGAAGTACGCCGGGTGCTCAAGTCCGGCGGCGCTGCCGGTCGGCGCCTGGACTTCCTGATGCAGGAGCTCAACCGCGAAGCCAACACCCTGGGCTCCAAGGCCTTCGACCCGCGCAGCACCCAGGCTGCGGTCAACCTCAAGGTGTTGATCGAGCAGATGCGCGAACAAGTGCAGAACATTGAGTAAGGCAACTGACATGACCCACAGCACCGGCACCCTGTACATCATTTCCGCCCCATCGGGCGCAGGCAAAAGCAGCCTGGTCAAGGCTCTGACCGACGCCAACCCGGAGATCCGCGTCTCGATCTCCCACACCACCCGCGCCATGCGCCCGGGTGAAGTGAATGGCGTGAACTATCACTTCGTCGAACGCAGTGAATTCGTGAAGATGATCGAGCACGGCGACTTTCTGGAGCGCGCCGAAGTCTTCGGCAACCTCTATGGCACCTCGCAAAGCCACCTGCAACAGACCCTGGACGAAGGCCACGACCTGATCCTGGAAATCGACTGGCAAGGCGCGGAGCAGGTACGCAAGCTGATGCCCCAGGCGCGCTCGATCTTCATCCTGCCGCCATCCTTGCAGGCCTTGCACCAGCGCCTGACCAATCGCGGGCAAGACAGCGACGAGATCATCGAAGGGCGGATGCGTGAAGCCGTCAGCGAAATGAGCCATTACGTCGACTACGACTACCTGATCATCAACGACGATTTCGCCCACGCGCTGGACGATCTGAAGGCCATTTTCCGCTCCAATCAACTGCAACAGAAACGTCAGCAGCAGCGTTTCGGCAAGTTGCTGGCCGAACTGCTGGGCTAAAACAGCACTTCCCAAAACCGCTGCAAGCGCTTTACATTGGCGCTTGCAGCGCGTTGAAGAGCTTGGTCAAAAAAACAGCGCTTCCCTAAACGCTGGTGATTTTTTAAACTGTTGAGTCCGCTCGCCCATCCGGGCAGCGCGCATATTGCATTTGCTACGAGGAAGACCATGGCCCGCGTAACCGTTGAAGACTGTCTAGAACACGTGGATAACCGCTTTGAGCTGGTCATGCTCTCTACCAAGCGTGCCCGTCAACTGGCAACCGGCGGCAAAGAGCCGAAAGTAGCATGGGAAAACGACAAGCCTACCGTTGTCGCTCTGCGCGAAATCGCTGAAGGCCTGATCGACTATGCAGCTATCGCCGAAGCCGAAATCGTTGAAGACGAGCCGCTTTTTGCTGCTTTCGAGGACGAGTCCAACGAGGCAGTCTGAGCCTATGCCTGGTCGACGTAGCACGGCGCGGGATCACAGCTTACGGCAGGAGACATCATGCCGAGCATAGACGCCCTCGCCGATCGCTTATCGACCTATCTCGGCACGGACCAGGTCAATCTGGTCCGCCGAGCGTATTTCTACGCCGAACAAGCCCATGACGGTCAGCGCCGTCGCAGCGGCGAGGCGTACGTCACGCACCCACTCGCGGTAGCGAACATTCTTGCCGACATGCACATGGACCATCAGAGCCTGATGGCCGCGATGCTGCATGACGTGATCGAAGACACCGGCATCGCCAAGGAAGCGCTCAGCGCGCAGTTTGGCGAAACCGTGGCCGAACTGGTCGACGGGGTCAGCAAACTGACCCAGATGAACTTCGAGACCAAGGCCGAAGCCCAAGCGGAAAACTTCCAGAAGATGGCCATGGCCATGGCTCGCGATATTCGCGTGATCCTGGTCAAGCTGGCTGACCGCCTGCACAACATGCGCACCCTGGAAGTGCTCTCCGGCGAGAAGCGCCGGCGGATCGCCAAGGAAACCCTGGAGATCTACGCCCCCATCGCCAATCGCCTGGGCATGCACAGCATCCGCATCGAATTCGAAGACCTGGGCTTCAAGGCGATGCACCCGATGCGTTCCGCGCGGATCTACCAGGCGGTCAAGCGCGCCCGGGGCAATCGCAAGGAAATCGTCAACAAGATCGAAGAATCCCTCAGCCACTGCCTGGCCATCGACGGCATCCAGGGCGAGGTCAGCGGTCGCCAGAAGCACCTGTACGGTATCTACAAGAAGATGCGCGGCAAGCGTCGCGCCTTCAACGAGATCATGGACGTCTATGCGTTCCGCATCATCGTCGACAAGGTAGACACCTGCTATCGCGTGCTCGGCGCTGTACATAATTTGTACAAACCACTGCCGGGACGCTTCAAGGACTACATCGCCATTCCCAAGGCCAACGGCTATCAGTCGCTGCACACCACGCTGTTCGGCATGCACGGCGTACCGATCGAGATCCAGATCCGTACCCGGGAAATGGAAGAAATGGCCAACAACGGCATCGCCGCCCACTGGCTGTACAAATCCAGTGGCGACGAACAGCCCAAAGGCACCCATGCCCGCGCCCGCCAATGGGTCAAGGGCGTCCTGGAGATGCAGCAGCGCGCCGGCAACTCCCTGGAGTTCATCGAAAGCGTAAAGATCGACCTGTTCCCGGACGAGGTCTACGTGTTCACGCCCAAAGGCCGGATCATGGAGCTGCCCAAAGGCTCCACAGCGGTGGACTTCGCCTACGCGGTACACACCGACGTGGGCAACAGCTGCATCGCCTGCCGGATCAACCGCCGCCTGGCCCCGCTGTCGGAACCCCTGCAAAGCGGCTCCACCGTGGAAATCGTCAGCGCCCCAGGGGCACGCCCAAATCCGGCCTGGCTCAACTTCGTGGTCACCGGCAAGGCCCGCACCCATATTCGTCACGCCCTCAAGCTGCAGCGCCGCTCCGAGTCCATCAGCCTCGGCGAACGCCTGCTGAACAAGGTGCTCAACGGTTTCGACAGCTCGCTGGAAAAAATCCCGGCGGAACGTGTCCAGGCGATTCTCCAGGAATACCGCCTGGAACTGATCGAAGACCTGCTGGAAGACATCGGCCTGGGCAACCGCATGGCCTACGTCGTGGCCCGCCGCCTGCTGGGCGAAGGCGAACAGTTGCCAAGCCCGGAAGGCCCGCTGGCGATCCGCGGCACCGAAGGCCTGGTGCTGAGCTACGCCAAGTGCTGCACGCCGATCCCGGGCGATCCGATCGTCGGCCACCTGTCCGCTGGCAAAGGGATGGTGGTGCACCTGGACAACTGCCGCAATATCAGCGAAATCCGCCACAACCCGGAAAAATGCATCCAGCTGTCCTGGGCCAAGGATGTCACCGGCGAATTCAACGTCGAACTGCGCGTCGAGCTGGAACACCAGCGCGGCCTGATCGCGCTGCTGGCCAGCAGCGTCAACGCCGCCGACGGCAACATCGAGAAAATCAGCATGGACGAACGCGATGGTCGCATCAGCGTGGTCCAACTGGTGGTCAGCGTGCACGACCGCGTGCACCTGGCCCGCGTGATCAAGAAACTGCGCGCCCTGACCGGGGTCATCCGCATCACCCGCATGCGCGCGTAGCCCGTCCATTACAAGGAGTCATTCATGACCAAGACCGTTATCACCAGCGAAAAGGCCCCGGCCGCCATCGGCACCTACTCCCAGGCCATCAAGGCGGGCAACACCGTCTACATGTCGGGCCAGATTCCCCTCGATCCAAAAACCATGGAACTGGTGGAAGGCTTCGAAGCCCAGACCGTCCAGGTCTTCGAGAACCTCAAGTCGGTAGCCGAGGCCGCTGGCGGTTCGTTCAAGGACATCGTCAAGCTGAACATCTTCCTCACCGACCTGAGCCACTTCGCCAAGGTCAACGAGATCATGGGCAAGTACTTCCAGCAGCCTTACCCAGCCCGCGCCGCCATTGGCGTGGCCGCCCTGCCCAAGGGCGCACAGGTTGAAATGGATGCCATTCTGGTCATCGAGTAACACCCGCGGCGCAGCACTTCAGGCTGCGCCGTTTTCGTTCTGAAAGGATTTCGTCATGCGCCAAGCGCTAGCTGTTTCGCTGCTCGCCGTATTGCTCGGCGGTTGTGCCAGCGACCCCGCCAAAAACGATGTCGGCGGCATCTGGATCAATCAGGTAGCGATCGACGCAGCCTCCAAGGGCGGCCCTTTGCGTGAAGCCCTCCAGGCTTACGGCCCGAACCTGGAATGGGAACTCAACACCAAGGCAGGCCAGGCCCGTTACACCAATGGCTTCGAGACCATCGAAGGCAAGATCGTCAGCGACGGCTCGAATACTGCAAAAGTCGAGTTCTATGGCAGCGCCGCCACGGAGCTGAAACGCAACGGCAAGCAATTGCTGCAAGTGGCCAACGACAACGAACCCGAACAGGTGTTCGTCCCGCCCAAGGACCCGGCACCTGAAGGCGCGCCACTGGGCGCCAACTTCGAGCGCGCGCTGTACTCGGCCTACCTGGGCGGCACGTGGAAAATCGTCAGCGGCCCGGGACTGGGCAACGAAGTCCAGTTCCAGGCCAACGGCGCCGTGCAAGGTTTGCCGGGGGCCGATCGCTATGCCCTGTGCCTGGCGGGCGACTGCGCCTCCATGAGCGGCGGCAACGACAGCATCTGGTTGCAGCTCAACGGCCAGGGCAATTCCTGGATCTTCGTGCGCAAGGACCAGCAACTGGAGATTTTCCAGGCAGTGAACAGCGCATTGGCGGATGAAGTGCCGTCGCTGGTGCCGGGCAACCAGCAATGGCTGCTGCAAAAGCAGTGACCCGGAGGTAGCCGCTGCCAACCGCAGCGGCTACGACCCGACTCAGCCTTGCCCCTCAAGAATCGCCGCATACCCCTGGCGATAACTCAGGTAACGCGGCACCCAGCCCAACGCCCGGGCGCGGGCATTGCTGCAGCGCTTGCTGCCGGTGCGACGCACGCTGGCATCGTCCGCCCACTCGGTCACCCCCAGGTATTCACGCAGCCAGTCGACCACCTCCGCCAGGGGCGCAGGCGCGTCATCGACCCCTATATAGCAATCCTCCAACGCCTCGCCGCGACGATCCGCCTCAAGCAGGAACGCCAGCAGGCCCGCCGCATCGTCGGCATGAATGCGATTGCCATACAACGGCGGATCAATCGCCACCCGATACCCGCGACGCACCTGGGTCAGCAGCCATTCACGGCCCGGTCCGTAGATGCCGGTGAGGCGCACCCGCGTTGCAGGCAGCCCACTGTTCAAGGCCACCTGCTCGGCTTCCAGCATCAAACGGCCTGAGTAGCCAGTGGCCAGGGCCGGCGAATGCTCATCGACCCATTCGCCGCCCTGCTGCTGGTAGACACTGCTGCTGGACACGAACAACAGACGCTTGGGCTGCTGGCCATGCTGCTTGAGCCAGCTCAGCACATGCTGCAGGCCCTCGACATAGGCTGCGCGATACCCCGCCTCGTCATGCTCGGTGGCCGCCGCGCAGTACACCAGATAATCCAGGGGCGCCTGCGGCCAGTCCTTCGGGCATTGCTCGCTGAACAGGTCACCGGCGACGCCAATCACTCCCTGAGGCAGGCGCGACACCGTGCGGCGCAAGCCATAAACCCGCCATTGCTCAGCCAGCAGTTGAGTCGCCAGGCGACTCCCGACATCACCGCAACCGGCGATCAAAACAGAGGGGGAGGACATCAGAAAACTCCTTTCAGAAAGACCAAGACTAGCCTCGGCTTTGGATGAACGGCTAGCAATCGAGGAAAAATAGTTACTGTATTACTTTTGTTAACAAGAATTAATTGCAATAATAACCGCCCATTTGTTCTCGGCCCAGCGAGGCCTAGAAGGACATTTAACCCTTTCCTCTTCTCAGGTCCGGCCAGCATGACAAGCAATCCACTCTCCGCCTCGCCAACCAAACGCCCAAGCCCACTGCGCGCCGTAAGCGCGGTTGCTGCGCTGCTGTGCAGCCTGCTGCTGGCTCCGACCGCAGCCTTCGCCGACCAGCACGCCCCGGCCACCGCGCCCGCCGCCAGCGCTCCGACCGCCGAACACCCCCAGACCGAGCCGGCAGCCCCCCTGACCACCGCGCCAGCCGCCGACCCGGCCCAGGCCGAAGGCCTTCCGGCAGCGGGCCAAGACACCCCCGAAGTCCTCGAAGCCGACAACAGCCTGGGCATGGCCCACGACCTGTCGCCCTGGGGCATGTACCAGAACGCCGACATCATCGTGAAACTGGTGATGATCGGCCTGGCCATCGCCTCGATCATCACCTGGACCATCTGGATCGCCAAAGGCTTCGAACTGCTGGGCGCCAAGCGTCGCCTGCGCAGTGAAATCGCCGCCCTGAAAAAGGCCACCACCCTCAAAGAAGCCAGCGCCTCCGCCGCCAAGGAGGGCACCCTCGCCCACCTGCTGGTCCACGACGCCCTGGAAGAAATGCGCCTGTCGGCCAACAGCCGTGAGAAGGAAGGCATCAAGGAACGGGTCAGCTTCCGCCTGGAGCGCCTGGTGGCGGCCTGCGGCCGCAACATGAGCAGCGGCACCGGGGTGCTCGCCACCATCGGTTCCACCGCGCCCTTCGTCGGCCTGTTCGGCACCGTGTGGGGCATCATGAACAGCTTCATCGGCATCGCCAAAACCCAGACCACCAACCTTGCCGTGGTTGCCCCGGGCATCGCCGAAGCCCTGCTGGCAACCGCCCTGGGCCTGGTTGCCGCGATCCCGGCGGTGGTGATCTACAACGTCTTCGCTCGCTCCATCACCGGCTATCGCGCCCAGGTGGCCGACGCCTCGGCAGAAGTCCTGCTGCTGGTCAGCCGCGACCTGGACCACCAGCCAGTCGAGCGCTCCACACAACCGCACATGGTGAAAGTGGGGTAATCAGCCATGGGCTTGCATTTGAAAGAAGGCGCAGGCGACGACCTGGCCGAAAACCACGAAATCAACGTCACGCCGTTCATCGACGTGATGCTGGTATTGCTCATCATCTTCATGGTGGCCGCCCCGCTGGCCACCGTGGACATCAAGGTCGACCTGCCCGCCTCCAGCGCCAAACCGGCGCCGCGCCCGGAAAAACCAGTGTTCCTCAGCGTCAAGGCCGACCAGCGCCTGTTCATCGGCGAAGAGGAAGTCAAGGCCGAAGCCCTGGGCGCCATCCTCGACGCTCGCACTCACGGCAAGAAGGACACGACCATCTTCTTCCAGGCCGACAAGGGCGTGAACTACGGCGATCTGATGAGCGTCATGGACAACCTGCGGGCCGCCGGCTACCTGAAAGTCGGCCTGGTCGGACTTGAGACGGCAGCCAAGAAATGATCACGACGCGCCAAAGACTGACGCGTTACAGCGGTAGCCTGGCGGTGGTGCTGGGCGTCCATGCGCTGGCGATCCTCCTCGCCCTCAACTGGTCCAAGCCACAACCAATACCCATTCCGCCCCAGGCCATGGTGGTGGAACTGGCGCCTGCCCCTGTGCCGCCTCCACCGGCACCACCGAAAGTGGTGCCTACGCCACAACCGCCTGCGCCGGTGGAAGAACTGCCGCTGCCCAAGCTCGCCGAAGCGCCGAAACCAACCATTTCGGTGCCCAAGCCGGCCAAGCCAAAGCCCAAGCCACAGCCGCCAAAGCCCGTGGTCAAGCCCGAGCCGCCCAAGGAAAAGCCTTCCGAGGAAAAGCCCAGCGACGCCCCGGTCACGCCCTCCCCGTCCCAGCAGCCCGCCCCCGCGACCGCTGGTCCGTCACCGGCCCAGGCCGCCGCCAAGGCCAACTGGCAGGGACTGGTGCAGGCGCATCTGGCCAAGCACAAGCGCTATCCGAGCGAGGCTCAACGTCGAGGCAAGGAAGGCACCAACTCCCTGCACTTCGTGGTTGATGCCGAAGGCAAGGTGCTGTCCTACGAGCTGACCAGCCGCTCGGGCAATGCGGATCTGGACCGGGCCACCCTGGACATGATCCGCCGCGCCCAGCCACTGCCCAAACCGCCGGCCGATATGCTCACCAATGGCACCGTGGAAGTCACCGCGCCCTTCAACTACGAAATCGACAGAAGCCGCGGTCGCCGCTGATACCCCGCCAAGGGCACCTGCAAAGGTGCCCTTGGTGTTTGCCCAGCCCGAAGCAGGCATTGGCGGGTGTCGCATTCCACCCTCCGTCTGATAACGTGCGTCTATCGATTGCAGCCGTTATGCTTGGCCGCAACCTCATGGACGCCCGCTATGACCCTCACAGAATTACGCTACATCGTCACCCTCGCCCAAGAGCAGCACTTCGGCCACGCCGCCGAGCGTTGCCATGTCAGCCAGCCGACCCTCTCGGTCGGCGTGAAAAAGCTTGAAGACGAACTCGGTGTGCTGATTTTCGAGCGCAGCAAGAGCGCGGTGCGCCTGACCCCGGTCGGCGAAACCATCGTCGCCCAGGCACAAAAGGTCCTGGAACAGGCCCAGGGCATTCGCGAACTGGCCCAGGCCGGCAAGAACCAGCTGACCGCGCCGCTCAAGGTGGGCGCCATCTATACCGTCGGCCCCTACCTGTTCCCGCACCTGATTCCCCAGCTGCACCGGGTTGCGCCGCAGATGCCGCTGTATATCGAAGAGAACTTCACCCACGTACTGCGCGACAAGCTGCGCAATGGCGAGCTGGACGCGATCATCATCGCCCTGCCGTTCAACGAAGCCGATGTCCTGACCCTGCCGCTGTACGACGAGCCCTTCTACGTGCTGATGCCCAGCGGCCACTCCTGGACCAAGAAGGAAACCATCGACGCCAACCTGCTCAACGACAAGAGCCTGTTGCTGCTGGGCGAAGGCCACTGCTTCCGCGACCAGGTGCTGGAGGCCTGCCCGACCCTGACCAAGGGCAACGACGGCGCCAAGCACACCACCGTGGAATCCAGCTCCCTGGAAACCATCCGCCACATGGTCGCCTCCGGCCTGGGCATCTCGATCCTGCCGCTGTCGGCGGTGGACAGCCACCACTACGCCCCTGGGGTGATCGAAGTCCGTCCCCTGACCCCGCCGGTGCCGTTCCGCACCGTAGCCATCGCCTGGCGCGCCAGCTTCCCGCGGCCCAAGGCCATCGAGATCCTCGCCGACTCGATCCGCCTGTGCTCGGTGGCCAAGCCGCCCGCCGCGAGCTAAGCAAGCGCAATGACTGAGCTGTCGAAAGTGCCGGTCACGGCACTCAAGGGCGTCGGCGAAGCCATGGCCGAGAAGCTGGCCAAGGTCGGCCTGGAAAACCTTCAGGACGTGCTGTTCCACCTGCCCCTGCGCTACCAGGACCGCACCCGCGTGGTGCCGATCGGCGCCCTGCGCCCGGGCCAGGATGCGGTGATCGAGGGCACCGTCAGCGGCGCCGATGTGGTCATGGGCAAGCGCCGCAGCCTGCTGGTGCGCCTGCAGGACGGCACCGGCGGCCTGAGCCTGCGCTTCTACCATTTCAGCAACGCGCAGAAGGACGGCCTGAAACGCGGCACCCGCGTGCGCTGCTACGGCGAAGCCCGGCCCGGCGCCTCGGGCCTGGAGATCTACCACCCGGAATACCGCGCCATCAGTGGCGACGAACCGCCGCCGGTGGACCAGACCCTGACCCCCATCTACCCGCTGACCGAGGGCCTGACCCAGCAGCGCCTGCGCCTGCTCTGCCAGCAGAGCCTGGCCCTGCTCGGCCCGCGCAGCCTGCCGGACTGGCTGCCGGAGGAACTGGCCCGGGACTACCAGCTGGCGCCCCTGGACGATGCGATCCGCTACCTGCATCACCCGCCGGCGGACGCCGATGTCGACGAACTGGCCCTGGGTCACCACTGGGCCCAGCACCGCCTGGCGTTCGAGGAGCTGCTGACCCATCAGCTGTCCCAGCAACGCCTGCGCGACAGCCTGCGCTCCCAGCGCGCCCCGGTGCTGCCCGTGGCCAAGAAGCTGCCGGCCCAGTACCTGAAGAACCTCGGCTTCGCCCCCACCGGCGCGCAACAGCGCGTGGGCAACGAGATCGCCTACGACCTGAGCCAGCCGGAGCCCATGCTGCGGCTGATCCAGGGTGACGTCGGCGCCGGCAAGACCGTGGTCGCCGCCCTCGCCGCCCTGCAGGCCCTGGAAGCCGGTTACCAGGTGGCGCTGATGGCGCCCACCGAGATCCTCGCCGAGCAGCACTTCATCACCTTCAAGCGCTGGCTCGAACCCCTGGGCCTGGAAGTCGCCTGGCTGGCGGGCAAGCTCAAGGGCAAGAACCGCGCAGCGGCCCTGGAACAGATCGCCGGCGGCGCGCCGATGGTGGTGGGCACCCATGCCCTGTTCCAGGACGAGGTGCAGTTCAAGAACCTGGCCCTGGTGATCATCGACGAACAGCACCGCTTCGGCGTCCAGCAGCGCCTGGCCCTGCGCCAGAAAGGCGTCGGCGGCCGCCTCTGCCCGCACCAGCTGATCATGACCGCCACGCCGATTCCGCGAACCCTGGCGATGAGCGCCTACGCCGACCTGGACACCTCGATCCTCGACGAACTGCCCCCCGGCCGGACCCCGGTCAACACCGTGCTGGTCACCGACAGCCGCCGTGTCGAAGTGATCGAGCGAGTGCGCGCCGCCTGCGCCGAAGGGCGCCAGGCCTACTGGGTCTGCACCCTGATCGAAGAATCCGAAGAGCTCACCTGCCAGGCCGCCGAAACCACCTTCGAAGACCTCTCCAGCGCCCTGGGCGAACTGCGCGTGGGACTGATCCACGGCCGCATGAAACCGGCGGAGAAAGCCGCGGTGATGGCCGAGTTCAAGGCCGGCCACCTGCAACTGCTGGTGGCCACCACGGTGATCGAGGTCGGGGTCGACGTGCCCAATGCCAGCCTGATGATCATCGAGAACCCGGAACGCCTGGGCCTGGCTCAGTTGCACCAGCTGCGCGGCCGGGTAGGGCGCGGCAGCGCCGCCAGCCACTGCGTGCTGCTCTACCATCCGCCGCTTTCACAGATCGGGCGGCAGCGCCTGGGCATCATGCGAGAAACCAACGACGGTTTCGTCATCGCCGAGAAGGATCTGGAACTGCGCGGCCCCGGGGAAATGCTCGGCACCCGCCAGACCGGCCTCTTGCAGTTCAAGGTCGCCGACCTGATGCGCGACGCCGATCTGCTGCCCGCGGTACGCGATGCCGCCCAGGCATTGCTGGAACGCTGGCCGGATCACGTCAGCCCGTTGCTGGAACGCTGGCTGCGCCATGGCCAGCAATACGGCCAAGTGTGAACCACCACTCAGTTAGTGAACCCTCGCCATAACCAAGCTGGTTATACTCGACAAATTGTAGAAAAACGGATACCAGACCATGACAGAAGTTGCCCTCGACATTGCAACCCCACACGCTCCGTCTGTTATCCGGTTGCTGCTCGGCAAGCTGGCCATCAGCTACAACGAAGTGCTCGACCAGCCGGGTCTGCCGGCTGCGCGCAAGGTCCAGGCGGTGCTGCTGGACGACGCCGTCGGCGCGCTGATGGTGCTGTTCCCGCAGAGCCAGCTACTGGACCTCAACCGCCTCGCCGAACTCACCGGCCGCCGTCTCACCGCAGTGTCCACCGAACGCCTGGAGCGCATGCTCGGCAAGCACAGCCTGAGCCTGTTGCCCGGCCTGCCGGCGCTCACCAGCTCGCCGTGCCTGTACGAAGAAAGCCTGCTGCGCGAACCCAGCCTGCTGATCAATTCCGGCGAACCCGGGGTGCTCCTGGAAATCACCAACGAAGCCTTCAAGAGCATGCTCAACAAGGCCAGCGCCGGGCATTTCGGCGAGCCCCTGAGCAGCATCCGCCCCAACCTCGACCGCCCGGACGATGACCGCGAGGAAATCACCCAGGCCATGCAGGCCTTCACCGCGCGGCGCATCCAGCAGCGCCTGGAAGCCACCATCGAGATCCCGCCGCTGGCGGAAACCGCGCAGAAGATCATCAAGCTACGGGTCGACCCCAACGCCACCATCGACGACATCACCGGCGTGGTGGAAACCGACCCGGCCCTGGCCGCGCAGGTCGTGAGCTGGGCGGCCTCGCCCTACTACGCCTCGCCGGGCAAGATCCGCTCGGTGGAAGACGCCATCGTCCGCGTGCTGGGCTTCGATCTGGTGATCAACCTGGCGCTGGGCCTGGCCCTGGGCAAGACCCTGAGCCTGCCCAAGGACCAGCCGCAACAGGCCACGCCCTACTGGCAGCAATCAATCTACACCGCGGCGGTGATCGAGGGCCTGACCCGCGCCATGCCTCGCGCCCAGCGTCCGGAAGCCGGCCTGACCTACCTCGCCGGCCTGCTGCACAACTTCGGCTACCTGCTGCTGGCCCACGTGTTCCCGCCGCACTTCTCGCTGATCTGCCGGCACCTGGAGGTCAACCCGCACCTGTGCCACAGCTACGTAGAGCAGCACCTGCTGGGCATCAGCCGCGAACAGATCGGCTCCTGGCTGATGCGCTACTGGGACATGCCGGACGAGCTGTCCACCGCCCTGCGCTTCCAGCACGACCCGAGCTACGACGGCGCCTTCGCCGAGTACCCCAACCTGGTGTGCCTGGCGGTGCGCCTGCTGCGCAGCCGGGGCATCGGCTCCGGCCCCCACGAAGAGATCCCCGACGCCCTGTTCGAGCGCCTGGGCCTGAGCCGCGACAAGGCCGAAGACGTGGTGAGCAAGGTACTGGAAGCAGAAGTGCTGCTGCGCGAACTGGCTTCGCAGTTCAGCCAGGCCTGAGCCCATTCGCCGGCAAGCCGGCTCCTACACCCGACTTGTAGGAGCCGGCTCGCCGGCGAAGCCCCACCCTCAAGCCTTGGGCTTGGCCTTTTTCGGTTTCAAATACTTGGTCAGGCCCTGGAACCAGATCACCAGCGCCGGGTTGCCCTTGATCTGAATCGACTTGTCCTGAATCCCGGTCATGAACGCCAACTGTTTGTTCTTCGCCTGCATCGTGGCGAAGCCGTAGGCGGCGTCCTTGAAGGCAATGGCGAACGCAGGCTCCGGGTAGAACCCCGAACGACTGGTAATGCGCTGGTCCTTGACGAAGAAATGTCGAGCAACCTTGCCGTCGAGGGTCTGCAGCTGGAACACCAGCTCCTTGTCGCCCAACTGTTGCTGGAAAGCGGGATTGTTGCGGCTGGCCTTGCCCATCAACAGGCCAAGCATCCAGAGAAGAAAACGAAATTTCATGCACGGCGCCTCAGTGGAATTGTTAGGTGGCCGGCGCAGTTTAACCTGTAACCCGAAGAGCGCCAGTCGATCTGGCCAATTACTCGGAGATCGACTGGCGTTCAACGCTTATCGCGACATCTTGTCAGACAATCACTGACTCAGACGTTAGGGCAAGGCACCGGTGCCCAGTCACCCAGGTCCGGGTTCTTGCACATGCTGTTGACCTGGGTCTGGCCTGTGCTGGCGACTTTGCTGCTCTCGGCCTGCTTGGTCTTGGCCTGCTGGATCGACTTCTCGGTGCTCACCGCTTCCGCTGGCACCGTCGGCAGCTTGGGTTGCTTGACCTTCTGCACCGGCTGCTTCTTCTTGCCACCGCTGGTGGTGGTCACCGGAGTGGTATCGGCGGTGGCGACTTTCACCACGTCGGTACGCTGCACGCCCACCTGTTGCAGATCCTGCTCGTAGGCCTGGTTGTACTTGTTCAGGTCTTCGCTGGCCCGGCCGTTCACCGCGGCGATCAGGTCGTTGGACTCTTTCAGGCCGCTGACGATTTCCGCCAGGCGCTTGCGCCCTTCCACGTCATTGATGCTGTTGGCCTTGCGCGCGCTGATCAGGCTGTCGAAGGCACGCTGGTAGCAGGTTTGCGAGGCACGGGCGTAGGCCGTGCTGCGGTCGATGTCGGCCGCGCTCTTGTTGACGTCGGTGGCGTAGGACGCGATGCGCTGATTGTCGTCGGCGATCTGTTTCTGGCGCTCGGTGTAGTAACCGGCGGCGCCACCGGCCAGGGCACCGCCTGCGGCGCCGATGGCGGCGTTGCGGCCACGGTGGTCGCCGTCACCGGTCAGGGCACCGAGCAAGGCACCGCCAGCGGCGCCCAGGGCGGCGCCGGTCACCACCGACTTGGTCATGTCCGAATCGGTGGCGCGCAGGTGCTGCACCGGCTCGTAGCAGCTCGGGTAGTACTCGACCTTGGTGGTCGAGGCGACCTTGGACACCGGAGAGGTCGCGCAACCGGTCAATACGGTGCTGAACCCGGCGGCAACCAACAGCAGGTGACGCTTGGATGTTGAAGCAAATGGCTTGCGGGAAAAAAGCATGTTGATGATCTCGATTAGTGTTGACCTACTCGGCGCGACACCAGGTCGCCCGAGCTCCTCCAGGCTCGACAGACAACGGCCGGTCATGACTTCTGACCGGTCGATGCGAGCAGTTCCTTCAAAATCGTCGCCGGGTCGGCTCGCCGTTGCTGGCGATAATCCCCGACATGGCGGACGAATAACGTAGCGCGCGTCACCAGGCTCTTGCCGAGCACCGGCTTGCGATTGAGCTCTTCCTTGATCCGTTGAAATTGCGCCTGGATCACCGCGTCGGTGTAACGGGTGCCCGTGGCCAGGTTGTCGATGTAGATCGCCACCGCCCCGTCCAGCGCGCTGCGGCCGTTGTCGATGGCTTCGGCGAACAGCTTGGCGCTGGGTTCGTCCTTGGCATCGATGGCCTGCTGCTGGCTCTTCTTCAGGTTGGTCAGGCGGATGTTGTAGTTATTGATGGTCTCGGCCACCAAGGCCGACGACTGGATCAGGTTGCCGGCCGCTTCCTCGCGCTGCTGGGCGATCAGCGAGACGTTGCGCTTGAGCTCTTCGTTGACCAGCCCCAGCTCCGCCTGCAGGCGCGGATCGACACTGGCGGCAATGATTGCGTCCAGGCGCTTGGTGGGGTCCTGGGCCTCATCGATGGCATCGGTCAGGGACGCCAGGCGGCCCTCCTTCTGCCACTGGGCGAACAGTTCCTTGTAGCGCGAACGCGGGGCCGACAAGGCGCCGATGGCCACCCGAAAGCCCGTGGTTTCGTTGCTCTGCTCAGTGCCGTCGGCGCCGAACAGCGGGTACTCGCGACGCATCCCGGTGAACAGCGTGCCCTCGCCTTCCAGGTAATTGCCGCCCTTGACCACGAAGCCGCCGTAGGTGCCCTGGCGGCGCCCGGCGCGCACCAGCTGGAAGGATTCCTGGACCATCTCGGCGGCGTTGCCGATCACGTCGAACAGGCCGATGGGGTTGGGCAGCTTGGTGCCGATCGGCATCAAGCGCGCCGCCTGACCGGTGCCGCCGGCCACCTGGTTGAACACCGCCCAATCCGCCAGCGGGCCGTCTTCCTCGCTGCCCTCGACCCGCCGCGGGAACAGCCGCCCTTCCAGCTCCTGGCGACTCACCGCCTGACCGCCACGGGCCGCGTACTCCCACTCCACCTCGGTGGGCAGGCGCACAAAACCCAGGCCGCCGTCGTCGGAGGAACTGCCACGGCCGCTGACCGGCAGCAGGTCACGGTGATGCTTCATCAGCCAGGCGCTGTAGACCGCGGCGAAGCGCTCGGCCTCGAAACGCGACAGCTTGACCTTGGGCAGGCGCCCCTGCAGGCCGTCCGGCGCCTCGCAGGCCGGGGCCGGCTCGCCGCTGGCCAGGGACTGGGCCTGAGCCATGACCTGAGCGTACTGGCGGGCGGTGACCTCGTACTTGCCGATGAAATACAGCATCGGCTTGAGGGGCACCCCGTTGCCGGTTTTCGGCAAGGCCGGGCCGATGGTCTTGCCCCAGGCCGAAGGCAGGTCCTTGAGGGTGAACTGACCGTTGATGTAGTCCCGGCGATAGCCGGAAATGAACGACTGCTGATAGCCGCTTTCACCTTCGCTGAAGGGGTAGCCGAGGTTGACCTCGCGGTCGTCCAGGGTGCCCTGGGCCAGCACGTAGACGTAGCGGAACACCATCTCGCCGTCACAGGGCAAGGGCAGGCTGACGTCGTCGGGCAACGGCTTGGGGTTGTCCATCTTGTTCGCCGGTTCTTCGGCCCACACGGCCCCGGCCAGGGTCATGGCCAGCACGGTGCTGATCAACTTATACATCGCGAATTCCTTCACAGGCTTCAATGCGCGACACCCGCCAGCCGCCCAGCGCGGCGGCCAGGGTGCTGACGCCCAGCGTCGCCAACAGGGCCAGCCCGTAATGGGCCGGCAGCAGGTGGCTGGCGTACTCGCCGGGCACCTGCATGAACAAATGATTCAGCCCGGCCTGGGCCAGGCCATACAGGGCGCCACTCAACAGCGCGGCAAACCCGGCGCTGTACAGCGCCTGGGCCACCACGAACAGCAACAGCGCGCCGGTGGAAAACCCCAGCAGGCGCAGCACCGACAACTCCCGGCGCTTGCGCTCCACCGCCGCCAGGGCCCCGGCGAAGATCGCCGCGAAGGCGCCGGCCAGGGCCAGCCCGGCGATCACCCAGAACACGATGGACAGGTTGCGGCTCAAGGACTGCACCTGGGCGATGGTCTGCGCCTGGGTCGCCACCAGCAGGCCGCGCTCGGCGAAATACAGCCGCAGCGGCTCGACGTCATCCAGATCGCGGGCATACAGGCGAAACGCCGGGTAGACCCGCTGCGCGGAGGCGGCCTGGGCCTCGCCGAGCCAGCCCAGGGCTGCCACGGCGCGACCGTCGCGGTAATCCTCGGCGGCCTCCAGCAACGCCAGCGGAGCGAACAGCGCGTCCCGGGCAAAGGCTTCCAGGGGCAGGATGCCTTCCACCTGGACCCGGGTCCGCTGCACCTCGCTGCGCCCCGCCACCTGCCGGCCAAAGCTCGCCTGCAGCCAGTCCCCCGGCCGCACCCCGAGCTTCTCGGCGGCGGTGCGGCTGAGCAGCACGCCGTTCATGCTCCGGGGGGTGGACAAGCGCCCGAGCAACGGGTCGCCCACGGCGGTCGGCACCATCTCCACGGTCAGGCCGATATCCCCGGTGCCCCGGGACAGGTCTGCGGTGGCGGCAATCTGCCGGGTGCGCGGCAAGGCGAAGGCCACGTCCGGGCGCTGGCCCAGCTCGGCAATGAACTGGGCGCTGAAGCGTCCGCCGCCCAGGGGAATGATCTCGCGCACCGCCGGGTCCTGTTCCAGGCGCTCGGTGAGGCTGGTGACCAGCCCGAACTTGAGCCCGAACAGCACCAGCAGCGGCGCGATCACCGCCACCAGGGCCAGCACCGAACAGGCCGACAGCCAGGCGTCGGCGCGGTAGTCCTGCCAGGCCAGTGCCGCGGTCAGAGAGGCACGCATCAGCAGGCCTCCCCCAGGGTCGCGGTGACCCCGCCGTCGGCATCGCGCCGGCAAGCAATGCGCCGCACCTGCAAACCGTTGGCCCGGGCCAGCACCTCATCGTGGGTGGCGATCACGCAGCACACCCCCTGATCGCGGGATTGCTGCACCAGCAGTTGCATCACTCTTTGCGCGTTCAAGGGGTCCAAAGCCGCCGTCGGCTCATCCGCCAGCAACACCTGCGGGCCGTGGGCCAGGGCTCGGGCGCAACTGACCCGCTGGCGCTGGCCCACCGACAGGGCGGCGGGCTTCTTGTGCAGTTGATCGGCGATCTCCAGGCGCTCGGCCAGGCGCCGGGGAATGCCGTCGTCGGCCAGCCCCAACAGTTTGCGCGGCAGGCCGATATTCCCGCGCACGTCGAGAAAGCCCAGCAGGCCGCCGGTCTGCAGCACATAGCCCAGGTGCCGGCTGCGCAATTGCGCCAGGGCACTGTGGCCCGCGTCGCGCCAGATCCCGAGGATGTCGATGGGGTCTTTGGCCGGGGCGAATTCAAAACGCGCCGCCGAATCCGGCGCCAGCACCAGCGCCAGCAGATCGAGCAGCGTGCTCTTGCCGCAGCCGCTGGGGCCGACCACCGCCAGCTGGTCGCCCGCGCGCAGTTGCAGCCGGGGGATCTCCAGGCTGTAGCGTTGGCGACCCTCGCCGCGGCTCTTGCGTACCTGCGCCAGATCGAGCATCACGGCAGCGTCGACAACGGAACGCGGTACAGGGCATCACCCGGCTCGGCATCGCCGAAGCGCACCCAGTTGGCCAGGTCGTTGTGGAAGGTTTCGTAGAGGCGGATCTTCGAATCCAGCTCGTCGATGAAATCTTCCTGCTCGGCCACGCTCAACGACAGCCACAGGTCCTGGGTCATGTTCAGCGACTTGCTGCGGTACGGCAGGCCTTCCAGGTATTCGCCGAGCACGCCGCCGTCGGCCAGGTTGCCGCCCTTGCGCAGGGCCGAGGGGTCGCGGCTCATGTAGGCGCTGGCGCTGGCGATTTCCTGAAAGAAATCCTTGGGCGAGGTCTGGGTCTTGCGCGCCGCATCGACGATCAGTTTCAGCGACTGCTGCAAGTCGTTGAGCTGCAACTTGGTGAGCATCACGCAGACCTGGAACGCCGGCAGCGCCGGGTTGGTCAGGTCGCGGTCGGCGGTCCAGGCGCTGACCAGCTGCGGCGCCTGACTCGCGGATTTACGACCGAGAAAATCCATGTGCATGGCGTAGCCGATGGCTGCCGATTTCTGCGCGATACTCGGCGCCGCCGCCAGCAGCGGGACTTCCTGGTGCTGGTTGCTGCGCACCTGATGCACCAAGTCGGCGAACACCGTGCCGATCTCGTCGACCCGCTCGCCGAACTTGCGCACATCGCCGCCGGGCACCGGAATGTACAGGTCGCCGATCTTCGGGTTGGCGTCGGCGGTCAGCACCCGGTACTGGGTTTCCGCCTGGGCGTGGTTCTTCTTGCCGGCATCGGTGCGCAGGTGCAGGGCGTAGATCTTGATCTGCTTGCCCAGCGCCGCCTGGCGCACTTCCGCCTCGTTCATCTGGGTACGGCTGTAGGGATCGTTCTTGCGCAGGGCCCCGGCATCGCTGACCAGCAGGATCAGGCGACCGCCATAGCCCTTCCAGTCCATGCCTTCCACCGCCTGCATCACGCCGGCGAAGGCGTCTTCGTTGAACGAGTGGCTGGAGACGTTGGTGGCCTTGACCTGGCTCACCAGCTCCTGGAAGCGCTGCGGGTCGCGGCCCTGGTCCAGGGTCACCAGGGTCTTGGTCACGTACTCCAGGCCCGGGGTCTTGCTGGTGTTGTTGCGAAAGCCCACCAGGCCGAAGCTGACGCTGTCCAGCTCGCCGCGCTCGGCGATCTTGCTCTGCAGCTCGTGCACCACGTCGCGCACCTGATCGATGTACGGCTGCATCGACACCGAGGTGTCCACCACCAGCACCACCGCGGTGCGGAAGGCATCGGCGGCGGCCGGCGGGCTGTTCGCCGGCAACGGCTTGCCGCTGCTGTCGCTGATGCTCTGCGGGCTGTTGCCCGGATCGATCGAGGCGACGTTGAGCAACTGCACCGGCTGGCCGTTCTCGTCGAAGCTTTCCTTGGAATCGAAGATCGGCAGCAGGTAGAACTGCTCCTGGGGCACCGCGCTGGCATTGGGTTCCAGGGCCAGCACCTGCTGCTCGTCCTGGGGATTCTTCTGCGCCCTGAGCAGCAGGTTCTTGGCCGCTGCCGGGTCCGCCAGCAGGCGCTCCAGCTCGCTGGCCTGACGCACGAACATCACCGGCGCGCGGCCAGAACGCTCGGTGAATTTCAGCACCAGGCTCTGCTTCCAGTCGCTGACCTGCTCGGCCGGCAACCAGCCGGCGCTGCGGCCGTCACTGGCGGCGCCCAGGCGCAGCCAGGAGCGGCCGTCGAGGTTCTTGCGCTGGTACACATAGAGCACCGAGAACGCCGGCACCGGCTTGTCCGGCGTGGCCCCCGGGGCGCTGGAAAAACTCGCCCCCGGCTTGCTCAGCACCCGCTGGAACAGGGTCTTCTTGCCCGGCATCAACAACGGCCGCTGGCCGCCATCGACATCCGCCGCCAGCGCCTGCTCCACCGGCGGCGCCACCACCGCAGGCGGGGTGCCGGCCGTCGCAGCGGTCTTGGGCACCGGCGCCGGGCTGTCGCCGGACAACCACCAGTACCCCGCACCCGCCACGGCCAGGGCCACCGCCACGGCAACCCCGGCCAGGGCCAGCACCGGGCCGCGCCGCTGTTCGGAAGCGCCACTGCCGGCGGGCGGCAGATTGGCGGTGCGCGGCGGCGCCGGTGGCTCCTCGGGCGGCTCGCGGCGCGGCGCCTGTTGCGGAATCTCGATCGACACCGGGGTCAGCCCGGCCAGGTCGTTGCCCTGAAGTACAGGCTGAGTTACAGGCTGGGGCGCAGCCTGGGGTGGCAGCGGCAACGGCTGGATCAGCGTCGCCTCCACATCGGCCGTCTCCGGCGGCAGGTTGTCCAGGGCCGCCAGCAAGGCCGCCGCGTCCGGGTAGCGTTCCGCCGGGTCCTTGGCCAGGAGCTTGCGCAGGATGTGCTGGTAGCGCCCGTGGTGCAGCGGCAGCTCCGGCAGCGGCTCGGTGAGGTGGGCCAGGGCCGTGGACAGGGCGTCGGTGCCGTTGTACGGCAACTCGCCGACGAGAATCTCGTACAGCACCACGCCCAGGGCATAGAGGTCGGCGCGACCGTCGATGTCCTGGCCCCGGGCCTGCTCCGGGCTCATGTAGCTCGGCGTGCCCACGGCAAAACCGGCCTGGGTGAACTGGGTGCGGTCGTCCAGCGACTTGGCAATGCCGAAGTCCGAGAGCACCGCCGTGCCATCGGCGCGGAACAGGATGTTGGCCGGCTTCACATCACGGTGCACCAGCCCCTGGGCGTGGGCATAACCCAGGGCCGAGGCGATCTGGCGGATGTAGGTCAGACCCTGCTCCGGGGTCAGCCCGGCGGCGATGCGCTCTTTCAGGGTGCCGTTGGGCAGGTACTCCATGGCCATGTAGTACAGCTCGCCGACATTGCCGATGTCGTGGATGGTCACGGTGTGCGGGTGCGACAGCCGCGCCAGGGTCTTGCCCTCGCGCAAGAAGCGCTCGCAGAAGCTCGGGTCGGCGGCCAGCGCCGCGGCCATCACCTTGAGCGCCACCTTGCGCTCAAGCGAACGCTGGGTCGCCAGGTACACGCTGGCCATGGCGCCTTCGCCAATCTCGCCCTGGATGTCAAAGCCGGGAATCAGAATGTCCATGGTCAGTGTCCTGCGGCCTTGATCACGATGGCGGTGATGTTGTCCGGCGCGCCCCGGGTCAGGCCCAGGTGTATCAGGCTGCGCACCACATCGTTGGGCTCGCTGTGGCTCAGCACGTCGCGCAGTTCGAAGTCTTCGGCGGTCTTGTTCAGGCCGTCGCTGCACAGCAGGAAGGTGTCGCCGTCCTCCACCTGCAGATCGACCTGGGACAGCTGCAACTGGGCTTCGACGCCAATCGCCCGGGTGACGATATTGGCCCGCGGATGCACCCGCGCCTCGGCCTCGCTGAGCAGGCCGCTGTCCTGCAGGTCCTGGACGTAGCTGTGGTCCCGGGAAATGCTTTCCAGTTGCTCGTCCCGCAGCCGGTACAGGCGACTGTCGCCGGCCCACAGGCACACGCCGCGAGCGCCGCGCACCGCCAGCAGGACCACAGTGCTGCCCATCATGGTCACCCCGCGATTGGCGGTTTCCTCGCGCACCGCGGCGTTCACCGCGGCCAGGCCATTGCGCAGCGCGGCAACGTACTGCTCCAGGCTCTCGGCCGCCGGCACCGCCCGCAGGCTGTCGACGATCAGGCTGCTGACATAGTCCCCGGCGGCGTGCCCGCCCATGCCGTCGGCCACCAGCCACAGGCCGGTTTCCGGGGCTTCGAGCCAGGCGTCTTCGTTGATTTTCCGCACCATGCCGACATGGCTGTAGCTGGCGGACTGGTAGGACAGTTGCGGCGCAGAACCCATTTAGACGGCACCCTCTTGTCCGAGCAAAAATTGCGCAAATTCATTGGTCGGCGGCAGGCCCTGGCAGCGCAACAGCATCGGGCTGATGTCCTGCGAACCGCGCCCCCACCAGGCACTCGATCCCGCGCAGGCCTGGGCCGCGAGTACCGCGCCCCGGGCCTGTGGATCGCTGACGTAAAACCGCTGCAGGCCGGCGTAGTGGCTGCCTTCGATCCGGCTGGCCGGGCTTGGCGCGCCCAGGGCCTGCAAGCCCTCTTCCAGGGCCTCGAAACGGGCGCCCTCTTCCAGGGTCGCCAGCAACAGCTCTTCCACCTGTTCGAACCACTGCTGCGGGCCGCTGATCAACGAAGCCAGGTCAGCCTCGGGCGCCAGCAGCGCGGCCACGGTCAGGGGGAAATAACGCCCCACCCGATCGATGCTCGGCATCACCACGCCCACCGCCGCCTGGGGCCCGCAGACCCCGGGGGCCAGGGCAAAACGCCACAGCGGGCTGACCAGGTAGGCGTTGAGCCACTGTTCGCCCAGGGCGTTCTGGCTGGCCAGCAGACCCGCCGCCAGCCAGCTGTCCCAAGGGCCGATAAAACTCTGCGGCAGGCCACGGCTGACAAAATCGCCGCGGCTGGCCAACTTGCCGTACAGGCCGACCACCGTCATAGCCGCTCCGGCAGGCTGAAGCCGCTGAGCACCCGGCTCTTGAACGGGTTGAAGGCACTGCTGGCGCGCAGCTCGTAGGAAATGCTCGCGCCATCCACCCGCAGCCGCAGGTTGAAGCGGTCCGGCGAATTGGTCGCGGTCAGGTCCGATTGCTCCAGCAGGCGGAACCAGGCCCAGGGGCCGTCCAGGGTCACCCCGGAACGCCCGGTGGCCGATGGCGGCATGATCGACAGGCGCACCACGCCGATGCTCCCCGGGTTCGGCCATTGCATGGCCACCGGCCGGCTCGGGCCGTGGTCGTAGCTCAATTGCTGGCCGTCCAGGTCGAGCAGGAACTGGCTGATGTTGGCGTCCATGGCCACCGGCTTGAGCTCGAAACGCACCGCCGGCTGGGTGCCGCCGCTGGAGCGGAAGAACGCATCGCGGATGTTCGCCGCGCGCTGGAAGGTTTGCAGCACGCCGGGGGAGATCCCCAGTTTCTGCGCCGCCCCCGGCTGCCAGCTCCAGGTGCTGGTCGAGGTGTTGACGTAAGGCTGCAGGTATTTGCGGAAGTAGTTGTCCATCACCCCGCCGGTGCCGAAGAACTGCCCGAAGTCTTCCAGGGTCGCGTCCCGCGAGCTGCCCGGCGACAGCGGATAACGCCCGCTCAGGGACTGGCGATAGACGTTCACCACTTCGCTGACCCAGGCCGCATTCAGTTGATTGCGCACCCCGCCCATCATGGTGTTGGTGGTGGAACCGACCACCGACTTGACCAGCCCCTGGACCAGCGGCGGCTGACGCTCGGCGGTCAGGCTGACCCGCGCCGCCGCGGCGCTGGCCTGGTTCTTGGCCTCGCCCAGCAGCGCGTCGCCGCTGGCCCCGACCATGGCGCTGACCTGTACGTACAGGGCGTTCATGTCCGCCAGCAGGCCGTCGATGGCCGCCGGCTCGCCTTCGCCCTTGCTTACCAGGCTGTTGAGCTCGGCAAAGTGCGCGCTGACCGGATCTTCGCTGCTGGCCACGGCCGCCGGATTGCCCGCCTGCTCCTGGCCCAACAGCGAACCCAGGCGCTGCTTGAGCTGATCGACGCCGCCCTCGACCTTCTGGCCCTGGGCCGCCAACAGGCGTTCCTCCTGTTGCAGGTCGGTTTCCTTGGCCACCGCCACCAGCAGTTTCTTCAGCGGCGAAGTGGGCCCGGACAGTACCCGCAGCACGTCGGCGGCCTGGGCCACGCTGGTGATCGGCACAAAGTCGATGTCCGCCAGCAAGGCGTCCCACTGGCGCAGGTAGTCCTGGAAGTACAGGCGGCGCACGTCGGCGGCGAGGCTGGCGACGTTCTGCTGGTCGGCCTGATCGCGACCCAGCACCCACTGCTCTTCGGCCAGGGTGCCGGCCTGGTTGAGGCTGGCCAGGAGGAAGCCCTGGCGGTAGCCCTTGGCGGTGAACAGCCCGCTCAGGGGTTCGCTCAACGGCTTGCCGCTCTTGCGGGTGAACACCAGCGCCGCGTCGCGGCCACCGGCTTCGCTGAGGCGGAAGTCCGGCACACCGTCCGGCAGCTTGGCGCGCTTGACCCGGTCATACACGCGCTGGGCCACCGGCAGCTGTTGCAACTGGCGGCGCAGGTCGTCGATCAGGCGCTGGTCCAGCCGCGCATTGGGTGGCTGTTTTTCGAACAGCGCCTGCAGGTGCCCGGTCAGGGCCTGACGCTGATCCGGCGGCAGATCGCGGGCCAGGGTGCGGTCCCAGTCCAGGGTGATCCAGGCCTTGATGAAGTCCGGGTCGTAATGCTCGCTATCCGCCAGCATCAGGTAGGCCTTGAGCCCCTCGTAGAGGAAGTCCGAGTTGCCGCCGCTGTGCAGCTGCTCCTCGATGCGGGTCATCAGCCGTGGGGCGAACACCGCCACCAGCAGCTTGCGATAGACGCTGGCGGCCTCGGCTTCGAGCATGTCGCCCTGATACAGGCCCAGGCCCTCGGCCCAGCCCGGCGCATCGCCAGCCAGATGACGGGTGGCGTTGAGCAGCGGCAGCACCGCCAGCACATCGCGCTGGGCCGAGCTGAGGTTCTGCACATCCTGGCGCACCGGCGCGACCCGCTGGTCGACCTGGGCGATGTAGGCCTGGTTGGCCCGGTAGCTGATGATCCATAAGGTGCTGACCACCAGCACCAGGGCCACGGTGGCCGCCAGGGCGCCGCGGGCGATCCATTTGCGCCGCCGCTCGACCTTGGGGTTGACCCCCACCAGCCCGCGCTCGGCAAAGGCCACCGCGCTGAACAGTTTTTCGATGAAGTAGCTGCGCCCGGTGCCGGTCTGCCGCGCCAGATGCTGGCGGTCCAGGTTCATGCTCTGGGCCATGGCGCCGATCAGCCGGTCGATGGGGCTGCCTTCCTGGGTGCCGCTGGTGAAATACACCCCGCGCAGCAGCACCCGCTCTTCGAAGGCGTTGGGTTTGAACACGCCTTCGAGGAAGCCCTGCAAGGACTCCTTGAGCGCGGCGAATTGCTGCGGGAAGCCATAGATCAGGTCACGCCGCGCCGGGTCGCGTTCCTGTTGCAGGCGCTCCACCAGACGCTCGTTGAGGCGCTGCTCCAGGGCCGCCAGTTCCGCCGGCAGTTGGGCCAGGGGGCTGTCGCCGCTCTTGCCGTCATCCAGGGCGAAGGTCATGCCCCAGACCTGGGCCCGCTCTTCCTTGCTCAGGGAATCGAAGAACTCCATGAAACCCGGCACCAGATCGAGCTTGGTGAGCATCAGGTAGATCGGGAAGCGCACCCCCAGCTGGGTGTACAGCTCCTGGATCCGCAGGCGGATCGCCGCGGCATGAGCCGCGCGCTCCGCTTCGCTGCCCAGCAGCAGGTCGGAAAGGCTGATGGCAACAAAAGCCCCGTCGATTGGCCGCCGCGAGCGCTGGGTTTTCAGCAGATCGAGGAAACCCAGCCAGGCCGCCTTGTCCACCGTGGCGTGGCTGTCCTGGGTGGTGTAGCGCCCGGCGGTATCGAGCAATACCGCCTGATCGGTGAACCACCAGTCGCAGTTGCGGGTGCCGCCCACGCCGCGCACGGCGCCAGCGCCCAGCTGCGCGGCCAGGGGGAAATGCAGGCCGGAATTGACCAGCGCGGTGGTCTTGCCCGAGCCCGGCGGGCCGATGATCACGTACCACGGCAGCTCGTAGAGGTTGCGCCGCTCGTCACCGCCGAGCTTGGCCTTCTTCAACAGCGCCAGGGCTTCGTCCATGCGCTGGCGCAGGGCCGCCAGTTCTTCGGCGGTGGCCACGCTGTCCGGGTCCGGCGGGGTATCGGCGGCCAGGCTCTGCAACACCTTGGCCGCGTGCCGGCGGGCCTGGATGATGCGAAACACCCGGTAACCGATCCACAGCGCGAAGATCACAATGATCAACGCCCAACGCCGGCCTTCCGGCACCAGGAACTCCAGCAGCGGGCCAATGAACCAGATGATCAGGCTCAGGGCGATCAGCCCCAGCAGCGGGATCACCCAGCGAATCACAAAACTGAAAAACGCCTTCACTCGACCCCCTCCGCCAATACGCTGATTTCGACCCGACGATTACGCGCCCGCCCTTCGGCGGTGGCGTTGCTGGCCAGCGGCTCAGTGTCGCTGCGGCCTTCGGCGCTGAAGCGCTCCGGCTGGCCGGTCTTCGCCGCAAGGATCTGCAGCACCGATTCGGCGCGGGCCTGGGACAGCTTCCAGTTGGACGGGAAGCGCAAGGTGGCGATCGGTCGGTTGTCGCTGTGGCCGGTGATGCGCACCTGGCCCTTGACCTTGCGCACCGCGTCGGCGATGCGCAGCATCAGCGGCTGGTAGTCGTCGAGGATGCTGGCGCTGGCCGAGGCGAACAGCTCGTCGCCACGGATGGTCACCACCGAACGGTCGACGGCGTCTTCCACCGCCACCCGCCCGGCCTTGATGTCTTCGGCAAGAAAGCCCGCCAGGCGCGGACGCTCGACGATCTTCGGCTGGATCACCGGGCGGTCCAGGGTCTGCACCGGGATCTCGCCCAGGGCATGGATGTTCTTGAACACCGGCTCGGCGTCCGCCGCCAGCTTCAGGCGCAGGCCGAACAGCAGCGCCAGCAGCAGCGCCACGCCAATGGCGATGCCGACCCAGGGCGGCATGAACTGGGCCAGCCGGTCACGGGCCACGCTGACCCCGCGCCAATGCGGCGACAGCTCGCGCTCATGCTCGCCACGGGCACTGCGAATGGTCGCCGCGGTGCGCTCGCGCAGGGCTTCGAGCTGGCTGCGGCCGTCGATCATCACCCGATAGCGGCCTTCGAAACCCAGGCACATGCACAGGTACAACAGCTCCAGCAGGTACAGGCGCTCGCGCGGGCTTTGCAGGCAGTGTTCCAGCAACTGGAAGACCTTCTCGCCGCCCCAGGCTTCGTTGTGCACGGTGATCAGCAGGCTCTGCTTGCCCCAATCGCTGGTGCTGCCCCAAGGGGTGCTGAGCACCGCTTCATCCAGGGCGGTGCACAACGCATAGCGGGCCAGCAGCACGTCGTTGCGCGGCACGCCGGCGGCTTCCGCGCGCTCTTCGAACTGGCGCAGGTAGGCCAGCAACTGCGCCCGCAGGCTGGCCGGCGCCGGGTGCGCCAGGGTGCTGCGCAGCCGGGTCAGCAAGGCCAGCAGCGGACCGGCGGCGCTTTCCAGCGGGTTCAGGCCCCGAGCCTGACCGGCCGGCAGCGGCGCCGCCGGCATCGCCAATGAAGGCGCCGGCGCGGTCGCCGGACGCCCGGACTCGGGCGCGCGGCCACCGGGGCGCGGCATGAATTGGGTGCGGTCATTGGCCGGGGACGGCTGCCCTGCCGAATCGTCGAAAGGATGCATCGCGACTTATCCTCGAATGGCCCAGAAGGCCAGGTTCAAGCCCGGGAATTCCCCGGCGACGTGGAACGCGAAGCCGCCGGAATGAACCAGTTGCTTCCAGTGCTCGCTGCCACGGTCCAGCTCGTAGTAGGTGGAGCCCGCGTGATACGGCAGTTGCCGTGGCGCCACCGGCAGCGGCAGCAGGCCGATGCCCGGCAGCTGCAGGTTGACCAGATCGCGGATGTGCTCCACCGAGCCGACCTTGCTCTGCTGGGCGAAACGCCCGCGCAGGGTTTCCCCGGGCACATCGGCGCGCACCACCAGGATGAAGCTGGCGCTCTCCAGCAAGGTGCGGTCGGCCAGCATCGCCACGTGCACGCCGTAGGCTTTCTCGACGATCGGGATCGGCGTCGCCTTGCTGTCGATCAGCATCGACAGCGCTTCGCGCAGGGCCTGCATCACCGGGGCGAAGCTCAGGGCCAGCTCGTCGTGCTGGTACTGCGGGAATTCGGCCGGGCGCCGCGCCGTGATGTTGGAGAAGGTCGAGAACTCACCGGCCAGGCTCACCAGCTCGCTGTACAGGCGCTCGGGGTGCAGCGGGCTGATCTGGTTCAGGTGGCTGACCAGCGGCTGGGCGCGGTTGACCAGTTGCAGGAGCATGAAGTCGGCGATTTCCGAAGCGCCGCCGGCGCCCGACGCCACCACCCGGCCAGCCAGGGCCTCGCCACGCTGGTGCAGCAGGCCCAGCAGCTCGCTGCGAAAGGCGCTCAAGGGTTTGGACGCGGCCACATCCAGCAGCGGCGGTATGTAGCCGTCATCCAGCACCAGGGCCCGGTCGGCGCGCTTTTCCTTGATCCGCACCACGCCGATGGCGGCGTAGTCGCTCAGGCCGTCCGCAGCCGTGAGCAGGCGCAGGGCCCGGGAGCCCACGGTCACCGGCGCACGGTTTTCGAACGGCGCGTTGTCGTCGCGCACTTCGCGCACCTGGCTCAGGTAGCGGGCGCCGCCCAGCTCCTCGCCTTCGCCCACGGTATCCCGGGCACCGGCGCGCTTGAGCGGCAGCGCCAGGTACACCAGGCCGTCGCGCAGGTGGTCGTCGATGCTCAGCGGGCTCGGTGCGAGGTCGTCATGGGGGATGTTGAACGGCGTGCCGTCGGGCAGCAGGCCACGGGCGCTGACGATGGCCAGCTTGCCCTGGGCCAGCAGGCCCTGATCGATCCGCAGTTCGGAAAAGCCCCAGGCCCCCGCCGACAACGGACGGCTGCGGGCGTCGATGAGGTTTTCCAGGTAACGGTCATGCTGCTGGAAGTGCTGGGTTCCAATGAACATGCCTTCCGACCAGACCACGCGATTGTTCCAGGACATGGTTGCTCCGATTGCCTATTGGGCAGGGCTGGATGGGGACGCCGCGAGCTCGGCGCTGACTGCGCGGACATCGAGGCCAATCTGATAGCTGTTGTTCAGGTGCGAGGCGGTATTGACGCTGACCCGCCACAGGGCCTGGTCCACTTCGCGATAGCCCACCAGCAGGCCGACCTGACGGGTGGCCGGGTCCAGGGTGCGCTTGAGGCTGAACTGGTCGCCGGGCTTGACCAGCACTTCGTCCTGGTCGATCAGGTCCGGGCCGAGGGTGGCCGGGGCCCGCTCCGCCAGGGCGAAGTAGTCGGCGCGCATGAAGGTGGCCGGGTTCTTCAGTTCGAAGATCCGCACCCGCACCGGCGTGCCCTGGCCGTCAGGGCCGGGGTTGAGTCCGGCCACCGCCTGGAAATGCAGCTCCACGGTGGTGGCGCCCGGCTGGGCTTCCTTGGCCGGCTCGGCAGGCGCCGGGGCGTCCTTGGCACAGGCCGCCAGTACCAGCATGGCGACCAATGTCAGCAATCGTTGAATCATCCTGCGTCCTCAATGACGTATCAGCTGTCCGTGTATCCGTGGGTTCGGGGGGGTTCCAGGCGCGCTCAGGAGCGGCGCAGGCGCTGGGTGTGTTCTTCGTAGGCGCGACTGAACTCGCGACCGAAAAGGTCCTGGAAGTCGTCCTGGGCCTCTTGGGAAATCTGCTTGTAGAGCGCGGTGAACTGCTGCCAGTTCTGCGCCTGGCGCGAACCGCTGAACAGGTTGCCCAGGCCACCGGGACGGGCCATGCGCGCTTCCAGTTCGGCCGGTTCGAAACGCCCCAGCAAGTGCTTGATGGCCGCTTCCACGCCGGCCATCACGGCCAGCTGGTGGGCCCGCAGGTCGTCGAAGCTGTCCTGCACCGCCTGGTCCGGTGCCATGAACGCCTGGTTGCTGTGGCGCAACAGCAGGAGCATGGCTTCGTCGACATTGGGGGCGAACTTCAGCGGGTTGTTTTCCACCGGGCGGATCATGGTCTGCTGCATGCGGAACTCGCCCTTGAGGCTGCTGCGGGCGCGCAACACATCGATCAGGCCCTCGACCATCAAGCGGTAGCTGCGCCCCAGGCTCTCCATCTGTGCCTGGGCCTGCTGCGGGTCGATGCGCAACTGGTCCAGCCCGGCGCCGCGCAGAAAGGCTTGCAACAGGTCGGCCTGCGGCGCGACCGGCGCCGGGGCGGGTGCCGCGACCGGGGCTTGCGGTGCCGCGGCCGTGGGCAGCGGAGCAACCGGAGCAGCAGGCACCTGCGGCGCCACGACCTCGAACGGCTGCGGCTGCGGCTGCGGCGGTTCTGCACTGAACATGCCGATGCCGGCAAACGGGTCCGGCGCGGCCTGCGGCACGGGCGTCGAAACCGGAATCGGAGCCGGCGCTGGAGCTGCAGCCGGGCGCGCCGGCGTGTCGCCGAACAGGTCCCAGTCTTCCGGAATCAGGGCCCCACCCTGGGGAGCCAGAGGCGCTGGCGCTTGCACGGGCTGGGGCGCGGCGGTGGGCGTCGGCGGGCGAAAATCGTGCTGCTCGGCGGGCACATGGTCCGGCTGAGTGGCCGGAGGCGTGGCGCTCGGCGTCAGGAAGTCGAACAGGTCGGGAAAGGTGTCCTGGGCCGAGGCGCCCTGGAAATGCGCCACGGGCGCCATGGCGAGCGGCTCGATCGGGGTCGGGGCTGCCGCCTGTCGGCCCATCAACGCTTCGAAACTGTTGGAGCTGTCCCCGGAAAAGGCCTCAGCCTGCGCACGATTGAGGCTGAAATCGATCCGCGCGCTGATCTCGTAATCGCCAATGCGAATAACCTCGCCATCTTCCAGCGGCTCGCTGTTACCCCGGCGCATGCGAATACCGGCACGGACTAACTCCACACCGTTAGTACTGTTATCGGTCAAGTAATAACGGCCATTCTTGTATTGGATGACACAATGTCGCGCCGAAACTAAGCGCTCGGGATCAGGAAGTACCCAGTCATTATCGGAACTGCGGCCAATTGCCATCACACCCTGATCCATTAGTTTCTCAGGGCATTGACCAGGGGTGATCTTGTGATAACTAGTGATAGTCAAACACAGCGACATCTCGCCTCCTTGCTGTACTTCCGCGTGCGAACCGGTGCCGGGAAAAAAGTTCCGTAAAAAAATGAAAAGTCCGCAAAAAATCCTTTAAACAGCACCGTTCACAGCATGATCGCTCAACTTAAACCACACAGATGACAAACACACCGCGCCCCGCCTCATTCTGACTCACCGGTCAAGGAACTAAGTAAGTCGACATAACAGTGTCACGCGGGGCGAATAGCTTACCTTGACAAGCCACAACTACTACACCAAAAATGCACAACTTCTTGAACACGGATGATGGCTCAGCAATATCAATGAGTCCATGTTTACCAAGAAATGTGCACGAGTTCACAAACAACTAGTGCATTAATTGCCTGACTGTCCTGCAGGCTGATAGGGAGATCGAACCAGGTGGATGTACCGATGTTGCTCGCCGCGATTTCAGCAACTTCGCCTTGTGGCGAAGATCTGGAATATGACGCGGATTTCTTGCACTTGGAGCGGGCCGCGCAAGGTCAGCCCGAGCGCAGCATGGGCGACTCGATCCTCCCGGCCGAACCGCCGGACTGGCGCAGCATCCAGCAGCAGAGCCTGGACTTGCTGGCCCGCAGCAAAGACCTGCGCATCACCCATTTTCTCGTGCAGAGCACCCTGGCCCTCGAAGGCCTGCCGGGCCTGGCCACCTGCCTCGAACTGATCAACGGCCTGCTCCGCGATTACTGGGCGGACCTGCACCCGCGCCTGGACGCCGATGACGACAACGACCCCACGGTGCGCATCAACGCCCTGGCCGGCCTCGCCGCCGACACCACCATCGGCCTGCTGCGCGAAGCCCAGCTGACCCGCTCGCGGACCTTCGGCCCGGTGACCGTGCGGGCCGCGCTGAACGCCGCCGGCCTGCAGCATTTCTCCGGTGAGAGCCTGGGCTCCGATCACCTGGCCGGCGCCCTGCAAGACAGCGACCCCGAACACCTGGAGGCCATTCGCACCGCCTTGAGCAACGCCCGCTCGGCCGTCGAAGCCATCGAAAAGCAGGTCAGCGAACAAGTGGGTTCCGCCAGCGGCGTCGACCTCAGCGCCCTCAAGCAACCGCTGCGCCTGGCGCTGCAGGTGCTGAGCCAGCACGCCCCGCAAACCAGCGAAAGCCCGGTCGACGAGCCCGCCGACGCCCCCGTCAGCGAGGCCGGCAACGCGCCCGTGGCACCAGCCGCAGCGCGGATTTCCGGCGAGATCAACAGCCGCGACGACGTGCTGCGCAGCCTCGACCGGCTGTTGGCCTACTACAGCCGTCACGAGCCTTCGAGCCCGCTGCCGGTGTTGCTCAACCGGGCCAAGAATCTGGTCAACGCCGACTTCGCGGCCATCGTGCGCAATCTGATCCCCGATGGCATGTCCCAATTTGAAAACCTGCGCGGCCCCGAATCCGACTAACCCCGAAGCGGCCGAACAGTATCGTCAGCGGCAATCACCGACCGACGCCAACACCGTCGCAGCAGCGACCAGGAGCACAACGTGGCGAAGCAAAGTTCTCAAAAGTTCATCGCGCGCAACCGCGCGCCCCGGGTGCAGATCGAGTACGACGTCGAACTCTACGGCGCCGAGAAAAAGGTCCAGCTGCCCTTCGTCATGGGCGTGATGGCTGACCTGGCCGGCAAGCCCGCCGAGCCCCTGGCGCCGGTGGCCGATCGCAAGTTCCTGGAAATCGACGTCGACAACTTCGACTCGCGCCTCAAGGCCATGCAGCCTCGGGTGGCCTTCCACGTGCCCAACGAGCTGACCGGCGAAGGCAACCTGAGCCTGGACATCACCTTCGAGAGCATGGACGACTTCAGCCCTGCCGCGGTGGCGCGCAAGGTCGATTCGCTGAACCAGCTGCTGGAGGCCCGCACCCAGCTGGCCAACCTGCTGACCTACATGGACGGCAAGACCGGCGCCGAAGAAATCATCATGAAAGCCATCAAGGATCCGGCGTTGCTCCAGGCCCTGGCCAGTGCGCCAAAGCCTGCTGACTCCGAGCCGAACGCGTAACTCAGGACCAACGATCATGACCGAATTGATGCGTGACAATCAGGCCCAACCCGGCGCCACCGAGCAGGCCAGCGAATTCGCCTCGCTGCTGCTGCAGGAATTCAAGCCCAAGACCGAGCGCGCTCGCGAAGCCGTGGAAACCGCCGTGCGGACCCTGGCCGAGCAGGCCCTGGCGCAGACCGACCTGGTGTCCAACGACGCCATCAAGTCGATCGAATCGATCATCGCCGCCATCGACGCCAAGCTCACCGCCCAGGTCAACCAGGTGATCCATCACCCGGAATTCCAGAAACTGGAAAGCGCCTGGCGTGGCCTGCACTACCTGGTCAACAACACCGAGACCGACGAGCAACTGAAGATCCGCGTGCTCAACATCTCCAAGCCGGAGCTGCACAAGACCCTGAAGAAGTTCAAGGGCACGGCCTGGGACCAGAGCCCGATCTTCAAGAAGATGTACGAAGAGGAATACGGCCAGTTCGGCGGCGAGCCTTACGGCTGCCTGGTGGGCGACTACTACTTCGACCAGTCGCCACCGGACGTGGAACTGCTGGGCGAGCTGTCCAAGGTCTGCGCGGCCATGCACGCCCCGTTCATCGCCGCGGCCTCGCCGACCGTGATGGGCATGGGCTCGTGGCAGGAACTGTCCAACCCGCGCGACCTGACCAAGATCTTCACCACCCCGGAATACGCCGGCTGGCGCTCCCTGCGTGAATCGGAAGACTCGCGCTACATCGGCCTGACCATGCCGCGCTTCCTGGCGCGCCTGCCGTATGGCGCCAAGACCGACCCGGTGGAAGCCTTCGCCTTCGAAGAGAACACCGACGGCGCCGACAGCTCCAAGTACACCTGGGCCAACGCCGCCTACGCCATGGCGGTGAACATCAACCGCTCGTTCAAGCATTTCGGCTGGTGCTCGCGGATCCGCGGCGTGGAATCCGGTGGCGAGGTGGAAAACCTCCCGGCCCACACCTTCCCCACCGACGACGGTGGCGTGGACATGAAGTGCCCGACCGAGATCGCTATCTCCGACCGCCGTGAAGCGGAACTGGCGAAGAACGGCTTCATGCCGCTGCTGCACAAGAAGAACACCGACTTCGCCGCCTTCATCGGCGCCCAGTCGCTGCAGAAACCGGCCGAGTACGACGACCCGGACGCCACCGCCAACGCCAACCTGGCCGCGCGCCTGCCGTACCTGTTCGCCACCTGCCGCTTCGCCCATTACCTGAAGTGCATCGTGCGCGACAAGATCGGCTCCTTCAAAGAGAAGGACGAAATGCAGCGCTGGTTGCAGGACTGGATCCTCAACTACGTCGACGGTGACCCGGCGCACTCCACCGAAACCACCAAGGCCCAGCACCCGCTGGCCGCGGCGGAAGTGGTGGTCGAGGAAGTCGAAGGCAACCCGGGCTACTACAACTCGAAGTTCTTCCTGCGCCCGCACTACCAGCTCGAAGGGCTGACCGTGTCGTTGCGCCTGGTATCCAAACTGCCGTCCGCCAAGGGCGCCTGACCCATAACCGACTCAAACCTGGCGCCGCGACCATAGTCGCACGAGGTCCCCAGGGCCTCGCGCAGCGGCGCCAGACGCTGAATCAACATCGTGGCAAGTGCCACACAGGGAGAAAACATGGCTGTTGATATTTTCATCAAGATCGGTGACATCAAGGGCGAGTCCATGGACAAAGCCCACAAGGACGAGATCGACGTGCTGAACTGGAGCTGGGGCATGTCCCAGTCCGGCAACATGCACGTCGGCGGTGGCGGCGGCGCGGGCAAGGTGAACATCCAGGACCTGTCGCTGACCAAGTACGTCGACAAGGCCTCGCCGAACCTGATGATGCATTGCTCCAGCGGCAAGCACATCGACAAGGTGCGCCTGACCGTGCGCAAGGCCGGCGGCGAAAGCCAGGTCGAGTACATGATCATCGACCTGGAAGAAGTGCTGATCACCTCCCTGAGCACCGGCGGCTCGGGCAGCGATGACCGCCTGACCGAAAACATCACCCTGAACTTCGCCCAGGTGATGGTCGAGTACCAGCCACAGAAAGCCGACGGCACCAAGGACGGCGGCCCGATCAAGTACGGCTGGAACATCCGCTCGAACACCAAGCGCTGATCCGCTGCGGTCGCGCCGCGGCGGCGAAAGATCCGGGCCATGCTGCATGCGTAGCCCGGGTTGCGAGGACGCTGTCCTCGTTCGCAGCCTGCGGCAGCGGCTACAGGGGTGAGCGCCTGCGCCCCTTTTCGTGACGTCATGCCTGCGCCATCCGATCCTGGAGCGAACCCTTTGGTAACCGACATCGCCGCCCGCGATCGCTTGCAACCCTCTTTGCTGGATCGTCTGACCGACGATGAGCCCGGCAACCTGAAAGAAAGCCCGGACAAACGCGTGCTGTCCCTGAGCCAGCTCAAGGCCTCGGTGCTGCGCGACCTGGCCTGGCTGCTCAATACCACGTCGCTGCTGGAAGCCGATGCCACCCTGCACACCCCCGCCGGTACTTCGGTGGTCAACTACGGCCTGCCGGCCCTGGCCGGGTACAGCGCATCGAGCATCGACATCCCGGCCCTGGAGGCGCTGATCCACCAGGCCATCGCCACTTTCGAACCGCGCATCCTACGCAGCACCCTGCGAGTCCGCGCGCGCACCGCGCCCGGCGAGATGAACCACAACGCCCTGAGCTTCGAGATCGAGGGCGATCTGTGGGCCCAGCCGATGCCCCTGCGCCTGCTGCTGCAAACCGACATGGACCTGGAATCCGGCCATGTGCGAGTGGTGCACGCCGATTCCCGGAGGCGCCCATGAATCCGCGCCTGTTGGAGCTGTACAACCAGGAACTGCACCACGTGCGCGAAAGCGCCGCGGAGTTCGCCAAGGAATACCCGAAGATCGCCAGCCGCCTGACCCTGTCGGGCATGGACTGCGCCGACCCCTATGTCGAGCGCCTGCTGGAAGGCTTCGCCTACCTGACGGCCCGGGTGCAGCTCAAGCTCGATGCCGAGTACCCGACCTTCACCCACAACCTGCTGGAGATCGCCTACCCGCACTACCTGGCGCCGACCCCGTCGATGACCGTGGTGCAATTGCAGGCCGATCCCGACGAAGGCTCCCTGAGCAGCGGCTTCACCCTGGAGCGCAACACCAGCCTGCGCGCCGCCCTGGGCCGCGACACCCAGACCTGCTGCGAATACCGCACCGCGCACCCGGTGACCCTGTGGCCGCTGCAAGTCACCCAGGCCGAGTACTTCGGCAACCCGGTGGCGGTGCTCGGGCGCCTGGCCGCCAGCGAGCCCAAGGCCAAGGCCGGGCTGCGCCTGACCCTGCGCACCGGCGCCGAGCTGCCGTTCAACAGCCTGGCCCTGGACAGCTTGCCGCTGTACCTCAACGGCAACGACGAATTGCCGTTCCGCCTCTACGAACAACTCTTGGGCAACGCCTGCGCGGTGTACGCCCGGGCTCCGGGTGGCGACTGGGTCGAGCGCCTGCCCCAGGACGCCCTGCGCTCTCGCGGTTTCGACGACCGCGACGCGGCGCTGCCGGTGGTGCCCCAGGCGTTCCAGGGCTACCGCCTGCTGCAGGAATACTTCGCCCTGCCCAACCGCTTCCTGTTCGTCGAGTTCGCCCAGCTGGGCCGCGCGGTGCAACGTTGCGCCGGCCAGGAGCTGGAACTGATCGTGCTCTTCGAGCGTTTCGAGCAGAGCCTGGAAGGCAGCGTCGGCGCCGCCCAGTTCGTGCCCTTCTGCACCCCGGCGATCAACCTGTTTCCCAAGCGCCTGGACCGCATCCACCTGTCCGATCGGGTCAACGAGCACCATGTGATCGCCGACCGCACCCGGCCGATGGATTTCGAAGTGCACTCGCTGACCGCCATCAGCGGCCACGGCACCGGGCCGGAACAGCCATTCCTGCCGTTCTACGCGGTGCGCGACCCGTCCCGCTACGGCCGCGACCAGGCTTACTACATCGTGCGCCGCGAGCCGCGGGTGCTGTCCAGCGACCAGCGCCGCAACGGTCCCCGCTCGACCTACATCGGCAGCGAGTCGTTCGTCAGCCTGGTGGACAGCCGACAGGCGCCCTATCGCCACGACCTGCGCCAGCTCGGGGTCAGTGCCCTGTGCACCAACCGCGACCTGCCGCTGTTCATGAACGTGGGCAGCGGCAAGACCGACTTCACCCTGGCCGACAGCGCCCCGGTGCAGGCCATCCGCTGCCTGGCCGGCCCGAGCCGGCCCCGCCCCAGCCATGCCCACGACGGCAAGGCCTGGCGCCTGATCAGCCAGCTGTCGCTGAACTACCTGTCTCTGGCCGAACAGGGCCAAGGCGCGGCGGCCCTGCGCGAGCTGCTGCGGCTGTATGGCGACAGCAACGACGCGGCCCTGCAATTGCAGATCGAGGGCCTGCGGGACGTCAGCAGCAAGGCGGTGACAAGACGCCTGCCGATGCCCGGGCCGATCGTCTTTGGCCGGGGCCTGGAGATCACCCTGGAATTCGATGAAAACGCGTTTCGCGGCACCGGGGTGTTCCTCCTCGGTGCGGTCTTCGAGCGCTTCCTGGCACGTTACGTGTCGATCAACAGTTTTACCGAGACGGTGATCCGTACCACCGAACGCGGCGAGATCATGCGATGGAAAGCCCAGCCCGGACGGCGTCCGACTCTTTGAATACGCTGACGGCGATGCACGCCGAGCCCTGGGAGTACGACTTCTTCCAGGCCTTGCGGCGTATCGAATGCCTGTCGCCGCAACTGCCGCGCTTCGGCCACTCCCTGCGCCTGGCGGACGATCCGCTGCGCCTGGGCCAGCAGGCCGACTGCACCTTCGCGCCCTCGACCCTGGCTTCGGTCACCCCCGGCAGCGAGGGCGCGGCGACGCGCCTGGAGCAGTTCTTCTTCGGCCTGGGCGGGCCCAACGGCCCGCTGCCGCTGCACATCACCGAGTACGTGCGCGAGCGCCAGCGCAACAACGCCGACAGCACCAGCAAGCGCTTTCTCGATGTGTTCCACCACCGCCTGCTGAGCCTGTTCTACCGGGCCTGGGCCGAAGCCCGGCCGACGGTGAGCCACGACCGCCCGGACGACGACTACTGGTCCGCGCGCCTGGCCGCCCTGAGTGGCCGGGGCATGCCCAGCCTGCTCAAGCAGGGGCTGATCCCCGACACCGCCAAGCTGCACTACAGCGGCCACCTGGCGGCCCAGACCCGCTACCCGGATGGCCTGCGGGCAATCATCGGCGAGTACTTCGGCCTGCCGGTGGCAATCGAGGAATACGTCGGCCAGTGGCTGGAGCTGCCGGATCGCAGCCGGCTCGGGGTGCAGTCCCACCAGCTGGGCGTGGACTTCTGCCTGGGCAGCCACGTCTGGGACCGCCAGCACAAATTCCGCATCCGCCTGGGTCCGCTCAAGCTCGACGAGTACCTGGGGATGCTGCCCGACGGCCAGCAGTTCAAGGAACTGGTGGCCTGGGTCGCCGAATACCTGGGGCATGAACTGGACTGGGACCTGAACCTGGTCCTGCAGAAGGACCAAGTGCCCAAGCTGCAACTCAACGGCCGCCAGCGCCTGGGGTTCAACACCTGGCTCGGTCAACCCGGCAGTGATGCCAAGGATCTCATACTGGCCCGGCACTACGCCGATCAGGCCACTACCTCACGTACACCAAGGAGCACAGAGCATGGGTGAAATCAGTCGCGCGGCGCTGTTCGGCAAACTCAACAGCGTTGCCTACAAAGCCATCGAAGCCGCCACGGTCTTCTGCAAACTGCGGGGCAATCCCTATGTGGAACTGGCCCACTGGCTACACCAGCTGCTGCAGCTGACGGACTCGGACCTGCACCGCATCATCCGCCAGTTCAACCTGGAGCCGGCACGCCTGGCCAAGGACCTGACCGAAGCCCTGGACCGCCTGCCTCGCGGCTCGACCTCGATCACCGACCTGTCGTCCCACGTCGAGGAGGCGGTGGAGCGCGGCTGGGTCTACGGCAGCCTGATGTTCGGCGAAAGCCAGGTGCGCACCGGCTACCTGGTGATCGGCATCCTCAAGACCCCGAGCCTGCGCCACGCGCTGCTGGGGCTGTCCCGGGAGTTCGACAAGATCAAGGTCGAAACCCTGTGCGAGCGCTTTGACGAATACATCGGCGACTCGCCGGAAAACGCCCTGAGCGCCAGCGACGGCTTCAATGCCGGCGCGGTGCCCGGTGAAGCCAGCGGCGCCATGGCCCCCAGCGCCCTGGGCAAGCAGGAAGCCTTGAAGCGCTTCACCGTCGACCTCACCGAGCAGGCCCGCAGCGGCAAGCTCGACCCGATCGTCGGCCGTGACGAAGAGATCCGCCAACTGGTGGACATCCTCATGCGCCGCCGCCAGAACAACCCGATCCTCACCGGTGAAGCCGGGGTCGGCAAGACTGCGGTGGTGGAAGGTTTCGCCCTGCGCATCGTTGCCGGCGACGTGCCGCCGGCGCTCAAGGATGTCGAGCTGCGCAGCCTGGATGTCGGCCTGCTGCAGGCCGGCGCCAGCATGAAGGGCGAGTTCGAACAGCGCCTGCGCCAGGTCATCGAAGACGTCCAGGCCTCGCCCAAGCCGATCATCCTGTTCATCGACGAAGCCCACACCCTGGTGGGCGCCGGTGGCGCCGCCGGCACCGGCGACGCGGCCAACCTGCTCAAACCGGCCCTGGCCCGCGGCACCCTGCGCACCGTGGCCGCCACCACCTGGGCCGAGTACAAGAAGCACATCGAGAAAGACCCGGCCCTGACCCGGCGCTTCCAGGTGGTGCAAGTGGCCGAGCCGTCGGAAGACAAGGCGCTGCTGATGATGCGCGGCGTGGCCTCGACCATGGAGCAGCACCATCAGGTGCAGATCCTCGATGAAGCCCTGGAAGCCTCGGTCAAGCTGTCCCATCGCTACATTCCGGCGCGCCAATTGCCGGACAAATCCGTGAGCCTGCTGGACACCGCCTGCGCCCGCGTCGCCATCAGCCTGCACGCGGTGCCGGCCGAGGTGGACGATAGCCGCCGACGCATCGAGGCCCTGGAAACCGAGCTGCAGATCATCGCCCGGGAACAGGCGATCGGCGTGGCCATCGGCAACCGCCAGGTCAACAGCGAAAACCTCCTGGCCGCCGAGCGCGAGCGCCTGGCCGAGCTGGAAAGCCGCTGGGCGCAAGAGAAGACCCTGGTCGACGAACTGCTGGCGACCCGTGCCCAACTGCGGGAGAACGTCGGCCTGGTGGACAGCGACGTCGGCGACGACAGCCACGGCCTGCGCGAGAAGCTGGTGGACCTGCAGCAACGCCTGAGCGCCTTGCAAGGCGAGAGCCCGCTGATCCTGCCGACCGTGGATTACCAGGCGGTGGCCTCGGTGGTCGCCGACTGGACCGGGATTCCCGTGGGGCGCATGGCCCGCAACGAACTGGAAACCGTGCTCAACCTCGACCAGCACCTGAAGAAACGCATCATCGGCCAGGACCACGCCCTGCAGATGATCGCCAAGCGCATCCAGACCTCCCGCGCCGGCCTCGACAACCCCAACAAGCCGATTGGCGTGTTCATGCTGGCCGGCACCTCCGGGGTGGGCAAGACCGAAACCGCCCTGGCCCTGGCCGAGGCCATGTATGGCGGTGAGCAGAACGTCATCACCATCAACATGAGCGAGTTCCAGGAAGCCCACACCGTCTCCACCCTCAAGGGCGCCCCGCCGGGCTACGTCGGCTACGGCGAAGGCGGCGTGCTCACCGAAGCGGTACGGCGCAAGCCCTACAGCGTGGTGCTGCTGGACGAAGTGGAAAAGGCCCACCCGGACGTGCACGAGATCTTCTTCCAGGTGTTCGACAAGGGCGTCATGGAAGACGGCGAAGGCCGCATGATCGACTTCAAGAACACCCTGATCCTGCTCACCACCAACGCCGGCACCGAGCTGATCGCCAACGTCTGCAAGAACCCGCAGGCGGTGCCCGAGCCCGAGGAAATCGCCAAGGCCCTGCGCCAGCCATTGCTGGAGATCTTCCCGCCGGCGCTGCTCGGGCGCCTGGTGACCATCCCCTACTACCCGCTCAGCGACGAGATGCTCAAGGCCATCACCCGCCTGCAACTGGGGCGGATCAAGAAGCGCGTGGAAAGCACCCACAAGGTGGATTTCGACTTCGACGACGACGTCATCGACCTGATCGTCTCGCGCTGCACCGAGACCGAAAGCGGCGGGCGGATGATCGACGCCATCCTCACCAACAGCCTGTTGCCGGACATGAGTCGCGAGTTCCTCACCCGCCTGCTCGAAGGCCGCGCCCTGGCCGGGGTGCGCATCCGCCAGCGCGACAACGAACTGCACTACGACTTCAGCGAGCCGACCTGAGAGCCAGAAGCCAGCGGCAAGCTAGCCACTTGCAGCTTGCCGCTGCTTTCACCATTCAACGAGACCGACGATGTTATTTCAGCAATCCACACGACTGGCACAGGTCAACTGCCCGCTGGGACCGGACGTCCTGCTGCTCAAGAGCATGGGCGGCGGCGAGGAGCTGGGGCGCCTGTTCGACTACCAGCTGCAACTGACCTCCAGCGACGCCAACATCGACCTCAACCAGCTGCTGGGCAAACCCATGGGCCTCAGCGTGCAGCTGGACGGCGGTGGCCAGCGGCACTTCCACGGCATCGTCGCGCGCTGCAGCCAGAACATCGACAGCGGCCAGTTCGCCAGCTATCAGGTGACCCTGCGGCCCTGGCTGTGGCTGCTCAGCCGCACCTCCGACTGCCGGATTTTCCAGCACCTGAGCATCCCGCAGATCATCAAGCAGGTGTTCCGCGACCTGGGCTTTTCCGATTTCGAAGACGCCCTGAGCCGCCCCTACCGGGAGTGGGAGTACTGCGTTCAGTACCGCGAGACCAGCTTCGACTTCGTCAGCCGGCTCATGGAACAAGAAGGCATCTACTACTTCTTCCGCCACGAAAAGGACCGCCATGTGCTGGTGCTGGCCGACGCCTACGGCGCCCACAGCAGCGTGCCCGGCTATGCCACGGTGCCCTACTACCCGCGGGACGAGCAGCAGCGCGAGCGCGACCACCTGTTCGACTGGCACCTGGCCCAGGAAGTACAACCCGGCTCGCTGGAACTCAACGACTACGATTTCCAGCGCCCCAGCGCCCGGATCGACGTGCGCTCGGCCATGCCCCGGCCCCACGCCGCCGGCGACTACCCGTTGTATGACTACCCGGGCACCTACGTACAAAGCAGCGACGGCGAGCACTACGCACAGACCCGCATCGAAGCCCTGCAAAGCCTGCACGAGCGCATCGAGCTCAGCGGCAACGCGCGGGGCCTGGGGGTGGGCAACCTGTTCACCCTCAGCGGCTTCAGCCGCCAGGACCAGAACCGCGAATACCTGATCGTCGGCATCCGCTACTACCTGGTCCAGGAGAGCCTGGAAACCGGCGGTGGCGGCGGCTCGGCGCAGTTCGAAAGCCACCTGACCTGCATCGATGCCCAGCAGAGCTTCCGGCCCCTGGCCAGCACCCACAAGCCGATGGTCCAGGGCCCGCAGACCGCGCGAGTGGTGGGCCCGGCCGGGGAAGAGATCTGGACCGACCAGTACGGCCGGGTCAAGGTGCACTTCCACTGGGACCGCCACGACCAGTCCAACGAAAACAGCTCATGCTGGATTCGCGTGTCCCAGGCCTGGGCCGGGAAGAACTGGGGCTCGATGCAGATCCCGCGGATCGGCCAGGAAGTGATCGTCAGCTTCCTCGAAGGCGACCCCGACCGCCCGATCATCACCGGCCGGGTGTACAACGCCGAGCAGACCGTGCCCTACGACCTGCCGGCCAACGCCACCCAGAGCGGCATGAAGAGTCGTTCGAGCAAGGGCGGCAGCCCGGCCAACTTCAACGAAATCCGCATGGAAGACAAAAAAGGCGCCGAGCAGCTGTACATCCACGCCGAGCGCAACCAGGACATCGTGGTCGAGGTCAATGAAAGCCACTCGGTGGGCAACAACCGCAACAAGAGCATCGGCCACGACGAGTACGTGACCATCGGCAACAAGCGCACGCGCATCGTCCAGCACGTGGATGAGCTGACGGTGGGCGAGAAGAAGCTCGACAGCATCGGCCAGAGCTACGTGATCGAGGTCGGCGAACGCCTGCGCCTGGTGTGCGGGGCCAGCATCCTGGAGCTCAATGCCAGCGGCCAGATCAACCTGTGCGGGGTCAACATCAGCGTGCATGCCTCGGCCGATGCCGAGATCAATACCGGTGGCGTGCTGCACCTGAACAACGGCGGCGGCCCGGGCACCACCACCGAGGGCCAGGGTGTGCAGGGTGCCATCAGCGCCAAGGCCAAAGCCCCCTTTTCCGCCCCCAAAGGCTAATGAACGGATGCCCATGCCATGACCTATCGCCTCAATGAATTGCAGTTCCAGCTGCCTGCCAGCGAATTGCAGGACGCCTCGATCAACATCCTCAAGTTCCCGGCCCTGGGCACTTCGCTGATCGTCAGCCGCAGCCTGCTGGGCGACGGCGAAACCTTGGAGAGCAGCCTGGCCAGCCAGTTGCAGCGGCTGGAACAGCAAGTGCAGGAACTGCGGGTCAAGGGTCCGCAGCCGGTGCTGCTGGGCCCGGCCCAGGACATTCCGGGCCTGGAGCTGCGCAGCCAGTTCAGCAAGGGCAGCGAGCAGGTGTTCCAGTACCAGCTGGCCCTGGTGCTGCCCGGCACCCGGCAGATGCTCGCCATGAGCTACGTCAAGGCACAGAAGCTCGGCGACGTCGAAGCCGCCCATTGGGCGCAGATCAAGAACACCCTGGTGCTGGGCTGAGGCGGGCCCATGTCTGACGCGCTGTGGGCCGCCCGACTGGGCGACGGGCTGGAACACACCTCGGTGATGGCCGACATCCTCGGCGGCGTGCTGGAGGTAGCGGCCAACGTCGCCATCGGCGCCCTGGCGACCATGGCGGTGGCCGCGGCGGCGGGCATCACCGTGGCCACCGGCGGCCTCGGCGCCTGCGTGCTGGGGCTGGTGGTGGGCGTGGTGGTCGGCGTGGTCATGAGCAAGACCGGGGCCGACAAGGGCCTGAGCAATTTATGCGAGGGCTTCGCCAATGCCCTGTTCCCGCCCTCGATCCAGGCCACCATCGCCAGCGGCTCGAAAAAGGTCCTGACCAACAACAAACCGGCGGCCCGCGCGGCCGGTATCGCCCCGCCGTCGCAGATCAGCGGCGACGGCGCCGAGGAAGGCGAAGCCACCGACACCCCTTCGGCCACCCCGGAGGAAGGCCCGGGCTTTCTCGACATGGCCAAGGAATTCTTCTCGCAGATGTGGCGGCCCACCGTGGCCTCCCCGGCCCCTGGCTCGCAGACCAAGGAACTGGACCTGGTGACCTGCACCAAGCACCCGCCGATGCCCGTGCAGTACCTGGCCGAAGGCTCGGAAAAGGTCAGCATCGACGGCCAGCCGGCGGTGCGCAGCGGCGACCGCAGCACCTGCGACGCCAAGGTGGTGTCCGCCGGACCGATCTCCCCCGACGTGACCATCGGCGGCGGCTCGGTGGTGGTGCGCGAGATCCGCAGCGGCAAGACCCCGGGCGTGGGCCTGGCGGTGACCGTGCTGATGATGCTCAAGGGCGGCAAGGGCAAGTTCCTCAGCAACCTGCCGTGCATGCTGATGGCCGGGGTCAATTCCTTTGTCGTCAGCCAGGCGACCAATGCGCTGACCCAGGCCGTCGTCGCCTCGACCCATCCGGTGCATGCAGCAACCGGGGCCAAGGTGCTCGGGGCCGACGACGATCTGGACTTCACCCTGCCAGGGCTGGTGCCCATCGAATGGCAACGCTTCTACAACAGCCGCGACGAACGCCGTGACGGCCTGCTCGGGGCCGGCTGGAGCCTGCCTTACGAGGTCAGCATCCAGATCGAGCCCCATCCCGAGGGCGGCGAACGCCTGCTCTACATTGATGAGCAGGGACGCCGCATCGACATGGGTGCCATTGCCCTGGGCGGTGGAGCCTTCAGCCCCGGTGAAGGCTTGAGCGTGCGACGCAACGACAACGGGCAGTTGCTGATCGAAAGCAGCGACGGCCTCTACCGTCTGTTCGAGCCGCTGGCGAGCGATCCTTCGCGGTTGCGCCTGAGCCAGCTGGGGGACCGCAACGACAATCGCCTGCACCTGGAATACGACTCGTCCGGGCGGCTCTGGCTGCTGCGCGATACTTTTGAACAGGCGCAGCTCGAACTGGGCTACAGCACGCGCTGGCCCGGTCGGATTGCCCAGGTCGAACGGCTGTACCCTGACCAGCAACGGGAAGTGCTGGTCAGCTATGACTACGATGCCGCAGGGAACCTGGCACAGGTCCGCGATGGCGAAAGGCAGGTACAGCGGCGCTTCGCCTATGACGCCGGCCACCGGATGACCGAGCACCAGTTGGCCACCGGGCTGCGCTGCTTCTACCAGTGGACACTGTTCGCCGACCAGCAGTGGCGAGTGACGCGTCACTGGACCGACGAAGGCGATAGCTATCAGTACGACTATGATCTGGAGGCCGGAATCACCCAGGTCACCGACAGCCTGCAACGCATCAGCCGCCGTCGCTGGAACAGCCAGTTGCAGATCGTCGAGTACACCGACAACCTCAACCAGACATGGGCCTTCGAGTGGAACGACGAACGCCAACTGCTCAGCGCCACTGACCCCTTGGGAGGGCGCTATGCCTATAGCTACGACGAAACCGGCAACCTGATCGCCGAGACCGATCCTCTGGGGCACAGCCACTCGACCTTGTGGCTGGAGCACTGGTCGCTGCCACAGACCCTGACCGATCCTGCCGGCAAAAGCTGGCACTTGCGCTATGACCCCCGAGGCAATTGCATCGCCGAAACAGACCCGCTAGGCCAAGTGACTCAGTACCGCCACGACGCACACGGGCAGGTGGTGGAGATCATCGATGCCACGGGAAGAAGCCGGAAGATGCGCTGGAACTCGTCCGGGCAATTGCTTGAACACCTGGATTGCTCGGGCTATCCGACCCGCTTCGAATACGATCGACGTGGCAACGTGAAAGCCATCATCGATGCCCTTGGCGAGCACACCCGGTTCCATTACGACGGCCAGGGACGGTTGCTCAGCAGCCAACTGGCCGATGGCCGCGCCGAGCATTTTCAACGCGGCGGCAACGGCCAGCTGCAGGGCTACACCGACCCGTCCGGCTACACCACGCTCTACCAGTACAACCGGCGCGGGCAGATAAGCCAGCGCACCGACGCCCATGGCCGGCAGGTCCGATTCGACTATGACGCGTTCGGACGGCTGCTGGCGCTCACCAACGAAAACGGCGAAAGCTATCGCTTTGCCTGGGATGCCGGCAACCGTCTGAGCGAACAGCAGGACCTCGACGGCAGTGCCAAGCGCTATGGCTATGACCCACTGAACAACGTCGTCGAACTCCAGGCCCATGCCGCGCCTTATGGCTCCGGATTGAGCGCCGTGCCCGCGCAACCAATCGCACCAATCATCCACAAGTTCGAGCGCGATGCCGTGGGGCGGCTGCTGGCCAAGACCACGGACGATGGGCGCAGTCAATACACCTACGATCCCTTGAACCAACTGATCGCAGCCAGCTTTACCGACAACCTCGGCAACCAGCAGGCAGTGAGTTTCAGCTACGACGCCCTGGGCCAATTACTCGAAGAACACACAGCGGCCGGCAGCCTGAAACACCGATACGACGAACTGGGCAATCTGATTCAGACCCAGCTACCGGACACGCGCTGGCTCAATCGGCTCTATTACGGCAGCGGCCATCTGCACCAGATCAATCTCGATGGCCAGGTAATCAGCGATTTTCAACGTGATCGCCTGCACCGTGAAGTGCTGCGCACCCAGGGTCAGATCAGCACCCGCAGCGAATACGACCGTTGTGGCCGCCTGCGCGCACGCCTGCGGCATTCCAGCCTGCTGGCAAACACCTTGCCGACAGCCCCGGAACGGCACCTCGAGTACGACGACAGCGATAACCTGGTGGGCCTGGCCGAGCGGCATGTCAACGGCCAATATCGGCAACTGTTCCATTACGACGCGACCGGGCGAATCATCGCCAGCCAGGACGGCCTGCAGGGCCAGAAGGAAACCTTCGCCTACGACGCCGCCGCCAATTTGCTTGACGGCCCGAAAGCGGGCGCCGGGCTGGTGGTGCACAACAAGTTGCTGACCTACCAGGACAAGCGCTACCGCTACGATGCCTTTGGCCGAATGATTGAAAAACGCAGTGGTCGGCGAGGCGTGCAACGGTTTGCCTACGATGCCGAACACCGCTTGATCGAAGTGCGCAATCAGACCGCCAGCGGCGAAACCCTGGTCAGGATGAGTTACGACGTCCTGGGTCGACGCATCAGCAAGCGTGAGTACGACAGCCAGGGCAACCTTCTGGGTGAAACCCGATTCATCTGGGATGGCCTGCGGCTGCTGCAGGAACAGCGTAATCAACAGACCAGCCTCTATGTCTATGAAGACCTGGGCCACGCGCCCCTGGCGCGGGTCGATGGCCTCGGCGCGCAGCAGAAGATCCGCTACTACCACAACGACCTGAATGGCCTGCCCCACCAGCTTTGCGAGCCTGACGGCCACAGCGTCTGGCAGGCCCGCTATCAGGTCTGGGGCAACACCATCGAAGAAATACGCGAGCCCTACTACATCGAGGAGCAGAATCTCAGGTTCCAGGGCCAGTACCTGGACCGCGAGACCGGGCTGCACTTCAACACGTTCCGTTTTTACGACCCGGATATCGGGCGCTTCACCACGCCGGACCCCATCGGCCTGGCCGGAGGCTTGAACCTCTATCACTATGCTCCCAACCCGATCGGCTGGATCGACCCGCTGGGCTGGATCTGCAAATCGGCCTACAGCGGCAGAAGGGGCACTACAAAGGCCAAGGCCGACCTCGAGAGGAACGGTTTCACTGTGGTAGCTGAAGAACTGACCATGAAGGTCAAGCATCCTGTCACTCAGAAGTCCTACCGCATCAGGGCAGATATCATCGCCCAGGACAAAGCCGGCAACTACCACGTGTTCGAAGTCAAAAATGGCAGCGGCAAACTGACCAAGAACCAACAGGGATCGGGGATGTTCGACATGAGCAATACGGCCAATACCAACGGTGGCCTGGGTGGCGGCCTGATCAAACCGTCGGGCGCCACCCAAGGCCAGTTCGAAGTTGCGACCAAAAGCGGCAAAGGCACACCGTTCGGTGGAAATGGCGCACAGCATACGGCCAACTTCTGGCTTCTTCGCTATTGAACGAGTAATCGAGAAATGAAAGCAGACACCAAGGAATTGCGCAGCAACTTCGAAAAGGCACTCCAGCTTTTCTTGAAGAGCGAGCTCTCGGCTTATCCCGGAGTCAAAGTCACCCGGAACAAAGTGGTGATTGCCCATAAAGAGTCGGGCGCCGTGGCGACCTTGCATTTCGAGTACCTGGCCAACACCCGCGCCTACGAAATCATCATCTTCGTCGAACACCCGGCCCTGCAGGCGGAGATCGAGCGGATAAGCCCGCCCTACCCATCCAACCTGGCCAATCCGAAACTGGTCTACTGCATGTCGACGGTCAGCGAAAAAGACGGCTGTCCACTGCTGCCCGTGACCGAACAAGGCATTGAAAATACCTGCCAGGTGATGCTGCGCCGGCTCCAGGATGTTCACCTGCCTATCCTGTACAACCTCCTCAATGTCAGCCCCGCACTGGTGAGCGATGTCATCGAGAGGCCAAAGTATTACGCCTATCCGGTCCCGCTGATTGTTATCGCCTTGAAAACCAACGCAATCCAACCGGACGACGCAACGCTGGCGAAGATTCTGAGCGAGCAGACCCTGGGCTACACCAACAACCAGGAACTGAAAGAGTCGTTCAACAAGCAACTCCTGACGGCGCTGAACTGAGCAATTGCCGGAGTGCCGGGGCAGATCGCCGGACCGCGCTTTCTGGCGCGGCTGACGAGCGCCAGCACGGCCTGCAGCCCCTTATAGAACCGCGCCAAAGTCGCGGTTTTTTCAGTGCACGGCGAAAGAGCTGCTGGAGCACGATTGCCTGTGGCAGCTGAGGGAAATAACCCAATGAATGTCATGCACAACCCGGAGCTTGAAAGCCGGCGCAACACCCTCGGCAAGCTGTTCAAGCGTTATGAGCCGCAAGTTCACCAGCACTATCAGGCGATCAGGCAAGCCGTGATCCGCTGGGAGTATTCCCTAGGCCCGACCCTGGAGCTCATCCCCTTTGAACGCTTGATACCCAGCGTCAGCAGGGAGGGACAACCCCTGGCGTCGCTGAGCAAGGCCAGCCGTGAATCGAAGAATCTGCAGGCCTATGGTTTCGATGCCGACGGACAACTGATCCTGAGCATCAGCCGCTTTGACAAGGACGTGACCACCTACGGTGAAAACGTCCGCTATCGCCATCTGTTCGATGGCAAGGCCCTGATCGTCAACGCGCACATTTATGAAGCACGACCGGCGGAGTCGCGCCTGCTGTCCCTGTGCTGGACCTTTAGCGCCGACAACCTGAACCACTACCTGTCCGTCACGCCACCCAACAACTGGTACGTCCGCGTCGACCAGTTGCAAGCCGGGCGTGTCGCCAGGGCCTCGACCTTCGCCACCAGTTGGTTCAAGCAGCTCGACTATGACCTCGGCTATGACCCGGATCAGAGCCTGTCGACGGTCATGATCGGTGAGCACCTGCATTGGCAGCGCGGCAGCTGACAGGGTTCAAGGCTGGCCGGGAGTCTATTACCAGTAGGAACAGATGATGATCTTGAGCTGGAAACCTCCGATCCAATACAACCCGAAGCTGATCGGCTCCTACGACGTCGAGAGCGGTGCCTATCAAACCCCGGGCTCCAGTTTCGACTACCTGGCCCTGCTCGCCGGGCAGCCGTATCCAAAAGCGATGGATACGCCGCCGGTGTTTTTCCAGTGCAAGGCGAAAAAGCTGCTGGAGCATGATTGCCTGTGGCTGCTGGGGGGCATTCCCCTGGTGTCGGCGCGCCTGGCGGACTTTCTCCGCCAGCAGGCGCCGGCCGATGTCGAGCTGATCCAGCCCTTGCGCCTGGTGGCCGAGCATCAGGAGATCAGCCAGCCGTACTACATCGTCAACGCCATCCAGGCCGTGAAGGCCATCGACCACGCGCGTTCCGAAGCGGAGCGCGACGAAGACGGCACCCTGCTCTACTTCAACAAGACCTGGTTTCTCGAAAGCGCCCCGGGCATGGGCCAGATCGCCCGGGAGCCGGAGTCCGGCGACTTGTTGATCAGCGCAACCCTGGCCGACCGCTTGATCGACACTGGCTTCAAGGGTGACAAGGGACTGGGGCTGTACAGCGCCGAACGGCGTTTCGTGCCTTATCGGAACAATGCCTGAGGCCTGAAGGAGGCTGGATCAGATCGCCGAGCCGCGATGACTGCCCGGCTGGATGATCAGCAACCGTCTGGCGCGGGTGACCAATGCCAGCGCGGCGGGCAGGTCCTGTTCGAACCGCTCGAAGGTCGCGCGATCGATGGCGTAGAACTCCTCGTAGTCGACCACGCCGAGGCTGACCGGGAAGGAGACGTAGTGCTGGCCGCTGAGTGCTTCGATGCCCATGGAGAACATCTCCTCGCGATTGACCGACAGATCGATGAATTTCATCTCGGTCCCGTGTAAGACCGCCACTGAACAAGGGTGGTCCTTCGAGGCGGACGATCAGACCTCGACCAGGTGATAGCGTCCGGGCTCGCGCCAGGAAACCCGGGTGAAGGTGCCGCTGAGCAGGTTCATGTCGCGCAGGTATTCAAAAACCTCGGCCGGGCACCACTCCTTGCCATCGGCGAAGGCCACGCCGAGCGTGCGCAGGGCATCGAAGAGCTGCGCCTTGCGCCCGTCGTCCGCTACGTCCAGGGCATACACCCCCGGTTCGATCGTTGCGCCAAACCCCAGGGCCACCAGGGCCGCGTCCAGCGAGGCGTCCATGACCCGAACACGTACTGTGTCGGCATCCGCCTTTTCCACATAGGCCTGCAATTCTTGCTCAGTCACTTACAAACACCTCAGTTAAGGTTTTGACCTCACTCAGATACTGGCGCGGGGCCTGGCATAACGTTGCATGTGGCTACCGGGGCAATTTCTCTGATGTGGGATGGTCTGGCGCCCCAGCGACCAGCGGCTCGATCTCAACGAGATCAGGCTTCTTGAGGACTCCCAGAGGATGGATCAGATCGCCGAGCCGCGATTCTTGCCCGGCTGGATGATCAGCAGCTGATCCAGCTCGCGCCGTCTGGCGCGGGTGACAAATGCCAGCGCGGCTTGCAGGTCCTGTTCGAACCGCTCGAAGGTCGCGCGATCGATGGCGTAGAACTCCTCGTAGTCGACCACGCCGAGGCTGACCGGGAAGGAAACGTAGTACTGGCCGCTGAGTGCTTCGATGCCCATCGAGAACATCTCCTCGCGATTGACCGACAGATCCTTGAACAGCATGGCGCCCTCCGGCGGCATCACGGATAACCAAAGACGTGCCTCAGGGCAGGTCGACCTTCAAGCCACGCCCGGTCTGTACCGCCACGTAATATGCGTCTTTCAACGCCCGGGCCAGCTCCGGGTCGGTTTCGTCGAACTCCTTCACGGCAATGGCGCCAATGCTGATCTGGTGTAGCCCGGAGCGGTCCAGGCTGCGGTCCAGCAGCACCGCGCGAACGTACTGCAGCTGTTTTTGCAGGCTGTCGAAGACTTCGTAACCCGGCAGGACCAGGGCCCGCTTGGCCACCAGCGCCAGTGCGTGATCAATGTAGTCGATTGGTTTCATGGTCCACCGGAAGGAAGCGCGCCGAAGGCGCCTTTGTCATTGGAGAACAACTGCTGCGCCCCGCCCTTGGCGGGATAGGACTGCCCCTTGACCGACCAGAAGTCGTTGGTCGGCGCAGCCGTGCTGCGCAGGACCTGCACCTTGCGCGTTGTTCCATAGGAGTTGAGAACCTTGGGTTCAATGGTGTTGGCGGCGCGGTTGGTGCCCATGGGGTTGATCCCCAGCTCGGTCGGCTGTACCCGCGGGCTGAGAGTATACCAGTTGCCCTGGGGCGCTCCGGGGGACTGGTATTGCCACAGGTTCTTGCCGGGGGCCAGGGTCTCCACGCGCACCGGATGATTGAAATCCAGGCCGTTCATGTAGGACTGTGCATCGACCTTGGAATAGCCCTGGGACTCGAAGAAGTTCGCCGCCACTTCACGGTTGCCACGGTAGTTGATGTCGCCGTGCATGTCGCCGGAGCGGCCGAACTTCTGATTCAGGTAGGCACGCCGCGAGGTCAGCTCGGGCACCGCGGTCGCCGGTTTGCGCGCCGCCAGCTTCGGCCCCAGGCCCAGCAGGGCCATGCCGGCCACCCCTTGCAGCAGATCGCGATAACCCGGCCCCAGGCGGTCGCCCAGGTCCCCCAGCAGGGCCATGCCGCCATACACCGCGGCGCCCACTGCCAGGGCACCGGCCAATGCCGCTACGCCCGCCATGGCCGCCACTACCAGCCCGGCGCCGAGCGCCGCCAGCCCCAGCGCCTCCAACCCGGTGTGCATCCAGCCTTCGATATCCAGGACGAACGCCACCTGCACCGTGGGCCCGCCAATGAAGGTGTTTTCGCTGCCGGTCTTGATGTGGGCGCCGCAGACCATCTTGCTTTGCAGGCGCGCCGCCGGCTTGCCGTTGATGGTGACCTTGGCGCTGCCCTCGGCGATCAGTACCGGGAACGGCCAGATCGGGTGGTTCAGCGGCAGGCCGCTGCACGAGGACGAGTGATCCTGGCCCGCGCGCATGGCGTTGCGCAGGTTGATGCGGACATTGAAGCTGCCCTCCACCAGCACCCCCGTGCCGGGTTCGGGCAGGTTGAAGATCGTGCTCAGGCCCTTGGCGATCTGGAACATCGACAGGCCGCCGGCGGCGACCGAACCGGCGATGATGGCGATCGCCACACCACCGGTGGCCACGGTCGCCGCCACCACCGCGGCGCCGATCAGGGCGCCGACAACGGCTCCCGCCACCATCGCCGCCACGCCAAAACCGTGGGCGATTTCATCGCCCAGGCGCGCTGCTGCCAACATATCCATGGTGCGCTACTCAGCGAAGGGATCAGGCCCGCGAAGGCTGAGGCTTGAGGCTCTGCATGGCCTGTTTCCAGGCCGGCTCGTGGTGCACCAAGTCTTGCCGCGTGGTGGTCAGGGTGGTGATCAGCACTGCCGGCTTACGCTCGATGAACACCTGGCGCAGCATCAGCTCGCGGCCTTCGCGTTGCCAGCTGTAGTCCAGCAGGACCGAGGCGTGGCCGTGCATGTCGAAGTCCCAGCGCTTGATCAGGGTGAAACCCGGCAGTTGCTGCTCGGCGCTGCTCAGTTGCTGGGCCACGTAATCGGCGAATGAGGCCTCGCCCTGGCTCGGGTCGCGGCTGATGACGAAGCTGGCTTCCTGGGCGCCGCCCACGGCCGGCAGCTTGAAGATGTTGATGCTCTGGTCCTGCCAGGCGTCAGGAATATCGAGATCGGCTTCTTGAATGCGGTAGGAGGACAAGAGATTCGCGTTCCATGCTGAAAGGGTGATTCGGATGACGGCGAATTTTCAAGCAATGACTGGCAACAATCAAGGAACCACTCGGCAACTCTGCACTGCGCCAGTGGCGGCTGGCCAAGGCCTAGCGCGACTCCAGGCAGGACGCATAGGCCCGGGCAAAACGCGGGTCGAACTTGAGCGCCTGGGGCTCTTGCGGGTCGATGCTGACATTCCACAGTGCCTGCTGCGGCACGTCGTAACGGACCCAGCCGATGATTCCGCTGCCGGAGGTTTCGTAGAACAACTGCAGGCTCAACTGGTCACCATCATCACGGTCGATCAACAGCTTGAGGTGCTCCGGGGTGGTGAAGTCGCGGTAGGGAAAATCGCTGCTGCGCACCAGTTCGGTGAGGTGGCCATAGCAGCCCTGGCCCGGGTTGGCCTCATCGGCCAGGGCCGGCAGGCTGACGCCTGCGAGCAGCAGGCTCAGGCCCAGGGAGTTCAAGTACCGCATGATTGCCCCTTGAGGGTGAGGGTTTCGACCTGGTCGTTGATCTCGATGCGCGCCAGTACCTGGCGGTCGTGCGACTCCTGGTACTCGCTGAAGTTGTTGCGCTTGAGGATGTTCAGGGTGACGCGGATGTGGGCGCTGGCGTTCTGGTACTCGCTGCGCTCGGGGCCCTGGGCGGCGCCGGTCAGTTCCACCAGTTGGCCGGCGGACTTGAGGTAGAGAAAACGCTGGTCCACTTCCACCAGCAGACGCGGAGCCTTGGGCGCCACGCTGTAGTCCTCGCGGGCCAGGGAATAGCCGCACAGCCAGGCGCCGGAGCTGTCGTATTGCTGGCTGTGGAACCAGCTGAGCGCTTCGCGATAACCGATCTGCCCCAGTTGCGAGCCGTTACCGGCAGAGGCCGATGACAGGCCAAGGGCGAGCAGGCAGCCCAGTATCAGGGTCGCTGGACCGGGGCTTCCCAGGCAGCGCAACAACACTGTCCATGAAACGGATCTGTCAGTGGGGCGGGTCATCCTTGGCCTTAGATCACAATTCAAACAAGCGCGCATCCTAGCCACGCCATTGCCGCTTCGCAAGCGGATGCACGGGCAATCGACAGGCAAAAAAAATAGGCACCCGATGCGCTCGGCGTGCCTATTTTCCCCTGCGCGCTCCCGCTGTGGGAGCCCGCGCAATGCTTATGGGTTGACGCTGTCTTTCAGCGACTTGCCCGGCTTGAATGCCACGGTGTTGCTGGCCTTGATCTTTACCGGCTCGCCGGTTTGCGGGTTCTTGCCGGTACGGGCGCCACGGTGGCGTTGCAGGAACGTACCAAAACCGACCAGGGTGACGCTGTCTTTACGGTGCAGAGCCCCGGTGATTTCCTCAAGGATGGCGTTGAGCACGCGATTGGCCTGCTCTTTGGTCAGGTCCGCTTTCTCGGCAATGGCTGCGGCGAGTTCTGGTTTACGCATAGTGTGAAGCCTCTTTGACGGTTTTTTGTTGTTATGTCCGTGCTGTTCACGGGAACAGCGCCCAAGGCGCCGCAGGCTCTACGCTGCGGCAGACGGGTGTGAGGATGGCACGCGCTTGAAAGTGGCGCCAGTCTTGGCGCGACCTTTGTAGGGGCAAAATCCCGGTTATTCCGACAGAACGACCGGTATTTAAGCCAGCAGGGCCGGGAGTTCCTTGTTCAGGGCCAGTTTTTCCATCACCGCCGCCCCGGTCAGGGCGTAGCCCAGCAAGCGGCCGCTGGCGTCACGGCACAGGACCTTGATGTCGGCGCCCTGCCCTTCGACGCTCCAGACACCTTCGGCGCCCCGTGGCGGCGGCGACACCACCAGCGGGCAGACCGGGGTCTTCACGGTGATCGGCATCGGCCCGTAGCTGACTGCCGTCGGCTTGCCGGCCAGGGTCTGCGCCAGGGCCCGGGCGCAGCTCATCAGCGGCATCACGTATAGCAGGTTGAGGCCATCGACCTCGGCGCAATCGCCCAGGGCGTAGATGTTGGCGTGGGAGGTTTTCAGCTCGCGGTCCACCACCACGCCGCGATTGACCACCAGCCCGGCCGCCGCGGCCAGATCGATGCGCGGGCGCAGGCCAATGGCCGAAACCACCAGGTCGCAGGCGATCACCTGGCCATCGGACAGATGGGCCTCCAGGCCGTCATCGCCGCGTTGCAGGCGGTTGAGTACAGGGCCCAGGTGGAAGCGCGCGCCCAGGCTTTCCAGCCCGGCCTGCACCGCCGCCGCGGCGGCCGGGTGCAGCAGGGTCGGCATCACCTGCTCGCAAGGCGCCACCAGGTCCACGCTGTAGCCGCCGAGGATCAGGTCGTTGGCGAATTCGCAGCCGATCAGCCCGGCGCCCAGCAATAGCACCCGGCGCTTGCCGGCCGCCGCAGCGCGAAAGCGGGCGTAGTCTTCCAGGTCGTTGATGGGAAAAATCAGCTCAGAGGCGTCGCCCTGCACCGGCACGCGCACGGTTTCCGCGCCCCAGGCCAGGATCAGGTCGCGATAGGCCACCGCCTCTTCACCGATCCACAAGCGTTTGTGGCCCGGGTCGATGCCGCTGATGCGCGTGTGGGTGCGAACCTCGGCCTTGAGCTGCTCGGCCATGGCGCCGGGCTCGGCCATGCTCAGGCCGTCGGCATCCTTGTTCTTGCCGAAGCCGGTCGAAAGCATCGGCTTGGAATAGGAACGGCCGTCATCGGCGGTGATCAGCAGCAACGGCGTTTCACCGTCGAGCTTGCGAAATTCCCGGGCCAGGTTGTAACCCGCCAGGCCCGTACCCACGATCACCACCGGTGCGCTCATGTCCTAATCCTTGTTATGGGTTGTTCAGGCTAAAAAGAGTCGATCAAGCGATCTCGATCATTTCGAAATCCGCCTTGCCCACGCCGCAATCCGGGCAGAGCCAGTCTTCGGGCACATCTTCCCAACGGGTCCCCGGCAAAATGCCGTCATCCGGCCAACCTTCCGCTTCGTTATAAATCAGGCCGCAGACCACACATTGCCACTTTTTCATTGCTGCATTTCCTCGGGAGTTCAGGCTCGGTCGATGAATCGACTCTAAAGGCCACGCTGATCAGCGTTCGGCACTGGGGTTTTTTACTGATCACTACCGGCAGATGCAAGCAGGTTCGTGTCGCCGGACGTCCTGGATCAATCAAAATCGCCGGTCGTCATGCTAAGCTCGCCGCCTCATTTGCTGCCAATACTGACCCACTGTGCCGCACTCAATGCCCCCCGCTCCGGCCCCGACCTGGCTGGTGCAAAGCCGTTTGTCCCCGTTCCCTGGCGCACCTGTTGCGAACTGGCTGTTCGACGAAGGATCGCTGACCCGGCGCCTGACCCGACTTTCGCAAAACGGCTTCAGCGTCACGCCGCTGGTGGAAGAGTGGCAGACCCTGCGCCACGACGAATGCGCGGCCCTGGGCCTGCCCGCACAGAGCGAAGGCTGGGTCCGCGAGGTGTACCTGCGGGGCCACGGCGAAGCCTGGGTCTTCGCCCGCAGCGTGGCCGCCCGCAGTGCCCTGCTCGAAGGCGGCCTGAATATCGACGAACTGGGCAGCCGCTCGCTGGGCGAGTTGCTGTTCTGCGACCAGGCCTTCACCCGCCAGCCGATTGAAGTCTGCCGCTATCCTCAAGACTGGCTGCCCGCCGCCGTTGCCAACAGCGGCCTGTGGGGCCGGCGCTCACGCTTCGATCGCGGGCCCCTGAGCCTGCTGGTGGCGGAAGTCTTCCTGCCCAGCCTGTGGACCGCCATAGACGCCCGACCGGAGGCCTGCTGATGTACCTGAGCCTGCTCAAATCCCTCAATCGCCTGCACCCGCGGGCCTGGGACTTCCTGCAACTGGCGCGCATGGACAAGCCCATCGGCATCTACCTGCTGCTGTGGCCGACCCTGGTGGCGCTGTGGATCGCCGCCGAGGGCCAGCCGTCCCTGAGCCATGTGCTGATCTTCACCTTCGGCGTGGTGCTGACCCGCGCCGGCGGCTGCGCCATCAACGATTTCGCCGACCGCAAGGTCGACGGCCAGGTCAAGCGCACCGACCAGCGGCCCCTGGCCACCGGCAAGGTCAGCGCCAAGGAAGCCCTGGCGCTGTTCGCCATCCTCATGGGCGCGGCCTTCCTGCTGGTGCTGTGCACCAACGCCACCACGGTCTGGCTGTCGTTCGGTGCCCTGGCCCTGGCCGCCTGCTACCCCTTCATGAAGCGCTACACCTATTACCCGCAGGTGGTGCTGGGCGCGGCGTATTCCTGGGGCATCCTGATGACCTTCACCGCGCAGAACGGCGAATTGCCGGCCACTGCCTGGCTGCTGTACATCGCCAACCTGCTGTGGACCGTGGGCTACGACACCTACTACGCCATGACCGACCGCGACGACGACCTGAAGATCGGGGTCAAGTCCACGGCGATCCTGTTCGGCGATGCCGACCGGGTGATCATTCTCACCCTGCAGGGCCTGTCCCTGGGCTGCCTGCTGCTGGCCGGGGCACGCTTTAACCTGGGGGGCTGGTTCCATCTGGGGCTGGCGGTGGCGGCGGGATGTTTTGCCTGGGAGTTCTGGTACACCCGGGATCGCGACCGGATGAAATGCTTCAAGGCCTTCCTGCACAACCACTGGGCGGGCATGGCGATCTTTATCGGCGTGGTGCTGGATTACGCGTTGCGCTAGAGCGTCAAGCAAGGCCCTGCGGGCCTTTTCGCAGCTTCGCAGGCTCAGCAGCGGCTACAGGTGTAGCCGCTGTCAGGCAGGGTCAGTCGGACTTGGCGACCTTCCAGGCGCCGTCCATCTTGCCTTCGCCGGTCATGTCACCGGCCTTCTTGTCCATCACGAAGCCATACAGCGGCTTGCCGTCATAGGCCCATTGCATCTTGCCGTCGTCGCGCTTGATCACCGTCCACTTGCCCATGGCCTTGTCACTGCCCTCGGCCATCAGCGGCGGCCAGTTGGCGGCGCATTTGTCGTTGCACATGGACTTGCCACCGGCATCCTTGGCAAAGGTGTAGAGGGTCATGCCCTTGTGATCCACCAGCACGCCGTCCTTGCTCATCGCCGGGTCGGCGGCCAGGGCGAATGTCGGCAGGGCCAGGACCGCGCCCACCAGCAGGACTTTCAACGATTGCTTGAACAGAGTCATGGAAACCTTCTTTTGTGGTTGTCAGGAATCGGACTCAAAGCTTAGTCGAGGAAGCTGAAGTGCGTTGCGCCACCTGAAATACTGTCACACGACTGCAATAATTCCGTTATCTAATGCGGCGCAAGACAGTTAAATGACAAGAGGTTCCAGCATGGTTGGCAGAAGCATTCTGATCGTTGACGACGAAGCGCCGATTCGCGAAATGATCGCCGTCGCGTTGGAAATGGCCGGCTATGACTGCATGGAGGCAGAGAACTCCCAGCAAGCCCATGCCATCATCGTCGACCGCAAGCCGGACCTGATCCTGCTGGACTGGATGCTCCCCGGCACCTCCGGCATCGAGCTGGCGCGGCGCCTCAAGCGCGACGAACTGACCGGGGACATCCCGATCATCATGCTCACCGCCAAGGGCGAAGAGGACAACAAGATCCAGGGCCTGGAAGTCGGCGCCGACGACTACATCACCAAGCCGTTCTCCCCCCGCGAGCTGGTGGCCCGCCTCAAGGCCGTGCTGCGCCGCGCCGGCCCCACCGATGGCGAGGCGCCGATCGAAGTCGGCGGCCTGCTGCTGGACCCCATCAGCCACCGGGTGACCATCGACGGCAAACCGGCGGAGATGGGCCCCACCGAATACCGCCTGCTGCAGTTCTTCATGACCCACCAGGAGCGCGCCTACACCCGCGGCCAGCTGCTGGATCAGGTCTGGGGCGGCAACGTGTACGTCGAAGAACGCACCGTGGACGTGCACATCCGCCGGCTGCGCAAAGCCCTGGGTGACGCCTACGAGAATCTGGTACAAACCGTGCGCGGCACCGGCTATCGTTTTTCCACCAAGGCCTAACCACAGCGGCAAGCTCCAAGCCACAAGCGGCACGTTGATCACCGACGGCCTCTGAACTTGCAGCTTGCGGCGTACAGCATGGAGCTGCTCCCCAAAGTGAATCAAAACTGGCATGGCACCCTGATTCGCCACTTGTTGCTGTTGATCACCGGCTGTTTGCTGGTGGGCCTGATCAGCGGCTACTACGGCTGGAGCCTGGCCGCCGGCCTGGGCCTCTACCTGGCCTGGACCCTCAAGCAGCTGCTGCGCCTGCATGAATGGCTGCGCCTGCATCAACCCGACGAAGCGCCGCCCGATGGCTATGGCCTGTGGGGCGAAGTGTTCGACAGCATCTATCACCTGCAACGCCGCGATCAGCGGGTACGCGGGCGCCTGCAAGCGGTGATCGACCGGGTCCAGGAGTCCACCGCGGCCCTGAAAGACGCGGTGATCATGCTCGACAGCGACGGCAACCTGGAGTGGTGGAACCGCGCCGCCGAAACCCTGCTGGGGCTCAAGACACCCCAGGACAGCGGCCAGCCGGTGACCAACCTGGTGCGTCATCCGCGCTTCAAGGAGTACTTCGAGCAGGACAACTACGCCGAGCCGCTGGAGATCCCTTCCCCGGCCAACGACCGGGTGCGCATCCAGCTGTACATCACCCGCTACGGCAACAACGAGCACCTGATGCTGGTGCGCGACGTGACCCGCATCCACCAGCTGGAACAGATGCGCAAGGACTTCATCGCCAACGTCTCCCATGAGCTGCGCACGCCGTTGACGGTGATCTGCGGCTACCTGGAAACCCTGCTGGACAACGTCGAGGAAGTGAACCCGCGCTGGAACCGCGCCCTGCAGCAGATGCAGCAGCAAGGCGGGCGCATGCAGACCCTGCTCAACGACCTGCTGTTGCTGGCCAAGCTGGAGGCCACCGACTACCCGTCGGACAACCAGCCGGTGCCCATCGACGTGCTGCTGCAATCGATCAAGAGCGACGCCCAGGCGCTGTCCGGGGAGCGCAACCAGCGCATCAGCCTGGAAGCCGATGCCTCGGTGCAACTCAAGGGTAGCGAGGCGGAACTGCGCAGCGCCTTCTCCAACCTGGTGTTCAACGCGGTGAAATACACCCCGGCCGAAGGCAACATCCGCATCCGCTGGTGGGGCGACGACCAGGGCGCGCACCTGAGCGTGCAGGATTCGGGGATCGGCATCGACAACAAGCACCTGCCGCGCCTCACCGAGCGTTTCTACCGGGTGGATTCAAGCCGCAACTCCAACACCGGCGGCACCGGCCTGGGCCTGGCCATCGTCAAGCACGTGCTGCTGCGCCACCGCGCGCGCCTGGAAATCAGCAGCGTGCTGGGCCACGGCAGCACCTTTACCTGCCATTTCGCCCCGGCCCAGGTGAAAAAAACCACCGCCGCCGGCCTGACCGAACAGCGCTGACCGTGGCGTGCCCCTAGGCAATCGCCCTGTCAGCCGCTACATTGCGTCACTTGTGCCTGCCTTTCAGGCACCGCCTTTCCTTCTTTTTCGAATACACGGAACCCGCAAAACTCCATCATGGACCCGTCCCCTGGTTTTACCCTCGCGTCTCTGTTCGCCGACTTCGGCATGATTCTTTTTGCTCTGATCCTGGTCCTGCTCAACGGTTTTTTCGTTGCGGCGGAGTTCGCCATGGTCAAGCTGCGCTCGACCCGGGTCGAAGCCATCGCCCACAAGAACGGCTGGCGCGGACAGATCCTGCGTACCGTGCACAGCCAGCTCGATGCCTACCTCTCGGCCTGCCAGCTGGGCATCACCCTGGCCTCCCTGGGCCTGGGCTGGGTTGGTGAGCCGGCGTTCGCCCACCTGCTGGAGCCGCTGCTGGGCGCGGTGGGCGTGAACTCCCCGGAAGTGATCCGCGGCGTGTCGTTCTTCACCGCGTTCTTCATCATTTCCTACCTGCACATCGTGGTCGGCGAGCTGGCGCCCAAATCCTGGGCGATCCGCAAGCCGGAGCTGCTGTCGCTGTGGACCGCGGTGCCGCTGTACCTGTTCTACTGGCTGATGTACCCGGCCATCTACCTGCTCAACGCCAGCGCCAACACCATCCTGCGCATCGCCGGCCAGGGCGAGCCCGGCCCGCACCACGAGCACCACTACAGCCGTGAAGAGCTCAAGCTGATCCTGCACTCCAGCCGCGGCCAGGACCCCAGCGACCAGGGCATGCGCGTACTGGCCTCGGCGGTGGAAATGGGCGAACTGGAAGTGGTGGACTGGGCCAACTCCCGGGAAGACCTGATCAGCGTCGAGTTCAACGCGCCGCTCAAGGAAATCCTCGCCCTGTTCCGTCGTCACAAGTTCAGCCGCTACCCGGTCTACGACAGCGAGCGCAACGAGTTCGTCGGCCTGCTGCACATCAAGGACCTGCTGCTGGAACTGGCGGCCCTGGACCACATTCCCGAGTCGTTCAACCTGGCCGAGCTGACCCGCCCGCTGGAGCGCGTGTCGCGGCACATGCCGCTGTCGCAACTGCTGGAACAGTTCCGCAAGGGCGGCTCGCACTTCGCCCTGGTGGAAGAAGCCGACGGCAAGGTCATTGGCTACCTGACCATGGAAGACGTGCTGGAAGTGCTGGTGGGCGACATCCAGGACGAACACCGCAAGACCGAGCGCGGCATCCTCGCCTACCAGCCGGGCAAGCTGCTGGTGCGCGGTGACACGCCGCTGTTCAAGGTCGAGCGCCTGCTGGGCATCGACCTGGACCATATCGAAGCCGAAACCCTCGCCGGCCTGGTCTACGAAACCCTGAAACGGGTGCCGGAAGAGGAAGAAGTGCTGGAAGTCGAAGGCCTGCGCATCATCATCAAGAAGATGAAAGGACCGAAGATCATCCTGGCCAAGGTGCTGATGCTGGATTGACGGGCCGTTCGGGCCGTTCGCCGGCAAGCCGGCTCCTGCAGGCAAAGATCATTTTTTGCCCAGGGCAAAATTCGGCAGATCCCCCAGCGGCTGGTTGAACTGATAGGGAATCGACACCAGCCCCAGCCCGGTATTGCGCTGCACCACGAAATGCAGGTGCGGCCCGCTGCTGTTGCCGGTGTTGCCCGACAACCCCAGCGGGCTGCCCACCGCCACCCGCTGCCCTTCCCGCACGCTGACCGAACCTTGCTTGAGGTGCAGGTACACGCCCATGGTGCCGTCATCGTGCAGTACCCGGACGAAGTTGCCCGCCGGGTTGTCGCCCCGCCCGTTCTGGGCATTCTCGGTCTTGACCACCACCCCGCCACGGGCGGCAATGATCGGTGTACCCACCGGCATGGCGATGTCCATCGCGTAGCGGCTCCTGGGCCCGAAATGGCTGTATTGGCCATTGGCCCCCTGGGTCAGGCGAAACGGCCCGCCACGCCAGGGCAACGGGTAGCGGTAGGCCTGGGTGGCCTCTGCCGGGTCGCCCAGGGAGTAACGGAACCGGGGCACATAACTCAGGGGCTGATCGGCGTTAATCGCCGTGAGCAGCGCCAGACGCTGCCTGCTGCGGGCCGGCAGCACCTGACGGATGGGGCGCCCGGGTGCACCCTTGACGTTGCGCAGGGCGGCAAAGCCCAGCTCGATCTCCACCGGCGCATACAGGTCATTGCGTACATACAGCGCATCCACGCCCTTTTGCTTGTGGATATCCAGGCGCACCTGACGCTCCAGGTGCTCTTCCATACGGTCGTGAAACACGAACGCCTGGGCTCCCGGCGAAGGCCGGTCGCTGTAGGACACCACGCCATCGGCGTCGACGGATTTGTAGACGGTCATCGCCGCCAGCGACGTGGCCAGCAGGGACAGTCCGCACAACAGCAGCAGGCGCACAAACATTGGGCAGCTTCTTGGCAGGTGATGCAGCCACGCTAACAGCCGGATATGCAGCTTGTGTGAATCAGGCCGGCACCAGGGGTTCCAGGCCTGGCCCATCGAAGCGCAGATCCACCCCCAGATGGGCCGCCTCCGAGAGGTTGACCAGGGCATCGAGGGAGAACTTGTTGATCTTGCCGCTGAGCACGTCGTTGAGCCGTGGCTGGGTGATATTGAGACGCTTGGCGGCCTCCTTCTGCGAGAGGCCCCAGGCTTGCACGGTCTTGCCCAGTTCGAGCATCAGCTTGGCCCGCAGGCGCATGTTGGCGGCTTCCTGGGGAGTGGCCTCAAGGGCATCCCAGACACTGGTGAACCGCTGAGTAACCGGTGAATCAGTCATGGCGTGAACCTGCTTCCTGATATCTGGCGCGAGCCAGTTCGATATCCCGCGCTTCGGTCTTGCGGGTGGTCTTGCGCACCGCGTGCAGCACATAGATGGCCGCGGGCCGCCTGACCACATAGAACACCCGAAACGCCCCTGAATCCTCATGGATCCTGATCTCGAAAACGCCCGGGCCAATGGTTTTCACCGACCTGCAATCGTAGGGCTGTTCACCCTGCTGCAGCAGATCCAGCTGGAAACCGGCGGCCCGCCGGGCATCTTCAGGGAACGCCCTGAGATCCCGCAGCGCGCTCCCGACAAACACCACATCCTTGTGCCTGGGCATCGAACCTCTCCTGTTAATGACCAGGAACAAGGCTAATCAACATGGCCAGGACCGGCCGCGCCGGGTTGTTTCAAGGCATGGCCGCAAGCGCTGAAAGACACGGAGCGCTCTGTGCAATCTATATCCAAACAGATATAAATCAAGAGCAAAAAGATCAATCGGACGTACGGCAGAAAGTACCGAGGGGTACGGCGAGGGCCTTGTGGCTTGAGGGTTACGGCCTAGGTTGCGAGTGGTTCGCTCGATAGCGGGATGGCGCGGCAGGCCGCCTCAGCGCAAGGCAAAAATCCGCAACGGGAAAAGTGTTTTCCGCAGGTTTCCGCAGCCTCGATCCTCGGAGGAGCCGGCTTGCCGGCGAAGAGGCCCACAAGCCTTGTGTTGCTCTTGCGGACGCTTTCGCTGGCAAGCCAGCTCCTACAGCAAGCCAGCTCCGACAAAGCGGACTGGGAGGATCAGGCGCCGGGAACGAAATGCTTCTGCGCGGTGCCGCGGGCGATCAGGCGCGAGATGTAGTCGAGCTTTTGTGCGTCCTGGTCGACGAAACGGAAGGTCAGCTGCAGCCACTCGCTGTCCGGCTTGGGCTCCAACGCCACCACCGCATGCAGGTAGCCATTGAGCCGCGCCACTTCGGCGTTGTCGCCCTGCTCCAGGTCCAGCACCGCGCTTTCCAGCACCTGCGGCAGGCTGTCGGTGCGCTTCACCACCAGCAACGCTTCCTTGATGCTCAGGGCCTTGATCACGCACGGCTGGTTGCCGCTGGACAACCGCAGTTGACCCTGGCCACGACCGCCACTGGCCGCTGCCGCGGGCGTCGGGGCCTTGACCGGAGGGCTATTGAGCAAGCCGCGTGCCGGTGCCGCGGCGGTGGCCGGCGCTGCGGCCGCTGGTTTGGCGAACGGATTGACCGGAGCGGAAGCCGCCCCCACCGCCGCCGGCTTGCCACCGGTCAGGGCGCTCAGGGAGTCATTGCCGAAGGCCGAGTTCATCTTGGTCGGCGCGCTGTTCATCAAGGTGTCGAGCTTGCCGACCTTGTTCAGCGCCTGCTTGACCTTGGTCAGCAGCTGTTCGTTGGTGAAAGGCTTGCTCACATAACCGGAAACCCCGGCCTGGATCGCCTGCACCACGTTTTCCTTGTCGCCCCGGCTGGTGACCATGACGAACGGCATGGACTTCATGGACTCTTGCTCACGGCACCAGGTCAGCAGCTCAAGGCCGGACATTTCCGGCATTTCCCAATCGCACAGGACCAGGTCGAAGGCTTCGCGGGCGAGCATCGCCTGGGCCTTCTTGCCGTTGATCGCGTCTTCGATCTTGATGCCAGGGAAGTAGTTGCGCAGGCACTTCTTCACCAGGTCACGAATGAACGAAGCGTCATCCACCACCAACACACTTACCTTACTCATCGACCACCCCTTTAAAAATCCCGGCAAGCATAACGCTGGCTGATGGCACTTTGCCAAAACTCTTCAGTCACGCCGGGACTTTTCGTTCGCGGGTGCTGCTTTTCAATTTTGAGGCGCCCAAACAAAAACGCCCGGCCAAAGGGCCGGGCGCTCTTCTAGGGCACTCTTACTTATCGTCAGCTTGATCCGGAACATTAGCGGATTCGCCACTTGTGCCTTCAACTTCTTCCTTCATGCGCTTGAGTCCCAGATGGCGCACATCGGTGCCGCGCACCAGGTAAATCACCAGCTCGGAAATGTTGCGCGCGTGATCGCCGATCCGCTCCAGCGAGCGCAGCACCCAGATAATGCTCAGAACCCGCGAGATAGAGCGCGGGTCTTCCATCATGTAGGTGGCCAGCTCGCGCAACGCGGTCTTGTACTCGCGATCGATGATCTTGTCGTACTGGGCCACGGAAAGTGCCAGGTCGGCATCGAAGCGGGCAAACGCGTCGAGGGCGTCGCGCACCATGTTGCGCACCTGGTCGCCGATGTGCCGCACTTCCACGTAGCCGCGCGGGGCCTCGCCCTCTTCGCACAGCTGGATGGCCCGGCGGGCGATCTTGGTGGCTTCGTCGCCGATGCGCTCCAGGTCGATCACCGACTTGGAGATGCTGATGATCAACCGCAAGTCGGAAGCCGCCGGCTGGCGACGGGCGAGAATGCGCAGGCATTCCTCGTCGATATTGCGTTCCATCTGGTTGATCTGATCGTCGATCTCGCGCACCTGCTGGGCCAACCCGGAGTCGGCTTCGATCAGCGCGGTGACCGCGTCATTGACTTGTTTCTCCACCAGCCCGCCCATGGCCAGCAGGTGGCTGCGCACCTCTTCCAGCTCGGCATTGAACTGCTGGGAGATATGGTGAGTAAGGCCTTCCTTCGAAATCATCGTGTTCGCTCCGCGAAAGTTGCAAGCTTCAAGCCGCAAGCTTCAAGCAGTTAAATATTGATCCGGATACCGCCGCTGTCTTGCCGCTTGAAGCCTGCGGCTTGCAGCTGCTTTCTAGCCGTAACGCCCGGTGATGTAGTCTTCGGTCTGCTTCTTCGCCGGGTTGGTGAACAGGGTGTCGGTATCGCCGAATTCCACCAGCTTGCCCATGTACATGAACGCGGTGTAGTCGGACACCCGCGCCGCCTGCTGCATGTTGTGGGTCACGATGACGATGGTGAACTTGGATTTCAGCTCGTAGATCAGCTCTTCGACTTTCAGGGTCGAGATCGGGTCCAGGGCCGAGCAGGGTTCGTCCAGCAGCAGCACTTCCGGTTCCACGGCGATGGTCCGGGCAATCACCAGACGCTGTTGCTGACCGCCGGACAGGCCCAGAGCCGAGTCGTGCAGGCGGTCCTTGACCTCATCCCACAGCGCCGCACCCTTGAGCGCCCACTCCACGGCTTCGTCGAGCACGCGCTTCTTATTGATGCCCTGGATACGCAGGCCGTAGACCACGTTTTCGTAGATGGTCTTGGGGAACGGGTTGGGCTTCTGGAACACCATGCCGACCCGACGACGCAGCTCGGCCACGTCTTCGCCCTTGCGGTAGATGTTGTTGCCGTAGAGGTTGATGGCACCCTCTACGCGGCAGCCGTCCACCAGGTCGTTCATGCGGTTGAAGGTGCGCAGCAGGGTCGACTTGCCGCAACCGGACGGGCCGATGAAGGCGGTCACGCGCTGCTTGGGGATGTTCATGCTGACGTCGAACAGCGCTTGTTTCTCGCCGTAGAACAGGCTCAGGCCGGGCACTTCGATGGCCACGGTTTCCTGTTCCAGGCTCAGGCTCTGCTTGTCGCGGCCCAGGGCGGACATGTTGATGCCATGGGTATGAGTTTCGTGTTGCATGGGCTCACTCCGTTCGTAGCTGCAAGTTGCAAGCTACAAGCTTCAAGTTGTGCGCAAGCTGCTGATCGCGGCTTGCCGCTTTGGGCTCGCTACGCTGGTAGCCGCAAGTTGCAGGCTACGAGCTTCAAGTTACACGCAAGCGGTTTGCCGCTAGAGGCTTGCCGCTTGCCACTGTTCTTCTTAGCTGTCCAGCGCCTTGTACTTCTCGCGCAGGTGGTTACGGATCCACACCGCCGACAGGTTCAGGGTGGCGATCACCAGCACCAGCAGCAGCGCGGTGGCGTACACCAGCGGCCGCGCGGCCTCGACGTTGGGGCTCTGGAAGCCGACGTCGTAGATGTGGAAGCCCAGGTGCATGATCTTCTGGTCCAGGTGCAGGTACGGGTAGTTGCCGTCCAGCGGCAGCGACGGTGCCAGTTTCACCACGCCCACCAGCATCAGCGGCGCCACTTCACCGGCGGCGCGGGCCACCGCGAGGATCATGCCGGTCATCATCGCCGGGCTGGCCATCGGCAGGACGATCTTCCACAGCGTCTCGGCCTTGGTCGCGCCCAGGGCCAGGGAGCCTTCACGCACGGTGCGGGGAATCCGCGCCAGGCCTTCCTCGGTGGCCACGATCACCACCGGCACCGCCAGCAGCGCCAGGGTCAGCGAGGCCCAGAGCAGGCCCGGGGTGCCGAAGGTCGGCGCCGGCAGGGCTTCGGGGAAGAACAGGCGGTCCACGGAACCGCCCAGCACGTAGACGAAGAAGCCCAGGCCGAACACCCCGTAGACGATGGCCGGAACCCCCGCCAGGTTGTTCACCGCGATGCGGATCACCCGGGTCAGGGCGTTCTGCTTGGCGTATTCGCGCAGGTAGACCGCCGCCAGCACGCCGAACGGGGTGACGATCATGGCCATGATCAGGGTCATCATCACGGTGCCGAAAATCGCCGGGAAGATGCCGCCTTCAGTGTTGGCTTCACGGGGGTCGTCGCTGAGGAATTCCCAGACCTTGCTGAAGTAGAAGCCGATCTTGGTGAACGTGCCCATGGCGTTCGGCTGGTAGGCGTGCACCACCTTGCCCAGGCCGATCTCGATTTCCTTACCGTTGGCATCGCGAGCGGTCAGGCTGTCGCGGTTGAACTGGGCGTGCAGGTCGCTCAGGCGTGCCTCGATCTCCTGGTAACGGGCATTGAGCTCGGCGCGCTCGGCGTCCATGTCGGCCTGGGCGGCGGGGCTCATCTTGCCGTCCAGTTCCAGCTTGCGACCGTGCAGGCGGATACGTTCCAGACCGGCGTTGATGGCACCGATGTCGGATTTTTCCAGGGTCTTGAGCTGGGCCGCCAGCTGGTTCACGCGGTTGATCCGCGCTTGCAGCTCGGGCCAGGCGGCTTCGCCTTCGGCGATCACCTTGCCGCTTTCCTTGACGTTGACCAGGTAGCCGTAGAAGTTGCCCCACTCACGGCGCTCGATGGCCATCAGCTCCTTGGGGTAGCTCTGGTTGGTCAGCCACTCGCCGACGATCCAGGTGAAGTCGTTGCCGTTCAGGTCACGGTTGCCGACCTTGATCAGCTCGCGGGTCATGAACTCCGGGCCCTGGTCGGGCACCGGCAGGCCGGCACTCTTCAGGCGCGCCCGGGGCACTTCTTCCTTCTGCACCACTTCACCGATGACCAGGTGGTTGGCCTGGCCCGGCACGTCATAGCTGGCGTGCACCAGGTCGGCCGGCCAGAAGTGGCCGAGGCCGCGCACGGCGATCACCGCCAGCAAACCGATGGTCATGATGACCGCGATGGACACCGCGCCACCGCTGATCCAGACGCCCGGGGCGCCGCTCTTGAACCAGTCTTTTAGGGAGTTCTGTTTCACAGACTTCTACCTTTCTTAAAGCGACGAGTATTTCTTGCGCAGACGCTGACGGATCAGCTCGGCGAGGGTGTTCATGACGAAGGTGAACAGCAGCAGCACCAGCGCCGAGAGGAACAGCACGCGGTAGTGGCTGCCGCCGACTTCCGATTCGGGCATTTCCACCGCGACGTTGGCGGCCAGGGTGCGCAGGCCTTCGAACAGGTTCATTTCCATGACCGGGGTGTTGCCGGTGGCCATCAGCACAATCATGGTTTCGCCCACGGCGCGGCCCATGCCGATCATCAGTGCCGAGAAGATGCCCGGGCTGGCGGTGAGGATCACCACCCGCGTCATGGTCTGCCACGGCGTGGCGCCCAGGGCCAGGGAGCCCAGGGTCAGGCCGCGCGGCACGCTGAACACGGCGTCTTCGGCGATGGAGTAGATGTTCGGGATTACCGCAAAACCCATGGCCAGGCCGACCACCAGGGCGTTGCGCTGGTCGTAGGTGATGCCTAAGTCATGGGAGATCCACATGCGCATGTCGCCGCCGAAGAACCAGTTCTCCATGAACGGGCTCATGTACAGCGAGAGGAAGCCGACGAAGATGATCACCGGGATCAGGATCGCGCTTTCCCAGCCGTCCGGCACTTTCAGGCGCAGCGACTCCGGCAGGCGGCTCCAGGCGAAACCGGCCACCAGGATGCCGATCGGCAGCAGGAGCAGCAGGCTGAAGATGCCCGGTAAGTGGCCCTCGACATAAGGCGCGAGGAACAGCCCGGCGAAGAAGCCGAGGATCACCGTCGGCATCGCTTCCATCAGCTCGATCACCGGCTTGACCTTGCGGCGCATGCCCGGGGCCATGAAGTAGGCGGTGTAGATCGCCGCCGCCACCGCCAATGGCGCCGCCAGCAGCATGGCGTAGAACGCCGCCTTCAGGGTGCCGAAGGTCAGCGGCGAGAGGCTCAGCTTGGGTTCGAAATCGGTGTTGGCCGCGGTGGATTGCCAGACGTACTTAGGCTCGTCGTAGTTCTCGTACCAGACCTTGCTCCACAGCGCGCTCCAGGACACTTCCGGGTGCGGGTTGTCGAGCAGCAGCGGTTGCAACTTGCCGCCGGCCTCGACGATCACCCGGTTGGCCCGTGGCGACAGGCCGAACAGGCCCTGGCCGTCCACCACCTGGTCCACCAGCAGGGTGCGATGGGCGGTGCTGTGGAACACCCCGAGCTTGCCGGCGGCGTCCAGGGCGACGAAGCCCTTGCGGCGCTCTTCGGCGGTGATTTCCACGATCGGCGCGGTGCCCATCTGGAAGGTGCGGATCTGCTTCAGGCGCAGCTCGCCGTCCGGGTCGCGGGCCATGAACCATTGGGCCAGGCCGCCCTTGGAAGTACCGATGATCAGCGAGATGCCGCCCACCAGCTGGGTGCTGGCGGTGACTTCAGCGCTGGCGTCTTCCAGCAGTTTGTAGCGACCGTTGAGGCTCTTGTCGCGCAGGCTGAACACGTCGGCCTGGGCCCGGCCATTGATCACATACAGCCATTGCTGGCGCGGATCGATGTACATGGCCTTGACCGCCTCGGTCATCTGCGGCAGCTCGATGCGGTTCTGCTCGCTGGTGACCTCGCCGGTCATCATGTTCTCTTCGCGGGTCAGCTTCAGCACATGCAACTGCGCACCGGTGGAACCGGCGATGATCAGCGACGAATCGGTGGCGTTGAGATTGACGTGCTCCAGCGCGCCACCCTGCTCGTTGAGGGTGATCGGGGTGTCGCCGTAGGGGTACTCGATGGCCGGCGAGATGGTCTTCTTGCCGTCCGGGTAGCTGACCTTGTAGGTGTGACGGAACACCAGGGCCTGGCCGTTGGACAGACCGACCACCACCAGCGGGTTGCCGGGCTGGTCCTTGCCGATGGCGGTGACGCTGGCGCCTGCAGGGATCGGCAGGTCGACCTTGCGCAGCTCGGCGCCGCTGTCGATGTCGAAGAACAGTGCCTGGCCCTTGTCGGAGACGCGCATGGCCACCTGATTCTGCTCTTCCAGGGAGAACATCAGCGGCTTGCCGGCGTCCTGCATCCAGGCGGGCGTCAGCGGGTCCTTGGCGGTCAGCTCGGCGCCCTGGAACAGCGGCGCAACGACGTAAGCGAGGAAGAAGAAGATCAGGGTGATCGCGCCCAGTACGGCCAGGCCGCCAACAAGGACGTACCAGCGGGTCAGACGGTCTTTGAGCGCGCGGATGCGGCGCTTGCGTTGCAGCTCAGGCGTATTGAAGTCAATGCGCTTGGGGGGAGAAGTCGTAGTCATGGTGGAGTTGGCCAGATCATTCATGCGCACACCCTAGCGATCCTGTATGACAGAAAGATGACAATGCAGTGACGCAACAAATCCGCCGCATAGCAGGGCTGGCAGCGGACAGAAAAATGAGGTTGCAGGAGCCGGCTGGCCGGCGCACCGACCTTGAGCCTGGGTCGCCCTTTCGGGCGCTTTCGCCGCCCGGCCAACTCCTACGAAAACGAGAAGGTCCGGGGAGCCCGGACCTTCGGCGGCGACTTATGCGCCTTCTTTCAGGCCCAGGTCAGCCAGGGCCTTGGCGGCTACCTTGGCTGGCAGTGGGATGTAGCCGTCTTTGACCACTACTTCCTGACCCTGCTTGGACAGGACCAGTTTCACGAACTCGGCTTCCAGCGGGGCCAGAGGCTTGTTCGGGGCCTTGTTGACGTAAACGTAGAGGAAGCGCGACAGCGGGTACTTGCCGTTCAGGGCGTTTTCTTCGGTGTCTTCGATGAAGTCGCTGCTGCCTTTCTTGGCCAGGGCCACGGTCTTCACGCTGGCGGTCTTGTAGCCGATGCCCGAGTAGCCGATGCCGTTCAGCGAGGAGCTGATGGACTGCACCACCGACGCCGAACCAGGTTGTTCGTTGACGTTAGGCTTGTAGTCGCCTTTGCACAGGGCTTCTTCCTTGAAGTAGCCGTAGGTGCCGGATACCGAGTTGCGGCCGAACAGCTGAACCGGCTTGTTGGCCAGGTCGCCCTTCACGCCCAGGTCGCCCCAGGTCTTCACTTCTTCTTTAGCGCCACACAGACGAGTCGAGGAGAAGATCGCATCGACCTGTTCCATGGTCAGGTGCTGGATCGGGTTGTCCTTGTGCACGAACACCGCCAGGGCGTCCACGGCCACCGGGATAGCGGTTGGCTTGTAGCCGTACTTCTGCTCGAAGGCCGCCAATTCGGTGTCCTTCATCTTGCGGCTCATCGGGCCGAGGTTGGAGGTGCCTTCGGTCAGCGCGGGTGGCGCGGTGGCGGAGCCGGCGGCCTGAATCTGAATGTTGACGTTCGGGTATTCTTTTTTGTAGTTCTCGGCCCACAGGGTCATCAGGTTCGCCAAGGTATCGGAACCGACGCTGGACAGGTTGCCCGACACACCAGTGGTCTTGGTGTAGCTCGGGATAGCAGGGTCAACAGCGGCAACCGCGTGGGCAGTCGCAACGCCAGCGGCGACAAAGGTCATTGCCGCCATCAAACGCTTCAGTTTCATGCCTTACTCCTAGCAGATAGGGTGTGTTAAGTCGGGGCCAAGTATCTGTAGGCCGTGTGAACACTCTATGTCCGGAATATGACAATTAGATGAAAGGCCAGCACTCCTGAACGCAAGCTGGCCTTTCTTTATAGGGCGCTAAAAACCTCTGTAGCCGCTGCCGCAGGCTGCGATCGACCCGCAGGGTCGCGACGCACTTCGGCGCACAGCAGGGCCTGCGCCCTGTCGCCGCCTGCGGCAGCGGCTAGAAGATGGCTAGGCTCAGCGGCCCTTGACCCACAGGTACAGCCCCACCAGCAGGCCGATGCCGCAAATGATTGCCACATAGTAGGCCGGGCCCATCGGGCTTTCCTTGAGCAGCCAGGTCACCACCATCGGCGTCAGGCCACCGAAGATCGCGTAGGCCAGGTTGTAGGAAAACGACAGGCCGCTGAAGCGCACCACCGCCGGGAACGCCTTGACCATCACGTAGGGCACCGCGCCGATGGTGCCGACAAACAGGCCAGTCAGGGCATACATCGGGAACAGCCACTGCGGGTTGTCCAGCAGGCCGTGATAGAAGGTCCAGGAGGTGGCCAGCAGCAAGGCGCTGCCGAACACGAACACCTTGCCGGCGCCGAAACGATCCGCCAGAACCCCGGAGATCACGCAGCCCAGGCTGAGGAACACAATCGCCACGCTGTTGGCTTCCAGGACGGTGATGGCGGGGAATTTATAGGCCGTCTGCAGCACGGTCGGGGTCATCAGGATCACCACGATGATCCCGGCGGACAGCAGCCAGGTCAGCAGCATGGAAATCACGATGGCGCCGCGATGATCGCGCAGCACCGCGCGCAGCGGCAGCTCTTCGGCCAGGGCCTTGCGCTGCTGCAGTTCGGCGAACACCGGGGTTTCGTGCAGCAGGCGGCGCAGGTACACCGAGAACAGACCGAACACCCCACCCAGCAGGAACGGGATCCGCCAGGCGTAGTCGGCCACTTCCACCGGGGTATAGATGCTGTTGATGGCGGTGGCCACCAGCGAGCCCAGGAGAATCCCGGCGGTCAGGCCCGAGGTCAGGGTGCCGCAGGCATAGCCGATATGCCGCTGCGGCACGTGCTCGGAAACGAAGACCCAGGCGCCGGGCACTTCACCGCCGATGGCCGCGCCCTGGATCACCCGCATCAGCAACAGCAGGATCGGCGCCCACAGGCCGATCTGCGCGTAGGTCGGCAAGAGGCCCATGATCAGGGTCGGCACCGCCATCATGAAGATGCTCAGGGTGAACATCTTCTTGCGCCCCAGCAGGTCGCCGAAGTGGGCCATGACGATCCCGCCCAGGGGGCGGGCCAGGTAACCGGCGGCGAAGATGCCGAAGGTCTGCATCAGGCGCAGCCACTCGGGCATGTCCGCCGGGAAGAACAGCTTGCCGACCACGGTGGCGAAGAACACGAAGATGATGAAGTCGTAGAACTCCAGCGCCCCGCCCAGGGCGGACAGGGACAAGGTCTTGTAGTCACTACGGGTCAGCGGACGGGCGGGTTGCGCAGATTGCGCGGCGCTCGCAGGCACAGTGGTCATGGCAAGGGCTTCTCTTATTAGTCGGTTCTGGAAGCCGCAACAGCGCTGGTTGGGGCCTGGCAGGTTCGGCACGATAGCAAATTGTTCGAATGCGTACACAGCAGCGCACAAATGACTCACAAATTTGCGAACCGAGTGGGTCGTCGCGGAGTCTATCGACCGATATACTCGCAAACCTCGGAGCGCAAAGCCGCTCCTGGCAAGGGTTGCTGTGCGAAAACGCTGCTGCGCGCCCCAGTCCCTGGACAGTGCCAGTCGATTTCGCAGAGTTTCCCTTTAGCACGCCTTAGAAAGAACGTGACGAACGCAGTGTGTTCGGGCTGAATCGTTTTTCCTGAAGACGGCTATTCACCTGAAGTACCTAAGAAGCGTCACGGGTCAGAGGCCCCTCGGCATGATAGAGCTCGAACAAGAAGATCCAATCCCGCAAGGCGACCTGGCCCTGCAAATCACCGCCTTGCCCCGTGAAACCAACGGTTTTGGCGATATTTTCGGCGGCTGGCTGGTGGCGCAGATGGACCTGGCGGGCACCGCCATGGCCAGCCGCGTCGCCGGTGGCCGGGTGGCCACGGTGGCCATCGACCGCATGGCGTTCCTGGTGCCGGTAGCAGTGGGCGCGCAGCTGTCCTTCTATACCCAGACCCTGGAAATCGGCCGCAGCTCGATCCAGATGATGGTCGAAGTGTGGAGCGACGACCCGCTGTCCAGCGAATGGCGCAAGGTCACCGAGGCGGTGTTCGTGTTCGTCGCCATCGACGGCAGCGGCCGCACCCGCTCGGTTCCACCCCGCGCACGTTAAACCTGGAGGCGGTCATGCGCGCCATGACCGCCCAAACCTTGCGAACGAGAACAGCAGCATGCCTACGCCCCAGGTCGAAACGGTCAAACTGGATGAACTGAACTGCTGGCGCATCCGCCACGGTGACGCCGAACTGCTGCTGGCCCAGCAAGGCGCGCACATCCTCAGTTATCAAGTGGCCGGGCAACCGCCGCTGATCTGGCTCAACGACGAGGCCGTGTTCAAAAGCGGCAAGAGCATCCGCGCCGGAGTGCCGGTGTGCTGGCCCTGGTTCGGCAACCTGGCGCGCAACCCGCAAAGCGTGCAGGCCATGCGCCAAAGTGCTGAACCGGCACCGGCCCACGGCCTGGTACGCGCCACCGACTGGGAACTGCTGGGTATCGAAAGCGACGGCGACAGCCTGCTGGTGGAACTGCGCCTGCCCTGCCCAGCTGACGGCTTTCCCGGCTGGCCCCATACAGTGGAACCGCGCCTGAGCATCCGCCTCGACCAGCAACTGCACATCAGCCTCAGCAGCCACAACCTGGGCACTGAAAGCGTGAGCATCAGCCAGGCGCTGCACAGCTACTTCGCGGTCAGCGATGTACGCAACGTGCAGGTGGAGGGCGTGGATGGGCTGAACTACATCGAGACCCTGGAAGACTGGACCACCAAGGTCCAAAGCGGCGCCCTGCACTTTAGCGGCGAGACTGATCGCATCTACCTGAACGTACCGGCGCAGCTGGAGATCGTCGACCCCGAGTGGCAGCGGCGGATTCGCCTGAACAGCGCAGGCTCGCGCACCGCAGTGATCTGGAACCCCTGGATCGACCGCGCCGCGCAATTTGGCGACATGGCCGACGACGGCTGGCAGCGCATGCTGTGCATCGAAACCGCCAACGTGATGGACGACATCGTCACCCTGGCCCCCGGCGCCCGCCACACCCTGAGCGTGAGCATCAGCGCCGCCCCGCTCTGACCCATGCTTGCGGCGATGGGCCCTGTGTTTAAGCCGGATGTGGCGAGGGAGCTTGCTCCCGCTGCAAGGCGCAGCCTTCCCAAGGCCTGAATCTGCGGTCTGTCAGGCAGATCGCGTACTCGGCTCTTGCGGCCGCTACGCGCCCGAGCGGGAGCAAGCTCCCTCGCCACAACAGCCCTCCTGGCCGCAAATTCCTGACTGATCACCTGTCCCGATTACAGGTCCGACTCCTGCACCACCCGCACCTTCGCCGCATCCAGGGCGTAGGCCGCGTCGGCCAGGTCATTGCTGACCTTCTCGATCTTCAGGGTGCCGGTCACCCACAGCGGGGTGTAGATGTCATCCAGCTTCACGCCCTTGGGAAAGCGCACCAGCACCAGCTGGTTGGGCGGCGGTGGCGGCACGTGGATGCAGGCCCCCGGGTACGGCACCAGGAAGAACAGCGTGCTGCGCCCCTTGGCATCGGCTTCCAGCGGCACCGGATAGCCGCCCAGGCGAATCTGCTTGTCGTTCATCGCCGGTACGGTCTTGGTGGAATACATCACCGCCGGCAAGCCCTTGCTCTGCTTCAGGCCGCCCTTTTCGGTGAAGGTGCCATTGGCTTCGGGGGAGTTGTGGTCGATTTCCGGCATCTGCTCCAGGGCCTTCTGGTCCGACTTGGGCATCAGCTCCAGCCAGTCGGTTTCCGGCAGTTCGCCAGCGTGGGCCAGGCCGCAGCCCAGCAGAACAAAGGTCAATAGAAGACGGCGCATGAGAGGGTGGCTCGGTCAAAAAGAAAGGACGGAAAAAACCCGCGCATTCTAGTGCGCAACACGTCGGCTGCGTTGAAGTTTCAGATGAACAAAGGGGCTCCCCTCCGCCCGAGCGGCAGAGGGGGTTTGCAGGGGGGGAATCAGCTTTTCTTGACGAAGCCGTAGATCACCAGCAGGACGATCGCGCCCACCAGTGCACCGATGAAACCGGCGCCCTGGCCCGCGTGGTAGATACCCAGCGCCTGACCGCCATAAGTGGCGGCGAAGGAGCCGGCGATACCCAGCAGGATGGTCATGATCCAGCCCATGCTGTCGTCTCCCGGCTTGAGGAAACGCGCCAGCAGACCAACGATCAAGCCGATGAAAATGGTTCCGATAATGCCCATGGCTGTTCCTCTGTAAGGGGGGGATCAAGCCAAAGCCTAGTCAGCGCTCTGGCCTCCCGCTATCAGAGATCGGCGGGAAACGAAGGTTCCCGCCAGCCGGTGGATTTGTTACTCGGCGATCAGCGCCTGCACCTTGAGGATCTGCGCTTGCAGGGTCGCCTGATCGGCGCAACGCAGGTTGGCGTGGCCGACCTTGCGCCCGGCCTTGAAGGCCTTGCCGTAGTGATGCAGGTGGCAGTCGTCGATGGCGATGACGTGGTCCACCGGCGGCACTTCGCCGATGAAGTTGATCATCGCGCTCTCACCCACCTTGGCGGTGGAGCCCAGGGGCAGCCCGGCCACCGCCCGCAGGTGGTTTTCGAACTGGCTGCACTCGGCGCCTTCGGTGGTCCAGTGCCCGGAGTTGTGCACCCGCGGAGCGATCTCGTTGGCCTTGAGGCCACCGTCCACTTCGAAGAATTCGAAGGCCATGACGCCGACGTAATCCAGTTGCTTGAGCACGCGGCTGGAGTAGTCCTCGGCCAGGGCCTGCAACGGGTGGTCGCTGCTGGCCACCGACAGGCGCAGGATGCCGCTGTCGTGGGTGTTGTGCACCAGCGGGTAGAAACGGGTTTCCCCGTCGCGGGCACGCACGGCGATCAGCGAGACTTCGCCGGTGAAGGGCACGAAGCCTTCCAGCAGGCAGGGCACGCTGCCCAGTTCGGCGAAGGTGCCTTCGACATCGGCGGCGCTGCGCAGGACCTTCTGGCCCTTGCCGTCGTAACCCAGGGTGCGGGTCTTGAGCACGGCCGGCAGGCCGATGCGCGCCACGGCGGCGTCGAGATCCGCCTGGGACTGGATGTCGGCAAACTCCGGAGTAGGAATCCCCAGGTCCTTGAACATGCTCTTCTCGAACCAGCGATCGCGGGCGATGCGCAGGGCTTCGGCACTCGGGTAGACCGGCACGAACTGCGAGAGGAAGGCCACGGTTTCCGCCGGCACGCTCTCGAATTCGAAGGTCACCAGGTCCACTTCATCGGCCAGCTGGCGCAGGTGGTCCTGGTCGCCGTAGTCGGCCCGCAGGTGTTCACCGAGGGCGGCGGCACAGGCGTCCGGCGCCGGGTCGAGGAAAGCGAAGTTCATTCCCAGCGGAGTCCCCGCCAGGGCCAACATGCGGCCCAACTGGCCGCCACCGATTACACCGATCTTCATCGTCAACAACCTCAGGCGACGCGCGGGTCTGGATTGTCCAGGACGCTGTCTGTCTGTTCAGCACGGAATTTTTTCAGCACCGCATGAAACTGCGGGTGCTTGGCGCCCAGGATGCTCGCCGAGAGCAGGGCCGCGTTGATCGCGCCCGCCTTGCCGATGGCCAGGGTGGCCACGGGGATGCCGGCGGGCATCTGCACGATGGACAGCAGCGAATCCACGCCCGAGAGCATCGACGACTGCACCGGCACGCCCAGCACCGGCAGGTGGGTCTTGGCCGCGCACATGCCCGGCAAGTGCGCCGCGCCACCGGCACCGGCGATGATCACCTCGATGCCACGCGCCTCAGCCTCTTCGGCGTACTGGAACAGCAGGTCCGGGGTGCGGTGTGCGGACACCACCTTCACCTCGTAAGGGATGCCGAGCTTTTCCAGCATATCGGCGGTGTGGCTAAGGGTGGACCAATCGGACTTGGAGCCCATGATCACGCCAACCAGTGCACTCATCGTCGTGCCTCTTCTCTCTGGGCGCCCGCGGGCGCGTCAAAAACAACAAGCCACGCGAAAATGCGTGGCTTGACTGTACGAATGATGGCCGGACGAACCGGCCGAAGGCCGCGCAGTATACCGAAAAAGGTGCGTTAAACGCACTTTCGCCGACCATCTGTCGAACAAAGTATTTCCGGCGCAAAACCCCGGTTTTATTGACTCCCAGGTCAATCCCGTACCCCTCGTAGAAGCTGGCTTGCTAGCGAACAGGCCCACCCTGCAATCACCCCCACCCGGCCGACGTTTTCGCCGGCAAGCCGGCTCCGACAAAAAACCCAGCCCCTATCTCCCGTAGGAGCTGGCTTGCCAGCGAAGAGGCCAGCCCTGCGATCACCACCCTCCCGACCGACGCTTTCGCCGGCAAGCCGGCTCCTACGTGGCCGCGGCTTGTGCAGCGGCGCCTTCCAGCTTGCGCCAGAGCAAGCGCACGTTGGCCTTGCGCACCAGGGCGCAGCGGTACAGGCGGATCTCCAGCGGCACATGCCATTGCGCGCCGCCGCACACCACCAGTTCACCCCGGGCCAGTTCGGCGCGCACGCTCAGTTGCGGCACCCAGGCAATCCCCAATCCTTCCAGGGCCATGCTCTTGAGGCTGTCGGCCATGGCAGTTTCATAGACGGTGGTGAAACGCAGATTGCGCTGGCGCAGCAGCAGGTTCACCGAACGCCCGAGAAAGGCCCCGGCGCTGTAGGCCAGCAGCGGCACGCTGGATTCGCCTTCCAGATCGAACAGCGGCTTGCCCTGAGGATCGGCGGCGCACACCGGCAGCATCTCGGTGTGCCCCAGGTGCAGCGAGGGGAAGATTTCCGAGTCCATCTGCAAGGCCGCGTCCGGGTCGTAGAAGGCCAGCATCAGGTCGCAACCGCCTTCGCGCAGGGCGTGCACCGCATCACCGACGTTGGTGGCCACCAGCCGCGTGGCAATGTTCAGTCCCTCATTGCGCAGTTGCGCGATCCAGCGCGGGAAGAAACCCAGCGCCAGGGAGTGGGCCGCCGCCACCTGCATCACCTCGCCCTGCCCGCCTTCCAGGTGGTGCAGGTGCCGCACCACCTCGCCAAGCTGTTCGACCACGGTGCGCGCGGTAACCAGGAACAACTGCCCCGCCGCCGTCAGTTCCACCGGCGTGTGCGAGCGGTTGACCAGGGTCAGGCCCAGGGCCGCTTCCAGGCTGCGGATGCGCCGACTGAAGGCCGGCTGGGTCACGAAACGTCGCTCGGCAGCCTGGGAAAAGCTGCGGGTGGCGGCCAGGGCACTGAAGTCCTCGAGCCATTTGCTTTCCAGATTCATCACGTCCTCCCGGACACGCACCATTTTAGGTCACACGCTCGCCGGCAAAGCGGCGTCACACCGGCATTATGCCGAATATGCATAGCCCAGTGTTTAACAGCATTGGCCCAAAAATTCCCTTCGGCCTAGGATTCGCAGCGTTCCCGGCACAGACCGGGTCCCTACCGAGATGATCTCCGTCATGTCCTCCGCTGCATCTTTCCGCACAGAAAAAGACCTGCTTGGCGTACTCGAAGTACCGGCTCAAGCGTATTACGGCATCCAGACCCTGCGAGCGGTGAACAACTTCCGTCTCTCCGGCGTTCCGATTTCGCACTACCCAAAACTGGTCGTGGCCCTGGCAATGGTCAAGCAGGCAGCTGCTGACGCCAACCGCGAACTGGGTCATCTGAGCGAAGCCAAGCATGCGGCCATCAGCGAGGCCTGTGCCCGTCTGATCCGTGGCGACTTCCACGAAGAGTTCGTGGTGGACATGATTCAAGGCGGCGCTGGCACTTCGACCAACATGAATGCCAACGAAGTCATCGCCAACATCGCGCTGGAGGCCATGGGCCACAGCAAGGGCGAATACCAGTACCTGCACCCGAACAACGACGTGAACATGGCGCAGTCCACCAACGACGCCTACCCGACCGCGATCCGCCTGGGTCTGCTGCTGGGTCACGACGCCCTGCTGGCCAGCCTCGACAGCCTGATCCAGTCGTTCGCCGCCAAAGGTGAAGAATTCAGCCACGTCCTGAAAATGGGTCGTACCCAGCTGCAAGACGCCGTGCCGATGACCCTGGGCCAGGAATTCAAGGCCTTCGCCACCACCCTGAGCGAAGACCTGGCTCGCCTGAAGACCCTGGCGCCGGAAGTGCTGACCGAAGTCAACCTGGGCGGCACCGCCATCGGCACCGGCATCAACGCCGACCCGCGCTACCAGGCCCTGGCCGTACAACGCCTGGCCACCATCAGCGGCCAGCCGCTGGTACCGGCCGCCGACCTGATCGAAGCCACCTCCGACATGGGCGCCTTCGTGCTGTTCTCCGGCATGCTCAAGCGCACCGCGGTCAAGCTGTCGAAGATCTGCAACGACCTGCGCCTGCTGTCCAGCGGCCCACGCACCGGCATCAACGAAATCAACCTGCCAGCGCGTCAGCCCGGCAGCTCGATCATGCCTGGCAAGGTCAACCCGGTGATTCCGGAAGCGGTCAACCAAGTGGCGTTCCAGATCATCGGCAACGACCTGGCCCTGACCATCGCGGCCGAAGGCGGCCAGCTGCAACTGAACGTGATGGAGCCGCTGATCGCCTTCAAGATCTTCGACTCGATCCGCCTGCTGCAACGCGCCATGGACATGCTGCGCGAGCACTGCATCACCGGCATCACCGCCAACGAAGCCCGTTGCCGCGAACTGGTGGAGCACTCCATCGGCCTGGTCACCGCGCTGAACCCGTACATCGGCTATGAAAACGCCACCCGTATCGCCCGCATCGCCCTCGAAAGCGGCCGTGGCGTACTGGAACTGGTGCGCGAAGAAGGCCTGCTGGACGACGCCATGCTCGACGACATCCTGCGTCCGGAAAACATGATTGCCCCGCGTCTGGTTCCGCTGAAAGCCTGACCGCCGCGACCCCGAAACATGCAACACCGCTCACCAGGTTGAGGGACTAGACACCTCTCACCTTTTGAGGGCTTGGAGATACGTCTCCAGGCCCTTTTTTTTGCCTGGAGAAAAGCAGAGATTGTCAGGCGATGCCGCCCCGCAACGAAGCAGAATCTCTTTGTTTTGTAGGGCAAATCCGAGAGAATCCCCAACGCCTTTGAGCGCCTTGTACCCCTTCGAACGATCAGGCAGTCTCCCGGTGCCGCTGCCAAATCAGCGGCCCGGATGTGGAAGTCTGGGATAAAGGACGTGCAGTCGTCTCATTCGAACACCCTTGCCGATGCGGCTTGGGTGAACTCGATTTATGGCGGCTGTGCGTAGGGCACCTTCGGGTGCGCCGGTTCCTTTAGCCCGGTCTTCCACACCTGCGCACGGCTGCCACCCTCTCATGTGGAAGTGAGATCCGGCGGTTTCTTAAATTGCTAAAGGAACCAGTCTCATGAAAAAGCTCGTCCCCGATCCACCCTTGCCCACCGATCGTCCGCGCCGCGACCCGGAGCTGGACCGCGCCAACGCCAACCTGCTGGCCGCCTTGCACGGCACCCGCCATCGCCCCTTCGGCCTGCGCGACGCTCAAGGCCACCCGCTGTTCGCCGTGCAACCCCAGGTAAATGCCGAAGACGCGCTGATGCACGTTTCCTTGCTGCTCAAATGCGCCGAAGAGGTGTCCGATGAAATCACCGAACGGGCCAGCGGCATCGAACGCGGACTGATCTGGTCCATGGTGCATTCCGTGGAAATGGCCCGCGCCGTGGTGGACGCCCTGCTCGACGGCGCCCGCCCCGGCCCCTGACGCCCTGTAGCCGCTGCCGAGCTCGCGAGGCTGCGAAAAGGTCCGCAGGACCTTCAACGACCTTGAGAACCCTGCGTCCCTTCGGGCCGTTCGCAGCCTGCGGCAGCGGCTACACCACCCAACCTGAACTGCACCCGCGACCTCATTTGTAGCCGCTGCCGAGCCCGCGAGGCTGCGAACGGCACCGCAGGGGCCGCAAAACCTGCCAGCACACGCTGACTGCCCTACCCCACTCGCACATTCAACAAAGCCCCTATCCCCCCTGCCCAGCACCCGATTTGTCAGGGAATACCGCCCAGTGCCAGAGCCGTTTCGCTTTGTTTTGTAGGGCAAATCCGAGAGAATCCCCCACGCCTTTGAGCGCCTTGTACCCCTTCGAATGATCAGGCAGTCTCCCGGTGCCGCTGCCAAATCAGCGGCCCGGATGTGGAAGTTCGGACCTGGGTAAGCATGAGCGCTCATGAGCATGGCTCGACGTATTTTCGTTGGCATCGCTTTATGGCGGTTGTGCGCGGGACACCTTCGGGTGTGCTGGGTTACTCAGTCCCGGTCTTCCACACCCTCGCACAACTGCCACCCCTCATGTGGAAGTGAGCTCGGCAGTCCGTTAACTACTGAGTGAGTGACCGTCATGAAAAAGCTCGTCCCCGATCCACCCTTGCCCACCGATCGTCCGCGCCGGGACCCGGAGCTGGACCGCGCCAACGCCAACCTGCTGGCCGCCTTGCACGGCACCCGCCATCGCCCCTTCGGCCTGCGCGACGCTCAAGGCCACCCGCTGTTCGCCGTGCAACCCCAGGTAAATGCCGAAGACGCGCTGATGCACGTTTCCCTGCTGCTCAAATGCGCCGAAGAGGTGTCCGATGAAATCACCGAACGGGCCAGCGGCATCGAACGCGGGCTGATCTGGTCCATGGTGCATTCCGTGGAAATGGCCCGCGCCGTGGTGGACGCCCTGCTCGACGGCGCCCGCCCCGGCCCCTGACGCCCTGTAGCCGCTGCCGAGCCCGCGAGGCTGCGAAAAGGTCCGCAGGACCTTCAGCGACCTTGAGAACCCCGCGGCCCTTCGGGCCGTTCGCAGCCTGCGGCAGCGGCTACAGGTTTTGCCCGGCGCGGTGGATAATCAGCCTCCCGCCGCAGCCGGCAATGACTATCAAGGCACCATGTCGATGGACCCGACGCACACCCAGGCCCTGCAACAGCTACGCAAGCTGATCCCAATCGGCCTGCGCCATGCCCAGGCCCTGCTCGCCCGTTGCGCCAATAATCCGCAGCAAGCCGCCGAGCTCTACAAAGCCGAGCTGTTGCAGGTGCTGGTAGACAAATCCGGCCTGCCCGCCGAGCAAGCCCGGGAACACTTGCTCAACGCCGGTTACGACCTGAACCGCGCCCTGCACGCTATAGAAGAAGCGCGTTTCACCCTGACCCAGCGCATCCTGCGCAAGCATCACCGGGACAAGGGCCAGGCCCTGGACCTGATCGCCCAGGCCATCGAAACCGCCGAGCAACTGCCGCGTCAGTACTGGCTGGATTTCGCAGCGCTGGAGCAACTGCCCCCGGCACTGCGCTGCTTCATGGTCCTGCACGAATGGTTGGCCTATGAGGGCTGGGAAGGCTTCGACAGCGCCCTGCACTTTCATCTACCCCAGGCCATCGCCCAATTGCGCCACCTGCAACTCGATACCCTGGCGGACACCCTGGAACAGGCCGATCAGCGCCAGCAGCAGCTACGAGCCGCCCACGCTGGGAGCGAAGGCCCCATCGAGCTAGCCCTGCGCATCAACCAGGACCCGCTCTTCAACCGCTGCCAGGACCACTTCAACCAGCAGCGGCCGCAACTGGACGAGCGCCTGTACCAGTGGGTGGAGCAGCATCTGAAACAGTTTCCAGCCTGAACAGCCGCTTGGCGTTGGCGCACACGCCGCTGCTCACCACACCCCAGAAGCCGGTAGACTGCCGCCCTCACCGAACACGGACCTCGGATTCAGCCCCCATGGAATTGCACTACCGCATCACCCCCGCCCACACCGAAGCCTGGATTGCCGAACCGCTGAAGCAGGAATTGCTCAAGGATGATCAACAGCATGTCCGGGTCATGAGCACATTTGCCCGGTGGCAAAGCCGCTTGATCGGTCCCGTGATGTTCACCCTGTGCCTGATCGGCGGCTGCCTGTCGATCTACTTCCCCGAGCGGACCTTCACCCCGGAGAAGGTCATCGCCATGGTGGCGTTCGCCTTGATCTTCATCCCACTGTGGTGGCGCTTTTCCGGACGCTGGATCAAGCACCTGCAAGCCCGGATTGCCGCCACCCCGATCAAACCCCAAGCGCCGCTGCGCGGCCTGAACCAGCGCCTGATCGAAGCCCGCCTGCGGGCGCCATTGAAGGCCACCGAAGGCACTTACACCCTGACATTCGACGACCAGGGTTTCACCCTGAGCAAACTCCCACGCGCCAAGAGCAGCCTGACCTGGGAGCAGGTCGTGTACCTGCGTGAAGCGGCCCACTTCTATGACGTGGCCAGCGCCGAGATGCAGCGCAAGGGCCAGGCCTGCCGCATCGCCAAACACAGTGAACTGATGGACGACGAGGCATATCAGCAAGGGCTGCAAGCCTTTCTGAGCCACTGCCCGGTCGCGCCGTCCGCCACCTGATCAAGCTCCCCCAACGCGTCACAAACGGAATTTGCATGCACACATCAGCGTCCTCCCCCCGCCCGGCCCGTGCGCTGGCCATCCTCGGCACCGGCCACGCCCTGCCGCAGCGGGTGGTCACCAGTGCCGAGCTGGACCGCCAGCTCGGCCTGGAAGCCGGCAGCGTGGCGCGCATCAGCGGGGTGCAGCAGCGCCACGTCGCCGATCCTGCGGACACCGCCGCCAGCCTCGGTGCCAGTGCCGCGCGCCAGGCCCTGCACGCGGCGGGCCTGGCGCTGGATCAGTTGGACCTGATCGTCTGCGCCAGCGGCACCCAGGACCAAGGCATGCCCTGCAACGCCGCGCTGCTGCAACGGGAGTTGGGCCTGGGGCAGTCGGGCATCCCGGCCATGGACATCAACGCCAGCTGCCTGGGCTTTATTGCCGCCCTGGACACCCTGTCCTGGCCGATCCAGGCCGGGCATTACCGGCGCGTGCTGCTGGTGTGCGCCGACATCGCCTCCTGCGGCCTGGACTGGCAGCAGGTGGAAGTCTGCGGCATCTTCGGCGACGGCGCGGCAGCGGTGGTGCTGGAGGCGGGCGACGGCGGCCCGAAGATCCTCGCCTCGCGCCTCAAGACCTACGCCGAAGGCGCCGCGCTGTGCCAGATCCCCGCCGGCGGTTCGCGCTTTCATCCGCGGCGCATCCAGGTGCCCTTCGAGCCCCTGACCAGCTTCGCGATGCAGGGCAAAGGCGTGTTCCGCCTCGCCGCCAAACACCTGCCGGACCTGATGGACGATCTGTTACTGCAAGCCGGGGTCTCCCTTGCGCAGATCGACTGGATCATCCCCCATCAAGCCAGCCAGCAGGCCATGCAGCATGCGGCCAAACGCCTGAGCCTGGGGCCGGAGAAAGTCATCGATATCTTTGCCCAGCATGGCAATCAGGTAGCGGCGTCCCTGCCCACCGCTCTGGATATCGCGGTGCGCGACGGGCGCATTCAACGCGGGCAGACCCTGATGCTGATCGGCACCGGCGCGGGCCTGTCCCTCGGCGGCCTGATCCTGGAGTTTTGATGAAGATCCTGGTCACCGGCGGCACCGGTTTTATCGGACGGCATCTGGTCTGGAAGCTGGCCGCCGAAGGCTGCGAGGTGCAGTTCAGCGGGCGCAACCCCGAGGCGGCGGCCGAGGTGATGGCCCACAGCCCGGCGCCGGTGCGCTGGCTGCCCCTGGAGCACGGCAGCCCGTTGGCCAAACGCCTGCTGGCCGATGCCAGCCGCGAGCATGACGCCATCGTGCATTGCGCCGCCTTGTCGTCACCCTGGGGTTCGCCCCAGGCGTTTGCCCGGGCCAACCTCGACTCCACCGCCGAGGTGATCCACGCCTGCGGCAAGAACCGCATCCCGCGGCTGGTGCATATCTCCACCCCGAGCCTGTACTTCAATTTCAGCGACCGCCTGGGCATCCGCGAAGACCAGCCGCTGCCACCACCGGTGAATGACTACGCCCGCAGCAAGGCCCAGGCCGAAACCCTGCTGGCAGACGCCAAGCTGCCCGAATGCGTGATCCTGCGGCCCCGGGCGGTGTTCGGCCCCTGGGACGCAACCCTGATGCCGCGCCTGCTGCGGGTGATGCAACGCGGGGCGATTCCGCTAATGCGCGGCGGCCAGGCACAGCTGGACCTGACCTGCGTCGACAATCTGGTGCACGCGGTGTGGCTGGCCCTGACCCGGCCCCTGCCGCGCCCGCTGTGCGTCTACAACCTGAGCAACGGCACACCCCTGGCCTTCAAGGACCTGCTGCAACAGATGGCCGAGCACTTCCGCCTGCCGCTGCGCACCCGCCGCCTGCCCTGGCCTCTGGTGCATGGCGTGGCGCGCCTGCTGGAGCTCAAGGCACGGCTGGGCAACGGCGCCGAACCCTTGATCACCCGCTACGGCGCAGGCGTCCTGGCCTTCAGCCAGACCCTGGACATCAGCGCCATCCAGCGCGAGCTGGGCTATCGCCCGGTGATCAACCAGGACCAGGGCATCGCCCAGCACGCCCAATGGTGGCTGGCCCAACAGAGACAAAAACCATGAGCCGCAGCGTGAGCTTGAAGATCCTGCGGGCCGGCTGGTGCCAGCACCTGGAATGCATGGCCGACCGTGGCGGGCGCCTGGCGCCGGTGCAGTTTCCGGCGCTGTGCGGGCTGATCCAGCACCCGGAGCACGGCTGGATTTTGTACGACACCGGCTACGCCGAGCACTTCTTCCAGGCCACCCGCGCCCTGCCCGAGCGCCTGTACCGCAGCGCAGTGCCGGTGCAGTTGCCGGTGGTCGAGCAGTTGGGGGCGCAGCTGCATGAGCTGGGCATCGGCCCGGGGGATATCCGCCATGTGATCATTTCCCACTTCCACGCCGACCATATCGCCGGGCTGCGGGATTTTGCCAATGCGCGCTTTATCGCCCTGGAAGCCGACTACCGGCATATCGACAGCCTGCGCGGCCAGCGTTGGCGCGCCACCTTGGGCGGCCATCTGCCGGGCCTGCTGCCGGACGATTTCAGCGCCCGCCTGCGCCTGGCCGAAGCCAGCCCCAGCTGTGCGCTGCCAAGCTGGATGGCGCCCTTCGAGCAAGGCCTGGACCTGTTCGGCGATGGCAGCCTGATCGGCGTGCCGCTGCCAGGGCACAGCAAAGGCCAGTTGGGCCTGTTCATCCCCGATGCCCAGGGCCGGCCGGTGTTCCTGGTGGCCGACGCCTGCTGGTCGGTGCCGGCCTGCCGCGCCGAGCGCCTGCCCGCTGCACCGGCACTGTGGTTTGCCAGCGCCGACCGTCAGCAATATGTGCGCACCTACAGCGGCCTGGGCCAGCTGATCCGCCGCGAACCGGCGGTGGCGGTGCTGCCGTCCCATTGCACCCAGGCCTGGGAGGCCTTCGCCAATGAACAGTGAACGCCTGCTGGGCACCCTGCGCAGCATCGGCGCCTTCGTGTTCAGCCGCTACGCCCTGCGCTTTCGCCGCCGCGAGCGGCTGGAAGCCTGGCAGGCCCGGCGCCTGCGGCACTTCATGGCCAAAGTCCTGCCCCGTGGCCAGCGCTTCAACGGGCTGACCCACGACGGCCTGCACAGCTTGCCGCTCATGGACAAAGCCACCCTGATGAGCGACTTCGCCGCCTTCAACACCCGCGCCCTGAGCCTGGAACAGGTGTTGCCGGTGGCCCTGCAGGCCGAGCGTTCCCGGGACTTCAGCCCGACCCTGGGGGACATCACCGTGGGCCTGTCCAGCGGCACCTCGGGGGCTCAGGGGGTGTTCCTGGTCAGCAGCGTGGAACGCCAGCGCTGGGCCGGCATCCTGCTGGCGCGCACCCTGCCCCGGGCGCTGTTGCCCCGGCTGCTGTGCCCCTGGCTGGCGCCGCTGCGCATCGCCTTCTTCCTGCGGGCCAATAGCCGCCTGTACACCACCCTGGCCAGCCGCCGCATCGACTTCGCCTTTCATGACCTGACCCTGGGCCTGACCGCCTCCCTGAAACGCCTCAACCAGCAGAACCCGGACGTGCTGGTGGCCCCGGCCACGGTGCTGCGCGGGCTGGCCCAGGCGGCCCTGGCCGGGCAGCTGACGATCCGCCCACGGCACATCCTGTCGGTGGCCGAAGTGCTGGAAAGCACCGACGCCGAGCTGGTGCAGCAAGCCTTCGGGCGCAAGCCGCAGCAGATCTATCAGGCCAGCGAAGGCTTTCTCGGCTACACCTGCGAGGCTGGCACCCTGCACCTGAATGAAAGCCACCTGCACATCGAGCCGCAATGGCTGGACCCTGAGCGCACGCGCTTCCAGCCGATCATCACCGACTTTTCCCGGCGCACGCAGTTGATCGTGCGTTATCGCCTCAACGACATTCTGCGGGTCGCCAGCGCGCCCTGCCCCTGTGGCCGTGCGGAGCGGGCCATCGCCGCCGTGGAAGGCCGCGCCGACGAGATCCTCTGGCTGCCGCGGCTCGACGGCCAGCAGCTGGCGCCGCTCTACCCGGATGTACTGCGCAGGGCCCTGCTGATGCTCGGGGCGGAACTGGAGGAATACCAGATCCAGCAGCGCGGGCTGCTCTGGCAGGTCAACCTGCGTGCCTCGGGCGACTACCACGGGCTGTGTCAGCGCTTGCGCGAAGCCCTGGCCGAACTCTGCGCGCAACAAGGGCTGCAGACGCCGGATCTGAGCTTCGGCCACTGGCAGGCACCGCCGCCACAGACGAAAAGACGCCGCCTGCTGATGCTGCAACCACCCGAGGGACTGCCATGCGTGTATTGATTCTCGGCGCCCGGGCCCCGGCCTGCCTGGAGTGGGCCCGGGCCTTTGGCCAAGCCGGCTGGACGGTGACCGTGGCCGATTCCCTGGCCCAGCCCCTGAGCCGTTTCAGCCGCGCCGCCGAGCACTTCGTGCGCCTGCCGGAGCCGCGCCACGACCCGGAGGCCTGGATCGAAGCCCTGGCCGGGGTCATCCGCCAACAGGCCATCGACCTGCTGCTGCCCACCTGCGAAGAGGTGTTCTACCTGGCCCACGGCCTGGAGCGCTTGCGGCCTTTGTGCCGGGTGTTCACCAGCGATTTCGAGTTGCTGCACCGCCTGCATCACAAGGGCGATTTTGCTGCCATGACCCAAGGCTGGGCCGTGGCCGCGCCGCCAACCCAAGTGCTGCATGACCCGGCTGCGGTGCAAGCGCTGGCGGCGGAGCACGACGCCCTGGTGTTCAAGCCGGCCTATTCGCGCTTCGCCTCCCAGACCCTGATCCGCCCGAGCCCGGCGCAACTGGCCAAGATCCGCCCCAGTAGCGATGCGCCCTGGGTGGCCCAGCAGTTCGTCCCCGGCCAGGAATATTGCAGCTTCAGCGTGCTGGTGGACGGCCAGTTGCGCGCCCACAGCAGCTACCAGCCGCGCTACCGGGTCGGGCGCGGCTCGGGGATCTACTTCCACAGCTGTGCCCCAGCGCCGATTCGCGCCTTTCTGGAGCAGTTCGGCCAGGCCACCGGCTACACCGGGCAGGTGGGTTTCGACTTCATCGAAGACCAGCAGGGCCGCTTCCATGTCCTGGAGTGCAACCCCAGGGCCACCAGCGGCGTGCACCTGTTCGACGATCAGCGGGTGCAACTGGTGGCAGCGCTGGGCAGCGAAACCGACGCAGCGCTGGAGGCGACCCTGGAACCGCGGATGATCGCCCTGGCCATGCTGCTTCTGGCGGCGCCGCAACGGGCCTTGAGCCGCACGTTCTGGCACGACTACCAACAAGCCCGGGACGTGATCGTGCAGGACGGCGATCGCGGCCCGCTGACCGCCCAACTGCTGAGCCTGAGCGAGATCATCGGCCGCGCCCTGACCCGCCGCTGCGGGCTGCTGGCCGCCTCCACCGCCGATATCGAATGGAACGGCCAGCCCCTGGGAGCACCGCGCCCATGAAGCTGCTGCTGCCCGAGCAACTGGCCCTGGAGCCCCCGAGCGCTGGCGACAGCCACGCCCGGCAGTACGTGCGCACCTGCGCCGGCGGCGCGCTGATCGGCAACGTCAGCACCGCCCTGGCCCTGCTGGACACCGGCCATCATCAGTTCCCGGTGAGCATCAACCACGGCCACGACCCTGTGGATAACTGCTACGTGGTGTCGCCGCAGACCGCCTACAGCGGTTATGCCCGGGAAGAACTGCAGCGCCTGCAACGGCCCTGGCTGGCCTGGCCCTTGAAGCTGCTGACCCAGGGCGTGGACCGGCTGCTGAGCGCGGCCAAGGTCGACCGTTTGGTGCAGGTCAATAACTGGCTATTGTCGACCAACCTGTACCCCGCCGATTGGGATGGTTCGGATTTGCCGGCGATCACCGAACTGCTGCGCCGGCAGTTCCCCGACCACGGCTTTGGCTTTCGCTCGCTCAACGACTTCAGCAACCGCGCACTGCGCAAGCGCCTGCAAGCCCTGGGCTACCTGGCGATTCCCAGCCGCCAGGTGTACCTGTTCGACGGCCGCGAGGGCGAGAATTCCGCCTTCCTGCGTCACCACAACACCCGCCTGGACGCCACCCTGCTGCGCCGCAGTCCGTATACGGTGGTGCCCGGCAGCGAGCTTAACGAGGCCGACTTCCAGCGCATCGAGCAGCTGTACAACCTGCTGTACCTGGACAAATACAGCCGCCTCAACCCCCACTACAGCGCCCAATGGCTGCAACGCGGGCAGGCCGAAGGCTGGCTGGAGGTGCGCGCCCTGCGCAACGCCGAAGGACGCATCGACGGTGCCCTGGGCTGGTTCGCCAACAGCGCCCTGATCAGCACCCCCATCGTCGGCTACGACACCGCCCTGCCCCAGCGCGCCGGCCTGTACCGGCAACTGACCCGGCTGTGCCTGCAAGAAGCGGTGAACCGCCGTCAGGTGCTCAACTTCAGCTCCGGCGCCGCCGCCTTCAAGCGCCTGCGCGGCGGTGAGCCGCAGATCGAATACAGCCTGATCCACATCGCCCACCTGCCCTGGTCGCGGCGCCTGGTGTGGCAACTGATGGGCCTGCTGCTGCAACGGATCGGCGTACCGCTGATGAGGAAGCTCAAACTGTGAACAGTCACTCGGGCTGGTGGCCCGTCGCCCTGAGCCGGCAGCTGCACAAGCAGCCCCTGGCCTGCACCCTGCACGGCGTGCCGCTGGTGCTGTTTCGCGACGCCGACGGCGCCGCCGCGGTGCTGCCGGACCGCTGCCCCCATCGCTTTGCGCCGCTGAGCGCCGGGCGGGTGCGCGACGGGCAGATCCAGTGCCCCTACCACGGCTGGCGCTTCGATCCCCAGGGCCGTTGCACTCAGCTGCCCGGCCAGGAGCAGCAGCGGTGCAGCCAACCCTTGCTGCAACCTGTGCACAGCTGCGAAGCCCAGGGGCTGGTGTGGGCCAGCCTCGCCAGCGAACGGCCGAATGCCCCGCCGGTAGCCGCCGCCGAGCAGGCCCAGGCGCTGGATGTGTTCTGGATCAGCGACCGGGTGCAGTGCAGCTTGCAGGACGCCGCGGAGAACTTCCTCGACGGCTTCCACACCCATTTCGTGCACGCCGGCTGGATTCGCCACGACCGCCAACGCCAGCGGATTCACGCCTGGGTGCATCAGCTGGAAGACGGGATCGAAGCGCAGTACAGCGAAGAAGGCACCCAGTCCGGGCTGATATCGCGGCTGTTCGAAGGCGAACGCGGCCTCAGCATGGGGCGCTTTCGCCTGCCGGGGCTGGCGGAAATCGAATACCGCGACCGCCAGGGCCGGCTCAACCTGCTGGTCAGCGCCTGGCTGAGCCCGGCCGCCGAGGGCCAACTGCGGCTGTTCGCGCGCATCGCCACGGCCCGCGGCCGCACCCCGGGCTGGCTCAAGCGCGGCGTGCTGCAGCCTTTGTTCAAGGTGATCCTCAAGCAGGACCGGCAGATCCTCGAACAGGTCAGCGCCAACCAGCAGCGCTTTGCCCGGGTGCCGCTGCGCTGGCAGCGGCCCACCCCTCTGGACAGCTCGCTGGATCTGCTGGGGCCGTGGATCCGGCAGTTGCTGGAGCAGGGGGAACTGAAGGACTTCCAAGAGCGCCGAGAGCAATTCTGGCTGTAATCCCGTAGCCGGCTTGCCGGCGAACAAGCCCTCAAGACGGCCACCCCTCAAACGGGCCCCTTCGCTGGCAAGCCAACTCCTACGACTTGGCGGCGATTTCGAGGGGATGATGCGGGCCTCTGCTCGCGGGGCTTTGCGGGCCATGACAAGAACCGTTTCAGCCTCCCGCCCGACCTGCCGTTCCTCGGCTCGACGCGCAACATGCAGACGGCGAGCCCGCGCACCGGTATAGTGCGCCCCCTCTTCACGTGGACAGCCGTCGGTAACGAGGCTCAACCCCACGGGAAACCCGAACTAATAACAACCCGCGAAATATAGAACCGGGACGAACGCTCGCCCCACCGCCTTGCCGTGCGTGCAATCAGCGGTGTAACAGAATGTTTCCGTCCGCTCTGCTTTTGCCTACACAAAAAACAGCGAGGAATAATCCATGCTCGAAGTCATCAACGACTTCCTCTCAGGGAAAGTACTGATCGTGCTCATTGTCGGGCTCGGCAGCTACTTCACGATCCGCTCGCGTTTCGTTCAATTGCGCCATTTCCTCCATATGTTCGCGGTGTTCCGCGACAGCCTGAAAAGCAGCGGCGGCCAGCTCAGCTCGTTCCAGGCGCTGATGCTCAGCCTCGCCGGCCGAGTGGGCGCGGGCAACATCGCCGGCGTCGGCATCGCCGTGACCCTGGGTGGCCCGGGCGCGGTGTTCTGGATGTGGGTGACCGCGCTGGTCGGCATGTCCAGCAGCTTCTTCGAATGCACCCTGGCCCAGGTCTACAAGCGCGCCGACGGCGACGGCCTGTACCGTGGTGGCCCGGCCTACTACATCCAGCACGGCCTGAAGCTCAAAGGCATGGCGGTGGTGTTCTCGATCCTGCTGCTGGTCACCTACGGCTTCGCCTTCATCGGCCTGCAGTCCTACACCGTGACCCACTCGCTGCAGGACGCCTTTGCCTTCGCCCCAAGCCACACCGGCATCGTCCTGGCGGTGCTGCTGGCCATCACCTTCATCGGCGGCATCAAGCGCATCGCCGCGGTGTCCGACCTGCTGGTGCCGGTCAAGACCCTGGCCTACATCGCCGTGACCCTGTACGTAATCGGCACCCAGATCGAACACGTACCGGCCATGCTGGAAACCATCATCAAGAGCGCCTTCGGCCTCGACCCGGCCTTCGGCGGCCTGCTCGGCAGCGCCATCGTCATGGGCGTGAAGCGTGGAGTATTCGCCAACGAAGCGGGCCTGGGCAGCGCGCCTAACGTCGCCGCGGTGGCCGCGGTGAAGCACCCGGGCGCCCAGGGCGTGGTCCAGGCGTTCAGCGTGTTCCTCGACACCTTCGTGATCTGCACCTGCACCGCGCTGCTGATCCTGCTGTCGGGCTTCTACACCCCGGGCTTCGAAGGCGACGGCATCGTCCTGACCCAGAACTCGCTGGCCGCCGTGGTCGGTGACTGGGGCCGCCTGTTCGTCAGCGTCGCGCTGTCGTTATTCGTCTTCACCTGCATCCTCTACAACTACTACCTGGGCGAGAACAGCCTGCAGTTCCTCACCCGCAACCGCGCGGTGCTGATGCTGTTCCGCGGCCTGGTGCTGGCGCTGGTGGTCTGGGGTTCGATGCAAGACCTCTCGACCGTGTTCGCCTTCGCCGACATCACCATGACCTGCCTGGCCTTCGTCAACCTGGTGGCCCTGGCCATGCTGTTCAAGGTCGGCCTGCGGGTGATGCGCGACTACGACGAACAGCGCCGCGCCGGGGTCGACCAGCCGGTGTTCGACTCGCGCAAATTCGCCGATCTGGACCTGGACCTGAAGGCCTGGCCTGCCGAACCTTCGGCCGCCACCCAGGCCGAGCCGCAAGGCGTGCCCGCAGCGCAACGCTGACGGGTGAACGACGGGCGCGTCCTCTGCGCCCGTCGGTTACAGTGCGATAAATGTGGCCGCGGGCTTGCCCGCGGCCACAGGTACTCACCGTTTCGGAGAATCCCATGAACCCTTCGACCTACCCTGCCGCCCAGCACGTCATGGTGCTCTACACCGGTGGCACCATCGGCATGCAGGCCAGCGCCGACGGCCTGGCCCCGGCTTCGGGTTTCGACGTACGCATGCGCGCCTACCTCGACAGCCAGCCCGAACTGGTGGTGCCGGCCTGGCGCTTTCGCGAGATGGCGCCGCTGATCGACAGCGCCAACATGACCCCCGACTACTGGCAGCGCCTGCGTGCAGCGGTGGTCGAAGCCGTGGACCAGGGCTGCGACAGCGTGCTGATCCTCCACGGCACCGACACCCTGGCCTACAGCGCCGCCGCCATGAGCTTCCAGTTGCTGGGCCTGCCGGCGCCGGTGCTGTTCACCGGCTCGATGCTGCCGGCCGGCGTGCCCGACAGCGACGCCTGGGAAAACCTCAGTGGCGCCCTGTTGGCCCTGGGCCAGGGCCTGGCACCGGGGGTGCACCTGTACTTCCACGGCGAACTGCTGGCACCGACCCGCTGCGCAAAAATCCGCAGCTTCGGCCGTCACCCCTTCGCCGCCCTGCAACGCAATGGCGGCGGCGCAAAGGCCGAAGCGCTTCCTGCTGCGCTGGACTACCGCCAGGCCAGGCAGCTGGCCAAGGTCGGCGTGCTGCCGCTGTTCCCCGGCATCGGCGCCGAGCTGCTGGACGGCGTGCTCGACAGCGGCATCCAGGCCCTGGTCCTGGAATGCTTCGGCAGCGGCACCGGGCCCAGCGACAACCCGGCGTTCCTCGCCAGTCTCAAGCGCGCGCAGGAGCAAGGCATCGTCGTGGTGGCGGTAACCCAGTGCCATGAAGGCGGGGTGGAGCTGGACATCTACGAAGCCGGCAGCCGCCTGCGCGGCGTGGGCGTGCTGTCCGGTGGCGGCATGACTCGCGAAGCGGCGTTCGGCAAGCTCAACGCCCTGCTCGGCGCCGGGCTGGCCAACAGCGAAGTGCGGCGCCTGGTGGAACTGGACCTGTGCGGCGAACTGGCCTGATCCATCCGTAGGAGCCGGCTTGCCGGCGAAGGCGGTCTTGAGGGCCTCTTCGCTGGCAAGCCAGCGCCTGCAACCAGCTCCAGCACCTGCAGATGCAGGGCGGCATGCAACTTGCTCCGGTTAAGGGTCTTTCCCTGGCTGGAATCTGCGCATGCTGCACTCGCACCTCACCACCCTCAACGCCGTTTCCCTGGTGCTCAACACCTTCAAGGAACAGGGCCAGGACAGTGAAGCCCTGCTGGCCGGCAGCGGCATCAACCCCGCCGACCTGAGCCGCGCCGACACTCGCATCACCACCAACCAGGAAATGCTGGTCTGTGCCAATGCCGTGGCCCTGCAACGGGACATCGGCCTGGAACTGGGCCGGCGCATGCACGTTTCCTCCTACGGCATGCTCGGCTATGCCCTGCTCACCAGTGCCACCTTAGGTGACGCTTTGCGCCTGGCCATGCGCTATCCGGCGCTGTTGGGAACACTTTTCGAACTGAGCCTGGAAGCCGACGGCCCGCGCATCTGGTTCACCGCCGCCGGCTACCGCGAAAACCCGGCCCTGGCGGCGTTCAATACCGAGTTCTGCCTGGTGTCGCTGAAGGTCATCTGCGACGACTTGCTGGGCCACCCGTTGCCGCTGCTGGGGGCGCGCTTCGACTACCCGGCACCGGACTATCAACAGCGCTACCGCGAAGCCTTCGACTGTCCGCTGCAATTCAACGCCAGCAGCAACGCCTTCGCCTTCGACCAGCAATGGCTCGAACACCCCCTGCCCCTGGCGGACGCCATCACCCACCAGGCCATGGCCGAACGCTGCCGCAAGCAGAACACCGAGTTCACCGGGCGCCAGGCCTGGCTGGGGCGCATCCGCCAGCTGCTGGCGGCGCAGCTGGACGCCGCGCCGGGGCTGGAGGGGCTGGCGGAACAGATGAACTGCTCGGCCCGGACCCTGCGCCGCCATCTGCGCGACCTGGGCTGCAGCTATCAGGAACTGCTGGACGAGCTGCGCTTCGAGCGGGCCAAGCAGATGCTCTGCGAAGACCAGATGCCCATCTACCGCATCGCCGAGGCCCTGGGCTTCAGCGAAACCGCGAGCTTTCGCCATGCCTTCATCCGCTGGAGCGGCGTGGCGCCGAGCCAGTTCCGGCCCTGAGACAAACCCCGGCATAAAGCTGCGGATTGCATTACATTGCCGACCTTTGACACCGGCAAGGGACTGCAAGCTTGAACCCAATCACAGGCGCCATCGCCCGGCGCATCGGTATTCGCGGGCTGTGTCTGGCACTGACGCTGCTGACCGGCGGCCCCGTCGCCCAGGCCTTCGAGCTGTCGAAAATCCGCTGGTGGGAGTTGCAGAGCAGCATCCTGCTGGACGATCCGGAAACCGCCACCCTGCAACTCGAACCCTTTCCCCTGCCCGGGCTGGCCCAGGCGCCGGCACGGGTGATCCTCAGCCAATACCACGGCCTGTTCTATCTCAATGGCTATGCGGATGGGCAGTACCGGCAGCGGGTCTACAAGTCGCCGCCCATGCCGCTGTTCGATGCCCAGGAACTACAGGCCTGCGTGCCCGAGCAGCGCCCCGTTACGGCCACCGACAACTGGCCACCGAGCAAGCAGCTGGAAGCCGCCCTGAGCCTGACCAAACTGAGTTTCGACTGCCAGAGCCCGGGCTGGGAGTTGAGCAATCGCTACCTGCTGGTGGACAGCCGCGATCCCCAGCGGCCGTTGCTGGCCATCGGTCAGCGCCAGGGCGAGGCACGGATCGACTTCACCCCGCAGCAACCGATCAGCGCCGAGGTCCAGCAGCAATGGCTGCAAGCCCTGCAGAAGTACCCGAAGCTGCTGGCACCCTTTGACGCCAGCAGCGGCCAGCTGAGCGTCAAGCCCTATGCGCCGGAGCTCGGCGCGGAGCAGGTCTGGGCGCAGTTTCGCCAGTTGCACGCGCAACTGCGCGACGCCAAGGACAAGGCCCCGGGCATCGTCCGGGTGCAAGCCTTCTTCACCCGCCATGACTTTCGCGCGATCGCCCCCGAGCGCAGTACCTACCCCGGCCTGCTCAACGACATCGCCTATTGGGCCACCGAGGCCGGCCAGTTGCAGAGCGCCCGGCCCTGGCTGGCCTATGTACTGCGCCGCGACCCGGGACGCATGCCGACCTACCTCAATCTGGCGGACCTGGATTGGCGCCTGTACGAGCAGCAGCCGGGAGACTCCAGGCACCTGGGCCGGGCCATGGAGAACTATCGGCTGTATTGCGGGCTGCGCCTGCAACGCCAGCTCGGGGTCCCCGCCAGGGTCACCCAGCGCCTGGGCCTTGAGGCACCCAGCGAACTAGCCTGCCAAAGCGCCTGGCCGCTGGTGACGGCGGTGGACCAGGGTGACGCGGGCGAAGTCCGGCGCCTGCTGGAGAACGGCCTGCGCGGCGACGTGATCGCCGCCGATGGGCGCCCGGCGCTGTTGCACGCCCTGGATAAGCCCGACCTGGAGATAGCCCGGCTGTTGCTGGCCCATGGCGCCCGCCCCCAGGGCCAGTACAACGGCCGCACCCAGGTGTTCCTGGCCATGCGCCGCGACCTCAAGGACAACCCGGACCTGAGCCAGGCCAAGCGCTTGAACTTCCTCCTCCAGGCCGGCGCCGCCATCGATGAACAGGATGTCCAGGGCGGCACCGTGCTGCAGGCCATGGCCAAGGAACGCGACGACATCGAGCGCTTCAACTGGTTGCTGCAACACCCGCAAGACCTCGACAAGCGCAGCGGGCCAGACGGCGAAACCGCGCTGTTTCTGGCGCTCAGGGGCGGCAACTACGCCGCTGCCAGAAAACTGATAGAGGCCGGTGCCAACCTCAACCTGAGCTACGGCCGCGGTTTCTGCGCACAGCAGCCGGTTCGCCAAAGCCTGCTGATGATCGTCGCCGAACAGGGCTCGCCCGAGGTCATCAATCCCTGGGTCAGCCAGCAACAGAGCCTGGACATGTTCACCCTGCTGCTGGAAAAAGGCGCCGATCCCAACGTCGGCCGCTACTGCAAGAACAACGGCTACACCTGGCTGCTGGAGATCATGGCCCGGCGCAAGCGCGACGACATGCTCAAGGTGCTGCAAGGCTTTGCGCCGCCACCGCCGGCGACGGCGTTTCGTCTTTGAGGCGTGGCGCCGAACCCGCTGCGCCCCTGCAACAAAGCCCGGCACAACGGCGCCGATTGCATTACATTGCCGGGCTTTCTACCGGCAAGGGACTGCACACGTGAACCTATTGACCGCCATCGCCCGGCGCAACGGCATTCGCGGGCTTGGCCTGGCGCTGGCACTGCTGGTTGCCGCCCCCGCGGCCCAGGCCTTCGACGTGGACCTGGCCTGGTTCAAATGGTCGGGAATGCGCCGCAACTTCGTCCTCGACTCCCCGGAAACCGCCACCCTGGAGCTCAAGCCTTTCCCCCTGCCGGGCCTGGCGCGGATGCCGCTGCGGATTGTCCTGAGCCAGTACCGCGGGCTGTTCTACTTCAATGGCTATCAGGACCTGCAGTACCGGCAGCGGGTCTACAAGTCGCCGCCGATGGTCCTGTTCAGCCCTGAAGAGCTGCGGGCCTGTGTGACCCCGGGCGATGACATCCAGGTCAGCGATATCTGGCCCACGAGCAACAGCCTGGCCCCCGGCATCACCCTGACGCCCCTGGGCTTTCAGTGCAAGGAGCCATCCGAGTGGCAACTTAGCGGGCTCTACCTGCTGATCGACCAGCGCGATCCGCAGCACCCGCTGCTGGCCATCAGTCACCGCCAGGACCTTAGCCAGATGGAATTCACCCCGTTGCAACCCATCAGCGAGGAAACCGGGCGGCAGTGGTTGCAGGCCCTGGAGACATTCCCGCCGTGGTTCCGCCCCTTCACCCAAGGCAGCGGGCCGATCACCGTCAATGCCTTTGTGCCTGCGCCAGCCTCGACCCCGGACAGCCTCTGGAAAGAGTTCCGCGCGCTGCACGAACAACTGCGCACGGCCAAGGACAAACTGCCGGGCATCCGCAAAGTGGAAGACTTTTTCGTCACCCATGACTTTCGCAGCATCGCCACCGAGCGCCGCGAATACGCTGGCCTGCTCAATGACATCGCCTTCTGGGCCAGCCAGGCCGGGCAGCTACAAACGGCTCGCCCCTGGCTCCAGGAAGTGCTGCGCCGCGACCCGGGGCGCATGCCGACCTACCTCAACCTGGCGGACCTGGACTGGGCGCTATTCGAACAGCGGCCGCTGGACAACGCCCATCAGGGCCGGGCCATCGAGGGCTATCGGGTGTATTGCGGCCTGCGCCTGAAGCGCCAAATGAGCATCCCGCCCCGAGTGCTGCAGCGCTTGGGCTTGAGCGCCGCCAACCCCCAGGCGTGCCAAGCCTTCTGGCCGCTGGTGGCCGCCGCGGATGCCGGCGACCTGGGCGAAGTGCAGCGGCTGCTGGCCAGTGGCATCAGCGGCGAGGTCATGGCCGACGATGGCCGCAGCGCGCTGTTGCACGCCCTGGACGCACCGCACCTGGACATCGCCCGGCTGCTGCTGGAGCACGGCGCCCACACCCGCGGCCTGTACAACTGGACCACCCTGGCGACCCTGGCCATGCGCCGCGACCTGGGCGACAGCCCCGACCTGAGCCAGGGCGGGCGCCTGAAGTTCCTCATCGAGGCTGGCGTGGCCATCGACGAACCCGACAGCCAGGGCGTGACACCACTGATGCAGATGGCCGAGAACAAGCGCAGCCTGCAAGGCTTCAGCTGGCTGCTGCAGTACCCGCAAAACCTCGACCTGCGCAACAAGAATGACGGCGAAACCGCACTGTACCGGGCCTTCTCGGGCAACAACTACGTGGCCATGAAGCAGTTGATAGCGGCCGGCGCCAACCTCAACCTGAGCTACGGCCGTGCCGTCTGCAATAACCAGCCCGTGGGCGAAAGCCTGCTGACCCTGGTCGCCGACAAGACCTCCGCCGAAGCCCAGTCACCCTCCGTCAGCCAGCAGGACACCCTGGAACTGTTCACCCTGCTGCTGGAAAAAGGCGCCGACCCGAATGTCGGCCAGCACTGCGAGAAAAAGGGCTACACGCTGTTGCTGGAAGCCATCGCCCGGAAAAAGCGCGAGGACATGCTCAAGGTGCTACAGCGCTACGTTCCCACTCCGCCCGCCGGCTGAAACCCGTGGCGCCCCGCAATGGGGCGCCGCGCCTCCTTAAGGGGCGAATTTCGGTCAAACACTTTGGCCAGATCAATCCCCTTTTGGCCGCTCCTGCCGTTCTCCGAAACCCCGCGCCCCGCAAGACTGTGATCCACCGAATCAGCCTACGGAGAACAAGAAAATGCTGACGATCTACTCGGACGATCACCACCTGCACCACGGCCGTTGCGAACTCATCGACGGGCAACTGATGCCCTGCTTCGAAATGCCTTCCCGGGCCGACCACGTGCTGGATCGGGTGAAACATCAAAACCTGGGGCCGGTGCAGGCGCCCAAGGATTTCGGCCTGGAGCCCATCGAACGCATCCACAGCCGCGCCTATCTGGACTTCTTCAAAGGCGCCTGGGAACGCTGGGCGGCCCAGGGCATCGACGGCGACCTGCTGCCCTACACCTGGCCGGCGCGCACCCTGCGCAGCGTGATTCCCACCAGCCTCCATGGCCAGCTGGGCTACTACAGCTTCGACGGCGGCGCGCCGATCACCGCCGGCACCTGGCAGGCGGCCTACAGCGCGGCGCAAGTGGCGCTGACCGCCCAGGCCCATATCCAGAATGGCGCCCACAGCGCGTTTGCCCTGTGCCGGCCACCAGGACACCACGCCGCCAGCGACTTGATGGGGGGCTACTGCTACCTGAACAACGCCGCCATCGCCGCCCAGGCCTTCCTCGACCAGGGCCACAAGAAAGTCGCGATCCTCGACGTCGACTACCACCACGGCAACGGCACCCAATCGATTTTCTATGAGCGCAGCGACGTGCTCTTCACCTCGATCCACGGCCACCCGGAAGCCGAGTTCCCATTCTTCCTGGGCTATGCCGACGAATGCGGCGAAGGCGCCGGGGAAGGCTTCAACTTCAACTACCCACTGGCCGCCGGCAGCGGCTGGGATGTGTGGAGCGCGGCCCTGGAGCAGGCCTGCAACCAGATCCAGCGCTATGACGCCGACATCATCGTGGTGTCCCTGGGCGTGGACACTTTCAAGGACGACCCGATCTCGCAATTCAAACTCGACAGCCCGGATTACCTGGCCATGGGCAAGCGCATCGCAGCCCTCGGCAAGCCCGTGCTGTTCGTCATGGAAGGCGGTTACGCGGTAGAGGAAATCGGCATCAACGCCGTCAACGTTCTCGAAGGTTTTCAAAGCGCCCAGTGAGGGATTCGCACCATGAACAGACTCCAACGCTTTATCGCTCCGGCCCTGTGCGCCAGCCTGCTGGGCACCGCCGCCCACGCCGAGGAACGCACCCTGCGGGTGTACAACTGGTTCGACTACATCACCCCCAAGGCCCTGGAAGACTTCAAGGCGCAGAACAGCCAGGTGAAGCTGGTCTACGACATCTTCGACACCAACGAAGCCCTGGAAGCCAAGCTGCTGACCGGCAACTCCGGGTATGACGTGGTGGTGCCGTCCAACGTGTTCCTGGCCAAGCAGATCGAGGCCGGGGTGTTCCAGCCCCTGGACCGCAGCAAGCTGCCCAACTGGAACCACCTGGACCCCAAGCTGATGAAGCTGATCGAGGCCAACGACCCGGGCAACCAATTCGCCGTGCCCTACATGTACGGCACCATCCTGATCGGCTTCAACCCGGACAAGATCAAGGCCGCCCTGGGCGACAAGGCGCCGGTGGACAGCTGGGACCTGATCTTCAAGGAAGAGAACATCAGCAAGCTCAAGCAGTGCGGCGTGGCCCTGCTGGATTCGCCTTCGGAAATCCTGCCCCTGGCCCTGCAGCACCTGGGCCTGGACCCCAACAGCAAGAAGCCGGCGGACTACGAGAAGGCTGAAGCGCTGCTGATGAAGATCCGGCCTTACATCACCTACTTCCACTCGTCCAAGTACATGGCCGACATCGCCAACGGCGACATCTGCGTGGCGGTGGGCTATTCGGGGAGCTTCTCCCAGGCCGCCAACCGCGCCAAGGAAGCCAAGAACGGCGTGATCGTGGACATGCGCCTGCCCAAGGAAGGCGCGCCGATCTGGTTCGACATGCTGGCGATCCCCAAGGGCGCCAAGGACCCGGAAGATGCCTACACCTTCATCAACTACCTGCTGCAACCCCAGGTGATTGCCCCGGTCAGCGACTTTGTCGGTTACCCGAACCCGAACAAGGACGCCACCGGACTGGTGGATCCTTCGATCCGCAACAACCCCAACCTGTACCCGACAGAAGCGGCGATGAGCACCCTGTACACGCTGCAACCGCTGCCCCGTGATGCAGAGCGGGCGCGGACCCGGGCCTGGACCAAGATCAAGTCCGGCACCTGACCCTCATCCAGAACGGGAACCGCGCTCCCTGTGGCGAGCGAGCTTGCTCGCGCTGGATTGCGCAGCAAGCCCAAAGGCGGTTCCCCGGTTCTGCCTGATACACCGCGACAACCGGCTTGACGACCGCTGCGCGGCCGAGCGGGAGCAAGCTCCCTCGCCACGACAAGTGCTCAGCAGCCGGTGAGGCCTTGGGGGCTGCGTTCTTCGGTGAAGAACCAGGGCCGCAGGCGCACGCCGACACCGTTGCCGATAAAGGCCGCCACCAGCCACAGCCAGCCGTGCAGGCTGCCGGAGGCGATGCCGCTGAAGTAGGCGCCGATGTTGCAGCCATAGGCCAGGCGCGAACCGTAGCCCAGCAGCAGCCCGCCAATCACCGCCGCCACCAGGGAACGGGTGGGGATCTTCAGGCTCGGGGCAAAACGTCCCGCCAGCCCCGCTGCCAGCAAGGCCCCCAGGACGATGCCGATGTCCATGACGCTGGTGATGTCCTGCCACACCGGGGCGGCCAGGGCCTTGGCGTTCGCCGCGCCCTGCCAGAACACCCAACTGCCCACGTCCACGCCCAAGCCACTGGCGACTTTCGCGCCCCACAGGGCAAAGGCCGAGGTGATGCCCCACGGGCGCCCGGCCAGGGCCAGGGTGGCGAAGTTGAGCAAGGCCAGGGCCACCGCGCCCCAGACCAGTGGCCAGGGACCGCGCAACAACCGGCGCCAGCCTTGGTGCTGGCTGGCGACCGGGGCTTCGAGGCTGCCATGGCGGCGTTTTTCCAGGGTCTGGGTGAGCAAGGCGATCAGCGCGAACAGGCACAGGCTCAAACCCAGCGCCGGGCCGACGCCGAAGCTCTGGACGATGGAGATCGGCGGCAGCGACGGCAGGGCAAACCACCAGTGCACATGCTGTGTGGCAAGCAGCGAGCCGCAGATGAAGAACGCCAGGGTCACCAGCATCCGCGCATTGCCGCCGCCGACGGTGAACAGGGTGCCCGAGGCGCAACCGCCCCCCAGTTGCATGCCGATGCCGAAAATGAAGGCACCGACGATCACCGACACCCCGGCCGGCGCCACCAGCCCCACCACCGGCTGGCCGAACAGGCTGCCCGCCCCCAGCGCCGGGAAGAACAGCAGCACCGCCAGGGCCAGCATGACCATCTGCGCCCGCAGGCCGGCACCGCGCCGATCGCGGATAAACACCCGCCAGGCCGAGGTAAAACCAAAAGCCGCGTGGTACAGGGTCAGCCCCAGGGCGGCACCGAGCAGCAACAGCAGCACCTGTCGCGCGCCCACCTGGGCCTGCAGGAACAAGGCGCCGGCCAGCAGTAGCAGCAAGGCGAACAGGGGGGCGCCGAACGTGCGTTGCGGCGCCATGGGAAGGGTCTGGCTCATGAGCTATCTCGGGCGAGGAAATGGCCGCGAGTATACCCGGTCAGACCCGCCAGGCCTGGCGCAGGCGGCCCAGGGCGGCCTGGATATCGGCCTCGGGCACCGCGGCGAAGCCCAGTACCAGCCCGGCCCGTTGGTCCTCGGGCAACCGGGTTTCCGGCAGCCAGTAAGTGCTCAAGCCATTGACCTCGACATCGACGCTGGCCGCCTGCTCCAGCAGTTGCTGCTCCCGGGCCAGGCTGTCCACGCGCACCGTCAGGTGCAGCCCGGCGGCCACCGTGGGCAGCGGCCCGACGCCCGGGATCGCCTGGGGCCAAGCGGCGAGCAAACGGTTGAGCCGGCTCTGCGCCGCGCGGCGCATGCGCCGGATATGCCGCTGGAAGTGCCCGGCGGCCATGAACTCGGCCATCACCGCCTGGGTGCTGACTTCGGAATGGCGCACGTCCACCGCCCGGCGCCGGGCAAAGGCCTGCACCAGATCCGGCGGCAACACCAGGTAGCCCAGGCGCAGCGCCGGGAACGCCACCTTGCCGAAGGTGCCGACGTAGATCACCCGGCCCTGGCGGTCCAGCGCCGCCAGCGGGGCCAGGGGCGCGCCGCTGTAGCGGTACTCGCCGTCGTAGTCGTCCTCGACGATCCAGCCGCCGCTGCGCTCGGCCCAGGCCAGCAGCTCCAGGCGCCGGGCCAGGCTCATGATCACCCCGGTGGGGTACTGGTGGGACGGGGTGACATAGGCCAGGCGGCACTGGTCCATCTGCTCCAGTTGACGGCAGTCGATGCCCTCCTGGTCCACCGCCACGCCCTGCAGTTGCGCCCCGGCCACGGCAAAGGCGTGACCGGCCGCCCGATAGCCGGGGTTTTCCACAGCCACCACGTCGCCGGGCTCCACCAGCAGCTGTGCACAAAGGCTGATGCCCTGTTGCGCGCCACTGGTGATCACAATTTGTTCAGCGCTGCATTGCAGCCCACGGGCGCTGCGCAGGTAAGCGGCGATCAGGCTGCGCAGCCGCGAATCGCCGTAGCACAGCTGATGCAGGTTCGGCCTGCGCCAGAAAGCCGCATTCAGCTTGGCCCAGACCTCGAACGGGAACAGATCGAAAGCCGGCACGCCGACCCGAAAAGCCCGCGGCGGGCCACCGGGTGGCGTGCTCAGATGATGCTTTTGCAGGCGCTGCAGACCACTGCTGTGGATAACTTTACTGGATGGATAACCAGTTATTTCGGTCGATTTTGTGGATAAACCTGTGGGTAAGCCTGTTGGCAAGCCTGTGGATACTTTTGTGGATAATTTTTTGATGGGTAAGCGGGTTTCCGGCAATTGGGCCACGTAGGTGCCATCGCCGACCCGGCCTTCGATAAAACCCTCGGCATACAGCTGGTCATAGGCGCGCACCACGCTGTTGCGGGAAATCCCCAGCGCCGCCGCCAGATCACGGCTGGCCGGCAAGCGCGTGCCACTGGCCAGGCGCCCGTCCAGCACCCGCAGGCGCAGGGCCTGGTACAGCTGGCGACTGAGGCCCTGGCGGCGATCCAGCTCGATCCCGGCAGGGTTGAAAGACAGCGGAGGCAACGCACTGTTCATCGCGGGATCTCCCAGGAATTGGACCTATGAAATAGACCAGAGATGGCTCTTACAACGAACCATTAGCCTGCCTAGGATGCAGCCACTCGCCAAGGATTTTTTCCATGTACCTACCGCGCGCTTTCGTCGATGAAGACCTCCCCCGCCTGCAGGGCGTGATCCAGCACAGCCGCCTGGCCACCCTGGTGACCTGGGGCGCCCTGGGCCTGCAGGCCAGCCACGTGCCACTGCTGCTGGACCCCGCACAGGGGCCCAATGGCACCCTCTACGGACACCTGGCCAAGGCCAACCCGCAATGCGCCGAACTGGCCAGCGGCGCCGAGGCCCTGGTGATCTTCAGCGGCGAAGACGCCTACGTCAGCCCGTCGTTCTATCCGAGCAAGGCCGAACACGGCAAAGTGGTGCCCACCTGGAACTACGTGGCGGTGCACGCCTATGGCCAGCCGGAGGTCTTCACCGATCCGCAGCGGCTGCGGCAGGTGGTCGAGGGCCTGACCGAGCGCCACGAGGCCGGTCGCCCGCAGCCGTGGAAAGTCGCCGATGCCCCGGCCGACTACATCGACGGCATGCTCAAAGCGATTGTCGGTTTCGCCCTGCCGATCCAGCGCCTGGAGGGCAAGCGCAAGCTCAGCCAGAACCGCAATGCCGAAGATATTGCCGGGGTCCGCGACGGTCTGGCGGCCAGCGCCGACCCGCGTGACCAACAACTGTCGCAACTGATGGGCTGAGTGCCCGCCCAGAACAATAAAGGAGCCTTCATGAGCCAGATCCAGATCCGCCCCGTCACCGCTGCCGACCATGCCGCCTGGCTGCCGTTGTGGCAGGCCTACCTGCGCTTCTACGAAACCGAACT